>NZ_JACTVI010000161.1 GCF_014495685.1 Streptomyces sp. TRM68367 | reverse complement strand
ACAGCACAACCTCGACAGCACGCGGACCCCGATGCGACATGAAAACAGCCTACAGACTTACGACTGCAATTTCAGGCGCAGGACACTAAGGACCCGGCCATGACCCGCACCGCGCACCCGCTCCCTGTCGGCACGGCCGTCCACCACATCGGGCAGATATGGGCCCGTCGCCTGCCCGGCGGCACTGCCGTGATCCGCGAGGTACAGGGCCCCTACCACGATGGGGCGTATGAGTACCTGCTGGACGGCACCCGCGACTTCTCCGCCCGCCCCGGGCCGGACAACCCGATGAACGAGCCGAGACAGTGGGCCTCCTACGCCACCATCCCTGCCCCGGCCACCCTCACCGACAAGGACCCGACGCCGTGACGCTCGTCCTCGCCACCGTGTGCGACACCACCGAATGCCTGGCCCTGCACATCGGACTGCCCGGCGCCGACGACGCTTTCGAACGGGCCGCCGCTGAACGAGCCGGTTGGGACCTCACCCGCCCCGACGGCCCCCACTACTGCCCGGCCTGCCGCACCGGCCGGGGGCCCGTGGTGGAACTGGGGGAGTGCCCCCGCTGCCACGGGTCAACGGAGGCCCTCCGAGACGGCGAGCGGTGCCACGGGTGCGGTCACCTCACCCCGTACCCGCCCGGCATCAACTGACCAACCACCCCGAGGGCCCGCCCGGCACAGCCGCGGCGGGCCTACCCCGTCCCGGCGTCCTCTTATGCTCACCGTGACTGCTGGTTATGGGCCGAGTCTCGAACGCACCCCCTTGGGCGAGACATGGCACCCACCGAAACCGGCGTCACCCACCTCGGCACCGAGACGCTCCCCCTCCACGAGCTCACCCCGTATCCGGGCAACGCCCGCCGCGGCGACGTGCCCACCATCCTGGAAAGCCTCTGCCGCAACGGCCAATACCGCTCCCTCGTGGTCCGCGACGAGGGCGACGGGCGCCTCGTCGTCCTCGCCGGGAACCACACGTTGCAGGCCCTGGCCGCCCACGGCCCCGGCCCCTGCGGGCTCACCGTCAAAGTGGGGGAGGAGGAACGCCCCTGCGCCGTCTGCCACGGCGAGCCCTGGGAGCCGTCCGCCCGCTGTGAGCTGATCACGTGCGACGACGACACCGCCCGCCGCATCGTCCTGGTGGACAACAGAAGCCACGAGGAAGGCACGTACGACGAGCAGGCCCTCGTGGAGCTCCTCGCCGGCCTGGACGAAGACCTGACCGGCACCGGCTACTCCGACGCCGACCTTGAGGGCCTGCTGTCCGTACTGGAGGACACCGAGGAGGAGGGCCTGGAGGAGGCTTACGAGGAGCCCGCCCCCCGCTCGCGCCCCGAAACGCAGCAGGCCCCCGCCGAGGCCCCTGCCGCCGCTGCGCCCTCCACCACCTCGCCACAGGCCCCGAACGTCCAGCAGCTCCCCGCCGAGGGCGCCGCCACCCCCGCCCCGGCCGCACCGGCGCCGCCCGGCCACGTGCAGATGCTGCTCACCTACACCCCCGAGGACCGCGACGAGGCCGCCCGCCTCGTGGACGCCGTCCGGGAGCTGCTGCCGGATGCCTCCACCTCGGACATCGTGCTGCGCGCCCTGCGCACCCTCGTGGCCGTCCTGGACTCCAAGCACGCCCCGGACGCGGTGGTCACGGTGGCCGCCCTCATCAAGGCCGCGGGAGCCGACCGGCCATGACCGTCACCCTGCTGGACCCCCCGGCCCGCCGCCTCCGGTACTGGCGTCCCGAGACGCTGCTGACGCAGAACAGCGAACTGCGGGACGCAGGGCATATGGAACTGGACCCTGCCCGCGCTCGCCACCCGCCTGCCGGACGGGCGCACCGTCAAGACCTGCCCCGCGGCCGGGGTCTGCGCTCTGGCCTGCTATGCCCGAAACGGCACGTACAACTTCCCCGGCGTCATCAAGCGCCACCAGCAGAACCTCGCCTATGTGCTGGACGACCTGCCCGGCTGGCAACGCCAGATGTGCGCCGAGCTCGCTCACCCGCGCCACCAGGGCGGATGGGTCCGCGTACATGACGCCGGAGACTTCTTCAGCGACCACTACTTGTCCGCCTGGCTTCGCATCATGCACTTCCGGCCCGGCGTGAACTTCTACTGCTACACCAAGGAAGTCACCCGGTTCCGGCGCCTCGTGGAGCCCGCCCCGCCCCGCAACTTCCGGTGGGTGTACAGCTACGGCGGCACGGAGGACCACCTGCTTGACCCGGCCCGGGACCGCGTGGCCGACGTGTTCCCGGATGAGGCAGCCATCCGCTCCGCAGGCTGGCACAACCAGGACGCCTCAGACCTCCTCGCCGTCCTCGGCCCGGCCCCCGTCGGCATCCCCTCCAACAACATCCCGCAGTTCCGGCGCCGCATGAAGGGGCGCACCTTCCGGGAGTGGCAGCAGGAGCAGGACGCCCGCCGCGCCGCCCGCCGCACCGCTGCACAGTCTTGACGTGCGGCGATAATGCACACGCCGCTGGTTTTGGGCCGGGCTCGATCACATCCCCTGGACGAGCCATGCCCACAGAGACCGGCGTCCGGCACCTCGGCACCCAGCAGCTGCCGCTCCACACGCTGACCCCGTACCCGGGCAACGCACGCCACGGGGACGTGCCCGCGATCCTCGCGAGCCTGTGCCGCAACGGCCAATACCGCTCCCTCGTGGTCCGCGACGAGGGAGACGGGCGCCTCGTCGTCCTGGCCGGCAACCACACCATGCAGGCCCTGGCCGCCCACGGCCCCGGCCCCTGCCGGCTCACCACCGCAGAGCAGGAGCAGCCGTGCGCCGTCTGCCACGGCCAGGAGTGGGAGCCGTCCGCGCGCTGTGAGCTGATCCGGTGCGATGAGGACACCGCCCGCCGCATCGTCCTCGCGGACAACCGCACCGCGGAGCGAGGCGGCTGGGACACCGATGCCCTCGTGGAGCTGCTGTCACTGCTGGATGAGGACTACGTCGGCACCGGCTATGACCCGGCCGACGTCGAGCGGCTCATCGCCCCACCGCCCCCGATCGAGGAACTCGCCGACACCTACCGGCGCGAGCCGCAGGACCGCGAGTACGGCGAGGCAGGCGGAGGAGACGGCCCCGGCGACGCCGAAGACGAGTTCTGGCCCGTCCTCAAGTTCCGCGTCCCGCCGGAGGTCCGTGACGACTTCTACGGGCTCACCCTCCACTGCCCCAACCCCAACGACGACGCCGAGCGCTTCCGCTGCCTGCTGGACCGCGCCCGTACCGCCGACCCCCAGCCGTAGCCCACCACCCCTGAGGGAACACCCATGTCTCACGCCACCCACCTGCGGACCGCGTTCCTGTCGCTCGAGGAACTCACCCCGTTCCCGGGCAACGCCAAACGGGGAGACGTCGACGCCATCCTCGCCAGCCTGCGCCGCAACGGCCAATACCGCTCCCTCGTCGTCCGCGAGGAGGCAGGCGGGCGCCTCGTCGTCCTGGCCGGCAACCACACCATGCAGGCCATCGCCAAGCACGGCCCCGGGGACTGCGGCACGTCCGGCTGCGGCGTGTGCAACAACGAACCGTCCTGGGAGCCCGGCGCCCGCTGCGAGATCCTCACCTGCGACGACCAGACCGCCACGGCGATCAACGTTGCCGACAACCGCACCGCGGACAAGGGGGCATACGACTACGACGCGCTCTCCGAGCTGCTGGCCTCCCTGGATGACCTGGACGGCACCGGCTACACCGACCAGGACCTGGAGGACATCACCAACCTCCTCGCGGCCCCGCCGGATGAGGTCCAGGAGCTCACCGAGAAGCACGGCGAGCCCAACGAGGACGTGTTCCGCCCGCAGATCAAGGTCACCGTGGATGCCGGCCTGTTCGACCGGTGGCGCCGCGCTCTGGATGCCCACCCCGGCAAGGACGATGAGGCCAAGCTGTACGGGCTCATGGACGAGGTGGAGCACCACCGGGGGGCCGTCGCCTCGTGACCGTCACCTTCTCCGGCCTGGACCAGCCGTATAAGCCGCTGTGCTCCTACGCCTACTTCCACGACCGCAACATGGACAGATTCATGTCCGAGGTGCCCGTGCAGACCATGCTGTTCGGGGACTCCGGCGCGCACTCCGCGCGCACCCTCGGCCTGCACCTGACGCTGGAGGACTACGCGGCGTGGTGCCACCGCTGGGACCATCACCTCACCCTGTACGCCAACTTGGACGTCATCGGCGCCCCGCAAGCCACCTGGGACAACCAGAAACGCCTTGAAACCGAGCACGGCCTCACCCCCATCCCCGTGTTCCACACCGGGGACCCGTGGGAGTGGCTGGAGCGGTACATCGACGACGGGTACACGTACATCGCTCTCGGCAAGCTCCTGGGCAACCCCATCCCGGAGGTGCTGCCCTGGCTCGCGAAAGCCTTCAAGATCGCCGACGGCCGCGCGGTCTTCCACGGCTTCGGCATGACCGTGTGGCGGGCCCTGCGGGAGTTCCCGTTCTACTCCGTGGACTCCTCCACCTGGACCAGCAGCTTCCGGTTCGGCGTGGTCAAGCTGTTCGACCCGGCCCGCGGCCGGTTCGTGAAGTTCACGATGCGCGACAAGGCCCAGCTGCTGGAGCACCGTGACCTGCTGCGCGCCCACCATGCCGACCCGATGCACTTCGCCACCAGGGCCACCTACAGCCGCACCGCGGCCACCGTCCTGGCCGCCATCGCCTGGCGCCGCGCGGAGGAGTACCTACGCGACCGCCACGGCCCCCAGACCATCCCGCCGAGCCCCCGGGACCCGGTGGCACGCAACGGCCGCCCCCCGGCCCCTGCCGGCCTGCACCTGTACCTCGCGGAGCCCACCACCACCAACACCGTGCGCGCGGCTGTCGGCGTCCACCAGGCACGCCAGAGGGAGACGGCAGCATGACCGTCCACACCGGCCTGGACCAGCCATTCAAAGCCCTGTGCTCATACGCGTTCTGGCGCACCGTGGACATGCGCGACTTCACCACCAACCTTCCCACCCCCACCTCATGGGTGTTCGGGGACTCCGGCGCGCACTCCGCCCGCACCCTCGGCCTGCACCTCACGCTGGAGGACTACGCGGCGTGGTGCCACAAGTGGGACCGGCAACTCACCCTGTACGCCAACCTCGACGTCATCGGCGGCCCGCAAGCCACCTGGGACAACCAGAAACGCCTTGAGCGCGAGCACGGCCTCACCCCCCTGCCCGTCTTCCACACCGGCGACCCGTGGGAGTGGCTGGAGCGCTACATCGACGACGGCTACACCTACATCGCCCTCGGCAAACTCCTCGGCAACCCCGTGCAGGAGGTCCTGCCGTGGATCGCGAAAGCCTTCAAGATCGCCGACGGCCGCGCGGTCTTCCACGGCTTCGGCATGACCGTGTGGCGCGCCCTGCGGGACTTCCCGTTCTACAGCGTGGACTCCTCCACCTGGGGCAGCGGCTTCCGCTTCGGGGACCTGCTGCTGTTCGACACCGACCGCGGCACGTGGGTCAAGTTCAAGCTCCGCGACAAGCAGGCCCTGCTCCAGCACCGGGACCTGCTGCGCGCCCACTACGCCGACCCGGCCTCCTTCGCGTCCCGCGCCAACTACACCCCGACGGCGGCCTGCGCGGTCGCCGGCATCGCGTGGCGCCGGGCGGAGGAGTACCTACGCCGCCGCCACGGCCCCATCCACCTGCCCCCGAGCCCCCGCAACCCCATCACCCGTAACGGCGCCCCGGCACCGCCCGGCCTGCACCTGTACCTCGCCGAGGGCAGCGCCACCAACCTCAACCGCGCCGCCGCAGGCGTCCACAACGCACGACAGGAGAACACCCGCCCATGAGCGCCCCCACCCCGGACACGACCGGCCTCATCCGCACCGTCACCGTCGGCCCCCTGCCCATCTTCTTCACCAACGTCAACCGGCCCATGGGCTTGCGCGCCCACTCCCACACCGGCTCCGTCACCGTCGTCTACGACACCGTCGGCCGCCACGGCTACCCGTCCTTCGAGGACACGAACGCGGCCCTCCTGCGGCGTATCCACGAGCTCACCCGCCGCCCCTTCAAGGACGCCACCAACGAAGACGTCGCGGACCGGCTGTGGGCCCACCTGGACGGCTACGTGGCCCCGGAATGGGAGCCGTGGGGCGGCCAGTACCGGCTTCGGGCCATCCACCTGGACGTGATCGGCGTACCGGACGAGATCGGCCACGACAACGGCACCACCCGCTACACCGTCGCCATCCCCTACACCCCCTGCTGAGGAGCACCCCCATGCGCGCCGTGACAGTCCGGCACAATTTCGAGACCGCCCACCGCCTGCCCCACCTGCCCGGCAAGTGCGTATCCCTGCACGGCCACTCCTGGTGGACAGAGGTCACCGTCGAGGCCGCCGACCTTGACCCGTCCGGGCTCGTCGTGGAGTTCGGCCCCTTCAAGCGGGAGCTGCGCGGCTGGATAGACGCCAACCTCGACCACGGCGTCATGCTCTGCCCGGATGACCCCCTCGTCCCCGTACTGCGCGCCAACGCGTGCAAGGTCTACGAGGTGGACGGCTGCCCCACCGTGGAGAACGTGGCCGCCCTCATCGCGGCCACCGCCGCCGAGGCCCTGGACCGCCTCGTGCGCGCCCCCGGCGCCTACGTGTCCCGCGTCCACGTGCAGGAGACCCACGTCAACGCCGCCACCTGGACCGCCGACCCCACCGAGGCCGCGGCATGAACGAGCCCACCCTCATCGTCTCCGAGACGTTCAGCCGCACCGTCCAGGGGGAGGGGCCCTCCACCGGGCGCCGCGCCTCCTTCTGCCGCCTCGGCGCCTGCAACCTCAGTTGTCACTGGTGTACGGTACCCGGTATGTTGATCTTGCGACAGGACTTCACCTGGACCCCCGTTGAGCTGCTGAAAGTCGGCGATGTCGTGCTCGGGCGCACCGCCCCGGAGAGCGGAAAGCACGGGGCGTTGGCGCCGTCCACGGTCACCCACATCGAGCGTCGCCAGGCGCCGCTCATCCAAGTGAACGGCAACCTCGTGTGCTCCGCGGACACCCGGGCCTGGACGTCCAAGAACCGCGCCGTCCGGTCCGGCTGGCGGGAGTTCACCCGAGCCGAGGGGCTCAACTGCACGTTCCTCGCCGAGCCTCAGAAGCGGGACCAAGCTGCGTACGAGCGTGGCTACGTATCCGGCCTCGCCGACGGGGACGGATCGTTCTGGACGTTGCGCAAGGGCAACGGCGAGTACCGGCGCTTCCGCCTCGCCCTCAACGAGCAGCCCCTCCTCGACCGCGCCCGCGAGTACGCGGCCCGCGCGGGCTTCACCCTGCGTCCCGGCACCCACAGCCGCACCGGTTTCACCGGGCACGGCACCATGTCCGCCCTCTGGCTTACAGAGAAAGCCGCCGCCGAACGGTTCGAGCAGTGGGTGGAGGAGGACCTGGACAACGAGTCATGGGCCTGGGGCTACCTCGCCGGGATGTTCGACGCCGAGGGCAGCGTCAGCAGCGGCACTATCGTCCGTATCACCCAGTACCAGACCAGCGATGACGGCCGCCGCGTCTACGAGCGCACCTACAACGCTGCCGTACGCCTCGGCTTCGACGTGGCCCGGGAGCCCAAGGGCATCCGCCTACGCACCCGGGGCGGGGACCTATGGCGCTTCCTGGTCGGCGCCACCCCGGCAAAGCCTCAGTCCCTCGCTTCCATGATCGGCCGCGCCCCCAACAACGCGCGTGAGGTGCTGGCCGTGGAGGACGCCGGGCACGGGGAGGTCGTGGCGCTCACCACGAGCACCGGCAACTACATCGCGGAGGGCTGGCTCGTCCACAACTGCGACACCCCGTACACGTGGGATGCCTCCCGGTTCGACCTGCGCAAGGAACTCACCCGCCGCCCGGTGGAGGACCTCGTGCCCGAGCTGCTGGACGGCGACCCGGAGGTGGTGGTCATCACCGGCGGGGAGCCGCTCCTCCAGCAGAAGAAACCCGGCTGGCAGCTGCTCCTGGACCGCCTCACCGCGGCCGGTGTGGACATCGAGGTGGAGACCAACGGCACCATCCCGCCCACCCCGTACACCGCGGCCACCGTGACCCGCTTCAACGTGTCCCCGAAACTCGCCCACGCTGGCGACCCGGAGCACAAGCGCATCAACGGCAAGGCCCTCGCCGTCCTGCGCTGGACGGGCCGGGCCTCCTTCAAGTTCGTGTGCGCCACCGAGGCCCACGTGCAGGAGGTGGCCCGCCTGTGCGACCTGTACGGCATCCCGCCCCGCCTCGTGTGGGCCATGTCGGAGGGCACCACCCCGCAGGCCGTCACCGAGCACCTCGCCACCATCGCCGACCCTGCCATAGCGGCGGGCTTCAACCTGACCACCCGCCTGCACGTGTTGGCGTGGGGCGACGAAAGGGGCCGTTGAGCCATGACCACCACCGACGAGCAGACCATCCCGGCCCCGGCCTACCCCGGCGACCCCCTCCCGGGCGCCCTGGCTCTCCAGCAAGGCGTCCGCGCGTGGCTCACCGCCCGCGGCCTGGACCCGGACCACCCGGAGGTCATCGACACCCCGGCCCGCGTGCTGCGCGCCCTCAACGAGATGACCGCCGGATACGACGAGGACCCGGCCGTCCACCTCGCCCGCGTCTTCCCTGTCGACCACCCGGGAACCCCGATCATGGTCACCGGCGTGCCGTTCACGTCCCTCTGTGCCCATCACATGCTGCCGTTCACGGGCACCGCCGACATCGCCTACCAGCCACCCCCCGGCGGGGCCGTCGCCGGCCTGTCCAAGCTCCCCCGGGTCCTGGACGTATACGCCCGGCGCCTCCAGACACAGGAGCAGCTCACCCGGCAAGTCACCGATGCCCTGGACGAGCACCTGGCTCCCCTCGGCTCCGCCTGCATCATCCGCTCCGAACACGGCTGCCTCGCCCACCGAGGCGCCCGAAAGCCCGGCTCCGTGATGGTCACCGCCTCCTACACCGGCGTATTCGACCGCGACCGGCATGCCCGGGAGGAACTCCACCGCCTCATGACCACCTAACCCGAGGTAGTTGAAACCCGAAACAAGGACACGGAATACGGAGAAACCCATGCCCGCCTCACCCCGGCAACGCCTCAGTGCCGCGGAACGCCGAAAGCAAGCCCTCCAGGCCTTCCTCGCCGGCATGGACTTGCGCACCATCGCGCAACAGGTGGGCTATGCCGACGCGAGCGCAGCGAAGAAGGCCATCGACAGAGCCATCCAGGAGAGCATCGCCCGGGAGGAGGCCGACATCGATGAGCTGCGCCAACTGGAGGTGCTGCGCTATGACCGCCTTCAGGCCGCATGGTGGTCCGCGGCGATCGGGAAGGACCGCAGCCACCACGCGGCCCGCATCGTGCTGGAGTGCATCCGCGGCCGGTCCCGCCTGACCGGCGTGGAGGCACCGCGCCGCATCAACCTGGACGCGCAGAAGCTCGGGGACGAGATCCTCGCCCTCATGGAGGAGATGCGGGCCGAGGATGACGACGGCTGAGGACATCGAGCAGCAGATCGCTGCCCTGGTCCTGTCCGGGGACGTGGACACGCTGCGGGAGCTGCGGGACCGGTTGCAGGCTCGGCGTACCCGCAGGAACGCGCACCGGGTGACCCGGTACATGTACGACCCTGTCGGGTGGGCGAGGGACTGCATCCGGTGGGAGGAGGATGAGGGGCTCACCGCCTACCAGCAGGACATCGTGGGGGCGCTGCCCAGGGAGCGGCGCGTGGCCGTACGCGGCCCGCACGGTCTGGGCAAGACGGGCCTGGCCTCCATCACGGTGCTGTGGTTCGCCTCCACGAGGGAGGCCGCCGGTATCGACTGGAAGGTCATCATGACCGCCTCCGCGTGGAGGCACCTCTCCGTCTACCTGCTGCCGGAGATCCACAAGTGGGCGAAACGCATCCGGTGGGAGGTGCTGGGCCGCCCGCCGTACAGCGAGCGCACGGAGCTGCTGGCGCTCATGCTCAAGCTCGCCCACGGCGCGGCCTCGGCGGTCGCGTCCAACAAGGCCGAGCTGATACGGCAGCTGTAGATAGCCCTGCCTGTGCTCATCGCGGCTGGTCAGCGGTTTGAGGGGGGTGGGTGCGGGGCACGAGGACGGC
>NZ_JACTVI010000160.1 GCF_014495685.1 Streptomyces sp. TRM68367 | reverse complement strand
CAACGCCGAGAACCAACGACTACGGACACGCTGCGTCACCACCCGCCGAGCCCGCGGACACCTCCGCACCGCTCAACTTTGAAGACCCCAATTGTGGTCGCAGTAGGCCCGGTCTCGACGCGATCCATCGGGCAGCGGCTTGCCGCAGTGCACGCAGTTCATCGCGGTGGCAGAGACCTGCCGGTGCGAGGACGCGGGGCGACGGCCCGGGGCTGCCCCACGGCAGCTTGCCCGTCGGCCGCCGCTGTCGGGTACGGAACCGCCTCCGGCTAGGGCAGGAGCAGTTCCTCGATGCCGCAGCCGAGCACGGCGCAAAGGACATCCAACTCGTCGAGCTTGACGGCGTTCGGTTGGCCGGACCAGAGGCCCGACATCTTCCCCGCGCTGATCACCATGCCGCGTTCGGCGAGCCTCCGCTGGAGTTCGCTGGCCTTCCAGATGCCGCGATTAGCCGCTGCCAGGCGGAGGTTCCACTTCACGAGCCAGTCCTTTCCAACGGTCGGTGGCGCGCTGCTGCCCGCTGACCCAGGCGTCTTCGACGTGGGAGCCGTGGACGTGGATGTACCGGGCCGTGGTGCCGGTCCAGGTATGTCCGAGTAGCTCCTGGATGGCGAACAGACTCATGCCGCGAGATAAAGCTGGGAGGCGCAGAAGTGCCGAAGCACATGCGGGGTGAGCTTCCCAGTCCACGTGGGGAGGTGCTGGGCGGCGGCGTCGGCCAGCGACCGGCGGAAGACGTCGGCGGTCGCCCGCGAGCAGGAGCCGTCCCTGTTCTTGCGCTCGGAGGGGAACAGCGGGGCGCGAAGCCGGATGTGGTCGGCGTCGAAGTGGGCCCACACGTCCTCGATGAACCACCGCAGATTGCGGTCGGCGCCGTTGATCAGCGGCACCAGCCGCGGCTTCGGCCCGCGCCGCCGGGAGCCCTTGCCGTGCCTGACGTAGAGGTTGCCGAACCGGCCCAGCTCCCACCGGACATCGTCCATGTCGAGCATCCGTGCCTCGTTGATCCGCAGCCCCACGTCGGCCGCCAACCGGGCTACCGCGTAATTGCGGGCCGCCGGGCCGAACTTGCGGCAGGATGCCAGCTCCTCACGCCACCCGGCGAACAGCTCTTCGATCTCCGTTTCGCTGGGCGGGATCCGCAGCTGCGGATCGTGCTGTCGACCAGTCCGGCCGAAGCCCTCGCGAGCACGAACCCCGCCAGGACGTCGGTCTCGAACTGTGCGAGTTCCTCCTCGCTCACCGAGACACCGTCGGGCGTGAAGAGATCGGAGACGGTGCTCGGCTCACCGAGGTCGAGCCGACGGACGAACTCCAAGATCAGACGTTCACATGCGCGTTCTGCGAGGAGACGCTCCATCGGGTCAAGATCGCTTGTGTTCATCCCCACTTCCTACCAGCGCCGCCTGCGCATCCACGACTTCTTTACCTGCTCCATCCCGTTCTTTGCCGGTGTCTCCAGTGTTTCTCGTTCACTTCATTGACACGAGTCATCGCCGGTCATAGTTTGCGCGCCGGACCCTGTGGCTTCTGACGTCGCATCAAGTCGGCTCTGTCGCAACAGTGTGTTCACGGCCTTGGTACTGGTGGGCTCGCGTAATCGTCTGTCGCCAGTTGTCGGGGGAAGCGAGGGCGATGGTGACCGTGTGTAGGGAAAGCAGCCCGCTGGCCCAATGCTTACCCAGGCCGGCGTGGGCGGTGGCGCCGAGTGTGCTCGGCGGCTTCCCTGCCTTGATGCTCAGTCGTGAGTCACCGCGGCGGTGTTGAACGAGATCCAGACGTCAGGAGGCAGGTCGGGCCGACCGGGTATCGGTCTGCGTTCCTCGGTCCATGCGTCGTCAGCGATCTCCGTGGCGACGCGACGCCAGAAGTGCACCGCGGTGCTGTTGGCATCCTGAAATGCGACTTCCCACGAGCCCGGATGCCTGGCCGCGATCTCCTGAACAGCGTGCAGCCCGATCCCTGTCCGCCGTGCCCCGCGCACCACGAAAAAGCTGTTCAGCACGCGCGTCGGGGCGGTCAAACTGCGGACGAACGCGAACCCAGCAGGGCTGTTACCGCTTGTGAGGAGGTATGGCGCCCAGTCTGGCTCAGAGAAGGCCATGTGGAGCCGGTCGCTGCGGAAGGTTCCGTCAGCGTTGGGCAGCAGAGCCTGGAACTCCGACATGTCATGGCGGAACATCAGCCACAGCCGCTCCACTACGGGGCGTTCGGCGATGCCTGCGAGGCGAATGGATACGTCTGGCACGAGACTCCTTTGTGAGCACGGTCCTGGCCGCACCCCGGACAGGTCCCGCGTGTCCGGACTGCACGGTCCGAGCAGGTCCGGCAGACGTATCCGTCCGGCCAGGTGCCGGCCTTGTGTCTGCGCTGGCCGCAGCGGCAGCACTCGGCCATGTACCAGCGTTCGTACTGCTCGTCGGTGGCGTAGGTGCGGGTCATGCGTCGGGCAGGATGCGGGCCGGGCGGGGCCGCAGCTTCGCCACGTTCGCCGGCGGTGCGGGCAGGTCGCCGGTGGCGGTCTTGCGGACTCCGGCGTTCTCGGCGGTGGTGGCCACCAGGTCGGCCGGGGTGCAGGACAGGATGTCGCAGAGCGCGGCCATGACCTGCAACGACAGGCGTTCCGGGGTGCCGGAGACGAGACGGTGGACCTGGGAGGCGGACAGGTCGATGCCGCGTTCACGCAGCAGCGGCACCAGTTCGGTGGCCGTGAAGATCTGGTGCTGGGCCATGACCTCGCGCAGCCGCCATGTGTAGCCGACCTTGCGTTTCATGCGTGCCTCCCGGTCTGGGTCTCAAGAGCCGCGGCGATGGTGGAGTCCAGGTGCCGCCGCAGGGTGCGGGTGCGGAAGTCCGAGGAGACGCAGGTGTAGAGCGAGGTGGTGCTGGCGTGTTCGTGGCCGACCTGCTCCTGGACGAAGCGCGGGTCCCAGCCGTCCTCGATGAGGTGGGTGACGTAGGACCTGCGGAAGGAGTGGAAGTCGAGTCCGTCGTCCAGGCCCAGGGCCTTGCGGTAGGTGATGAAGCGGGAGTTGATTCGCTGGCAGCCGATCCGCAGGCCCCGTTCGGAGGGCCAGCCGCCGGGTTGTTGTCGGTGCCGAACAGCGGGCGGACCTCGGTGAACCACTCGCCCAGGACGTCCGGAGTCCAGTCGAACACGGTCAGTACTCCACGGCGCTTGGGTGGCGAGCCCTTCTTGGCCTTGCCGAACCGCACCTGGCACCGGCCGAACTCACCGAACTCGGCCCCGTGCGGGTTCCGGCCGAAGTCGGCCGCGTCGAGCATCCGTGTCTCGTTGCGTCGGGTTCCGTAGGCGTAGGCGGTCTTGAATTCGGTGGCGTCGCGGAACGCGGGCAGCCAGCCCTTGCGGCCCAGCGAGCGGATGCGGGCGACCTCATCGTCGCAGTGGGCGAAGAAGGCGTGCAGTTCAGCCTTGGTGAACGCGCGCTTCTTCGGGTCGGCCTCGTTGTCCTGGACGTGCACTGCGGTGTTCCACTCATGCACCACCTGGACCGGGTGGGTGCCGAAGCGTTCCTCGCAGGTCGCGGTCCATTCATAGAGGGGGTCGGTCACGAAGTGGCAGAAGGACCGGACGGCCTCGGAGTACGAACGGATCGTCGAGCGCTTCAGGTCGCGCAGCGAGCGCAGATCGCCGAGCCATTCGTCGACCATCGCCGGCGTCCAGTTCCACGGGTAGGTGTTCACGTACGCGGTGAACGCCTTCACTGTGTTCTCCCGGCCTTCCACGGTCGTGCGGGCCAGGTTCCGCGCCAGCTGCTGATTGGCGAACCCGGTCAGCATCGCCGTGAAGACCTGTTCCTCCGGCCGCAACAGAGCGACCCCGTCCACCAGGAGCAGTCTCGCCGCCCCCGTATCGAACCGTTGAACCCCACTGATCCACCACTCTCCGTGACTCGCAATGCGAGAAAAGCGCATCCTATGCTAGCTGCGGGTCTCCGCGTTCGGGTGGGGCTGGGCCTGGAGGCGTTCGCGGAGGTCGATCTCCTCGGGGGTGAGCGGGTCCTCGGGGCGGCGGATGCGTACGGGCTTGGGCCTGAGCGGCAGGCCGTCGTCCACCGTGGCGGTCTCGGCTTCGGCCAGGGCCCGGTAGAGCGAGGCGACCGATGGGGACTTGCCCGCGTTCTTCCCGACCTTAATAGTGAGCTTCTTTGCGATCTCGGGGACGGGGACGCCCTTGTCCTTGAGTGCGACGGCGAAGGTGAGCATGTCGTCGTCGATTGCCTTCGGGCGTCCGCCGTCGTTGACCTTGGACGCGGCGATGACCTGCCCTTCGAGGGTCTTCTCCCGGATGTAGTTGCGCTCGATCTGCCCGGCCACGGCGAGGACAGCGAAGAACATCGCGTCCATGCCGTTGGCGTCAAAGATGCCGGTGAGCGGGCCGGTGAGGAGCTCGAGCTGGATGCCGCCGGCCTGGAGCTCTGCGGACAGCGTCATCAGCTCGGCGGCGTTGCGCGCGAGGCGCTTGAGCTCGTGGACGGTGAAGATGACCGGGGTCTCGGGCGCGGCCTCCTTGAACTGGTGGGCCAGCGCGAGCGCCTTCTCCAGCTCGGGCCGGACCTTGACCCGGGTGCTGATCTGCTCGGAGAAGACCTTGTGGCACGTCCGCCCGGCGGAGGGCTTCGAGCTGGCTCGCCAGTTCCTGCCGGGCGGTCGACGTGCGGGCGTATCCGATTCGCACCGGCCGCTCGGTGCGGGGCGCGGGCACCACCGCGAGCGCGGGCCCCTGCTTCCATGCGCGGCCGGGACCGCGGTCGGCGGGCACCGAGATCTCCAGTTCCTCGCGGAGCGCGGGGACGAGGACGAAGCGCGGGGTGTGGTACTTCGCGGCGGTCTTCCCGCCCCGGGTACGGCAGGCGCTGCCGGCGGGCGCGTCACAGTTCGGGCAGTCGTGACGTTCTACCGCCGATGCGGCCTGATCGGTCGTCAAATCCATGACGGCAGCCTCTCAGAAGTGCCTCGCACAACATGCGGGTTTCGAGAGGGCTTCTGCGAACGGCGACCTGGGGAAACGTGAGCGCCTCCGGGCCTCTCGCAGAACGCTCACAGATGACCATTTGTGAGAGCCCCGGCGAGCCTGGGGAGTGCCGTCTGGTGTGGCGCTTCCGAGTAGCGTCACGTCGCTCTGCCGGGCGGCGCCGGGCGACAGGATCTGCCTCGCAGCTATCGCCACACCACTGCCTTTAACCGTAGACGCAGTTGCCTTACGCATGACGAAAATTCTAGGCACCTGCTAATGTTCTTTGGCATGTGCTGGATGTTGACGTGAGAGACCCCACACCGATGGGCGACGACCTGGTGCGGGTGCTGGCCACCTTGTCCAACCCGCACCGCCTGCGTGTCGTGGCGGCCCTCGCGGGCGGGCGGAACTACGTGAGCCGACTGGCGCGCGAGCTGGACATCAGCAGAGCGCTGCTTCAGGTCCATCTGAAGAAGCTGGAGGCGGCCGGCCTGGTCTCCTCTCAGTTGGAGCTGTCGGAGGACGGGAAAGCAATGAAGTTCTACGAGGTGAACCCTTTCTCGGTCCACCTGACACCGGAGCTCATCGTGAGCGCTGTGGAGACGCTGACCATCGAGAAGGGATCACTGGGTTGAACGAGCACGAGTGGCAGGAAGTCATCGGGACGATCGGCATCTTCGTCCTGCTCACCGCCGTGGTCGTTACGATCATTTGGCAGGTCGCCATCAGCTGGCGGGCTAAGGCCCAGCTGGCGCGCGAGAGCGAGTACAGCAGACTCGCCGAAGCCGCTGTCACCGGGCAGCAGAAGATCGAGCGGCACCTGGCCGAGATCGGTGGCCAGGTCTCGGATCTGCAGAGCCGTACGGACTCGATCGAACGGGTCCTCAAGGACGTCGAGTAGCCCCGGGGGAGGCTCCTGGGCCGCCGAGCGGCAACTCGACGGCCCAGGCACGGGGAGACGAACCACCTCGCCGCAGGCGAGTTTGCGCAGGAACACTCCACCAAGAATGAGGAGAGCAGCTCATGCTGCCCAGAAGCAAGTCTGTCCATCGCCCATCCGACGGCACCGACGCGGGCGATGCGGGCCTACCTCCTGGCTCCGGTACGGCCAGGCCTGAGCGCCCGGGCGTGATCGCAGCTGTCGCGGGGTGGTCCGCCCGGCACCGCGCCTTGGCGATCACCGGGTGGCTCGCACTGGTCGTGCTGGCCGTACTGTCCAGCTCATTGGCGACGGGCGACGGTGCCCGCTCAATCGATCCCGGTGAGGCTGGTCGCGCCCAGCAGATGGTGCAAGCGCAGGACAGTGGCGACTCCATCCGGGAGAACGTGCTGATCAAGTCCCGTGACGCCGGCGGGGACCGGCGGTTCGCAGAAAACCCCGAACTGCGCAAGGCCACTGACGACCTGGTGGCTGAGCTGCGCCGAGCGCCGGGCGTGGTGCGGGAGGTCGGCTCCCCGCTGGAGGCACACAGTGAGCGCTGGATATCGCAGGACGGCCGTTCCGGGCTGGTCACCTTCGAAGTGGCGGGCCCGGAGGATCGGTTCGAGATGCACTACGCGGCCGTCGTGAAGGCCGTGGAGCAGGTGCAGGAGCGTCATCCGCAGGTACGGCTCGCCCAGGCGGGTGACCGCAGTCTCTCCGAGGCGGTCAACGAGGGAATCAAGGACGACCTGACGCGTGCCGAGATGACTTCCCTGCCGCTTACGCTCCTGATCCTGCTGGTCGTCTTCGGCTCGCTGATCGCCGCGGGGATACCGCTGCTGCTGTCGGCGACGACTGTGGTGGCCGCGTTCGGCCTGCTGCAACTGGTCAGTCATTGGGTGCCGTTCAACAGCGCGGCCTCCGCCATCGTGCTGCTGATCGGCATGGCCGTGGGCATTGACTACTCGCTGTTCTACCTGCGCCGGGTACGAGAGGAGCGGGCCGCCGGACATGCTGTGCGCGAGGCGCTGCGGATCACGGCGCGCACCTCGGGTCACGCAATCGTGGCCTCCGGCTTGACCGTGATGGTCTGCATGCTCGGGCTGCTGTTCACCGGTGTGGATGTCTTCAAGGGGTTGACCGTCGGAACAGTCTTGGTAGTCGGCCTGGCGGTGCTCAGCTCCGTGACGGTGTTGCCCGCGCTGCTCGCCGCACTCGGAGACCGCGTCGACAAGGCTCGTATCCCCTGGTTGGGCAGGCGCAGGATCGCGGCGCAGGAGTCGCACTTCTGGGGACGGGTGGCACGGGCGGTCGTACGGCGGCCCGTGCTGGCCGGCGCGACGTCGGCTGTGGCCCTGCTGGTCATGGCGCTGCCCGCGCTCGGGATTCGGTTGCAGGACGCTGCGGTGACCGCCAGCCTGCCACCCGGTGTCTCGGTTGCGGTGGACGCCGCGACCGAGATGCAGCGGGAGTTCCCGGGGGCGGCGACCGCGGCCCGAGTGGTCATCGGCCGCACGGACGGCGCATCGGCCAACACCCTCGAAGTACGAACGGCGGTCGAAGAGCTGCACGAGCGGGCCGCCGCCAGTGGTGGTGCGCTGCGGGAGCCGATCACGGCCGTGCCGGTCGGCGACGTGATGGTGGTACGGGTGCCGCTGGCGGGCGCCGTCACCGATCCCGTTGCGGATCGGGCCTTGGAGACCCTACGCGGCCAGGCTCTCCCCGTGACCCTCGGCACGGTGGAGGGTGTCGACTACGCGGTCGCTGGCAAGACCGCCACGCCCCACGACTTCACGGAGCAGGTGAACAGACGGACTCCGATCGTCTTCGCCTTCATCCTCGGCCTCGCGTTCCTTCTGCTCGCCGTGACGTTCCGGTCGTGGACCATCCCGCTGGCGTCGATTCTGCTCAATCTTCTGTCCATCGGCGCCGCATACGGAGTGCTGGCCTGGGTCTTCCAGGGCGGTAATCTGGAATCACTACTGGGGTTCAACTCCTATGGAGGAGTGGTCAGTTGGTTACCGCTGTTCATGCTCATCATTCTGTTCGGCCTGAGCATGGACTACCACATCTTCATCCTCAGCCGGGTCAGGGAACGGTGGCTCGCGGGCGCGGAACCCCGCGAGGCCGTCGTCGGCGGCATCGCTGTCAGTGCCGGCGTCGTCAGTAGCGCAGCGCTCATCATGACCGGTGTCTTCACGGTCTTCATGACACTGTCCGCCATCGAGTACAAGATGCTGGGCCTGGGCATGGCGTTGGCCATCCTCATCGACGCCACCGTTGTGCGTGGTGTGCTGTTGCCGGCCGCGATGTCCCTGCTCGGAGAGCGGGCCTGGAGGCTGCCGCATCAGCTCAGACGACTCCCGGGTGTGTCTGCCTCTCCGCGGTCCGGGCCTGGTCACGGTCACTGAGCCTGTCGTCTGAGCTCGCGGCTCGGATGGCCTCTCGAACTGATCACTCGTCCCGTGATCTGCCGGACGGCAGGTCGCACTCGCAGGGCCCCTCGGCGGGCAGGCGCAGGCACCGGCCGAGTTCGAGTTCGGTCTTGAAGAAGTTCGTCTTGAGCCAGTCGACCGATGCGTCCGGCAGCGCGCTGTTTCTGAGTTCCTCGGCGGCCGGGCCGGCGATCGTTGCTCCGGGCCCGAGGACGGCACGGTAGTCGCGCAGTACTTCCTGGTCGCTGACCTGTGCGTAGACGAGTGCCATGCTCACGGAGGTGTGTCCGAGCACCTTCATGATGGTGTGCAGCTTCGCGCCGCGTTCGGCGAGCTGGGTGCCGACGGTGTGGCGGAATCGGTGGGCCGAGACGGTGCCGCGGCCGGTGCCGTCTCGGCCACCTGGGCGGACCAGGCCGACGGCCTTGCAGGCATCCTGGATCGAGGTCTCGAACAGGTAGTAGGTCGACAGCAGCTTGCCGTGCCTCATGAACAGATAGCGGATCTCCTCACCGGTGCGCTCGTCGGTGAAGGGTCTCTCGGGTGCGTTCTTGCGCAGGTCGATGACCTTTTGCAGGGCCTCTGCGGCATCCTCGTGCAGCGGGACCACCCGCTCTTTGTAGGTCTTGCGGCCGGACAACCGCAGCCGTGGGGTCCCGTCGGGGTAGCGGTCCAGGCAGTCGATCGGGAGGCGCTGGATCTCGGTGCGGCGGGCCCCGGACCAGCGGGCCACCAGCAGGGCAGCGCGTTGGAACGGGCAGGCGATCGCGTCGATGACCGGCATCAGCTTGTCGAGTTCGTGGTCGGGAATGAACCGGGGCACCTTCTGGGGGAACTTGGGCGCGTCGCCCGCGCCGATGAGGGTGTAGCCGGGCACGTCGGCGTACTGCCAGATCGCGGTGTCCCGGAAGAACTGAGAGAGGCCGGAGATCCGCTGGATCCGCGACATCACGCCGAGTGGCTTGCCGGTCCTCTCGGTCGGCGCCTCGGCGATGTGCCCGATCCAGCCGAGGCAGTGATCCCGTGTGACGTCGGCGAAGGTGGTGATCTCGGGGTGGTTCTCACCGAGCCAGTTCCCGAACACGCGCACCGCGAGTTCCACTTGTCCACTGTCGACGGAGCGTCGGTCAGTTTGCGGGCCACCAGCCACTTCTGGGCGACGGCCAGCATCCGCGGGGGCAGCACCATCGGCGGCTTCCACGACGGCATCAACTTCCGTGGCTGAGTGGCCACTTGGCACCGGTGGAACAGCACCACCTGCAACTGGTGCAGGTGGGTCACCCACTGCTTGGAGGCGTTGTCCCGGTAGTTCTGCACCGACGGGTAGAAGCGGTGCAGGTCCTCGCGCTCGCTGAACAGCCGGACAGCTTCGAGCGCTCCGGCGGTATGCTCCTCGGTGATCTGCTCCACCCGCGCCAGGCCAGCGTGCAGGGCGATCCGGCTGACCGTCCAGTTCATCGCCTGCCTGGCCGAGCCCGCGGCATAGCCGAGCGCGATGGCTTCCTCGATCAGGGCGGCCGTGCCCAGGTCGATCCCCATCTCGGCGGCCGGGTCCACCACCCGGAGCTGCCCGGCGCCGAGCATCCATGGGTAGTCGAACGCGATGTACCCGCGCAGAGCGAGAAACAGCAGATAGGGGCGGGCATAGAACGAGACCGGAAAGGACGGTGCCGTGTGCGGTTCGCCCGGCAGCCGGCCGACCCGTTCCACCAACGGCGCGGCGAACCAGTCGGACATGCTCGGCCGTGCATCCATGAACGCCCGGTAGCGGCGCAGCTTGGAGCCGCGGTAGCCCGGGTGGATGTCCTGCCCGTTCAGGAACGCGAGGTACTCGG
>NZ_JACTVI010000016.1 GCF_014495685.1 Streptomyces sp. TRM68367 | reverse complement strand
CGCCATGACTGACGGCCTATCAAGACCGAGCCCTCGCGCGCAGGCGATCTACCGAACTCCTGATCCGAACTCCAGACAGAACCTAGTGCCCCGGCAGGCAACGTTCGCCCCGTCGCGACGCCCGGCACGCCCTCTCGCCGCACCGGCCGAAAGCCCAAGTACGTCCAGTACGAGGGCTTCCGGCCGGCACGCCGAGAGCACGCACCGGACGCCGCTCCCTGACGGGCAAACGTTGCCTGTCGCGGCGCTAGCAGCTCGCCGAGACCGGGCCGATGTCGAGGTGGACGGACGGGCCGGCATCAGAGGCCCGGGGTTCGGCCCCGTGTACGCAGGTGACCGCGAGCCGCCGCTGCGGTCGGTCGAAGGGAACATCGAGGTTCCCCGCGCCCCGGATCTCGACTCGTGCGGTCGGCGCTCGCCCGTCACCCCGACCGGCCGGCGAGCCTGCGGGCCCAGGTCGCCGCCGTACTGCGTCCCAATCCCCAACCGAGGTGAGTTCGACCATGGACGCCTTCACGCGCGCCCCTGCGCCGCAAGCCCGCCCGCCGTCTCGCAGCCGTGAGCGTGATCGCGGCGAGCGCCCTGCTGCTCTCCGCCTGCGGCGACGGCATGGGAGGCATGGACCACGGCAGCGCCGACTCTCGACCGGCTCTGATCCTTTCACCACCGGTCACCACACCGACCACCCGGTCAGTCCTGGCTGCGCAGTCCGGACAGGGTCACCGCGACCAGTCGCCGTACCGCGGCCTTGGACGACAGGCTTCCGGCTCCGGTCAGGGCGTGCAGGCAATAGCCGGTCAGCTCGTCCGGCGGGACGTCGTCGCGGACCTCGCCCGCATCGGCACCTTCCGTCAGCAGTCCTCGGATGAAGTGGCGCAGATGCTGTTCCGTGTGCGCCACGTGGTCGCCCCGGTGCAGAGCGGCGGACAGCTCTCCCCCATGGCCGTGCCGCTGCTGCTGGATGAACGCATAGCGCTCCAGCACCGCTTCGAGCCGCTCACCGGGGGTGCCGGGGCGGTCGCGGAGTTCCGCGAGCTCGGCGAGGTGGCCGGTGATCCGGCGTTCGTGCCAGGCCGCCAGGATCGACTCGACGTCGGGGAAGTACTTGTACAGCGTGGCCCGCCCGATCCCGCTCTGCTCGGCGATCCGCGACATCGTCACGCCCCGCAGCCCGTGCTCGGCCACGAGAGCGGCCGTGGTCTCCAGCACCGCGTCCCGGACGGCGCGGCGGTGTTCCTCGATGGTCTCGTTCCACAGCCTCGGCACGCACCCAGTGTACGGGGCGACGGTGCCGATACACCGCGGCTTGACGTAGACACTGTGTCTCTATAAAGGTTGCGGCATGAGAAGCGGGCCCGAGGGCCCCGCCCGCCCTACCGAGGGAGTCCGCATGGCCGGCTCACCGACCGACCCCGCCGACGCCGGGACGCCTCCCAGCGCCCCGCGCTGGGTGAAGATCTCCGGAAGCGTGGCGCTCGCCGTGGTCGCGCTGGTCCTCGTTCTGCACCTGACGGGCAGCGGTATGGGGCCCGGCATGCACGGCGGCCACTGATGGCGATGCCGCCCGCGCTGCGCAGACTTGCGCTCACCGCACACGTCGCGTCGTCGGTCGGCTGGCTCGGGTCGGTCGCCGTCTTCCTGGCCCTCGCCGTGGGCGGGCTGACCGGCCAGGACGCCGAGCGGGTGCGCGGGGCGTACCTCGCCCTGGAGACGACCGGCTGGTACGTGATCGTCCCGCTGGCCTTCGCCTCCCTGCTGACCGGGATCGTCCAGTCACTGGGCACCGTATGGGGACTGCTGCGCCACTACTGGGTGCTGGCCAAGCTCGCGCTGACCGTCGTGGCGACGCTGCTCCTCCTGCTGCACATGCAGGTGGCCGGTCGCGTGGCCGAAGCGGCGGCGCGGACGGACCTGTCCGGCGGCGACCTGCGCGGCATGCGGGTCCAGCTCGTCGTCGACGCCGCGGCCGCCGTGGCCGTACTGCTCACCACGACGGCCCTGTCGATCTGCAAACCGCGAGGCCTCACCCGGTACGGATGGCGGATGCAGCGGGAGCGGCGATCCGGACACAAGGTGGTGCTGCTCGTCGCCGAGCGCTGCCCGTAAGACCAGTTCACGGGATGGCCGGCGGAGGCCAGGAGTACAGCGACACCCTTCTCCCCGGAAACGGACACAGCACTGTGCGGCGTAAAGCGACCGAAGAATGGAAATGTGCTAATACGGCGAACCGCGGGGAGTGATCGGGCGCGCCCGGGGATGCCGGGCCTGACGTGCGGGTGGAGGGGCTGGGCATGGGCGGACACCCGTTGTATCTCGAGCCGAGGCTGGGGCCGCGGCTCGGCTTGTTGCTGGACTCCGCAGGACTCCTGCACACGCTCACCGGGGCCCTCGGGTCTCCGCTGAACGTGGTGCTGCCCGATCAGATCACCGCGAATCTGCACGAGTTCCGGTCGGTGTACGACAGCCACCACCTGTCCGGCCAGGTGTTCTTCGCCCACAAGGCGGGCCGGTCCAGTGCCCTGCTGCGGCGGCTGGCCGCCACGGACGCCGGTGTGGACGTCGCGTCGCTGGGCGAACTGCAGCACGCGCTCGGCGCCGGTTTCACTCCCGAGCGGATCACGGCCACCGGGCCGAAGAACTCGGAGTTCCTGTGGCTGGCCGCCCGCACCTCGGTCACCGTGAGCGTCGACGGCCGCGCCGAGCTGGACCAACTCGCGGCGCTGGTACGCAAGTACACGCTCCCCCGGGTCCACGTCCTGCTGCGCCTGTCGGGCTTCGAGTCGCCCGGCGTGCGGGTACTGAGCCGGCGCAGCCGGTTCGGCACGTCCGCAGGGGAGTTGGATCCGCTGCTGGAGGCCGTCGAGCGGCACAGTGACGCGGTCGACCTGGTGGGGGTGGGGTATCACCTGGACACGACGAGCCTAGACGAGAAGGCGACCGCGCTCGAAGGCTGCCTGCGGGCGCTGGAGGAGTGCCGCAGCCGCGGTCTGCGGCCCCGGGCCGTGGACGTCGGCGGCGGCTTCGGGATCAACTACCTGGCCGACGGCGGGCAGTGGGAGCGGTACACGACCGAACTCACCTCCGCCGTGCTGGGCACCCGCCCGCCCCTGACCTGGGGCGGCCACGGATACGGCCTGCGCAACGAAGCCGGGACGCTGCGCGGCACCCTCGGGCTGTACCCGGCCCACCGGCCGGTCGCCGGAGCGCGGTACCTCGACGCACTCCTCTCCCACCCCGCCGCCTCCCTGGGCGGCCGCCCCCTGGCCGCCCTGCTGCTGGAGCACCTGTACGACCTGCACACCGAACCCGGACGTGCGCTGCTGGACCGGTGCGGGGTCACCCTGGCGAAGGTGCTGGAGGTGCGCGAGCAGGACGCCGGCGGAGCGCTTCTCGTACGGCTGGCGGCCAAGGCCGACGACGTGGCCCTGGAAGAACACGGGGTCCTGATGGACCCCGTGCTCGTACCGCGCACGGACCGACCCACCGGTCAACAACCAGTCGCCGTCCACCTGGTTGGCAGCCTGTGCCTGGAGACCGACCTGATCACACGCCGGACGGTCTTCCTGCCCCGTCGTCCCGAGCCGGGCGACTTGATGGCCTTCCCGAACACCGCCGCCTACTGCATGGACTTCCACGCCACCCGCGCCCAGCAGCAGCCCGTCGCCCGCAAAGTCGCGGCCTGGCAGGAGGGCGACTCGTGGCGCTGGTGCCTGGACGACGAGTACTGGCCGACCACACCCGTGGGAGAAGCACAGTGAGGTACGACAACATCACCGAGGCCATCGGCAACACCCCGCTGGTGCGCATCGACCCGGCCGTACACGGCCTCGAGCACATCGACCTGTACGCCAAACTGGAGCTGCTCAACCCGTTCGGGTCGGTCAAGGACCGGGCCGCCTGGTACATGGCGCGCCCGCACCTGGCCGACGCGGCCGAACACGGCAGCCAGGTCGTCGAGTTGTCCAGCGGCAACACCGCCAAGGCCCTCGCCGTCCTCGCGGGCATGCACGGCCTGGCCTTCAAGAGCGTCACCAACCGGATGCGCGTACCGGAGATCAAGGACCTGCTGCTGTTGCTCGGCGCGCAGATCGAGGAACTGCCCGGCCAGAGCGAGTGCCTGGACCCGACCGCGACCGACGACCCGCTGACCCTCTTCCACCGGACGCTGTCCGAGCAGGGAAGCGCCTATCTGCACACCGACCAGTACTTCAACCCGCGCAACACCGAGGCCCACCTCACCGGCACCGGCCCGGAGATCGTCAAGGACCTGGACGGCCGGGCGCCGGACTGGTTCGTCGCCTGCGTCGGCACCGCCGGTTCCTCGACGGGCGTGGCCCGCGTCCTGCGCGAGAACGATCCCGCCGTGCGCGTCGTCGGCCTGGTCGCGGCCAAGTCCGACTTCATCCCCGGCATCCGCACCATCGACGAGGCGCACGAGGTGGGCCTGTTCGACCCCGGTACGTACGACACGATCGAGGCGGTCAGCTCGGACGAGGCCATCGAGGGGATGCTGACCCTCAACCGGCGGTGCGGCATCCTGGCGGGTCCCACCGGAGGGGCCGCGTTCTTCGGTGCCGTACGCCAACTGCGCGCCGTCGACAGTGAGCTGGCCGAGCGCCAGTCGGCGGTGTTCATCGTCTGCGACCGCGTCGAGAGCTATCTGAGCTACGTACGGCAGCGGCGCCCCGACCTGTTCGGGCGCCCCCGCCGTACGAACTCCCCGTCCGACCTGACCGACGCCGAGGTCCGCACGGCTGCGAGCATCGGCGTCGCCGACGCACAGGCTTGGATCTCCACCGGCCGGCCGCTGGTGGTCGACCTGCGCAGCCCCTTCGCCTTCGCCGCGCTGCACATCGACGGCTCGGTCAACATCGTCGAAGAGGTCTTCGAGGAACTCCTGCGCGGCGGCCTGCCCTTCAGCCGCAACCGCCCGGTGCTGCTCGCCTGCCCGGTCGGCGAGAAGTCCGCCCGCTACGCCGCGCTGCTCACCCGGATGGGACACCCCGACATCCGCAGCCTGGACGGCGGCATCATCGCCTGGCGCGACGCGGGCGCACCCCTGGTACGGGACTGACGCCATGGCCGACGCCCAAGCACCGCTCCACGCCGATGAGTTGAGCGAATGGCAGCCCGCGCTGCGCGCCCAGTTCCCGATCATCACCGGGCACCCGGACCTGGCCTACCTGGACAGCGCGGCCACCGCACAGAAGCCGCAGGCCGTCCTCGACGCCGTACAGAACTACCTCACCTCGACCAACGCCAACGCCGGACGCGGCACCTACACCTGGGCCAACCGGACCACGGACCTGGTCGAGGAGACCCGTGACCGGATCAAGAGGTTCCTGGGCGACCCGGCGCCGGAGCAGTCGGCCGTGCACTTCACCAGCGGCACCACCGAGGGCCTGCGCACGATCGCCCGCGACTGGCTCCCCTCCCTGCTCGCCGACGGCGACGAGATCGTCGTCCCCGTCGCCGACCACCAGGCCAACATCGCGCCCTGGCTGGAGACACAGCAACTCCTGGCCCGCCAGGGCGTGCACGTCGAGATCCGGCCGATGCCGTACCAGCAGGCCTCCGGCGACTACGAACACACCGCGCTCGCCGAACTGGCCGGGCCGCGCACCCGCTTCGTCGCCGCCACGCACGTCCACCACGTGTACGGCGGGAACATGAACGTCCACCGCATCCGTCAGGCGGTCGGTCCGGACGCGGTCATCTGCCTGGACGCCGCGCAGAGCGTCGGCCACCTGCCGGTCTCTGTGGCCGACCTTGATGTCGACTTCGTCGTCTTCTCCGGGCACAAGGCCCTGGCCCTGCCCGGCTCCGGTGCCGTCTGGGCCCGCCAGGCACGCGGACCGGAGTTCGCCCCCGGCGGCTGGCCGGGCACCCCCAACACCGTCGGCATCGCCTCGCTGGCTGCCGCGCTGGACTGGCTGGACGCCGCAGGTGTCGACCGGATCGAACGGTGGACGGTGGCCCTGGTGGCCCGGCTCACCGAGGGCCTGCGCCGCCTGGACGCCTACGAGATCCTCGGCTGCCAGAAAAGCCTGGCCGCCGGCTCGACCGTCCAGCAGCGCCAGGGCATCGTCACCTTCCGGCACCGTGACATCGACTCCGGCGACCTCGGCTTCATCCTGTTCAGCCACGGCTTCATGGTCCGCTCCGACAACCACTGCCAGGGCAGCGCGGGCGAGCGGACCGGCTCGGTACGGGTGAGCCTGCACGTGTACAACACCCAGGAGGAGATCGACCAGTTACTGTCCGCCCTCGCCTCGCTCATGTGACACGACGAGAAAGGCGGAATGGGAACCGTTTCCACCTGTAGCCTCGGATCTCGACCGAGACAGACAGGTGCGAGACGGCAAGGTGGCACGACCGGATGGGGCTGAGCCTGGAGACGGCAGAGCGATGGGTGGAGCGTTGGGAGCGCCAGCAGGAGCGATACGCCATCGACCGCGAGGAACGCTTCACCGTCATCGCGGATGTCGTCGAACACATCACCGCGGCCCGCCCGGGCAGGCCGCTCGTCGTCGACCTCGGCTGCGGCCCCGGGTCATTGGCGGCCCGGCTGGTCCGGCGGCTGCCCGCCGCGGACATCGTGGGCGTGGACCGGGACCCACTCCTGCTGGAACTGGCCCGTACCCATCACGCGGACGCGGCCCGCTACGTCGACGCGGAGATCGGCGAGCCGGGGTGGACCAAGGCCCTCGACCTCGACCGCCCGCTGGACGCGGCCGTTTCCACCACCGCCCTGCACTACCTGGACCGGGACGCTCTGCTCCACGTCTACCGCCGGCTCGCGGCGCTGCTGCGACCCGGCGGCGTCCTCGTCAACGGCGACCACCTTCCGCCCGGTGACGCCGGACTCGCCGAGGTCACCGGCCGCGTCGGTCGCCGACGGGCGGAGCGGCAGCGGGCGTACGCCCACGAGGACTGGTCCTCCTGGTGGACCTCCGTGGCACAGGAACCCGAACTGGCCGACCTGCTCGCCGAGCGCCGCGACCGCGAGCCCGCCGCCGCGACCGCCGCCCCGGCTCCCCTGTCCCTCGCCACCCACGTCCGGCTGCTGCGGCAGGCGGGCTTCGGACAGGCCGGCACGGTCTGGCAGTACGGCGACAACCACGTCGTCGTCGCCATCCGCTGACCCCCGGGCCGCGCGGCCCCATCGCCGAGGTGCGGCGGCGGCCATGACGGTGGCGTGCCAGGTGCGGAAGTCCTTGGCGGTGATCTCCAGGCCGGCTCCCAGTACGCCAGGAGCAGGTCACCACACGCCAGGAGCCGGTCAGGCACCGCCCCGGCGCCGCAGTGCCGATCCGGAAGAAGCCGAGGCCGAGCAGGCGTACGGCGGTGGCGAGAACCCGCTGCCGGGTCAGCCCGCGTCCGCGCAGATGCCCCCTGATCCGCGCCGGCTCCGCGGGCTCGCGCAGCGGCTCCCCCAAGCGTCGAGGGAGCGGGAGCCGCGTCCGTGGCGCCGACGGCGGAACCCCGGGTCGGTGGGACTGCTGTGACAAATGGGACAGCTGTGATAAAGACGCACCCCAGCCTCCTCGGACGTTCCAGGCCGATGACGGGACGAGGAGGACCCGCATCGGCTGCCCGCCGGTGAGGCTGGGGGTCGCGGTCAGCTCCGGTCGGCTCCGTACGAGGCCGACACGGCGCGTTCGTCTCCGGGCCGTGCGCCCCGGCCGGCGAGGGCACTGGCTGCCAGGCCCAGGAGCAGAGCGACAGCGCCGACGATGACGTTGTTGACCACCGACCTGGTCGTGCTGACGTCACCGGCCACGACCCACGGGGCGATGATGGTCCACACGCCCAGGGCGCAGGAGGCCCACGCCATGCTGTGGGTGCGTTCATAGGCGCGACCGAAGCCACCGCTCATGAGGAGCGCGTAGGCGATGCCGACGATCAGGTTGTTGACGGCCAGCGCAGACAAGCCGTTGAACCCCGCGATCCACGGGGACGCCGCCAGGTAGACACCCGCGAGGAAGGCCAGTGTCTCGACGGCCTGTGCCTGCGGAGTGGTCGTGGCGCGCTCGGCCATCTCGTGGCGATTGCGCATGTCGATGATGTCGGGATGCGTTTCCATCGACGAACGAGGTGAGGTAGTCATCCCCGCCACCTCCGTGAGTCGGCTGATGGGTCCATGCTGATGAGCGAGTACCCCAGCCGGGCGATTGAATCGTCGATGCCACGCAAGGAACGACGGGGAGCGCCGCATCAGCCGCCCGCCCGTCTCCCGGGGACCGCGCGGGCAGGACGAGGCGGAAGGTGCAAGCCGTCGGGTAAGGCGTCCTCGGCGCCACGCTGCGCCCCGTTTGCCCACACCCCGAGCTGGTCTTACAGACAGTCCGCACGCCCGCGTACCCTGTTGCCCGTGCCAGCCGCCCGCCTGCGTCGTGTCGCCGTGCTTGTGCTGGAGGGTGCGAAGCCGCTCGATGTCGGTATGCCTGCGCAGGTGTTCACGACGCGGGCGAGCATGCCGTACGAGGTGCGGGTGTGCGGTGCGGAAACCGGTCTCGTAACTGGTGGTGACGGCCTGTCGTACCACGTCGCCCACGGCCTCGACGCACTTGCGTGGGCCGACCTCGTCTTCATCCCCGGCTACCGGTACCCGGACCGCGACGACCCGCCGCAGGCCGTCCTCGACGCGCTGGTCGCCGCCCACGACCGGGGCGCGCGGCTCGCCGCCATCTCGACGGGCGCCTTCGCGCTCGCTGCCACGGGCCTGCTCGACGGCAGGCGCGCCACATCGCACTGGCACTACACGCGGGCGCTCGCGGCGAAGCATCCGCTCGTGAAGGTCGACGAGAACGTGCTGTTCGTCGACGAGGGCAGCGTCCTGACGTCGGCCGGCGCCGCCTCGGGCCTCGATCTGTGCCTGCACATCCTGCGCAGCGACCTCGGGGTGGCCGCGTCGAATCACGCGGCCCGGCGCCTGGTCGCGGCCCCCTACCGCAGCGGTGGTCAGGCGCAGTACGTTCCGCGCAGCGTGCCCGAGCCACTGGGCGAGCGGTTCGCCGCCACCCGCGAGTGGGCGCTCAACCGGCTCGGCGAGCCCCTCACCCTGGACGTGCTCGCCCGGCATGCGGGGGTGTCGGCGCGCACGTTCTCGCGGCGCTTCGTCGACGACACCGGCTACACGCCGATGCAGTGGGTCATGCGGGCCCGCATCGACGTGGCCCGTGAGCTGCTGGAGCGTTCGCAGCTCGGCGTCGAGCAGATCGCCGCCGACGTCGGCCTGGGCACCGGCGCGAACCTGCGGCTGCACTTCCAGCGCGTCCTCGGCACGACGCCGGGCGAGTACCGGCGCACATTCACCCGGGGCGAGTAGCCCGCCGTGGCGTGGCGTGATCCTTTTGAACCGTGGCGTTCTCGCCGCTGTCACGGGCGGATGCGGTCCGCGAACCTGGTGGCGAAGTGAAGGGACACGATTCATGACTCGCATCGCCATCAACGGATTCGGCCGCATCGGACGCAATGTGCTGCGCGCCCTGCTCGAACGCGACAGCGACCTCGAGGTCGTCGCCGTCAACGACCTCACGCAGCCCGCCGCCCTCGCCCGGCTCCTCGCCTACGACTCGACGGCCGGCCGGCTCGGCCGCCCGGTGACCGTCGACGGCGACACCCTCGTCGTCGACGGCCGCCGCATCACGGTGCTCGCCGAGCGCGAACCGGCGCGGCTGCCGTGGGCCGAGCTCGGCGTCGACCTCGTGCTGGAGGCGACCGGCCGCTTCACCTCGGCCAAGGCCGCCCGCGCCCACCTCGAGGCGGGCGCGCGGAAGGTGCTGGTCAGCGCCCCGTCGGACGGCGCCGACGTCACGCTCGCGTTCGGGGTCAACACCGACGCCTACGAGCCGGCCCTGCACACGATCGTCTCGAGCGCCTCCTGCACGACGAACGCGCTCGCACCGCTGGCCGCGGTGCTCGACGACCTCGCCGGCATCGAGCACGGCTTCATGACGACGGTGCACGCCTACACGCAGGAGCAGAACCTGCAGGACGGCCCGCACCGCGACGCCCGCCGGGCCCGCGCCGCCGCCGTCAACATCGTGCCGACCACGACGGGCGCCGCCAAGGCGATCGGCCTGGTGCTGCCGAACCTCGACGGCAAGCTGTCGGGCGACTCGATCCGCGTGCCGGTCCCGGTAGGCTCGATCGTCGAACTCAACACGACCGTCACCCGCGACGTGACGGTCGACGACGTCCTGGCGGCCTACCGCGCCGCGGCCGAGGGACCGCTGGCCGGTGTCCTCGAATACTCGGAGGACCCGCTGGTGTCGTCCGACATCACGGGCAACCCGGCCTCGTCGATCTTCGATTCGGCCCTGACCCGCGTCGACGGCCGCCACATCAAGGTGGTCGCCTGGTACGACAACGAGTGGGGCTTCTCCAACCGCGTGATCGACACGCTCGGACTCCTCGCCACACGCTGAGCGTCAGCAAACCGCCGTCTTCACCGATCGGCCCGATCTGCACCGTCAGGCCGGTGAGATCTTCAGGACCCGCGAGGGGAGGTGCCAGGGACCGTTGCCCGGCGCTCTCGCCCCCTTGCTGATAGACCGCGAGAAAAGGTGGACCGGCGACGGCGCTTCGCGCTGATCATGCGCGGCGTGGTCGCCTCCGGCTCCACAGGCGGCTGACCCCGCGGACCCGCGAGGGGAGGTGCCAGGGACCGTTGTCGGTCTGACCGTCCCCGGAGCCCTGCCGGACTCCTGAGACATAGGGGTCGTGTGCCGGCGGTTGGGTTGTGGAGCGCTTGCTCGCCGTGCGCAGTGCGGCGCACCACGGGCAACCGGCGTCGCCCCCGCCCGAGTCGGTCGTATGGTCGCCGTCGTTGGGGATGCCCAAGACGTCCGCGCCGTGCCCAGCTCGCACGGCGACGTCGGCCATGTCATGCCTCCGTGTGAGGGATGGGACCGTACCCCCCGCCTCGCGCAGAGCCAGCTCCACCAGGCGGGGCTCGTGCAGGGTGCCGGTCCCGTCGGGCGGGACGAGCCATTCCAGGCGCCGGGCCGCGCCGTCGGGTCGGGGCACGGCGATCCACGATCCCCTGCCGGCGCGGCGCACGCCGGACCCGGCCCACTCGATGGCTGTCGGGCTGGGCGGCAGGAAGAATCCGACCCGGCGGGCCGCGCAGTCGACCAGAGTCGGCGCAGGCGCCCCTCGCCGGTCACGGCCGAGGAGATCCAGCGCGCACAGGCCCAGGTCCTCGGGCACGCTCAGCACGTCCCAGAGCCGCCCGGCCTGCAACAGCACTGTTTCCGCGCCCTGTTCCCACTCCTGTCTGCACCGCTGAGGATCAGTGGCAGCCGCGGCGAGCCATTCGATGGCCTGATTCTCCATGCAACTCTGCAAGGTCACACCCCCAGCGCGATCGGCTCCGCCGTAACGGACGCGGGCAGGACGCGGTTGCGCCCGGCCGTGGGCTTCCGCCCGCGCCGCCGGCCCGTTCAGGGCCCTTCATGCTGGTGGATATTTCTATGCGCCGGAAGGGGTGGCGCACCCTGGCGAATAGGTCCGCGATGTTCGAACGCCACCTACTTGTTCGCCCAACCGACCTCGGGCTTCGAACCGCCGCCGGCGACCGGCTGCTTCGCCTCCGGCGACGACAGCTACGACGGCCCGGCGCCGCCATCACCACGGCCGCGTCCTACGTCACCGAGGCCGGCGCTGCGGGCCTGAAACCCGCCTGAGCACTCCGTAGCGCACATGGCACCCCTGGGCGTCCCCCAAAGCGCGGAAAAACTCCGCTTTTGACATCGACTCATGTCTCTCCGTCAAGGCCTTGACCCGACGCAGGCCCACCCGAATTCGCTGGAGGTTCATCGCATGCTCGGCAGACATGCCGCGGCCGGCCGCCGCACCGCCCTGGCCGCTCTCGGCACCCTCGCCCTCACCGGGTTCACCTCGGCCACAGCGGCCGAGCCGCCTCCGCCGATGTCCGGGTCCACCGCCGCACAGACGCTCGGTGCCGACCGGCCGTCGGCGGAGCTGCTGCGTGTTATGGAGCGCGACCTCGGGCTGACACCGGGTCAGGCGGCCGAGCGGTTGGTCAACGAGGCGGAGGCGGGCACCCGCGCTGGCCGGCTCCGCAACGCCCTGGGCAAGCACTTCGCCGGGGCCTGGGTGCGGGGGGCCACCTCCGCCGAACTCGTCGTCGCCACCACGCATGCCGCCGACGCGCCCGCCATCCGGGCCCAGGGCGCGAAGGCCGTGGTCGTCAAGCGGCCGCTCACCGAACTCAAGGCCATCAAGCAGAAGCTGGACACGGCCGCCGCCCGCGTCACGACGCGCGACACTCCGGTCTGGTACGTCGACGTACCGGCGAACCGGGTCGTCGTCCAGGCGGCCCGGCAGTCGGCCGCCACGGCCTTCATCAGGACCGCCGGCGTCCAGGGCATGGACGTGGGCGTCCGCGTGTCGGCGCAGCGGCCACGACTGCTGACGGACATCGTCGGCGGTGAGGCCTACTACACCAACGGCACGGCCCGTTGCTCCATCGGCTTCTCCGTGACCAAGGACCAGCAGCAGGGCCTCGCCACAGCGGGCCACTGCGGCAAGCCGGGCGACAAGACCACCGGCTTCAACAGGGCCGACCAGGGCACGTTCCGGGCCTCCACGTTCCCCGACAAGGACATGGCCTGGGTGGGTGTCAACAGCGACTGGACCGCCACGCCGGACGTCAGGGGCGAGGGCGGCAAGAAGGTGCAGGTCAGCGGTTCGGTCCAGGCGCTCGTCGGGGCGTCGGTCTGCCGCTCCGGCTCCACCACCGGATGGCACTGCGGCACCATCGAGCAGCACGACACGAGCGTCAGCTACGACCAGGGCACCGTCGAGGGCGTGACCCGGACCACCGTGTGCGCCGAACCGGGTGACTCCGGCGGCCCGTACGTCTCCGGCACCCAGGCGCAGGGCGTGACCTCCGGCGGCTCGGGGGACTGCACGAGCGGCGGGACCACCTTCTACCAGCCGGTCAATCCGATTCTCGGCGACTTCGGCCTCGTCCTGACGACCGCCTCCGCCCAGACCGACACGCCCGCTCCGCAGGACAACGGGGCGACGGACGCGTGGGCCGCGGGCCGCGTCTACGAGGCCGGCGCCACGGTGACCCACGCGGGTGTGCGCTACCAGTGCCTGCAGACCCACCAGGCCCAGGGCGCGTGGTCGCCGGCCGGCACTCCGGCCCTCTGGCATCGTCTGTAGCAGTGTTACGGCGAACCGATCTCGTAGCGCAGGTCCTGCCGGGGAACCGTCGGGGGCGGGGGCGCTGCCGCCGCAGTGCAGCATGCGGCGGCCGTACCGGGAGACGGCGAGGACGACGTCGGGCGCGTCGGTTCCTGCTCGGTGAGCCGCCAGCCCCGGGTGCGGGCGTTGTGGCGGCGGCCGCCTCGTACCCGGAGTGCCGTAGCCCGGCCGCCGCGAAGACGGAGTAGACCGAGGAACAGGTCGGACGCGTACCCGTGCAGCGGGTCCGACGGGGGCTGTGCCAGCCGCGGTCCGCGGACAGCCAGGCGAGCGAGGTGATGGGCCGTCACGTGCCCGAGGTCCAGCGTGTTCGGTGGCCGCCCGCGCCAGGAGCTCGGCGCCCACCCCGCGGCCACCTCCCGGGGGCCGCCGCACGCCGCCGGCGCGCCGAGCACGAGGACGGGCACGTCGACGCGAGGCCATTACCCGGGCCGCGCTGTTCAGCCGGTAGCCGGGTTCTCGGCGGCCCCGAGCACGCGGCGGCGCACCTCGTCGAAGACGTACCGCTCCCCGTTGAAAACCCTCGACACCGTCTTCTGCGAGACGCCGGCCAACCGGGCCACGTCCACGCTGCGCGGCGCGCCGGGGCCCCGCCCCGTCCTCCCACTCGCGTCATTGGTGGGGTGAGCGATATGCCTGCGCTGTCATGACTGCGCAGGCATATGAACCCGGCAACTCTGGAGCACAACTCCCGTCCTCAGCGGTGCCCACGCCGACGAGCGCGCCGCTGAGGACGCAGGAGTGCACGCGGGAACGTGCTCAGGATGTGGCGTACACCCGTTCTGCGAATTCGGCGATCTGGTGCTCGTTGAGGTGCTGGGCGATGTCCCGTTCGCTGATCATGCCGACCAGCTCCTTGTTCTCGATCACCGGGAGCCGCTTGATCTGATGCCGCTCCATCGTGGCGAGCACCTCGCTGACGTCGGCGTTGACATCGACCCACTGCGGGGTGCCTTCGCACAGCTCCGTGCACTGAGTCTCGGCGGGGTTGCGCCCGTCGGCAACACACTTCACCACGATGTCACGGTCGGTGATGATGCCGCACATCCTGCCGTCGTCCTCGCAGACCGGCAGTGCGCCGACCTTCAGTCGCTTCATCATCTCGGCGGCACGAGTGAGCGTTTCCGTCTTGTTGATGCACTCTGCGCCTCGGTGCATGATCTGCCCGGCAACCGGCATGAGTCCTCCTGATGGGATGGGTTCTGACGTACCCCCCTGGGCCTCGTAGGGCGATTCCACGCTATTCCTGGGTTGTTCACTACCTGGTGTCCTGATACGCCACTTGGGTGACGCCCCTTCGCGGGTGCGGCCGGGACGAGCGTGCCCGTTCCGGAAGCAGACGGAGGTGGCCATGGCCCCGCATGTCCGTAAGACGTACGTGCACCGCGTCGGCCGGGTGGGCCGGGCCGGAGGCGGGAGTGTCGCGGTCACCCTGGCCGAGCCGCGAGCACCGGAGGTGAAGGCGATCGAACGCACGACGGGACAGCGGATCCCCGTGGCGAAGCTCCCGACCGTCGCCGATCTGCGCACCCGTCGGCTGGAGCAGGCCCCGCCGCGCTGCGCGAGAGCCTCCCGGGACGACCTGGAGTCGCTCCGGACCGTGATGGAGCCGCCACGCTCCCGATCGCGGGCCGCCGGTACGTCCGCTTCTGGGTAAGAAGAAGGTCAACGAAGCATCAAAGTGCTGGTCGCTGGCCATACTTGACGATGCGGGTTCACGTCCGTCCCGCAGTGGAACGACGCGAGGAGGCCACGTCCGGTGAGCAGTGTCAGCAAGGGACTCGGGAAGGTCGAAGTAAAACTTCAGTGGGACCCGAGTCCCTTGGGGCAGCCGCCTCGTCACCTCGACATCATCGCCGCGACCTATCTCGCGGACGACCCCTACGGGCAACCTGCGTACGTCGTCCATTACGACAGCCGGTCGCCGGACGGGACCATCAACATGCGTCGGCACAGCCAGACCGGCCAGGGCTTCGGCTTCGTTGAGGAGATGGTCCTGGAGTTCGACCGGCTGTCCTCCGCCTACGCGCGAGTGGTCGTCGGGGCAGTCATCCATCAGGACCACGGCCACAGAACCTTCGACGACATAGCGAACGCCAGGCTGGTGATCGTCGAGAGGTACACGCAGTTGCTGGCAGACGACTTTGCGCAGGTCTCCGCATCGACCGCCGCGACCGTCGCGGAGTTCAGCCGGGACGGCTCCGGCGCGTGGGAGTTTCAGGAGATGATCCGGGGGTTCGACAGCGACCCGGCAGCCTTCCTCGCGCAGATGGGCAGCATCCCCCGACGGCCCTGACCGGGCAGCCCGCGCGGACCCGGTCGTGGGGGCCGCCGCAGGCCCGGCCCCGGTGGCCCCCACGCCGATCGCCGAACCCTCAGCCGCCGCATCGTCCGCACCGGATTCACCCTGATCATGCCCCGATGGGGCGGCTGGACCAGCGACCTCGACCAGTCCGCCGAACTCTTCGGCCGCTACTACCCCGAGCGCGTCGAGCAGATGCGCGTCGCCGCGTCCACCGGCCGCGCACCCTCACCAGACCCGGCGGTGCTCGGGATGCTCATCAACGATCTCGGCCCCTGGCTCGCAGCCGAATACCCAGCCGTGCACGGCGGGAAAGCCCGACGCTCCTGACGGCCACCCGTTCCACGACGGGGCAGAACGGCGCCTCCGCCGAATTCGGCGCACCCCCGGCCGTGCGGAACGCGATGCGCAGGGCCATGCACGGACGACTCGGAAACTGCTCCGTCCTCTCACTCCTGGCCGTGATCGAGCCGGAGGCCTCACCATGAGCGCATGAAGATCTCGCAACGTGCCCAGGCCGTCGCCCCCTTCTATGCGATGGAGTTCGGCAAGCAGGCCGCGGCGCTGGAGGCCCACGGCCACCACGTCGTCAAACTCAGCATCGGCGAACCGGACTTCGGCGCGCCCCCGGCCGTCCGGAACGCGATGCGCGAGGCAATGGACGGACGACCCATGCCCTACACCGCGAGCCTCGGGCTGCCCGCGTTGCGGGAGGCGATCGCGCGGTTCTACGAGGAGCAGCACGGCGTCGAGGTCGACGCGTCCCGCGTCGTCGTGACCGCGGGGGCGTCGGCCGCCCTGGTGCTGGCCACCGCCGCCCTCGTCGACCCCGGGGATGAGGTGGTCATCGGTGACCCGTCGTACCCCTGCAACCGGCAGATAGTCGAGAGCTTCGGCGCCCGCGTCACGCTCGTCCCGGCCACCGCCGAGACCCGCTTCCAACTGGATGCGGCATCCGTCCGGTCGCGATGGACGGACAGCACCCGCGGGATCATGATCGCCACCCCGTCGAACCCGACGGGCACCTCGGTACCGGCCGACGAACTGGCGGCGATCTGCGAGCACGCCCGCGAGCGCGAGGCGTGGCGCATCGTCGACGAGATCTACCTCAACCTCAGCGACCACGACGACCAAGGACGGCCACCACGCAGCGCCCTCTCCTTCGACTCCGACGCCGTAGTCATCAACAGCTTCTCGAAGTACTTCGGCATGACCGGCTGGCGGCTGGGCTGGTGCGTCGTCCCCGAGCCCCTCGTACCGGCGATGGAGCGCCTCGCCCAGAACTACTTCCTCTGCGCCTCCACTCCTGCCCAGCACGCGGCTCTGACCTGTTTCACCCCCGAGGCCCTCGCGGTCTGCGAGGCCCGCCGCGCCGAGTTCGCCCAGCGGCGCGCCCTCGTACTGCACGGCCTGGATCGGCTCGGACTGCCGGTTCCCGTGCCGCCCGACGGCGCGTTCTACGTCTACTTCGACGTGAGCGGCACCGGGCTCACTTCCTGGGAGTTCTGCGAGCGAGCACTCCGGGACGCTCACGTCGCGCTCACGCCCGGCCGGGACTTCGGCGTGCACACGGCGGAGACGCACGTACGGCTCTCCTACGCGGCGTCGGCCGACGCACTGCGCGAGGGAATCGCCCGGCTCGGGAAGTTCCTGGCCACGCTCGAGTAGCGCGGGCGGCCAACTGTCCTTCCGTGCCGCGGCGCCCTGGAGGGGGGCCGAGTTCCCGCGAGCGTTCCCCTGTCGCTGCGGGTCGTTGAAGTTATGGATCACGTTCCGGACCCGGTCCGCGCTGGTGAACGTTACCTCGGCGATCTTCGCCGCGGGCATGCCCTGCGCGGACGGCAGCACCTCTGGGCCCGCCGCCAGGTCACCACCGACCCGGTGCCTCTGCGGGTGATCCGACATCAACAACCGGCCGGCTACGACCTCGAAGGTCCGCGATCAGCCGTGGTGTCCAGGCCGTTGCGATCGAGTGCTGCCCGGATCCGGCTGAGCCACTCTGTGCCCAGCTGGCGCCCGTTTGGGAGTTGGTCGCCTCGATCCCAGCGCCACGTTGTGATCACCGCCAGCACGAGGATCCGGCACTCGCGCAGCAAGTCTTGATTGACACCGGGATAGTGCTCGCTGACTTCTTCGGGCGCATGGGCGAGGTCGAATTCGACGGGCCCCCGGCAACACGTCTCAAGGTCTACAAACAGCAACCCGCTCTTCGTGGTGAGCACGTTGCCCGGGTGCGGTTCGCCGTGCAGCAGTTGCTCGGCGCCGCCGCGCTCGCCGATCACTCGTCTCAGGCTTCGTAACGTGTCGCCGAGCAGCTCCCGGTCCGCGTCGGAGAGCGCCGGAGTGTGGTCGCGGTTCGCCACGAGTTGCTGAGCCTGCTCGACTCGATCCGTGAAGTGCGGCGTCGGGACATCGAGCTTGCGCATGCCGGCGTGCAGCCGCTCGAGCGCATTGGCGTAGTCGGCTGGTGAGACCTCTCGCGGTGACACGGGTTCGTAGTAGGTCCACAGCGTGACCACGAAGCCGTCACGCTGATAGACGTGCGGCTCCACTCGAGGCTCGAGAGCAGCCACAGGGCACCCGGATTCGGCGAGCCGCTGAGCGAGCTCGACTTCGAACCGTGCGACCTGATGCGCTACAGGTGCCACCCGGGCCAGGACGTCACAAGGCAGCAGACGCAGAGTGAGCTTGTTCGAGTCATGAAGAACGATCACGTCGTCGACTGTCAGGCCAAGTGATGAGGCGGTCGACATGGCCGCGGCCACCGCACGCGGGACCTCTGACGCCTGCATCGCCGCCTGGCCCCTCTCCCTTGAGCGCTGCCACAAATCTCAAGCGGTGAACCTGCGCACCATACCAAGTTGGCCACGACTACGTCCGGCACGGCACCACGAACCTGTTCGCCGCCCCGCTCCTTGGACCTTCTCATGGCCATGCAGCATCGGTCGCGCTGCGTGCCTCGACACGTATCTCTCGCCGCTGATGTCGACCGACGTCACGAAACCTCGGCGAGCGGCGCGAACAGCATCTTCGGCAAGCAGGGCGGTTCCTCGTTCACGGCCCCGCACCTTCACCAGGCAAGAACGAAAGGTCCGATATAGCCTGAAATAGCTCGCTATATTAGCCGCTCATCGTGCGGGAGGGGATCATGACCTTCGTTCAGCTCATCGACTGCAAGACCAGGAATGTCGACCAGCTCAACCGGCTGATGGACAACTGGGTGGAGGCGACACAGGGCAAGCGGACCGCCACGCACTCGATCGTCGGGCGGGACCGTGCGGACTCGACACATGTCGTCGAGATCGTGGAGTTCCCGTCGTACGAGGAGGCGGTGAAGAACTCCAACCTCCCCGAGACCAACCGCATCTTCGAGGAACTGGTCGCCGCCTGCGACGAGACGCCCGCCTTCACTGATCTCGACGTCGTACGGGACGAACAACTCAACAAGATGGTCGTTCGCCGCTTCTTCGACGAGGTCATCAACGCCAAGAACCTCGACCTCGCCGACGAACTGTGCACCGGCAACTACCGAGAGCACGACCCCGCTCTGTCCTCCTACGACGTGGACCTGGCCCAGGCCAAACGGGAGAACGGCGAGATCATCAACGCCTTCAGCCCCCGGCTCACGCTGGAGAGCATGATCGCCGAGGGAGACCTGGTGACCTGCCGGATCACCTTCCAAGGCCGGCACACCGGCAGCTACCAGGGGATGGAGGCCACCAACCGGGACATCGCCGGAACCGGGCACGCCACGTTCCGCTGCGAGGGCGGCAAGATCGCCGAGAGCTGGTGGAACTGGGACGATCTCGGGCTGCTGCGGCAACTGGGGGCCGTGGAGGCCTGATCCACGGGCCTCAGGCGCCACCGCAGCGGGACCGCTGCTGCCCGCGCAGCAGTGGCTGCTTGTCCAGCGCCACCCGGGACGCCTGCCCCGTCGCTTCCACTTCATCACGCTGTCGATGTGCCTTCCGGAGCGTTTCAGCTGACGCAGGGCGCTGATGCAGTTCCCGGTGACGGGCGTCGAGCATGCGGGCCCTGGCTTCAAGCGGCCGATGGTGGCAGGGAGCCCCGCCAGCAAGCCCCCAGCTCAGTCCCAGGCCGTCACCGGCACGAACGAACTGTCCTGCCGGAACAGGTCCGTGCCGTCGGCGCGTTCCACGCGGAGCTGGTAGCTGTAGTGGCGCAGGTAGTCGCCGGGGTAGTTGTACGACTCGAAGCGGATCGAGCCGGCCGCCGTGCCGGTGCGGGCGATGAACGTGGCGTCCTTGGCGAACGTCGACGAGCCGTCGTTCGCGTCGAAGCGGGCGCGGAAGTCCCAGTGGCGCAGGTAGTTGCCGGCGCCGTCGCGGAAGGAGTAGGCGTTCGCGTCGGCCAGGCCGGGGACGACCGTGAAGGAGGAGGCCTGCTTCTCCGCCGTGGTGCTGGAGCCGCTCACCACGGGGAGGTTGAGAAGCGAGGACTGCACCTGCCAGTAGCGGGTGGGGAAGTTGGCCGACCGGAGGGAGCGTCTGACGTTCTTCGCGAGGGCGGGGCCGCCCGAGACCGTCTCCTTCACGACCGTGAAGTGGCGGGCCGTGCCGGAGATCCCGGGCAGTCTGGCCGGTGCCGACCAGGTGGCGAAGGTGTCGTGGCTGTCGCTGTGGTAGTAGCTGCCGTCGCCGTAGCCGTCGAAGAAGATCCGCCAGCTGCCGTTGTCGAGCTGCACCAGCGCCGGGCCCTCGCGGTAGCTGCCCCAGCCCGCCCAGTCGCCGGTCCTGCGGATCGTGTACGGGCCGGTGAGGTTCGTGGCTGTCGCGTACTCGATGTACTTGGTCGTCTCGTTCTTTGTGAAGGCATGGTAGGTGGAGCCGAGCTTCACGATGTACGTGTCGATGTGGTTGGCGCCGATGCCGGACAGGGCGACCGCTGAACTCCACGCCGTCAGCGCGGAGTTGGTGGCTCTGAGCCGGTACGGGGTGAAGATCCACTGGTCGTTGGCGGTGGAGCAGGACACGATGACGTTCACGCTGCCGTCGCTGTCGACGAACCACTCGGGCGCCCAGGCACGGGACAGGTTCGCGATCGGGACCGGGTAGTCGTACAGGAACGTCCAGTTGACGCGGTCGGAGCTGCGCGCGAAGCCGATGGTCGTGCTGGTGTCCTGCCAGGTGTGGGTCGTGTAGACGATGTAGTAGTAGCCGTCCGTGTGTCTGAGAATGCTCGCGTCACGGATCCGGTTGCTGGGCGGCGTGTACGCGGAGGACTTCAGCAGGCGGAAGTCGGTGGCGTCGTCGGACTGGTAGACGTTCACCGTACCGTCGGTGCTGTTGAGGAACGGCACGATGGTGTACCGGGTGGCGGAGCCGCTCGGCGGGGCGGCGGCCAGCGCGGCGCCGAGCAGTCCCGGGGCTTCGCCCAGCAGCACGACGGAGGCGGGCAGGGCGGCCAGCGCGCGCAGCAGCGCACGGCGGGACGGTGCGGCGGAGGTGCGTGGTGTCACGGCGACTCTCCCTCTACTCAAGCGAGTTCGATATTTCGAACGAAGTTCGGAAATTCGATCAGAAAGTAAGGGCGAGGCAGGGGTCCGTCAATGGTTTGAGCACGAACCGCTGTGCTCTGTGGCCAACGCTGTGACCACCAGGGACGTCGCGCGTGACCGTCCGGTCCCGCCGCGAGCGTTCCTCCGCGCGCCCCAGGACGTTACCGTTCGGTAGACAACGCGCTCCCGGAGGTGTCCGTATGACGCTCGACCGTTCCGCAGGCCTCGCGGAGTCCGCCCGCGCGCTGGCCGCCGGAGAGGTGACGTCCCGGGCGCTCGTGGAACAGGCCCTGACCCGGATCGAGGCGACGCAGGGCACGCTCAACGCCTTCCGTGTCGTACGGGCCGAAGCCGCGCTCGCCGAGGCCGACGCCGCGGACGAGCAGCTCGCGAACGGCGGCCTGCACCAGCCCCTCCTGGGCGTGCCCGTCGCCGTGAAGGACGACATGGACGTGGCCGGCGAGCCGACCGCGTTCGGCTGCCGGGGGGAGTTCCCGCCGGTCGCGGAGGACGGCGAGGCGGTACTGCGACTGCGCGCGGCGGGGGCGGTGATCGTCGGCAAGACCAACACCTGCGAGTTCGGGCAGTGGCCGTTCACCGAGGGGCCGGCGTTCGGCGCGACCCGCAACCCGTGGAGTACGGAGCACACACCGGGCGGCTCGTCCGGCGGCTCGGCAGCCGCGGTCGCCGCCGGTCTCGTCCCGGCCGCGCTCGGCTCGGACGGCGCCGGATCGGTGCGGATCCCGGCCGCCTGGACCCACCTGATCGGCATCAAGCCGCAGCGCGGCCGCATCTCCACCTGGCCGCGCGGCGAGTCGTTCCAGGGCATCACCGTCAACGGCACCCTGGCCCGCACGGTCGCCGACGCGGCCCTGCTGCTGGACGCGGCGAGCGGCAACCACGCCGGCGACCCCCATCAGCCGCCGGCCGTCCACGCCTGCGAGGCCGTCGGCCGCGACCCCGGGCGGCTGCGGATCGCGCTCTCCCTGAAGCCGCCGTTCACCGCCGTGCCCGCGCGACTGCGGCCGGAGGTCCGTACCCGGGTCGTCGAACTCGCCGACAGAATCGCCGCGTTGGGGCACACCGTGGAGGAGGCCGACCCGCCGTACGGGCAGATCGGGCTGGCCTTCGTGCCGCGCGCCACGGTCGGCATCGCCGAGCGCGTACGGGAGACGCCCTTCCCCGAACTCCTGGACCGGCGCACCCGGGACACGGCCCGGCTCGGGCGGCTGCTGGAGGGGGCTCCGCTGCGGGCGGCCCGGCGCGCGGAGGCGGTCCTGCACCGCCGTATCGGCACGTTGTTCACGTCGTACGACGTCGTCCTCGCGCCGACCACGGCCGATCCCCCGCCGCGCATCGGCGCCCTGCTGGGCCTCAGCGGCGTCGCCACCGACCGCGCGATGATCGCCGCCTGCCCGTACGCCTGGCCGTGGAACGTGCTGGGCTGGCCCGGCGTCAACGTCCCCGCCGGATTCGTCGACGGCGGTCTGCCCGTCGGCGCGCAGTTGCTCGGACCGGCGGGCAGCGAGCCCCTGTTGATCCAGCTGGCGGCACAGCTGGAGGCCGAGCTGCGCTGGCACGAGGTGTGGCCGGCGGAGCAGCTCGTCTCCGGCTCCCCTGCCGCGTAACCGGGTTCGACCCCCGCGCGCGTAACCGGCTTCGGCCCCCGCGGAGGCTCGCGCCGAACGTCCCGTACGGTACGCCTGTGACTGCGTTTACCGATGAGAACGTCCCCGGCCGCCACGGCCCCTCCGCGACCACCGAGGCCGACCCCCGCGAAGTCGGCCCGGTGCGCACCGAGTACGCGCCGGCGCACGACGGCGACCCCGATCCCGGGGAGATCGTCTGGACCTGGGTGCCGTATGAGGAGAACGACGGCCGGGGCAAGGACCGCCCGGTGCTCGTCGTCGCCCGCGAGGCCGCCGGCACCGTGCTCGCCGTGCAGCTGACCAGCAAGCGGCACGACGGGCGGCGCGAGTGGGTCCCGATCGGCAGCGGGCCGTGGGACCGGTCGGGGCGGGAGTCGTGGGTCGACGTGGACCGGATCCTGCGGCTGCACGAGGACGGCATGCGCCGGGAGGCGTGCGCCCTGGACCGGATGCGGTTCAACCTCGTCCGGCACCGGCTGCGGGAGCGGTACAGCTGGAACTGACGCGCACCCCAACGGGGTTCACCGCAGCAGCTCCCGCTGCGGGAACGCCCGTACGAAAGCCTCCCGGATCACCGTGCCCGGCGTGCGGTCCAGGATCCCGAACACCACCTGCTCGAAGACCCCGGCGAACCGCCCGCCCGGCCCGAGCAACGTCCGGAACGCGCCCGCCACCTGCGCCGGGTCGTTGCGGAACACACCGCAGCCCCAGGCGCCCAGCACCAGCCGCCGGTAGCCGTGGGCAGCGGCGGTCTCCAGGACGCGCTCGGCGCGCACGGCCAGCGCCCGGGGCAGCTCGGCGGCGCGCTCCGGCGTCCGGCTCAGGATCACGCCCGCGTTCGGCGCGGCCGCGGTCAGGAATCCGGTGGTGTACGGCTCGTCCAGCAGGTGACCGCGGTCGTCGCGGAGGACGGGAACGGCCGGTGAGTGGATGACACGGTCCGTATAGAAGGGGTCGCGGTGGGCGCGGTGGTGGTCGTAGAACCCGCTCGCCCGCAACAGGCACGTGTACAGCGCGGAGGCGCGGCACAGGGCCTCCTCCTGGGCCTGGGCTCCGTTCAGATACCCGCCGCCCGGATTACGGGCCGAGGCGAAGTTCAGGACGGCCGTCCCGCCACCGAGGCGCCGGGCGGCCTCCAGGCTGCTCTCCCCCGTGACCTCGACCGACGTCTCCACCGGACCCCCTGTGGCCTCGACCGATGTCTCGACCGGGGCGGCCGACGGCACCCGCACCGGTTCCGGCCCGTACATCCGCGTACCGTCCCGGGCAGCCGCAACGGCCGCCGCGATCGGTACCTCGCGACCGTCGGCGGCGCGGTAGGACCCCGCCGCCACGATCTCTTCCGTCTCCCGTGCGACGGCGCGCAGGCGTGCGCTCATGGCGCCACCCCCGTAAGCGCCTCGGCCACGCCCGGCGCGGCCTCCCCCGTCGTGCTCATGAACGCATCGTGAGCGATCCTGGTCATATTGCGCAACAGAGTTTCCCGGCCCCGGGAAACCCCGGAAACCCCAGGAGAAGCCCCCGCCAACGAGCAGAAAGCGGAGATTACCGAGGCGGAACATCCCGGTACGCACCCTTGTGCGAATCGACACGAGTGGTCTTGGGTGGGACGAGTGTGCCGACCCGGACCACCGATCCCGGGCCGGCGACATGGTGGAATCTCAGGAGGATCCCGACATGTCCGAAGCGTCATCCGATGCGGTGAGTGACTGTACGGAGCCACTCACCGCCGTCACCGAAGCGGAGGTCGAGGCCCTGGTCCGCGGCATCTGCTTCAAGACCGGCCCGCCCCGGCGCCTCGGGGTAGAAGTGGAATGGCTCGTCCACGAGCTGCGTCGCCCGCAGCTCCCCGTCACACCCGAGAGACTCGAAGCGGCCTACGCCGCACTGCGGACCCTGCCCCTGAGGTCGGCGCTCACCGTCGAACCCGGCGGCCAGCTGGAGCTCAGCTCGCCGCCCGCCGCCTCGCTGATGGAGTGCATCGGTACCGTCTCCGCCGACCTCGACGCCGCCCGCACCCTGCTGCGCGAGCACGAACTCGCCCTCGTCGGCATCGGCCACGATCCCTGGCACGCTCCCCGCCGGTTCCTGCGCGAACCGCGCTACGACGCCCTGGAGACCTGCCTGGACCGCACCGGACCAGCCGGCCGCGCCATGATGTGCAGCTCCGCCTCGGTCCAGGTGTGCCTGGACGCCGGGTACGAGGAGCCCGGCACCCTCGGTCACGTACGGCGCTGGTGGCTGGCCCACCACCTGGGCGCGGTCCTGGTGGCCGCGTTCGCCAACTCGCCGCTCGCGGGCCGGGAGCCGACCGGTTGGCTGTCCACCCGGCAGCTGCGGTGGACCCAGATCGGCGCCGAACGGGCCGGCGGGCCCCCGCTGGACGCGGATCCGCGCGGTGCCTGGGCCCGGCACGTGCTGGACACCCCGGTGATGTGCGTACGGCAGGACGGCGGGCCTTGGGACGTCCCGGAGGGGCTGACCTTCCGGGAGTGGACCCGGCACGGCAGGCCGAGACCGCCCACCCAGGAGGACCTCGGCTACCACCTCACGACGCTGTTCCCGCCGGTCAGACCGCGCGGCCACCTTGAACTGCGCATGATCGACGCACAGCCCGGAGACGACGGCTGGATCGTTCCGCTCGCCGTCGCGACGGCCCTGTTCGACGACCCGGAGGCCGCGGAGACCGCCTACCGGTGCGTCAAACCCCTGTCCGAGCGGGCCCTGTCGCTGCCCGCGCCGCACAATCCGCTGTGGATCGACGCGGCCCGGCGCGGTCTGACCGACCCCGAGCTGCACGAGATCGCCGTCACCTGTTTCACGGCGGCGCTCGGGGCCCTGCCCCGGCTCGGCGCCACCGCCGAGGTCACCGACGCCGTCGCGGCGTACCTGGACGGCTACGTCACCCGGGGCCGCTGCCCCGCCGACGACCTGCTCGACGGCCTCAGCGGCACGGACCGCAGCGCCTCCGGCGCATACGCCGGCCGACAGCACGTCCCGGGACCGGACGCCGGCACACAGCACACCCCCGGACCGGACGCCCGCGCACAGCACACGCCTGGCACACATGCCGACGGAACGCACGCCCCCGGAAAGCACCCCGGCGGGACGCACCTGCACGGGAAGGACAGCCGCCCATGACCGATCCCGCCCCCGACACCGATGCCGCTCTCACGGCGGATCCCGCCCCCGACGCCGACGCCCTGCGCGAGCGCGCGCTGAGCACGCTCACCACCGCCCGCGACCGCACCACCCTGCTCACCTCGTGCGTCGAGGACCCCGACCTGACCGCGCAGCACTCGCCGCTGATGTCGCCGCTGGTGTGGGACCTCGCGCACATCGGCAACCAGGAGGAGCAGTGGCTGCTGCGGGCCGTCGCCGGGCAGGAGGCGATCCGGCCCGAGATCGACAGCCTGTACGACGCCTTCGAGCACCCGCGCACCGAGCGGCCGAAGCTGCCCCTGCTGTCGCCCGCCGAGGCCCGCACGTACGCGGCCGACGTGCGCGGCCGGGCGCTGGACGTGCTGGAGAGCACCGCGTTCCACGGGACGCGGCTGACGGAGGCGGGCTTCGCCTTCGGAATGATCGCCCAGCACGAACAGCAGCACGACGAGACGATGCTGATCACCCATCAGCTCCGCAAGGGCCCACGGGCCCTGACCGCCCCGGAACCGGAGCCGGTGCCGCTGTTCGCCGGCCCGGCCGAAGTCCTCGTCCCCGGCGGCCCGTTCACGATGGGCACCTCGGACGAGCCGTGGGCGCTCGACAACGAACGCCCGGCGCACCGGCGCGAGGTGGCACCGTTCTACATCGACACGGTCCCGGTGACGAGCGGCGCCTACCAGGCGTTCATCGAGGACGGCGGCTACGACGACCCGCGCTGGTGGGCACCGGACGGCTGGGCGCACATCCGGCAGCACTCCGTCACCGCCCCGCTGTTCTGGCACCGGGACGGGAAGCAGTGGCTGCGGCGCCGCTTCGGCGTCACCGAGGTCGTACCGGCCGACGAGCCGGTGGTGCACGTGAGCTGGTACGAGGCCGACGCCTATGCCCGATGGGCCGGGCGGCGGCTGCCCACCGAGGCCGAGTGGGAGAAGGCGGCCCGCCACGACCCGGCCGGCGACCGCCCGATGCGCTACCCGTGGGGCGACGCCGACCCGGCTCCCGAGCACGCCAACCTCGGCCAGCGCCACCTGCGGCCGGCGCCCGCCGGGAGCTATCCGGCCGGTGAGTCGCCGCTGGGCGTGCGGCAGTTGATCGGCGACGTGTGGGAGTGGACGGCGAGCGACTTCCTGCCGTACCCGGGGTTCCGGGCGTTCCCGTACAAGGAGTACTCGGAGGTCTTCTTCGGGCCGGAGTACAAGGTGCTGCGCGGCGGTTCGTTCGCCGTGGCGCCGGTGGCCTGCCGGGGCACGTTCCGCAACTGGGACTACCCGATCCGGCGGCAGATCTTCTCCGGGTTCCGCACGGCCCGCTCGGGGGACGTCTGATGTGCCGTCACATGGCCTACGTGGGACCCGAGGAGCTGCTCGGCCGGCTCGTCGTGGAACCCCCGCACGGCCCGTACCGGCAGTCGTGGGCGCCCAGACGGCAGCGGTACGGGACGGTCAACGCCGACGGCTTCGGGGTGGGCTGGTACGCCGAGGGGGACCCGGCGCCGGCCCGGTACCGGCGGGCCGGGCCCATCTGGGCCGACCAGTCCTTCGCCGATCTGGCGCGGGTGGTGCGCTCGCGTGCGCTGCTCGCGGCGGTGCGGGACGCGACGCTGGCGGGCGCGGACGCGGAGGCCGCCGCGGCGCCCTTCGCGTCCGGTCCGTGGCTGTTCAGCCACAACGGCGCGGTGCCGGGCTGGCCGGGCTCGCTCGCGCCGCTCGTACCGACCCTGCCGGCCGAGGACGTGCTGTCGCTGGAGGCCCGCAACGACTCCGCGTTCGTGTGGGCGCTGGTCCTCGCCCGGCTGCGCGCCGGCGACGACGCGGGGCAGGCGCTGGCGGACATGGTGCCGGAGGTCGCCGCGGCGGCACCGGGCTCCCGGCTGAACCTGCTCCTGACCGACGGCGCGAGCATCACCGCGACCGCCTGGGGCGACACCCTCTGGTATCTCACCCGGCCCGGCGGCGGCACCGTCGTGGCCTCCGAGCCGTACGACGACGATCCGCACTGGCGGGAGGTCCCCGACCGCACCCTGCTCACGGCGAGCCGCACGGACGTGCTGCTCACGCCGCTCAAGGAACCTCAGCTCAGTGAACCGAGCGACCCCCTGGCGCCCGCACTCACGAAGGAGTCCCGTACGTGAGCCCGTTCCGTCTCACCCGCACGCTGCCCGAGGACGCCACCGAGGCAGCCCTGCGCGCCGATGTCCACCAGGGCCTGACCTCCAGCCCCAGGACGCTGCCGCCGAAGTGGTTCTACGACGCCCACGGCAGCGACCTTTTCGAGAAGATCACCGAACTGCCCGAGTACTACCCCACGCGGGCCGAGCGCGAGATCCTCGTCGCCCGCTCCGGCGAGATCGCGGCGGCGACGGGCGCCCGCACGCTGGTCGAACTGGGCTCCGGTTCCTCCGAGAAGACCCGTCATCTGATCGACGCGCTCACCGGCCTGCACACCTACGTCCCCGTCGACGTCAGCGAGAGCGCCCTCACCCAGGCCGGGCAGGCGCTGGCCGCGGAGCGGCCCGGACTGCACGTGCACGCGCTGATCGCCGACTTCACCGCCGCCCTGACCCTGCCGGACACGCCCGGCCCGCGGCTGGTGGCGTTCCTCGGCGGCACGATCGGCAACCTGGTGCCGGCCGAGCGCGCCACGTTCCTGGCCTCCGTGCGCGCCCTGCTCTCCCCCGGCGACGCCCTGCTGCTGGGCACGGACCTGGTGAAAGACGAGCAGGTCCTGGTCCGGGCGTACGACGACGCGGCCCGGGTGACGGCCGCGTTCAACAAGAACGTCCTGACCGTGATCAACCGCGAGCTGGGCGCCGACTTCGACCCCGGTGGCTTCGACCACGTCGCCCTGTGGGACGCCGAGCGGGAGTGGATCGAGATGCGGCTGCGTTCCCGTACGGCGCAGACGGTGAAGGTCCCCGCGCTCGACCTCGCCGTCGACTTCGCGGCGGGCGAGGAGATGCGCACCGAGGTGTCGGCGAAGTTCCGCAAGGAGGGCGTGCGCGGCGAACTGTCCGCGGCGGGTCTGGAGTTGACTCACTGGTGGACGGACGGCGAGGGGAGGTTCGCGCTGTCGTCGAGCGTGGCGCGGTGAGGCAGGGCGCCGTCGCCCGCGGCCCGGCCGCGGGCGCTCCGTCTCGCGCTCCGCCGCGGCTTGGGGCACGGTGGAGTGACGAGTGGCACACACGCCGTCACCGGGAGAGGAGCACCCGCATGACGAACCACATCTACCGGGTCACGGAGATCGTCGGCACCTCGCCCGAGGGCGTCGACCAGGCCATCCGCAACGGCATCGACCGCGCCTCGCAGACCCTGCGCAACCTGGACTGGTTCGAGGTGAAGGAAGTGCGCGGTCAGCTCGACGACGGGCAGATCGCGCACTGGCAGGTGACCCTGAAGGTCGGTTTCCGGCTGGAGGACGCCGGCTGACGGTCCGGGAGGCCCGGCGGGCCCTCAGGTCCGCCCCTCCCGCTCCTGCGCCACCTTCAGCTCGGCGCAGGGCGCCGTCCAGCGCGCCCGTACGACGGTGAAGCCGGCCCGCTCGGCGTCCTCGCACACCAGCTCGTCGTCGTCCACGAGGACGCGGATCTCGCGCGTCCGGGCGAGACGGCGCAGGATCTCCAGCTTGGTGTACCGGGCGGGTCTGCGGTCACCTTTGCCCCCGCCCGCCCACCCGGCGTCTCGTCGCATGTACACGTGCCCTTCGGGCAGCCCTTGGGCCGCGAGCCAGTCGAGTGTGTCGCGCCGGCAGCGCTCGGGCCGCCCGGTCAGGTGGACGACCTCGCACTCCTCGGCGCTGCGCAGCGCCAGCGCGATGCCCTCCGCCAGCGGTGGCCTGCTGCTGTCGGTCACACCGCCCACACTAGACGCGCTCGGCGGGGGCGTGGCACCGCCTCCTGATGGGGCGATTTGACAGTCTGGCTGAAAGAAGTGGTCCGGACTATTTCCCGGCACCCCTCTTTCCGCAGGCTGTGCCGCACCCCGGCCCGCCCATCGGGAGCACGAACGGGCCATCCACACGTTTCCTTTACGTGCGCAGTTGATTGCCCAAGGAACGCGCTGCCATACTCCGCTTCCGTCCTTGTTCCCACCCCACGGGCGAGGATGGAAGGATCGCACCCCCGACCCCTGGACGACATCCGCTCATCATTCGACAACCGAGAAATTCGGATTCACGAGTCCCCCACACAGCCCGCACCTCAAGGTCGCTCCAACTCCCCCACCAAGCACCGGAGCAGGCCCACCGACCCCCGGGAGTCGAGTGCGCGGCAAGAAGCAGCGAAGAAGGTGCTTTGGTGCCCGAGAAACCGTTCCGGCAGAACGACATGTCGACATTCCAAGTCCCACACTCCGAACCGGTTAAATCACCGTCAATATCGGACCTTCCCGAATTTCACTCCCTGCGGCGCAACCAATATCGCTTCGGCGCTCTGGCGACAGTTGTCTCCGTCGGCGGATTCCTGCTGTACGTGCTGCTGTCGAGCTTCGCGCCCGCCCTGATGAACGCTCCCCTGGTCGGACGCTTCACTGTCGGGCTCACCCTCGGTCTCGGCCAGTTCGTCCTGATGGCCGTGGTCGTGTGGCGCTACGTCCGGTACATGGGTGAGCGGGTCGACCCGGTCGCCGAGGAACTGAACGCGCAGCAACAGCACCAGCAACAACAGCAGGAGGCCCGCCGCCCCGGCATGGCCGCGCAGCGCCGCGGGCCCGGAAACACCACCCATCAGGGCATGAGGGGGTACCGCACGTGGTGAGGCTCTCCGCCGGCGCCGTCGACGACAGCAGTCTGCAGCTGACGTTCGTCCTGTTCCTGTCGGTGGTCGTGATCACGCTGTTCTCGGTGCTGCTGACGGCCCCTCAGCGCGACGAGATCAGCGAGTTCTACCTCGGCAACCGCACCATGTCGCCGCTGCGCAACGGCCTGGCCATGTGCGGCGACTACCTCTCCGCCGCGACCCTGCTGGGAAGCACCGGACTGGTCGCCCTGACCGGGTACGACGGGCTGATGTACCTCGGCGGCACCACGGTCGCCTGGATGATGGTCCTGCTGCTGGTCGCCGAACCCCTCCGCCGGGCGGGCAAGTTCACGCTGGGTGACACACTGGCCCTGCGGATGCCCAAGCAGCACCGGCCGGTCCGGCTGGTGCTGTCCCTCTGCACCCTGGTCATCGCGACCCTCTACCTGGTGGCCCAGCTCGTCGGCGGCGTCGCGCTGCTGACCCAGTTCACCGGCGAACCCAGCTCGACCACCCGCACTCTGGTGGTCGTGGTGATCGGCAGCATCGTCATCATGTACGCCTCCCTCGGCGGCGGTCCCGGCGCTACGTTCATCCAGATCGTCAAGGCCGTGATGCTGGTGCTTGGCGTGACGGTCACCGCGGCCCTGGTGCTCCACCACTACGACTGGAACCCCAACGCCCTGCTCGAAGCGGCGGCCGACCACAGCGGGATGGGCACGCAGTTCCTCGAACCCGGGCTGCGCTACGGCGGCAGCGTCACGAACAGGCTGGACTTCTTCAGCCTGCAGTTGGCCATCGTCCTCGGTCTCAGCGCGCTCCCCCACATGCTGATGCGGCTGCTGGCCGCCCCGCGCAGCGCCGGACCGCTCCGTGCCTCCCACGTCTGGGCCGTCGGCCTGGTCGGCTGGGTCTGCCTCCTCGCCGGCGTCCTCGGCCTCGGTGCCACCGCCATCGTCGGCCGGGAGAGCCTCTTCGAGACGGACCACAAGGGCGACGCCGCCGTCCTGCTCCTCGGCAACGCCCTGGGCGGCAGCATCCTCACCGCCCTGCTGACCTGCCTGGCCTTCGTCACGCTGCTCGCCGTCTCGACCGGCCTGACCCTCTCGGCGGCCACGTCGCTGGCCCACGACCTGTACGGCGAGGTGATCCGCAAGGGGCGGGCGAGCGAGACGGAGGAGATGCTCGTGGCCCGGCTGGCCGGTGTGTTCATCGGCGTCCTGGGCATGCTGCTCGCCCTCGTCGCCTGGGGGTCCAACACGGCCACACTGGCGTTCCTCGCCTTCGCCCTCGCCGCGTCCGCCCTGCTGCCGACGATCCTCTACACGCTGTTCTGGCGGCGCTTCAACGCCCGCGGCGCCCTGTTCAGCCTGTGCGGAGGCATTCTGTCCTCCGTCCTCCTCGTCGTCTCCTCCCCCGTCGTGTCCTCGACGCCCGACTCGTTCTACCCGGACGTCGACTTCGCCTGGTTCCCGCTGCAGAACCCGGGCATCGTCTCCATCCCGGCGGGCTTCCTGCTCGGCTGGCTCGGCACCGTGATGGGTGACCGCCGCCAGGACGACGCCGTCTACGAGGAGTTCGAGGCACGCGCGCTCGTGGGAGTGGGGGCCGATGACTGAACCGCGGTGACCGGGCCGGGGGCCGGGACAGCCATGGGCGAAAATTGTTAATGGGATCCATTTTCATGTAGCGTCCTCGGTGCTTGCCCACCGAGGAGGAGTCCCATGGCTGTCCCGAAGCGGAAGATGTCCCGCAGCAACACCCGTCACCGCCGCGCCCAGTGGAAGGCCAGCGCGCCCACGCTCGTACCGGTCACCGTCGACGGGGTCCGGCACCTCGTGCCGCAGAACCTGGTCAAGGCGTACGAGCGCGGGCTGCTGCGCCTCGAGGACTGAGCGCCGATGTCGCACGAACGGCTGCCCGTCACCGTCCTGTCCGGGTTCCTGGGGGCAGGCAAGACCACGCGGCTCAACCATGTCCTGGCGAACCGTGAGGGGCTGCGGGTCGCCGTCATCCTCAACGACATGAGCGAGGTCAACATCGACGCGGCGCTGTGCGCGGCGGGGAGGCCGCCCTCGGGGGCGTGGCCGAGCTGGACACCATGGTCACCGTGGTCGACGGGGCCAACTTTCTGACCGAGCTGGACAGCGGCGACGACCGTCGCCGAGCGCGGGCCGCGCGGCATCGACCACTACCGCGCCCACTTCCGCCCCTCCCCGTGGGCGAGGGAACCGTACGTGGTCATCTCCGGCACGGTGTCGGTGGCCGGCACGCCCGAGGCGGCCCGGCGGCTGCTGGTCCCGGAGGCCTGGTCGATGGCGTACTCGCGCACGCACGGCACCTTCCCGCCGCTGCCGCCCGCCGAGCGCGTCGAGACCCTCACCATGACCGGCAAGGAGCGCGGCTTCTACGAGTCCGGGCTCGCCGGGCACATCGCCGGTACCGAGGAGCAGGTGGCGCACGAGCTGGAGACCGTGCTGAAGGAGACGGGCGCGCAGGAGGTCCTCGTCACCACCAGCACGTACGACCGCGCGGCCCTGCTGGACTCCTGGCGGCGGCTCGCCCGGATCGCCGCGCGCTGACCCGTCACCGGCGGACGCGGCTGGGGCCGGCGGGACGGTCCGGCAGGGCCGGGCGGTCAGCTCGCCTGAGGCGCCACCCCACCAGTCGGGCGGTCAGCTCGCCTGAGTGACCGCCTCGCCGGACGGGACTCCCCTCGACGCGTCCGTCCAGGACGCGACCAGGGCGGCGTGGGTCCACAGGGGCGCGTCCGCGGGCTGTGGCTGGGCGGCCCTTGCCAGGGCGCGGCGGTCGGGGTGGCGGTTCGGCGGGATCGGGTCCCGTACCTCGACCTCCGCGACCAGCCCGCGCGCCGAGGCCACCCGCCACAGCGAGGCGAGCAGCGTGTCGTCGCCGACGAAGGCGGCCGCGGTGCCGGGGGCGCCGTCGGTGCCGCAGTAGTGGATGCGGACGGGCTGGACGGGCACACCGGCGTCCAGGGCGGCCTGGAAGACGGCCCGCCGGAAGGTGCCCTGGGCGCGGCCGCACCAGGTGCTGCCCTCCGGGAAGGCCGCGACCGCGGCGCCTTCGTGCAGCGCCCGCGCGATCCTCGCCACCGTGTCCGGCAGGGCGCGCAGCCGGTCCCGCTCGATGAACAGGGCACCGCCGCGCGCGGCCAGCGGCCCCGCCAGCGGCCACTGCCGGACCTCGGTCTTGGCGAGCATCCTGGCCGGGCGGACGGCGGCGAGCAGCGGGATGTCCAGCCAGGAGATGTGGTTGGCGACGAGAAGCAGCCCACCGGCGGGAGCGGCAGCGCCGGTGACGCGGACCCGGACCCCTGCGGCCCGCACGATCCACCGGCACCACCGCCGTACCCAGGCCGCCGGGACGCTCCCCCGCGAGCGGGGGCACGCCCAGCCGAGCGGTGACAGGGCGATCCCGGCGAGGACGAGCAGCGCGACCGCGGTGAGCCGCAGCACCGCACGCAGCGGTGCCGCCGCGTCCCTCGTCGGCTCCACGCACGCCCTCGGGGTGCAGGGCGCGCTCGGCAGCCAGGCGCTCATCAGGCCGGGACGAGGGAGAGGAAGTGCCGCAGATAGCGCGGGTTGACCCGGCGCATCGGCAGCAGCACATACAGGTCGGCGACCCCGAAGTCCGGGTCGTGCGCTGGCTCGCCGCACACCCAGGCGCCGAGGCGGAGGTAGCCGCGCAGCAGGGCGGGCAGCTCCTTGCTGCCCGTACCGGGCTCTCCCGGGATCCACGGCAGCAGGGGCCGTACGCGGTACTCCTCGGGGGCCAGGTGCTTGGCGCGCACCCTGTCCCAGGTGGCGGACGCGAGGGCGCCGCCGTCGGCGAGCGGGACGGAGCAGCAGCCGGCCAGCCACTCGTGGCCGTGGTCGACCATGTAGCGGGCGATACCGGCCCAGATGAGGCTGATCACCGCGCCGTCGCGGTGGTCGGGGTGCACGCAGGAGCGGCCGACCTCGACCAGGCCGGGCCGGATCGGGTCCAGCGCGGACAGGTCGAACTCGCCCTCGGAGTACAGCCGCCCGGCGACGGCGGCGCGCTCCGGAGGCAGCAGCCGGTAGGTGCCGACCACCTGACCGGTGGCCGTGTCGCGCACGAGCAGGTGGTCGCAGTACGCGTCGAAGGCGTCGATGTCGTGGCCGGGCTGCGCGGTGGCCAGCAGCGCGCCCATCTCCAGGGCGAAGACGTCGTGCCGCAGCCGCTGCGCGGCACGCACGTCCTCCTCGTCGCGGGCAAGGCCGACGGTGTAGCGGATGGGTGCCGCGGGCAGCGGGCGACGATCGACGGTCAGTACGCCGGTCATGGCACTCTCCTGGTCGAGGGCGAGGCATCGGGCAGACGGGGGTGGTCCGACTACCACTTCTGTTCTTCCGATGCCGCCTGACCGACGCATGACCAACGCCAGGAGAGCGGATGTGCGCTTGTTGAATGGCAGGGGCGCGAGCTCGTGCCTAGCGCTTCGCCACCTTGCGCGTGGCCCGCAGCCACTCCTTGTTCATACTGGTGATCGACACGAGCGGAATGCCCTTGGGACAGGCCGTGGCGCACTCTCCGGTGAGGGTGCAGCCGCCGAAGCCCTCCTCGTCCATCTGAGCCACCATGTCCAGCACGCGGGTCTCGCGTTCGGGGGCGCCCTGCGGCAGGACGTTGAGGTGGTTGATCTTGGCTGAGGTGAACAGCATCGCCGCGCCGTTCGGGCAGGCCGCCACGCAGGCACCGCACCCGATGCACTCGGCGTGCTCGAAGGCGAAGTCCGCGTCCGGCTTCCGTACCGGCGTGGCGTGGGCCTCCGGCGCTGATCCCGTCGGCGCGGTGATGTACCCGCCGGCCTGGATGATCCGGTCGAATGCCGACCGGTCCACCACCAGGTCCTTGATCACCGGGAACGCCGACGCCCGCCACGGCTCGACGTCGATCGTGTCGCCGTCCTTGAAGGACCGCATGTGCAGCTGACAGGTGGTGGTCCGCTCGGGTCCGTGCGCGTCCCCGTTGATCACAAGCGAGCACGCACCACAGATTCCCTCACGGCAGTCGTGGTCGAAGGCGATCGGCTCCTCGCCCTGGAGGATCAGCTCCTCGTTGAGCGTGTCGAGCATCTCGAGGAAGGACATGTCGGGCGAGATGCCGTCCACCTCGTACGTGGACATGGTGCCTTCGGCGTCGGCGTTCTTCTGCCGCCAGACGCGCAGGGTGAGCTTCATGCGTAGCTCCGCTGGGTGGGGTGGACGTACTCGAAGACCAGGTCTTCCCTGTGCAGGACGGGCGCCTCACCGGTGCCGGTGAACTCCCAGGCCGCGGCGTAGGAGAAGTCGTCGTCCTGGCGCTCGGCCTCGCCGTCCGGCGTCTGGGACTCCTCGCGGAAGTGGCCCCCGCAGGATTCGGCTCGGTGCAGCGCGTCGAGGCACATCAATTCGGCGAGTTCCAGGTAGTCGACGATGCGGTTGGCCTTCTCCAGGGACTGGTTGAACTCCTCGCCGGTGCCGGGGACCTTGATGCGCCGCCAGAACTCCTCCCGGATCTGCGGGATCCGCTCCAGCGCCTTGCGCAGCCCGGCCTCGGTGCGGGCCATTCCGCAGAACTCCCACACCAGCTCGCCGACCTCACGGTGGAAGGAGTCGGGGGTGCGGTCGCCGTCGACGGACAGCAGCAGGTTGATACGGTCCTCGGTCTCGGCCAGCACCTCCCTGACAACGGGGTGTCCGGCGGTGACCGGGTCCTGGTGCGGGTTGCGGGCGAGGTAGTCGTTGATGGTCGCCGGGAGCACGAAGTACCCGTCGGCCAGGCCCTGCATCAGCGCGGACGCGCCCAGCCGGTTCGCCCCGTGGTCGGAGAAGTTCGCCTCGCCGATCGCGAACAGGCCGGGGATGGTGGTCTGCAGGTCGTAGTCGACCCACAGGCCGCCCATCGTGTAGTGCACGGCGGGGTAGATCCGCATCGGCACCTCGTACGGATCCTCGTCGGTGATCCGCTGGTACATGTCGAAGAGGTTGCCGTACTTCGCCTCGACGGCCCCCCGGCCCATCCGCCTGATGGCGTCCGCGAAGTCCAGGTACACGCCCTGTCCGCCGGGGCCCACTCCCCTGCCCTCGTCGCAGACGTTCTTCGCGGCGCGGGAGGCGATGTCGCGCGGGACCAGGTTGCCGAAGGAGGGGTAGATGCGCTCCAGGTAGTAGTCGCGCTCGTCCTCGGGGATCTTGTTCGGGGGCCGGTCGTCGCCCTTGGCCTTCGGCACCCAGATCCGGCCGTCGTTGCGCAGCGACTCGCTCATCAGCGTCAGCTTGGACTGGTGGTCGCCGGTGCGCGGAATGCACGTCGGGTGGATCTGCGTGAAGCACGGGTTGGCGAAGTAGGCGCCGCGCCGGTGCGCCCGCCAGATGGCGGTGGCGTTGGAGTTCATGGCGTTCGTCGACAGGTAGAAGACGTTGCCGTAGCCGCCGCTCGCCAGTACGACGGCGTCCGCGAAGTACGTGTCGATCTTCCCGGTGATCAGGTCCCGGGCCACGATCCCGCGAGCCCGCCCGTCGACGACGATCAGGTCGAGCATCTCGGTGCGCGGGTGCATCTCGACGTTGCCCGCCGCGATCTGCCTGCTGAGGGCCTGGTAGGCGCCGAGGAGGAGTTGCTGTCCGGTCTGGCCGCGGGCGTAGAAGGTCCGCGAGACCTGCACGCCGCCGAAGGAACGGGTGTCGAGGAGACCGCCGTACTCGCGCGCGAACGGCACGCCCTGCGCCACGCACTGGTCGATGATCTCCACGGAGATCTGCGCCAGCCGGTGCACGTTGGACTCGCGCGCCCGGAAGTCGCCGCCCTTGACGGTGTCGTAGAACAGGCGGTGGATGGAGTCGCCGTCGTTGCGGTAGTTCTTCGCCGCGTTGATGCCGCCCTGCGCGGCGATGGAGTGGGCGCGGCGCGGGGAGTCCTGATAGCAGAACTGGACGACGTGGTAGCCCTGTTCCGCGAGCGTGGCGCCGGCGGAGCCGCCGGCCAGGCCGGTGCCGACGACGATGACCGTGTGCCCCCGCCGGTTGGCGGGGTTGACCAGCTTGGCCTCGAAGCGGCGCTTGTCCCAGCGCTCGTGGACCGGGCCGGACGGAGCCTTGGAGTCGGCGACCGGTTCTCCGGTCGCGTAGTTCGTGTATTCAGCGGTCATGTCAGCTCACCACTCCGGTCATGACGCCCACGGGTACGGCGATGAAGCCGGCCGTGAGCAGCAGCGCGAGGACGTTGGCGACGGTCTTCAGGGCGCGGTCGCGGGTTCGGCTGCCGGCGCCGAGGGTCTGGGCGGCGCTCCAGAAGCCGTGCCGGACGTGCAGGCCGAGGGCGAGCATCGCGACGATGTAGATGACGTTGCCGTACCAGGTGGAGAAGGTGTCCACGACGTTCTGGTACGGGTGGCCGGGCCGGAAGCCGGGGTGCACGGTGCCGGTGGTCAGGTCGAGGATGTGCCAGACGATGAACAGGCCGAGGATGATGCCGCCCCAGCGCATGGTGCGCGTCGCGTAGCCGGCCCGCGGTTTCTTGTGCACGTACTTGCTGGGCCGCGCCCTGATGTCGCGGCGGCTGAGCTGGTACGCGGAGATGGCGTGTGCGACGACGGCGACGACCAGGACGACGCGGATGAGCCAGAGCGTCCACTCGTAGTGCATGAACGGCTCGCCGATGGTGCGCAGCCAGTGCGCGTAGTGGTCGAACTCGCCCGCCCCGAAGAAGATCTTCAGGTTTCCGATCATGTGGACGATCAGGTACAGCAGCATGATCAGACCGCTGACCGCCATGACGGTCTTCTTGCCGACGGTGGAGTCCCACACGGTGCGTGCCATGGACGGCCGTCGGTCCGTCCGCGTTGCCAGAGCCATGTCCCGCACGTTAGGCGTGCGAGGTGCCATCGGTCCAAGACATGGTCCGGCTTGATTCCATAGGCAGGGGCTATCGTAGAGGGATGCAGATCCAGCAGCTTCAGTACTTCGTTGCGGTCGCCGAGACCCGGCACTTCACCCGGGCCGCCGATCTGGTGCATGTCGCGCAGCCGTCGCTGTCGCAGCAGATCAAGGCGCTGGAGCGGGAGCTGGGCGCGGATCTGTTCCTGCGGGCGCGCGGGAACATCACGCTGACCGATGCGGGCGAGGCGCTGCTGCCGCTGGCCCGGCGGATCCTGGCGGACGCGGACACGGCCCGGCACGAGGTGCAGGAGCTGGTGCAGCTGCGGCGGGGGCGAGTGCGGCTGGGGGCGACGCCGAGTCTGTGCACAGGGCTGCTGCCGGATGTGCTGCGGGCCTTTCACGACCGGTATCCGGGTATCCAGCTGCTGATCGAGGAGGGGGGTTCGCACGATCTCGTGCGGGAGCTGGCGCGGGGTGCGCTGGATCTGGCGCTGGTCGTGCTGCCGTTGCCTACGCCGTCTCCGGCGCTGACCACGGTGGAGTTGCTGCGGGAGGATCTGGTCGTGGTGTCGTCGCCGGATGCGGAGCGGCCGGGGCGGGGGCGACGGACGGTGCGGGTCGCTGATCTGGAGGGTGAGCGGTTGGTGATGTTCCGGCATGGTTACGACCTGCGGGAGTTGACCGTGGCGGCGTGTCGCTCCGCTGGGTTCGAGCCGGATTTCGCGGTTGAGGGCGGGGAGATGGATGCGGTGCTGGGGTTTGTGCGGGCGGGGTTGGGGGTTGCTGTGGTGCCGCGGATGGTGGCGGCGCGGGCCGGGCGGGGGTTGCGGGTCACTGCGTTGGCTCGGCCCGGGCTGCGTCGGACGATCGCGTTGGCGCATCGTAGTGACGTGGCGCCGCCGCGGGCTGCGCAGGAGTTGCAGCGGATGTTGCTCCAACGGTGAGGTGTGTGGCCCCGACGACGCGTTCGTGGGCATCGACGAGGCAGGGGCGACCCGCACGGCGGGGCGGCACCTCACGGCACTCGGGCATCGCCGCATCGCTGTGATCTCGGACTGGATCGTTCCAGAGGAACCCACAGCGATCAACGCCGCCATCAGCGCCGCCGCCGACGCCACCCGCCGGCATGCCCTGTCCGCCCAGCCCGGCGCACCCGTCGTGGACGACTCGGTCCGCACGCGGCGCAGGCGGTCGGTACGCACCGACCACCTGCGCCGCGCAGCCGCCTCCACCCTGCGCCGACTTGCCGAACGGATCGACCCGCAGCACGCTGACCCCCGTGCCAGCTCGGCGTAATACCGCAGTGAAATCATCGCAAAGCAGCTGTGCGTGATGCTCAGCCCGTGCCGTCGGCCGCGCTGCCCTCGGCGAGGATGCGACGGACGCTGGCGACCGAGAGTCGCTTGCCCTTGTTCTTGCCCGAGGTGATGACGAGCTGCGCCCGTACCGCCTGCTACGGCGGGAGAGGTTCGGCCCCGATCTGCGTGAGGAGGGGCGGCGCGACGGGGTCGTGCTCGTGGACCTGGAGCGGCTGCAGGCGGGCGAGTGGAGCCGATTGATGGGGTCAGTCACGGGACAGGAGGAGACGGGAGAGGGCGGCGGTGGCGAGGAGGAGGGCGGCGACGGTGAGGAGGCCGATGCGCATGCCGGGGAGGGAGAAGCCTGCGCCGGGGCCGGAGAGCAGGCTGCCGAAGAGGGCGACGGCGAGCGCACCGCCGGTCTGACGAAGGGAGTTGAGCAGCCCGGACGCGGTCCCCGCGCGTTCCTGCGGGACGGCGTCCATCAGCAACGCGGTCAGCGCGGGCACCGCGAGCGCCCCGCCGACACTCAGCGGCAGCAGCAGGACGAGCACCAGCCATACCGGGGTGTGCGCGGCCAGCGGCAGCATGGCCAGCATCGCTCCGGTGAAGACCAGCTGCCCGGCGACGATCACCGGCCGTCGCCCGATCCGCTCCGCCAGCCGCGGCGACACCAGGTTGGTCGCCGTCACCACCGCCGACATCGGGACGAACATCAGCCCGGCCGCGATCGCCGACATCCCGCGCAACTGCTGGTAGTACAGCCCGAGCAGGAAGATCCCGCCGTAGAAGGCGGCGTTGGCGGCGAAACCGACCGCGAGCGGGACGGCCACCCGGCGGTCCATCAGCATGCCCAGCGGGACCATGGGTTGGCGGTGCCGGGACTCCACCACGCGGAAGGCGTACCCGGAGGCGAGGGCGAGCGCCGCGGCGGCCAGCACGGGTCCGCTGGTCCAGCCCAGGTGGCCGCCCTCGATCACCGCGAAGGCCAGTCCGGCCAGGGCCAGTACGGCGGTGAGCTGGCCGCCGCCGTCCAGCGCGGCGGGCCGGCGCGGGGAGCGCGGCACCCGGACCAGCAGGCCCAGGATCACCGCGCCCACGGGGAGGTTGAGCAGGAAGACCGCCCGCCAGCCGGCCGAGTCGGTGAGCAGCCCGCCCAGCACCGGACCCGCGGCCATCGCCACCGAGCCGCCGACCGTCCACAGCGCGATGGCGCGGGCACGCGCCCGGGCGTCCTCGTAGGCCTGCCGGATCAGCGCCAGCGAGGCCGGCATCACAACCGCGGCGGCGGCGCCCTGCGCGACGCGTGCGCCGACCAGCACGCCGATGCCGGGCGCGAGCGCGCAGCCGAGCGAGGCGAGGGTGAACAAGGCCACGCCCCATGCGTAGGCGCGGCGGGCGCCGCTACGGTCGGCGAGGGCTCCCGCGGAGAGCATCAGGGCCGCGAACATCAGGGTGTACGCGTCAACCACCCACTGAAGCCCGGCCATCCCGCCACTGAGAGAGTCCCGGATCGCGGGCAGCGCGATGTTCACGGCCGAGACGTCGATGGTGATCACGGTGAAGCCGAGAAGCGAAGCGACCAGCGCAACGCCGCTGCGCCGCGGCACGGCGGGTGCCTCGGCAGGCGGCGCGGCTGGCCGGGCTCGGCCCGGCTGTCGTCGCCGCAGCCCGGGCGCCGACGGCTCCGAGTCGTGCCCGGGGGCGGAGGCGGTGGACGGGGCAGGGGTGGCGGGCATGGGGAACTCCTGGGCGACTGCAAGGGACGGCTCATCAGAGATGACCGGGCGGGCGGCCGCAGCCCGCCTGGGCCGCGGACCGGTGTCTCGCACCCCCTGGGCCCCGGCGGACGGGCCGCCCGCTCCGGCGGATCAACTCTCCGCCCGCGCGCGGCCGCCCGGCAGACCGCGCTGTGCCCGGGGTGCGGCGTTCCAGGCCCTGACACGGCCCCCCACGCTCCTTGACCACCTGCGACAATGGCCGAATGGCAGCAGCAGCGGATACGAGGGGCACGGAGCTCGGCCGATACCTGAAGGCCCGCAGGGCGCAGGTACGCCCGGAGGATGTCGGTCTCCCGGCCGGTACAGGCCTGCGCCGCACTCCCGGACTGCGCCGGGAGGAGCTGGCCGCGCTGGCCGGAGTGAGCGTCGACTACTACATCCGCCTGGAGCGTGGCCGGGAGACCAACCCCTCCCCCGCCGTCGTGGACGCCCTCGGCCGCGCCCTGCGGCTGCGTGGCGACGGTTACGAACGCCTGCACGAGCTCGCGGAACTGGCCTCCGGCCGGTCCTCCGAGCTACCGGCCTGCTCGGACCACACCGTCCGCGACTCGGTACTGCGGATGCTGGAGTCGGTGCGCCCGCTGCCCGCCTATGTGGTGAGCCGCTACAACCGCGTACTGGCCGCGAACCCGCCCGGCCGACGGCTGATGCCCGGGCTCTGGGACTGGCCAGAGGACCAGCGCAGCCTGACCCGCTATGTCTTCCTCCACCCGGTCGGCCGGACGCTCTACGAGCCGTGGGAGGAAACCGTCGCCCTCTCGGTGGCGCATCTGCGGGCGGTCGCCGGGGCCGCCCCGGACGATCCCGAGCTGACGGCGCTCGTCGGCGAACTGATGCTGAAATCACCGGAGTTCACGCGGCTCTGGGAGCGGTACGACGTCTGCGAACGCGGCGGCGGGCAAAAGTGCTTCCGGCACCCGAAGGCCGGCCCGATGACCCTGACCTACGAGGTCATGCGACTGTCCCGGACGGGCGGCCAGCGAATGGTGGTCTACCAGGCAGCCCCCGGTACCCCGGACGAGACGGCCATGCTCCGCCTAGAGTCCGCTGACACCCGACCGGAGTCGGCGCCCTCGGACCATCCGGAGCCAGCCGCCGAGCCATACCCCGCCAGCATGCCCTCCCCGGCCCACGCCTCCGCCAACTGAGCCCGGACCGCCACCCTCGCCTCTTCGGACACCTCGGCCCCGGCGAAAGCGCGGTTACCCAGGGCGTTCCAGCACTGGCCCACATGCTCGACCAGCACGCCCACGTGTTCGGCCCGCAGGGTGTGGGGGCGACCGGTGCACCCGCACGATGCCCTGCTCGGCTTCCTCGCCCTGCTGTACGGCGCCTCGAGCACAGTGGTCCGCATGTTGAGAATCATCGATGTCGACCCAGCGACCCAGACGATCCGGCTCGGCATGCGGCCCCACCCGGTGCCGCTGGATCCTGCTCCTGGACGGTGCCACAGCGGCCCCCACAGCCCGAACCAAGCGATCACGTTCGGAAAGCGGATGGCGTCTCAGGCTGGTCGGTTGGTCCGCTCACCCCGTTGCGTCTGCGAGGGCCAGCTCGTGCAGGCGCTCCGGAGGGCCCGGGCGGGCGTAGTACCAGCCCTGGGCTGTGTCGCAGCCCAGTATGCGGAGTTGTTCTGCCTGGGCTCCTGTTTCCACGCCCTCTACTGTGACCGCGAGGTCGAGGCTGTGGGCCAGGGAGACGATGCCTTCGACGATCTTGAGGTCGACGGGGTCGGCCGGGAACTGTTGCATGCTCTGGGTGAAGGAGCGGTCCAGTTTGAGGATGCTCACCGGGAGGCGGCGCAGGTTGGCCAGGTTGGAGTAGCCGGTCCCGAAGTCGTCCAGGGCGATGTCGACGCCCATCTCGGCCAGCTGGCGCAGCGGTTTGAGCAGGTCGTCGTCGGCGCCGATCAGGGCGGACTCGGTGACCTCAAGGCAGAGGGCGTCCGGCTCGAGGCCGGCGCGCTCCAGGATGTCGACGGTGTCCTGGACCAGGCCGGGGTGCGTGAGCTGGCAGGGCGAGAGGTTGACGTTGATCTGCAGCGGCTCCGTGGCGCCGTGCAGTTCGCGCCACTCGCGGGCCTGCCGTACGGACTGCGCGAGGACCCAGCGGCCCAGTGGAACGATCAGGCCCGTGTGCTCGGCGAGCGGGATGAAGCGGTCCGGGCCGAGGACGCCGTGCTGCGGGTGCAGCCAGCGCACCAGGGCCTCGGCGCCGCGCACACCGCCGTCGCCGAGGCGGACCAGCGGCTGGTACTCGATGAAGAACTCGCCGCGCTCCAGCGCCGCCGGCAGGGCGGTGGTCAGGCCGTGCCGGGTGATGGCGCGGGCGTCGGCCTCCGGGTCGGCCAGCTCGAAGCGGTTGCCGCCCGCCGACTTGGCCCGGTACATCGTGATGTCGGCGCTGCGCAGCACCTCCGCCGGGCTCCGCTCGCCGCCCGCCGGGCCCTCGACGATGCCGATGCTGCCGCGCACGGTCAGCTCGCGGCCGTCGATGCGGACCGGGGCGAGCAGGCTGTGCATGATGCGGGCGGCGAGGTCGTCGACCTCGCGCTGGGCGTCGGGGCCGCAGGTCAGTGCCACGAACTCGTCGCCGCCGAGCCGGGCGACCATCTCGCCGGGTGCGGTGGCGCAGGCCTGCAGCCGGTCGGCGACCTCCACCAGCAGCCGGTCGCCGGCCGCGTGGCCGAGGCTGTCGTTGATGGTCTTGAAGCCGTCCAGGTCGAGGTAGCACAGGCCGAACCGCTGTCCCCCGCCCGCGCCCAGCGCCTTCTCCAGGCGTTCGAAGAACAGGGTGCGGTTGGGCAGGCCGGTCAGGGCGTCGTGCGTGGCCTCGTAGCGCAGCCGCAAGTTGAGCAGCCGTCGCTCGGTGGTGTCCTCCATGAGGGCGAGCTGGTACTGCGGGTCGCCGTCGGCGTCGCGCAGCAGGGAGACGGTGAGGTTGGTCCACAGGACCGTTCCGTCAGTGCGGGGGAAAGCCTTCTCCACGTGGTAGTGCTCGCGCTCACCGCGCACGAGTTCGTCGTAGAGCTTGCAGGCATGTGACGCGTCCTCGGGGTGGGTCCAGTCCTTGACGTTGCGGCTGCGCAGGGTCTGCTCGGACATGCCGAACATGCGGGACAGGGCGCCGTTGACCTGGAGGACGTTGCCGTCGAGGTCGGCGATGCCGATTCCTATGGCCGCGCCTTCGAAGACCGCGCGGAAGCGGGCCTCGCTGGCGTGCAGCGCCTGCGCCACCACGCCCTGCGCCTGGAGGGCGGCCTGGGCGATCGACTCCTGCTCGGCCAGGGTCCGTTCACGCAGCGCCTGCGCGAACCCGGCGGCCATGGCGTGCTGGAGCCGTGCGCAGCGCGCCCGCAGGTCCTCGGGGTCGCCGTCCTCGCCACAGTAGAGCACCAGGTAGGCGTCGACGCAGTCCAGGGTCCGGGTGAGCGCGTCCGGGTCCGTGCAGTGCGCGGCGACGAGGGCGGCGCCGACCGCCGTGGCCTCCTCGGCGTCGAACGCGCGGTCCCGCAGCGCCCGGCTCAGGCGCCGGGCCAGCGGCAGCAGCAGTTCCGCGAACTCGGGCCGGGTCGACGATGTCGAGGTGACCGGGAAGACCGCACGGCTCCAGATCGTCGCGAACCGGCGCAGTCTGTCCTCCGGCCCGTCCGGCTCCGCCCTCACGCCGTACGCCCCACGCCGGCGAAACCGGAGAAGGCATAGGGATCCTCGCCCTCGGCTGCGGTGTCCGGCCGCCAGTGCGGCATCGGCACCAGTCCGGGTTCCACCATGTCGTACCCCTCGAAGAACTGCGCGATCTCCTCGCGCGAGCGCATGACCAGCGGGTTGCGAATGTCCTTGTATACGTCCACCGCGCCATCGGCCCGCTCGGGCGGGAGCGGGATTCCCTCGTACGAGGCATGCGTGAGGGCGAGCAGGCTGCCGGGCGCGAGCGCGTCGCGCAGCTCGGCCACCGCCCCGTACGGGTCGTCCGCGTCTTCCACGAAGTGCAGTATGGCAACGAGCATCAGCGCCACCGGGCGATTCAGGTCGATCAGCCGCTGCACCTGCGGGCTGTTCAGGACGTCCCCGGGCTTGCGGAGGTCGGCGGGCACGATGTCCGCGTCCTCGTTGCCGTCCAGGACGGCCCGGCTGTGCGCGACGGCCACCGGGTCGTGGTCGACGTACACCACGCGCGCGCCGGGGCTCGCCTCCTGGGCCACCTCGTGGACGTTGCCGAAGGTCGGGATGCCGGAGCCGATGTCCAGGAACTGCGTGATGCCCTCACCGGCCGCGAAGTGCACCGCGCGGCGCATGAACGCCCGGTTCGCCTGCATGATCTTGGGGAGTCCCGGCATGAACTCCATGGCCTTGCGGGCCGCTTCCCGGTCGACCTCGAAGTTGTGCGAACCGCCCAGATAGTAGTCGTACATCCGGGAGACGCTGGGCACCGAGATGTCGATGCTCCGTGGGGCCCAGGCGGGACGCTCCATCTATCTCTCCAAGGCGTAGGCGATCCGGCGTTCGAGCTGAGGCTACTGATCGCCCGCCAATGGAGCGAGCCGAAACGGAAATTGACCGTCCGTTCCCGGTCACTGCCTGCGGCACGTGCCGAATTGATACCCGCCTGGGAACCTCCCGAACACGCTACGAACAGTGTTCGAGGCATTCCGGAGAGTTCCGATGTGGCGTGGAAGATGTCCGATGTGGCGTGAAAGATGACTGAAGAATTCGAAGAGTTCAGGTTAATCATGGCAAACCGGTCCGCCCCTTCGCGGGGGTGCGAAGGGGCGGACCGTGGGTCGGCATGCCGGGTGGACGAGACGATCAACCCTGGGGAGCTTTCGCTACTTCTCCGACGCGCCGACCGGCTTTCCGTCGGGCCGGACGGCGAACCAGGTGCCTCCGACGCCCTGACCGTTGGTGTCGCCGGGCTTCTCGTCGCCCGCGAAGGTGTAGATCGGGACGCAGTCGATGCTCTGCTGCTTGATGCCGTCGGGGCGGTCGAAGACGACGTAGCCCCGGTTCGGGGTGGAGCCCTGCAGGTCGATGCCCTTGGTGTCCTTCTCGGCGACCGGGGCGACGACGGGCCACTTGTCCAGGCACTTGCCGGTGCACGCGGTGGACATCGGCCACTGTGTGTCCTTCATGAAGCGGTAGACCGTGTGACCGTTCTTGTCCACGACGATCTCGCCGAGCTTGGGGTCGTTGCGGGTGGACAGCCCCGGCAGATCCTCGGCCGCCGCGCTCTGCGCCTTCTTGCCGTCGGGAGAGAGCGCGTACCACTTGCCGCCCACGCCCTGGCCCTTGACGTCGCCCGCGTTGACGTCCTTGGCGTAGCGGTAGACCGGCCAGCCGCCGACGGTCAGCTGCTTGGTGCCGTCGGGGCGGGCGACCTCGCCCAGCAGGGCCTTGTCGATGCCCTCGCCGGCCGTAGCGTCGTCCGCGGGCACCGGCGGCCAGGTCGTGGCGCAGTCGCCCTCGCAGTTGGTCTTGGGCGGCTCGGCGGTGTCCTGGTCGAAGCGGTACAGGGTGAGGCCGACGCTGTCGGTCAGGACCTTGCCGAGTTCCGCGTTGGTGGAGACGGACAGCTTGCCCGCGGGGGCGACCGGGGCGCCCGCGGCACCGGTGGGAGTCGGGCTCGCGGCACCCTGGCCGTTGCCGACGCCGCTGTTCTGGGCTCCGGCGCCGATGCTGCCGTAGTCACCGGGCGCCGCCGTGGCACCCACGTTCTGGCTGCCCGCCGAAGGGGTTTCCTGACCGCACGCCGTCGTCAGCGCCAGAACCGCCGCGGCGCTCGCCACGAGTGAGGCGCTCCGCCAGGAGGTCTTCATCGTCAACTCCCCATGTTCACAAGGGTGTTGCAGCGCCCTGCTGCGCCGCCGCACGACACTGGGTACGCATTGCGGGCGTGGTTGTGTTCAACCGGCGCTCAAATTTCTTTCCGGAACCTGTGCTCCCGCCCGTCTGGGACCTGTGATGTCACCCGCGCCGGAGCCTGTGGCGCCGCCGTACCCGGCCGCCGGTCAACCACCGATGCCGCGCGTCCCTCCTTCGGGGCGATCCCCGGCGGCTCCGGCGCGCCGCGGGCGCGACAGCCCTGAGGATCTTCGTCGTGCATGGACCTTCACCTCTTCAATCCGCCCTCGCGGCAAGGACGTTGGCCCTGATGACGCTGACCTGGGCGCTGGTCGGCGCCCCGGCCGGCGCCGCGGTTGCCGACGCCTGCGCGTCCGCCTCGACGGGCCCGGGCGGCACACGGTGGGCGGCGGTCGCCGGTGACCTCACCTGGCCGACCCCGCCGCCGTGCCAGACGCCGGCGCCGGCCCCCACGCCGTCACCGACGCCGAAGCCGCCACCGAAACCCAGGCCGACGCCACCGAAACCGACACCACCGCCGCCCGCCCCGAAGCCGCCGCCGAAACCGAGCCCCACGGCGAAACCCGAGCCACCGCCGCCGCCACCCCGGCCGGCGGAACCCCGCCCACGACCGACCCCCACTCCGACGCCCACGTTCAAGGCCCCACCGGACCCACCGGCACCGGCGCCACCGGCCACGCCGGCGCCGAAGCCGTCGGCCCGGCCCGGGCCGCCACGCCCCTCCGTGGCCCCCGTGCACTACCCGCGCCATCGCGCCGCGCCGCGTCAGCGGCCGTCCGGCGGTGCCCCGTCGCCGCTCGTCTTCGTCCTGCTCGTTCTCACGCCCGCGGTGATCGCTGTCGCCGCGCTGCGTCCGCGCTGATCCATTGGCCCTGGAGGCACCTCTTGCCGGAATGGCTTGTTCTCACCCTCGCGATGGTGGCCGCGTGTGCCGTCGTGGTCGTCATCACCCTCGTACGGGACCGCGCAGCGTCCGAGGACGAGGATCCCAGCGAGACCCCGGACGTCATCGAGTACATGACGATGTGGATCGGCGTGGTCTACGCCATCGTCCTGGGGCTCGCCATCGCCGGCGTCTGGGAGGCGCGCAGCGCGGCCCTGGAGCACGTGCGGACGGAGGCCGCCGCGCTGCACGAGATCTCGGAACGCGTCCGCGTCTACCCGGCCGACGTCCGAAACCGCATTCGGGACGATGTCAATGCCTATGTTGGACACGTCGTCAGCACCGAGTGGGACACCATGGCCGACCACAGCCGGGTCACCGAGCGCGGCACCGCACTGCTCGCGCGCGTCCGCGCGGACGTCACCGACTACGAGCCGAAGTCCGACTTCCAGGCCCAGGCCTACCAGCCCCTCCTGGACCAGGTGACCGCGGCGGACCAGGCGCGCACCGCCCGGGCGGAGTCGATGGGGGCGACCATGCCGGGCGTGGTGTGGTTCGGGCTGATCACCGGAGGGGTGGTGACCATCGGGATGGTCTTCGCGCTGCAGATCCGGCGTTCGGCGCGCGAGCTGATCCTGGCGGGGCTGTTCTCCGCGCTGATCGCCTTCCTGCTCTTCCTGATCTGGGACTTCGATGCGCCCTACAGTCGCGGCATCGCCGCGTCGGCGGACCCGTTCCTGCGTCTTTTCCCACAGGTGAAGGGCTGATCTTCTCCCAGCTGAAGGGCTGACGGCCCCTCACCCCATGACGGGCCGGGGGCGGCGGCGCCACGCCGCTGCCGTCCCCCGACCGGCGGAAGCGCTGTCGCCTGAGCGGCCCACAGCCGTGCCCCATTCGCGCGACTGCGATCGCGCACCCGTGCGGATCTTCCTAGCGTTTCGGTCAACGAGGTGCATTTCTGGCGCGAGCGGAAGAGGTCCGCTGCTGCTCCTCGGGGACCCGGAGGATTCACCATGCGCGTGATACGCGTCGCTTCGGCCGCACTGCTGGGCGTCAGCGCCCTCGCCCTCACTTCCTGCGCCCCGCACGCATGGGCCGAGGGCGCGGGCTTCCGGGTCGGGGTCGTGCCCTCGGCCGTCGAGGCCGGCGAACAGGTGACCCTGCGCGCGACCGGCTGCGAGCAGGACGTGATCGTCTCCTCGCGTGCCTTCGACACGGTGACCATCCGCCGGGGGCAGACCTCGGCCCACGCGGTGGTCGACTGGGACACCGAACCGGGCGCCGCGTATGAGGTGACGTTCCACTGCGGCACCTTCTGGCAGACCGTCGACCTCACGATCGCCGGCGGCCGTCCGGATCCGGACCCGAGGCCGCACCCTGTGCCCCGGCATGGTGTGCAGGCCGGGGAAGGCGGCAGCTCGGCCGGTTTCGAGCTGCGGGAGATCGGCCTCGGCGCCGCGCTGATCGCGGGCTCGCTCGGGGTGGCCTACCGCCGTTCGCGCCGCGACACCGGCAAGGAGGGCACCTGACGGGCCGTCCGCCACGGCCCGGGGCTTCGCCCCGGATCCCGCGAGGGTCCGGGGCGAAGCCCTGTGGACGTGCGTTCCGAAGGAGTCCGGGTAGAGACGTGCGATCCGAGGGAGTCCGGCTCCTGGCCGGTACGGCGGTCAGATCCGCTTCTCGGCCCGGCGGCGCATCCAGAACACGCCGCCGCCGACGACCGCCGCCGCCACGAGCCCGCCGCCGATGGCGATGTCGGTCGGCGTGGCCCCGGTGGAGCTGCTGCCGCCGACGCCGCCGCGGACACCGCCGATGACGGTGAAGGCATTCGGCTTGGTGAGCGTACGGCTGTCGCAGGTGACGGTGATGTTGTGCGCCCCCGGGCGGGCGTTGGTGCGGACGGTGGCGGTGCCCTTGGCGGTCTGGTTGGCGCCGTGGATCGGGGTGAGCGTTGTCGAGGGGAACGCGTCGGAAGTCGCGGTACCACCCTGCGGGCAGCCGTCGACCGTGATGGTCAGCTGACCGCCGCGGGCGATGACGCTGGGCAGCGCGACGATGTTCCTCGGGTTGGCGTGCACGCCGTCCCACGCGGCGGCCGCGGGTGCGGCGAGGCCGAGCGCGGCGACCGCGGCTGAGGTGGCCGCCAGGGCACGAGTAGTACGCATGTCATCCTCCGCGGAAGACGCCCCGGGACCCGTCCCCGGTCGATCGGCGAGAAAGCGCCTCCCAGAAAGACCCTCAGTTGCCGTGCACGGCACCGCATTTCGGGAATAGTCCGTCCTGGTGAGCGAACACGCCGCGGGAAAACCGCGCAGCGGGATATCACCGCAGGTCACGGACCGTCAGAAATTTCCTCTCGGCGGCGCCTCGGATGGCGCACCGAAAGGCGCCCGGACCACCCGTTCGCCGCCGCCCCGTCGCCGGTCGCGCGCACCGGATTTAGCGTTCTCGTATGCGCGTAACGACGCGGCGACGGCCGTGTCGAGAGGGGATGGCGAATGTCTGCGTCGGAGCTGGCCGAGGCCGAGGAGGAGGCGCGGCGGAAGAAGCGCGCCCCGTGGGGCGTGATAGCGCTGGTGCTGCTGACCGGCCTCGCGCTCATCCGTAACGGTTCGGGAGAGTTCGACGTCGGTCCGCCGCAGCCCGCCACGGCGGCCGCGGCGGACAGCCGGGTGCCCGGCGGCACCTTCGCCGGGGCCGTGCAGCCGCTGCCGTACGCCGTCCCGGACCGGGTGCGGATCCCGGCGATCCAGGTCGACGCGCCGGTCATGGCGGTGGGCCTGGACGCGCAGGGCTGGGTCGACGCGCCGCCGCCGGAGGACCCGAACCTGGCCGGCTGGTTCACCGGTGCCGTCTCCCCCGGCGAAAAGGGCACCGCTGTTGTCGTCGGCCATGTCGACAACAGGCAGGGACCCGCCGTGTTCTACGGACTCGGGGCGCTGAAGAAGGGAAACCGCGTCGAGGTGACGCGGCAGGACGGAAAGACCGCGGTGTTCGAGATCTACGGCATCGAGGTCTTCGCGAAGGACAATTTCCCCGGCGACCGGGTCTACGGCTCCAAAGGCGGCCCGGAATTGCGGGTCATCACCTGCGGGGGCGGTTTCTCGAAGCAGAACGGCTACCAGGGCAATGTGGTCGTCTTCGCCCGCCTGGTCGAGGTCCGCTGAGCGTCCCCCGGCGGCTCACTTGTCATGCCGCCGGGGCACGGTGATGTGGTAGCCGGAGTCCAGCAGGGCCGGCAGATAGGCGCGCAGGGCACGCACGCTCTGGGTGCGGTCGCCCCCGGCGTCGTGCGAGAGCACCACGACGCCGGGGGCGGCTCCGTCCTCGACGCGATGGACGATGGTGCGGGTGCCGGGGTTGGTCCAGTCGAGGGTGTCGACGGTCCAGGCGAGGTGTTCCATGCCGAGTTCGGCGCCGAGCTGGAAGGCGGCGCGGTTCCAGGCGCCGTAGGGGGCGCGGAACCACTGCGGGAGGTCGCCGTACGCCTCCTCGATCACCTCGCTGGTGCGTTCCATCTGGGAGCGGATCTGGCGGCGCGTCAGACGGGTGAGCAGCGGGTGGGACCAGGTGTGGTTGCCGACGACGTGTCCCTCGTCGGCCATGCGGGCGAGCAGGTCCCGGTTGCCGGCGGCCATCTCGCCGCACACGAAGAACATGGCGCGCACGTCGTAGGCGGCGAGCGTGTCGAGGATGTCGGGGGTGTAGCGGGGGTCGGGTCCGTCGTCGAAGGTCAGCACCATCGCGCGGCCCCGGCCGGACACGCGCAGCAGCGGCGTGTGCCGTACCGGGGTGCGGCCGGGCGCGGTGCGCGGCGGGCCGTAGCCGGTCAGGGGCCGCAGGCGGTAGGCGGAGGGCCTGTGCGGGCGGTGTGCCTGCGGCCCCGGGGCAAGGGCCGGGGGCGCGGCGGGCTCGCCCGCGGTGACCGCCGCGAACGCCCCGGCCACTCCGGCGGCCCCCAGAGCACCGGCGCCGGCGAGCAAGGCCCGGCGCCGGGTGAGCAACTGATCCTTCGTCATGACTCATCAGTCGCCCGGCGGACGGCCGACGCACTTCAGCAACACCGGAGCGGCGGCATGATTCCACCCGCTCGGCCGAGCGCCACGGGTCAGCGGCGGCGCATCAGGGGGAACGGCAGGGTCTCGCTGATCGTCAGGCCGGTTAGGTACATGACCAGGCGGTCGACGCCGATGCGGAGGCCTCCGGTGGGCGGCATGGCGTATTCGAGGGCGTCGAGGAAAGCGCCGGACGGCGGCGCGGCGGGAGGCGGCGTAGAACTCGCGGCGGGCGACGGGCGACGGGCGACGGGCGACGGGCGGATAGCCTGGCGGGCGTGACGGATCAGCGTTCCCAGCAGTTCGAACGGGGTACGGACGGGCCCAAGGTGATCGTGGTCGGGGTGGACGGGTCGGAGTCCTCCCTGCGCGCCGCGGCCTACGCCGCCGGCCTGGCGCGGCGGCAGCACGCGCTGCTCGCGGTGGTGTATGTGCAGCCGGTGATGACGGCGGGCGCGGCGCTCGGGGTAGCGGTCGCCGAGACGACCGACCGGATCGCGGAGGACCTGGTGGCGCAGATCCGGGACGCGGCCGAGCGGCTCAAGGGGACATTCGACGTCCGCTGGGAGTTCCACACCTTCCCCGGCGACCCCTACAACGGCCTGGTGAAGGCCGCGGAAGACCTGCAGGCGGACGCCGTCGTCGTGGGCGCCTCCGAGCAGGCCGGCCACCGGATCGTCGGATCGGTCGCCATCCGCCTGGTGAAGGCGGGACGGTGGCCGGTGACGGTGGTGCCGTAGCCGACTCGGTGCTCTGGCGGTCCGGTCCCAGGTCCCGGTCCCAGGTCCCGGTCCGAGGTCACGGTCGTAGGTCCCGGTCGTAGGTCCCGGTCGTAGGTCCGGTCGTAGGTCGCTGGTCGGTGTACGAAAAGCCCGGCACGGTCGAGGATGCTGCCGTGACTTCTCCCGACTTCGAGGTGGACGCCTTTCTGCGCCGTCCCCTCGCCGCACGCCTCGCCACCAACGGGCCCACTGTGCGCCCCGTCTGGTTCCCTCTGGGAGAACGGGGCGTTCTGGATCCTGACCGGGCCGTGGGCCCGCCTGCTCGGCCGGGTCACGGCCGACCCGCGGGTCGCGCTCGTGGTGGACGAGTGTGATCCGGCGACGGGGCTCGTACGGCAGGTGATCGCCCGGGGCGGGGCGAGGTGGTGCCGTTCGACGTGCCGCGGGGCCGGCGCAAGCTCGCACGCTATCTGGGGGCGGACGAGGCGCGGTGGGACGAGCGGTTCGTCCACTACCTGCACGACGATCCGGCGCAGCGGGGCACGGTGTGGCTGCGCGTGAACCCGCATCCCTGACGGCGACGGACCTGAGTTACACCGTGCCCGGCTGATCGGTGCGCGGCGCCTTCCGTCACCGGCGCCACTGGAGCATCATGATCCGCCAGCAGCCCTTTGCCGCTGGGCCGGCTTGAGCAACGAGACGAGGTCCGCCCTCGCCCCTACTCCCCCATCACCAGCCCGTCGGCCGCCGCGCCCCTGCTGAGCGCCACGTCCCGGATCCGGTCCCGTACGGCACGCACGTCGGCGCCCTGGGCGAGGGCGCGGTTGAGGTTGACGACCCGGCCGGCGTCGACGTCGAACAGCTGCGGGACGAACTCGGCCCGTTTCACCTCCCAGCGCCCGCCCGGCCGGGCGGGCGGGGCGAAGGTGAAGCGGGCGAGGGTGGACTGGTTGCCGCGCGGATCCGCGAGGCCCGCGTGGTTGCGCATCTCGCCGGCGATCTGGTCGCCCATGCCGTAGACCACCCAGGTGCCGTTGACCTTCTCGTACGCCTGCGGGACATGGGCGTGCGTGCCGAGGATCAGGTCGATGTCGGGCCGTCGGCCGCTGTGCGCGGCGGTGAGCGTGCGGGCGAGGGCGAGCTGCTGGTCGTCGGGGGCGTCCTGCCATTCGGTGCCCCAGTGCAGGGACACGACGACGACGTCGGCGCCGGCCTCCCGGGCGGCCCGGGCGTCGGCGAGGATCGCGGCCTCGTCGATCAGATTGACCGCCCAGGGCTGTCCCGGCGGGAGCGGGATGCCGTTCGTGCCGTAGGTGTAGGCGAGGTGGGCGACCTGCGCGGGGCCCGCGCGCAGGATCGGGACGCTGCGCGCCTCCTGTTCGCTGCGGGCCGAGCCGGCGTGCCGGACGCCCGCGCGGTCGAGGGTGTCGAGGGTGCGGCGGATGCCGTCGGCGCCGTCGTCCAGGGTGTGGTTGGAGGCGGTGGAGCAGCCGTCGTAGCCGGTGGCGGCGAGGCCGCGGGCGACCTCGGGCGGGGACTTGAAGGTCGGGTATCCGGTGTAGTGGCCGTCCGCGCCGTACACGGTCTCCATGTGGCACAGCGCGAGGTCGGCGCGGGAGACCACGGGCCGGACGCCGGAGAGCATCGGGCGGAAGTCGTACCCGGTGCCGTCGGCGTCGAAGCGCGCCCGGTCGATGATCGAGCTGTGCGGGAGGACGTCGCCGGAGGCGACCAGGGTGAAACCGCGCGCCGCGGTGGACGGGGCGGGCCGGCCGCCCCGCGGCTCCTCGCGGCCGTCGGCCTGGCAGGCGGCGCCCGCGGCGAGGACGGCGGTCAGGGCCAGGGCCAGCTGTCGTCTGCGTGCGATCATCAGTCACCCCGCTGTAGATGTATTTACATACGAATGCTCCTAAATAGGTAAGAATCCCTGTTCGGTGGGGCATGGCTCCGACACGCTCATTGACCCGTTCGGCGGGTACGAATACGGCGGGTAGCGACCGTTCGTCGAACCGTTCGCCGATCCGATCGACCGTCCGCCGCAGAGCCGCGTCCGTGTTCTGTGCCACCGGCCGCGCTCTGCGATGCCATACGCCCATGACGGCCGGATCCACCATCACGAACGGGACGACCGCCGAGCACGAGCTCGCCGCACTGCAGCGGGAGCACGGCCGGCCGCTCTTCGCGCTGCTGCTCCGGCTCTGCGACGGCGACCGGCAGCGCGCCGAGGACCTGGTGCAGGAGACCCTGGTGCGCGCCTGGCAGCACCCCGAGGCCCTGCGCGCCGACGACTTCGAGTCCGTACGCCCCTGGCTCATGACCGTGGGCCGGCGGCTCGCCATCGACGCGCGGCGAGCCCGGCAGGCGCGGCCCGCCGAGGTCGGCGACGCGGTCCTGGAGAACGCGCGGGTGATCTCCGACCACGCCGAGCGGGCCGCGGCGATGCTCGACGTACGCCGGGCTGTGAAGACACTCACTCCCGAGCACCGTGAAGTCCTGGTGCTCGTGTACTTTCAGGGGGCGAGTGTGGCGGAAGCCGCGGAAACCCTGGGCATCCCGCCCGGTACCGTGAAGTCCCGCGCGTACTACGCGCTGCGCGCCCTGCGCCGGGTCCTTCCGGGATACGCCACCGACCTGCGGTGAAACCAATAGCTGAGTCAAACCTCCGTAAAGCGCCTTGCTGAACACCCCGGTTGAGTAATCGGCTGTTCCCATCCGTGTTCCGGACTGGGACCCGGTATCGGGTGACGCGACGTACCGGAGGAAGGCAGGAAGGGATGCTGCACAGAGGTCAAGAGAGCACGGACGGCGCCGGCGGCGGCGAACTCACCGTCCCGATGGCGTGGTTGTACGCCGAATACATTGCGGACGAGCTGCTGCGGACGGGCGATCTGATGCCGCCGACGTCCTTCGAGTTCCGCGCCGGGCGGGATGCCCTGGCGCTGACCATCTTCCTGTCCGACACCGACGGGGAGCTCTCCGGCATCCGGGTCGTCTCCCAGCTGGAGACCTGGCTGTCGCTGACGGCGTACGACCAGCCGTGGCAGGAGTGGGTGCGCGAGAGACTCACCGAGCTGGCCGCCGACGCGGCCGCCGCCGGCCGGCACGCGCCGGACCTGGTGCTGGCCGAGGCCGCGTGGCGCTGGCTGCAGGAGACCGAACTGCTCGCGCCCGATCTGGACGCGGTGCCCGGCGGCGCGCCCGTGATCAGCGAGGACGAGGGCCCGAAGGTGTGGACGCCCGCCTGGCAGCTGGGGCTGCCGCTGGGGCATCTCGCCATCCATCTTTTTTGATTCCGGACCAATCCGCAGGCCGGACCGCTCCGAATTCTTTGGTTGCGATTCCAAAACGTCCTTGAGTGATTCCGCTGTCTGGTGCGTACCGGTGGGAGCAAGGAGTAACCCCACCCGCACCCAAAGGCACGAGGATTCGGCATGAGGTCGTCCCTGGAGAGGCATCGCGACGTCGGCGCCTACGCGCTCGGCGTGCTGGACGAGGCGGAGGCCTTCCGCTTCGAGGACCACCTCATGGAGTGCCCTCGGTGCGCGGCGCAGGTGACCGAATTCGGCGCTACGACACGGCAGTTGATGCTGTACCGGCGGGCCACGCCGCGCTTTGTACACCCGACGGCCAGGCCCGGGCAGCGCCTGCTGGACCGGCTGCTGGGCGAGGTGGCGGCGCGGCACCGGGCCGGGCGCAGACGACTGCTGTTCGCCGTGGCCGCCTCGGTGTCCTTCGCGGTGGCCGGGCCGGCGATCGCCGTCGTCGCGGGCGGCGGGGACTCTGTCGTCCGGGTCGCCGCGACCGACGAGCGATCGGGGGTGTGGGCGCAGGTCACGACCGAGCGCGAGGTCTGGGGCAGCCAGGTGGAGCTGGAGGTCAAGGACGCGGCGGGACCGCGCGCCTGCCACCTGGTCGCGATCGGCCGCGACGGCTCCGAGGAGACGGTGACCAGCTGGATGACGCCCCACCTCGACGCCCGCTCCAACACGATGATGGGCGGCTCCGCCCTGTACGCGGACCAGATCGCCCGCTACGAGGTCCGCACCGCCAAAGGGGAACGCCTGGTGACCATGGAGTCGCCGACGAGCCGGTGACGCTCGGCCCGCTGTGGTTTCCCGTCCTGCGTCGCGTCACTTCAGCAGTCTCGACAGCCTACGGTCCGCGAGTGGTTTGCCGCCCGTCTGGCAGGTGGGGCAGTACTGGAGCGAGGAGTCGCTGAAGGAGACCTCGCGGATGGTGTCGCCGCACACCGGGCAGGGTTCGCCGGTGCGGCCGTGGACGCGCAGGCCGCTCTTCTTCTCGGCCTTGAGGCGGCCCGCCGCCACGCCGCGGGAGCGTTCGACCGCCTCGGTGAGGGTGGTGCGCAGGGCCTCGTACAGACGGCCGGTCTCCTCGGGGGTCAGGGACGCGGCCAGTTTGAAGGGGGACATCCTCGCCACGTGCAGGATCTCGTCGCTGTAGGCGTTGCCCACGCCGGCGATCAGGCCCTGGTCGCGCAGGGCGCCCTTGAGCTGTCTGCGTTCCCCGGCCAGCAGCGCCGCGAAGCGGGGCCCGTCGAAGTCGTCGGCGAGCGGGTCGGGGCCGAGGCGGGCCACGCCCGGCACCTGCTGCGGGTCCGCCACGACGTACACGGCCAGGCGCTTCTGGGTGCCCGCCTCCGTGAGGTCGAAGCCCGCGCCGGTCTCCAGGGCCACCCGCAGGGCCAGCGGGCCCTTTCCCGGGCGGGGCGGGCCGTCCGGCAGCTTGTCCCGCCAGTGCAGCCAGCCCGCACGCGCCAGGTGGGTCACGAAGTGCGGGCCGCCGTCGGTGGCGAGGTCGAGGAACTTGCCGTGGCGGTGCACGGCGGTGACCGCGCGGCCCTCGACGGCCGTGACGGGAGGGTCGTACGTCTTCAGGACGCTGATCGCGACGGGCAGCACCCGGACGATCTCGTGGCCGACGAGGTGCTCGGTGAGGAAGTCCTTGAGCGCCTCGACCTCGGGGAGTTCCGGCATACGTCCAGAGTGCCACCCGGGACCGGAGTGGTCAGCTCCGTTCCACCACGAACTCGCACCACACGGCCTTGCCCCCGCCCCGCGCCTCCACCCCCCACACATCGGTGAGCAGGTCGACCAGGAGCAGGCCCCGCCCGGAGACGCCCGACTCCCCCGCGTCCCGGCGGCGCGGCAGGGCGCTGGAGGAGTCCTCGACCTCGACCCGCAGCCGGCGGTCGGAGGCGGTGAGGACCCTGAGGGTGACGATCGCGGAGCCCTCGGTGTGGATCAGGGCGTTGGTGATCAGCTCGTCGGCGACCAGGACGACCTCGTCGGCGCGGTCCCCGCCGCCCCAGGCGTGCACGGCGGCGTGGATCATGTGCCGGGCCTCGGTGAGCGCCTCCGGGTCGCCGGGGGCCACGTGCTGCTGGAGCCGGCCGCCGGGCTGCGGGGCGTCCGGGGCGCGGCGACGCAGCAGGAGCAGGGCCACGTCGTCGTCGCTGCTGCGTTCCTCGGCCACGTCTATGAGCCGGTCGGCGAGGTCGCGCACGTCGTCGGGGCCGCCGGTGATCAGCGCGATGAGGGTCTGCAGGCCCTCGTCCACGTCGGCGCCGGGCTGTTCGACGAGGCCGTCGGTGCACAGCAGCAGGGTGTCGCCGGGGTCGAGTTCCAGAGTGGAGACGGGGTAGGTGAGACGGCCGAACTCGGCGGACAGGCCGAGCGGCATGCCGCCCTCCACGCGGACGCGGCGGCAGCTGCCGTCGGGGCGCCGCACCAGCGGGTCGATGTGTCCGGCCCGCACCACCTGGACGACACCGGTGGCCAGGTCGGCCTCGGCGTACAGGCAGGTCGCGAAGCGGTCGGTGTCCAGCTCGTGCAGGAAGACCGAGGCGCGGGCCATCACGGTGGCCGGGGTGTGGCCCTCGGCGGCGTAGGCGCGCAGCACGATCCGCAGCTGGCCCATGACGGCGGCGGCGTGCGTGTCGTGTCCCTGGACGTCGCCGATGACGGCGCCGACCCGGCCGCCGGGCAGCGGGATCAGGTCGTACCAGTCGCCACCGATGTCGCGGGCGAGGGAGCCGCCGATGGTGGCCGCGCGGTAGCGGACGGCGACGTCGGCGCCGGGCACGCTGGGGATGGTGCGCGGCAGCATGGCCTGCTGGAGGCCCTGGGCGAGGTCCTTCTCCTGCTCGTAGAACATGGCCCGTTGCAGGCTCTGCGCGATGCTGCTGCCGAGCGCGACCAGGACGTTGCGTTCCTCCGGTGTGAAGCCGCGCCGGTCGTTGTAGAGCAGGCCCATCGCGCCGATGGGCCTGGCCTGGGCGATCAGCGGCAGGTAGGCAGCCGAGGTGATGTTCAGCCCGGTGAGGTGCGGCCACAGGGCGGGATAGCGCTCGGCGAAATCCTCCGGTGACTCGATGAAGCGCGGGCTGAGGGTCCGTACGACCTCGCTCATCGGATAGGGCTCGTCGATCCGGGTGATGCGCGTGCCGGGGACGAAGCTGCCCGCGGGGCCCTCGGCGACCAGCCGGATGCGGCCGGCCTCGACCAGGCCCATGACGAGGCTGGTCGCGCCCAGGTGGGTGAGGCCGTGGGTGTCCTTCAGGGCGTCGATCACGTCGTCGACGGTGCGGGCGTGGGCGAGGGCGGCCGTGGCGCGCTGGACGACGTTGGTCTGCTGCCGGCGCGCCTGGTGCTGCCCGGCCCGTTCGCGCCGGGCCTCGGTGTCGCTCAGTTCCTCGGTGGCGTCGCGGACGATGCCGATGATGCGGCGGGGCCGGCCGGTCTCGTCGCGCCGGATGTAGCCCTGGGTGTGGGTCCAGCGCAGGCTGCCGTCGCGGCAGCGGATGCGGAAGTAGATGCCGTAGTTCTCGCTGCCGTCCTTCATCGCCTGCGAGACCAGGGCGTCCAGGCGCTGCGCCTCCCCGCGCGGGACCCGCATCGCGAGTGTCTCGGGGTGGTCGTCGTATTCCTCGGGGCGCACGTCGAAGACCTCGTGGGCCTGGGCATCCATGTGCATCAGACCGGTGTCCAGGTCCCAGTCGAAGCTGCCCATGCGATTGAGCGCCAGGATCGGATCCGGGTGGGCGGGCCAGTCGTCCGGGACTGACAGGGCGCTCGCTCCCCGATCAGTCATGGGCCCACCTTGCCAGGATTCGTCCGATTCTTCGACTCTTTGAGGAGTCGCTCTTCGAGAGGTGATCGTCGGCCCTTCGCGAGGACCGTCAACTGCCGAAGGTGTCCGTGAGGGTACCGAAGATACTGTCCTCTGCCTCCGCGCCGTAACGGTCCTACGGGGCGTCCGGGATCGGTCCGCCGCCGTCGGGCAGGTTGGGGGTCTCCGGCACGGTGTCGGGGCCGATCTCGTCGTCGGTGTCGGGCGTGGCGACGCTCGGGCGGTCGGGCTTGGTCGTCGTCGGGGGTGTGGCGGTGACGGTGGCCGAGGGGCAGTCTGTGGGTTCGTCGGTCCGGGAGGCGTCCGCCGGTTCGTCGGTCCACGGGTCGTCCGTCGGCTCATCGGCGCGGCCGGTCATCCCCGTGGCCGTGGGAGTGAGGCAGTCGTCCGGCGTGGAACTCCCGCCGCTGGAGGCGCGGTCGTACGGGGTGGGCGTGCGGGTCTTGGTGACCTTGTCCGGCGGGCGTACGGGACGGTCGCGGCGGACGTCGTGGCCGAGCCGCCGCTCGATCCAGGTGTGGGTGATGACGCTGAGGATGGTGATGTTGGTGATCGCCCGCGGGGCCGGGGTCACCACGATCACGTCGGCGGGCCGGTAGCCGGACCAGGACCGTCCGCTGCTGGCCGCGGTGCCGTGCATCGCGACCGGCGGCTTCAGCGGGTTGCCGCAGGCGCAGCGCACGCGCGGCACGCCCCGGTTGTCGACGAGGACGGCGGTACCGGCCTGGAGCACCGACTGGTAGGCGGTGGTCCGTCCGGCGCGGAAGCCGTGGTTGGTGACGCGCGTGTCGGCGCGCAGTACGACCGGGGTCAGCCCGCGCAGGTAGTCCGGGACCGAGGCCGGCGAGACGCCGGCGATCTGCGCGAAGGCGCGGGTCCTGGCCCGGTCGGCGAAGAGGTGGCCGATCTGCCGCCCGACGTCGCAGCTGCCGATCCGCTCGGTGCCGCCGTACAGGCCGGGCGTCCCGCCGGAGACGGAGCGCACTCCGCGCAGGGCGGCCGGTGAGCTCTCGGCCGGTGCCGTCGCCGGTGTCCGGGGGGCCGCCGGGGGCGGGGTGCCGGTCGAGGTGACCGTGGAGGCGGTGAAGGGGTCCGGGCCCCGGTCCGCGACCGGCTGGAGGAACAGCTCCCCGCTCGCGCCGGAGTCGCCGGAGTCGTGGCCGCCACCGCAGCCTGCGACGAGGAGGAGCGCCGCCGAGAGCGCGCAGGACGTCACGACGATTCCGGTGGGTGCCCGCACCTCGTCCTCCCGCCTCGTCTCGGATAATTCCTCCCAATTGTCTGCAGCGCACTCATTTGGCTCGCAACCTGAGGAAGGGCCAGGATAGGAGGCAGCGAGAACCGCAACCACCAATTGAGCAACCACGACGACGACCAGCCAGGTCCGCGAGAGCGGCGGCGGTCTAGCCGCAAAGGAGGGCGTACGCGGCCGTGGAGTGGTTCACCGCACCCGACTACTGGCTGAGCCGGCTGGTCTTCCAGCGTGCGCTGGCCGGCCTGTACCTGGTCGCGTTCCTGACGGCGGCCCTGCAGTTCCGCGCGCTGATCGGGCAGCGCGGCATGCTGCCCGTGCCGCGGTTCGTGGAGCAGGTGTCGTTCCGGGTGGCGCCGAGCGTGTTCCAGCTGCACTACTCGGACCGGTTCTTCGCGGGGTGCGCCTGGTCGGGGGTCGCGGTTTCGGCGGCGCTGGCCGCGGGGCTCGACTCGCTGCTGCCGCTGTGGGGCGCCATGTTGCTGTGGCTGGTGCCGTGGGCGCTGTATCTGTCGATCGTCAACGTGGGCCAGACCTGGTACTCGTTCGGCTGGGAGTCGCTGCTGCTGGAGGTGGGCTTCCTCGCCGCCTTCCTCGGCAACGACGACGTTGCGCCGCCGGTCGTCGTGCTGTTCCTGCTGTGGTGGATCCTGTTCCGGGTCGAGTTCGGCGCGGGGCTGATCAAGATGCGCGGCGACGCGTGCTGGCGGAAGCTGACGTGCCTCGACCACCACCACGAGACCCAGCCGATGCCGGGCCCGCTGAGCTGGTTCTTCCACCATCTGCCGAGGCCCCTGCACCGGGTCGAGACGGCCGCGAACCACGTCACTCAACTCGTGGTGCCCGTCCTCCTCTTCACCCCCCAGCCGATCGCGACGGCCGCAGCCTCCCTGATGATCGTCACCCAGCTGTGGCTGGTGCTGTCGGGCAACTTCTCCTGGCTGAACTGGATCACCATCGTGCTGGCCCTGTCCGCGGTGGACTTCCAGGGCACCGCACCGTCATCAGTGCCGGAGGCGCCGCTGTGGTACCAGGTCGTGGTCCTCGCGGTCGCCGCGCTGCTCGTGGGCCTGAGCTACCACCCGGTCGCGAACATGATCTCCCGCCGCCAGATCATGAACCGCTCCTTCGACCCGCTGCATCTGGTCAACACCTACGGGGCGTTCGGCAGCGTCAGCCGGGTCCGGTACGAGGTGGTGATCGAGGGCACCGCGGACGACGTGCCGCGCGAGGACTCAGACTGGCGGGAGTACGAGTTCAAGGGCAAGCCGGGTGATCCGCGGCACTGGCCGCGCCAGTTCGCCCCGTACCATCTGCGCCTGGACTGGCTGATGTGGTTCGCCGCCCTGTCCCCCGCGTACGCCGGGGCGTGGTTCGGCGCGCTGGTGGAGCGGCTGCTGGAGAACGACCGTGCCACGCTGAAGCTGCTGCGCCGCTCCCCGTTCCCGCCGGACGCGCCGCCGCGCTACATCCGCGCCCGTCTCTTCCGCTACCGCTACACGACCTGGCGCGAGCTGCGGGAGACGGGCGCGTGCTGGGACCGGACGTACGTGCGGGAGTACCTGCCGCCGACGCGGCTGGCGGAGCTGGCTCAGAGGCCGTAAACGCGGGCGGCGGTGTCCGCGAAGACCTGGGCGCGTTCACCGTCGTCGAGGCCCTTGGTCAACTCCCGTGCCGCGCCGAGTACGTCGCCGTACGGCGCGGCGAGCGTGCACACCGGCCAGTCCGAGCCGAACATCAGCCGGCCGGGTCCGAAGGCGTCCAGCGCGATGTCGGTGTACGGCCGGAGGTCCCCGACGGTCCAGGCGGCCCGGTCGGCCTCGGTGACCAGCCCGGAAAGCTTGCCGACCGTGTGGGGCAGCGCGGCGAGGGCGCGCATGCCGGACGCCCAGGGTTCGCGTGCTCCGGAGGCGATGGGCGGCTTGCCCAGGTGGTCGAGGACGAACGTGAGCTGCGGCAGCGCCTCGGCCGCCTTGACGCACGCCGGCAGCTGGTGCGGCAGGACGACCAGGTCGTAGACCAGCCCAGCGTCGGCCACGGCGGCAAGGCCCCGCCGTACGTCCGCGCGCAGCAGCCACTGCGGGTCCGGCTCGCCCTGCACCTGGTGGCGGATACCCTTCAGGTACTGCCCGCCGTGGAGTTCCCGCAGCCGGGCCAGTTCGTCGGTCACGTCCGGGCGGGTGAGGTCGGTCCAGCCGACCACGCCGGCGATCAGCTCGTGTTCGTCGGCCAGGGCCAGGAACTCGGGGGTCTCCTCCGGCACGGTGATCGTCTGGACGAGGACCGTGCGGCCGACCCCGGCGGCGCTCGCCTCGGGTGCGAGGTCCGCCATTGTGAAGTCGCGGCGGAGCGGCTGCAGTTCGGGCCCGGTGATCCAGTCCTGGTCGCGCACGGACAGGTCCCACACGTGGTGGTGCGCGTCGACGACGGTCACGGCAGCTCCCATACGACGGGCAGGCCCGCGTCGGCGCCGTCGCCGGAGTAGTCGTGCACGACGTCCAGCAGCTCGGCCATGCGGGCCTGCCAGGCGACGTTGACCGGCAGCTTCTCCAGCTCGGCGAGGAGGCGGGCGTAGTCCTCGCACTCCAGGACGTGGAACAGGTCGGTGCCGCTGCGCCAGATCGTCCAGGAGGTGGCGCCGGCGGCGCGGATCGCGTCGGTGAGTTCCGTCGGTACCTCGCGGTGGGCGGCCTCGTACTCGGCGATGCGGTCGGCGCGGACCTTGGTGTGCAGGGCGACTCTCATGACGGCTCCTCGGCGGGTACGGGGGCGTCGGCGGGCAGCAGGTCCTTCTCGCGCAGCTCCTGCCAGAAGGCGGCAGGCACGGGCGCCGCGAACTGGTGGGCGCAGTCGCGCACCTCGTGCGCCGAACGGGCGCCGACGAGGACGCCGGCGACGGCCGGGTGGGCGGCGCAGAAGGCGAGGGCGGCGGCGCGCAGGGTGGTGCCGTGCCGGTCGGCGATGGACTTCAGGCGCAGGGCACGCTTGAGCAACTCGCCGGGCGCCTCGGCGTAGTTGTACGTCGCTCCCGGCTTCGGCGCGGCCAGCAGGCCGGAGTTGAAGGCGCCTCCGATCACCACCGAGACCCCGCGTCCCTGCGCCGCGGGCAGCAGTTCGTCAAGGGCGCTCTGGTCGAGGAGCGTGTAGCGGCCCGCGCACAGCACGACGTCGATGTCGGTGTCCTGAACGAAACGGGTGAGCATCTTCGCCTGGTTCATGCCGGCGCCGATCGCGCCGACCACGCCCTGGGAGCGGAGTTTCTCCAGCGCCGGATAGCCCTCCCGGAAGGCCTGATCGGCATGCTCGTCGGGGTCGTGCAGGTAGACGACGTCGACGCGGTCGAGGCCGAGGCGGTGCAGGCTGGCGTCCAGAGTGCGGCGGATGCCGTCGGCGCTGAAGTCCCACACGCGGCGGTGGGTGGCGGGGACGGCGAAGCCGCTTGCGAGGTCGTCGCCCGGCGAGTCGGCCGGTTCGAGCCGTCGGCCCACCTTGGTGGAGAGCGTGTACTGCGCGCGGTCCCGGTCGCGGAGGGCGTCGCCCAGGCGCCGTTCGGCGAGGCCCAGGCCGTAGTGCGGAGCGGTGTCGTAGTAGCGGATGCCGCGCTGCCAGGCGGCGTCCACGGCCTCTCGCGCCTGCGCCTCGCCGACCTCGGTGTACAGGTTGCCGATGCCGGAGGTGCCGAAGGCCAGGGGGCTGATCTCGACGCCGCTCCTGCCGAGCCGGTTCACCGGGCCACCGGTCGCAGTCGCAGGCCCTGCATGCCGCCGTCCACGGCGAGGGCGGTGCCAGTGGTGGCGCCGGACAGCGGGCCGGCGAGGTAGGCGATGGCGCCCGCGACCTCGGCGGCGCTCACCAGGCGACCGGTGGGCTGGCGTGCCTCCAGGGCGGCGCGCTCGGCGGCGGGATCGTCGGCCGCGTCGAGCAGGCGGCCCACCCACGGGGTGTCCACGGTCCCCGGATTGACGCAGTTGACGCGGATGCCCTCGCGGACGTGGTCGGCGGCCATGGCGAGGGTGAGGGAGTACACGGCGCCCTTGGTCGCGCTGTACAGGGCGCGCTGCGGCAGACCGGCGGTGGCGGCGATGGAGCAGGTGTTGACGATCGCCGCGTGCCGTGAGGCGCGCAGCTGGGGCAGGCAGGCGCGGGTGGTGCGGACCATGCCGAGGACGTTGACGTCGTGGACGCGCCGCCACTCGTCGTCGGAGTTGTCCTCGACGGTGCCCTGGGCGCCGATCCCGGCGTTGTTGACCAGGACGTCGAGGCCGCCGAGGCCGTCGACGGCGGCCGCCACCGCCTCGCGGACCGAGGTGTCGTCGGTGACGTCGGCGCGGAACGCCAGGAGTGGCTTGTCGACCGACGACGGGTCCAGGTCGAGGACGGCGACCTGCGCGCCGCGCTCGGCGAGGAGGTCTGCGGTGGCCCGGCCGATGCCGGAGGCGCCGCCCGTCACCAGGGCCTTCAGGCCCTCGAAGTCGCTCATGCCGCGTGCCCCTCCTTGTCAGGGTTCGTCCGCGTGTCGAGGTCGGCGGCCCAGAAGGTGCCGCCGGGATAGGTGTACCGCGCGATGGACTCGGGGCGCATGGCGGCCGAGAATCCGGGCGCGGTGGGTGCCGTGTAGTGACCCTCGCGGATCACCACCGGGTCGCGGAAGTGGTCGTGCAGATGGTCGACGTACTCGATGACCCGGTCCTCGGTGGTGCCGGAGACGGCCACGTAGTCGAACATCGACAGGTGCTGGACGAGTTCGCACAGGCCGACGCCGCCGGCGTGCGGGCAGACCGGCACGCCGAACTTGGCGGCGAGCAGCAGGATCGCGAGGTTCTCGGGGACGCCGCCCACGCGGGCCGCGTCGATCTGGACGATGTCGACGGCTCCGGCCTGGAGGAGCTGCTTGAAGACGATCCGGTTGTGGACGTGCTCGCCGGTGGCGACCTTCACCGGGGCGACCGCCTTGCGGATCGCGGCGTGGCCGAGCACGTCGTCGGGGCTGGTGGGCTCTTCGATCCAGTACGGGTCGAACCCGGCGAGGGCCTGCGTCCAGCGGATCGCCTCGTCGACGTCCCAGCGCTGGTTGGCGTCGATCGCCATGCGCACGTCCGGGCCGACGACCGCGCGGGCGACCCGGCAGCGGCGGATGTCGTCGTCGAGGTCGGCGCCGACCTTGAGCTTGATCTGCCGGAAGCCGTCGGCGACCGCCTCGGCGACGAGCCGGGTGAGCTTGTCGTCGTCGTAGCCGAGCCAGCCCGCGGAGGTGGTGTAGGCGGGGTAGCCGCGCTCCAGCAGGCGGGCCGCGCGCTCCTCGGCGCCCTGCCTCCCCCGTCCGAGGATCGCCAGCGCCTCCTCGGGTGTGAGGGCGTCCGTGATGTACCGGAAGTCGATCTGGCGCACCAGCCATTCGGGCTCGGCCTCCGCCAGCAGCCGCCACAGCGGCTTGTGCGCGCGCTTGGCGGCCAGGTCCCACACGGCGTTGACGACCGCGCCGATCGCCATGTGCATCACGCCCTTCTCGGGTCCGAGCCAGCGCAGCTGGCTGTCGCCGATCAGGTCGCGGTTCAGGGTGGACGGGTCGGCGCACAGCTCGTCGACCGACCGGCCGAGCAGGTGTCCGCGCAGCGCGTCGATCGCGGCCACCTGCACGTCGTTGCCCCGCCCGATGGTGAAGGCGAATCCGTGCCCCTCCAAGTGCCCCTCCGGTCCGTCGGCGGCGTCCGTGCGCAGCACGACGTACGCGGCGGAGTAGTCGGGATCCGGATTCATCGCGTCGGAGCCGTCGAGCTCGCGCGAGGTGGGGAACCGGATGTCGTGGGTGTCGACAGCGGTGATGCGGACGGGGGTCGCGGACACGGACGGCCTTTCGGTCGGCGGCAGGGAAGTCGCTGGGTCGGTCGGGGTCGGCGGGGTCGGCGGGGTCGGTCGGAATCCGGGAGTCACGGCGGTCAGTCCTGTGCGCGCCCCGTGGTCACGCGGGCGATCATGAGGGCGACGAGGATGATCCCGCCGTAGATGGCCTGGATCCAGAAGGACGGCACCTGGGCGAGGGTGAGCAGGTTCTGTACGACGCCCAGGAGGAGGACGCCGGTGAGGGCGCCGAACATGGTGCCCTTGCCGCCGTCGAGGGCGATGCCGCCGATCACGGCCGCCGCGAACACGGTGAAGATCATGTTCTGGCCCTGGTTGGCGCTGATCGCGCCGACGTACCCGGTCTGCATGAGCCCGCCGACGGCGGCGAGGACGCCCGCGATGACGAACACGCCGAGCATGACGCGCTCGACCCGGATGCCGGCCGCTCGCGCCGCGTCCGCATTGCCGCCGATGGCGTACAGGGCGCGTCCGACGCGGTGGTACTTCAGCACCAGCCCGGCAATGGCGAAGGCCGCCGCGGCGAGCCACACCGACATCGGGACCGTCAGGAAGGTGGTGGTCGCCAGCGAGTAGAAGGCGTCCGGCATCCCGAACAGTGTCTTGCCCTTGGTCGCGCCGACGAGCAGTCCGCGCAGCACGATCAGCATCGCGAGCGTCACGATGAACGCGTTCAGCTTGAATTTCACGACGAGGATGCCGTTGAAGGCGCCGACGGCCGCGCCCGCGACGAGGATCGCGAGCAGGGCGAGGGCGGCGGGGAGTTCGGTGCCCCAGCCGGACTGGGCGGCCGGCAGCACCAGAAGGGCTCCCACGGCGGGTGCGATGCCGACGACGGATTCGAGGGACAGGTCGAACTTGCCGGTGATGAGCACCAGCGACTCGGCGAGCACGACCATCGCGAGGGCGGCCGAGGCGCCGAGGATGGAGATCAGGTTGCGCTCGGTGAGGAACGAGTCGTTGACCAGCGTGCCGAGCACCATGAGCAGCAACAGGGCCGGGACGAGGGCGAGTTCGCGGGCGCGGCGCAGCAGGACGGTCCGGGCCGACCGCGCGGCCGGGGTCTTGTCCGGCGCGAGCGGCGGGGCCGCCTCGGTGTCGGCCGTGTCCACTCCTTCAGCCATGGTCCACTCCTTCGATGGAGGCGATCAGCTCGTGGTCGCGCCAGCCCGCCGGGTGCTCGGCGACGACGCGACCGTGGAAGAGGACGAGGACGCGGTCGCAGCGCCTGAGGTCGTCGAGTTCGTCGGAGACGACGAGAACGGCGGTGCCGTCGTCGCGGGCGCTGTCCACGCGGGCGAGCAGGGACTCCTTGGACTTCACGTCGACGCCCGCGGTGGGGTTGATGAGCACCAGCAGCCGGGGGTCGGAGGCCAGGGCGCGGGCCATGACGACCTTCTGGGCGTTGCCGCCGGAGAGGTCGGAGACGGGCTGCTCGGGGCCCTCGGTGTGGATGTCGAGGCGTTCGATCAGCGCGGTGGCCACGCCGCGTTTGCGGTCGGTGCCGACGAAGCCGTGGCGGCCGAGCCGGTCCAGGACGCTCAGGGTGGCGTTGTCGCCGATGGTCATCCCGGCGACCAGGCCCTGTTCGTGCCGGTCGCGGGGCACGCAGCCGACACCGGACCGGAGGGCGGCCCGCACGTCCCCGAACGGCAGGGGGTCTCCGTCGAGGCGGGCCGCTCCCCTGTCCGGCGTGTACAGGCCCGCGAAGGACTCGGCCAGCTCGATCTTGCCGCTGGCGCTGGACCCGGCGAGTCCGACGACCTCACCGCGGCGGACGCTGAGGTCGACGTTCTCGTACGCCTGCGCGCTCAGGCCACGCACGTCGAGGAGGACAGGGGATGTGTCGACGACCCTTTCCTGTACGGCCTGTTCGGCGATCGCCTCCTGCTCGGCGACGGCCTCGCCCGCCATGGCCTGCACCAGCGCCTGGCGCGGGAGTTCGGCGACCGGTGCGGTGGTGATCCAGCGGGCGTCCCTGAGGACCGTGACGGTCTGGCAGACCTCGTAGACCTCCTGGAGGTGGTGCGAGATGAACAGGAAGGTGACGCCGGAGTCCTGGAGCGCCCGCATGCGGCTGAACAGCCGCTCGATCTCACGGTTGTCGAGCTGTGCGGTGGGCTCGTCGAGGATGATGAAGCGGGCACCGAAGCTGAGTGCCCGGGCGATCTCCACCATCTGCCGGTCCTCGACCTTGAGGTCGTCGGTGCGCGCCTCCGGGTCGACCCGCACGTCCCAGGTGTCGAGCAGCTCGGTGGCCTCGGACTGCAACCGGCGCCAGCTGATGAACCCGCGCCGCAGCGGCTGCCGGTTGATGAAGAGGTTCTCGGCGACGGTCAGCTCCGGGACGACCGTGGGGTGCTGGTACACGCAGGCCACCTTGCGGCGCCAGGCGTCGCGGTCGGCGAGCGGGGGCGCGGGGTCGCCGTCGAAGCGGACGGTGCCGCCGTCGGGTGCCTCAAGGCCGGTGAGGATGCGGACCAGGGTGGACTTGCCGGCGCCGTTGCGGCCGACGAGGGCGTGGGACTCGCCGGGGAGGACAGTGAGGCGGCCGTCGGCGAGGGCGGTGGTGGGGCCGTACCGCTTGACGACGTCGCGTGCCTCGGCGAGGGTTGTGATCACGGTCGTCCTCATTTGACCGTGTTGCCCCAGAGTTTGGGGTCGTCGACGTTGTCCTTGGTCACCAGCGGCGCGGGCAGCTGGTCCTCCAGGATGCCGCTGGGCAGCTTCACGATCGTGGAGTCGTGGTCCGTCGGGCCCGGCTTGAACGTCTTCCCCTCCATCGCCGCCTTGATGTAGTACATGCCGTACTTGGCGTAGGCGTCGGCGGGCTGGGAGACGGTCGCGTCGATCTCGCCCCTGCGGATGGCGTCGTACTCCTGCGGGATGCCGTCGTTGGAGACGATCGCGATGTGGCCGGGCTGACCGGCCTTCTTCAACATGCCCTTGGACTTCAGGGTCTGGAGGGTGGGTGCGAGGTAGACGCCGCCCGCCTGCAGGTAGATGCCCTTGATGTCCGGGTTGGCGTTGAGGAGGGTGTCCAGCTTGGAGGCCGCGGTGTCGGACTCCCACTTGGCCGGGATCTCCAGGACCCTCAGCTTGGGGAAGTTCTTCTTCACGCAGGCGCGGAACGCCTCGGAGCGGTCGCGGCCGTTGACCGAGGCGAGGTCGCCCATGATCTGCACGACCTTGCCGGAGGGGATCCGCTTGCCGAGATACTGGCAGGCCTTCTCGCCGTAGGCGACGTTGTTCGCCCGTACGACCATGGCGACCTTGCCCTTGTCCGGCGCCACGTCCACGGCGACAACCGGCACGCCCTTGCGCTCGGCCTGATCGAGTCCGGCCTCGATGGCGGCGCTGTCCAGCGGGGCGACGACCAGGCCCTTGACGCCCTGGTTGAGCTGGTTGTTGATGTCGGTGATCTGCTGCGAGGGATCGCTGTTGGAGTTGACGGTCTTCAGCGCGTCCACGCCTTCGGACTTGGCCATCTTGGGCACGTAGTCGTTGTACGACTGCCAGAACGGCGAAGTCAGCAGGGGCAGGATCACCCCGACCTTGCCGCTGCCGTCGCCGCCCCCGGCGCTCGCGGCGCCGGTGTCCTTGGTGCTGCCGCACGCGGCGAGCGCGAGGGAGGCGCCTGCGGCCAGGGCCACCGCGCCGACGATCCGGGACCTGTTCCGCTTCTTCCGCACTGTCCTGCCGGGCATCTGGCGGCTCCTCGTTGAGCGTGTTCGAGCTGGGTCTGGAGCAGAGTTCGAGCAGATGCCCGCATATTTATCAGACCACTTCCCCGGAACAACACCCTCGGACGGCAGATTTTCCGGTTCTGACCCATATTGGTCGGACCACTCCAGGGTTAGACTGCTGGCGCACCGGGCGACAGGAGGAACGGCGTGGACGAGACGGCCCCGCAGAAGGGCAGCGTGACGCAGCGCGCCATCGAGCAGATCAAGGCGATGATCGCCGAGGGCCGCCTGGAGCCGGGCCAGCGGCTGCCGACCGAGCGTGACCTGGCCGCGCAGCTGGGCATCTCCCGCAGCTCGATGCGGGAGGCGATCCGCGCGCTCACGGTGCTGGGCGTGCTGGAGGCCCGGCACGGCTCGGGTATCTACGTCACGCAGCTGGAGGCCGGCGACCTGCTGGAGACGTTCGGGGTCGTCGCCGACCTCTCCCGCGGCCCGCGCCTGGTCGAACTGCTGGAGGTGCGCCGCATCCTGGAGTCGACGGCGACCGCACTGGCCGCCGCGCGGATCACGCCGGACCAGCTCGCCGAGGTCGAGAAGCACCTGACGGCGATGAACGCCACCGACGACCCCGAGGAGATCCTCGCGCACGACCTGGCGTTCCACCGCGAGATCGCGGTCGCCGCCGGGAACGAGACGATGGCCGCGATCCTGGAGGGCCTGTCCTCGCGCACCTTCCGCGCCCGGGTCTGGCGCGGCTACCAGGAGGAGGGCGCCTTCGCCCGCACCCGCCGCGAGCACGCCGCGATCCACCGCGCCCTGGTCGCCCACGACCCGGAAGCGGCGCGGGCGGCGGCGGCCGCGCACGTGGGCGAGGTGGAGCAGTGGATGCGCAGTCGGCTCGCGCAGTAGGTGGCGCGTGGCTGCGCCGCCGACCCGGTCAGCTCACGCAGTAGGTAGCGCGTGGCGACGGGAACCGCGACACGAGAAGGCCCGCCGGGTGGTGCGGGCCCTCGCGCGTCGGCGGCGGCGTGGTCTACAACGCGCTGGTGGTGGCGCCCGGACTGGTCGACGCGGCGGCGGTGTTCGCGCCGGTCAGCTCGCGCGCAGCCGACAACTTCCAGCACTTCCAGCGCCGCGAGGGCGATGCCGTCGCCGACGACATCGAGGCCGCGCACGGCTCCCCCGAGGAGAACCCGAAGTTCTGGCGGGAGGCGTCACCCCTCACCTACGTCGACCGCGTCACCGAGCCCCTGCTGATCCACCACGGCGCCGCCGACGACACCTGCCCCATCGCCTGGACGCGCCGCACCGTCGCCGGGTTCGAGGCGGCGGGCAAGGACGTCCAGCTGAGGACGTACGAGGGCGAGGGCCACACGTTCGGCCCCCAGTGGCCGGAGTCGATGGACGCCACGACGGCCTTCTTCGAACGCCATCTGCGCTGAACCCACCGTTCGGCATCCGGCCACTGCTCCGGGGCCCTCGTCCGCCCCGGAAGGACCTGTGCGGCGGTCAGCAGGTCCGCCCGGTGCAGAACGCGCCGTCGATCTTGCCGGCGGATCCGAGCCAGGTCTTGCCCGGCGCCACCAACTTCTCGTAGTTCGGACCCCAGACCTCCACCGCGAGCGAGTGCGGTCCGTTGGGAACTCTCAGACCCGGGACCGGGACATCCCGAACTCCGCGATCCGTACGGCCCCTCGGGCCGCCGTCACCCGCACCCGCCACCGCCGCGCCCGCACGGGAGCTGCCAGCAGCAGGATCCGGCTCGCGCCGATCACGCCGGCCCGCGTCACCTCCGCCCAGCGGCCGTCGCGGAACGCCTCGACCACGAAGCCCTCCACCTGCTGCCCGTACCGGATGTCCTCCGCCCGCCGGATCCGGTCCGCCTCCAGGTCCGCGCCGAGGTCGACGGTGACCCGCCCCGGCGCCGCACTGGTCCGGCCGCCGCGCGCCAGGTCCTCGGGCAGCTCCCTGTCGACCCGCTCACGGAACTCCCGCAGCCGCGCCACGTCGGCGGCGGGCAGCAACCCGTCGGTATCCGGCGGGACGTTGAGCAGCAGCACGGAGTTGCGGCCCAGACCTCGTCGACGGGGCCGTACTCGGTGAGGACTTCGTAGAGCTGGTTGAGCACGTGGGCGCCGTAGTCGGTGGCAGGGAGGGTGAACGTGCGGCCCGGCACCCGGTCGTCGCCCTCGACCGGGTGCCGGGACCACGCGGTCTGTGCGGGCTGCCGTTGGCGTACAGGCCGTGCAGGTACTGGTTCTCGTCGCCCGGGGAGTAGACGCCGGTCTTGAGGCCGTACCGGCGCATGGAGTCGGCGAAGGATCTCAGCGAGTCCGAAGGCCGTGTACTACTCGACGGCGTGTCATCTCAGGCAGTGACGCCGGCCTCCGGACCCGTCAGGTAGGCGTCAGATCAGGGCAGCAAGACCCGCTCGTAGCGGAACGATGTCTTGCCGTTGGAGTCAGACATGATCCGGGAAGCCGTCGTTGCGCCGGTCCGCCTGGCCTCCAGCCGGATGGTCGTCGGTTTGTCGACCGTGATGCGCTCACTCATCGGTGCGGTTCTCTGGTTGTCGACGTAGACGCCTGGGGCGGGGACGGGTTCGCGCAGGTGGGCAACCAACCGGTCGCTGTCCGGCAGGGCTTTGCTGTCCGTGACGTTGTAGAGCTGGGCGGAGACCCAGGCGGTGACCGGGGGGACGGCGCCGACCAGCCCGCGGACGTCCAGGTCGAGGTCGTAGGTCCCGGCCTCGGGGAGCGTGACCTGCAGGCCGGTGCTGTGCCAGCTGTTTGGAGCGAGCGGCTGGAGGTCGAAGTTCGATGGCAGGTAGGCGATGCCTCCATGCGGTTCAGCGGCGACGACGGCGGGGCGGTGCGGTGCGGCTGCCGCGGCACTGACGGCGGCACCGGTAGCGGTGGCGGCAAGAAGGCTGGCCGCGATGACGGCAGCGATGCGTGTACGCAGATGTGGCATGGGTCCTCCCGGACAGAGCGCCATGAGCTGATGTGCCTTTGCAAAGATATGGGCGCCATATGGGTGCATATAGCCGCCGAATGGGTGAGGGGCGGCGCACAGGAGGTGATGTCCCGCGTGTGAGTACACACCCTTGTTCTGAACGCCCCTGAGCGCCCCCTTGCCACTCGTTCGGAGGAACACACGTCCCCTGGTCGATCAGGTCAACACCCACGGCTACGCACGCCGTTGATCGTGGTGCCCTCCCAGCCCGGGGCCTCCACGTGCAGCGGCTCCCCCCCAACCGCCACGGCGGACGCCACACGAACCCCTCGGCCGACGCAGACCGGTCCTGGTCGATGTACTGGCGCATGCGGGCGAGCGCGTCGTACCCGACCCAGGTCGTGCGGTCCTTCTTGCCCTTCGTCAGGGCCCGGCCCAGCGGGAACAGCATCGGCAGCGACGAGCGACGCAGCGGCAGCGGCAGCGGCAGCGGCAGCGGCAGCGGCAGCGGCAGCGGCAGCGGCGGCACCTCGTAGATCAGGCGGCAAGTCAGAGCAGTTGAGCAATTGGTCGGATGACCCTCGTGTCCAAGGACGACACTCTCGACGTACGGCCCGCTCCGGTGCACAGTTCTTCCTGACATACTCGCCAGTACGCCCGTCCCACCGCACCCCGAGGAGCCCGAGTGACCAGCTGGGTCGGCCGCACCGCCGTCGAGATAGCCGCCGCCGTACGCGAGAAGCGGGCCGAGCCCCGCGAGGTGGTGGCCGAGCACCTTGCCCGGATCGAGCGGCTCGACGACCGCGTCGGCGCCTTCCGCACGGTGCGGGCGGAGCGGGCGCTCGCCGAGGCGGACGAGGTGGCCGCCCGCGCCGACCTGACCGGACTCCCGCTGGCCGGGGTGCCCGTGGCCGTCAAGGACAACCTCCCCGTGCGCGGCGAGTCCCGGCGCCTGGGCACCACCGCCACGCCGGACACGCCCGCCGGGGAGGACCACGTGACCGTGGCCCGGCTGCGCGCGGCGGGCGCGGTGGTCGTGGGGCTCACGAACGTGCCGGAGCTGTGCGTCTTCGGCACCACGGAGGGCGTGCTGGGCACCACCCGCAACCCGTGGGACCTCTCCCGCCAGGCGGGCGGTTCCTCGGGCGGCAGCGCGGCCGCGGTCGCCGCCGGCATGGTGCCGATCGCACTCGGCAACGACGGCATGGGCTCGCTGCGCATACCCGCCGCCAACTGCGGCCTGGTCACCCTCAAACCGGGGCACGGCGTGGTCCCGGCGGGCATCAGCGACGGCGACTGGTTCGGCATGTCCGAGAACGGCCCGCTCGCGACCACGGTCGAGGACGCCCGCCTGCTGCTGTCCGTCCTCGCCGACGGTGAGGTCGTACGGCAGGACGCGCCCGGCATGCGCAGAATCGCCGTGTCGCTGCGCAGCCCCGTCGCCGGCGTCACCATCAGCAAGCCGTACGCCACCGCCGCGCGCGAGGCGGCCGGCGTGCTGATGAAGGCGGGCCACCAGGTACGGCGCGCCGACCCGCCCTACCCGGCGTCGCTGACCCTCACCTCGCTCGCCCACTGGACGGCGGGCACGGCCGTAGACGCCGACGGCCTGGACCCGCGGCGGCTGCCCCGGCGCACCCGGGTGCACGCCACCATCGGCCGCCGCTTCGTGAACACCGTGCGCACCGGCACCGCCCGCGAGGAGCTGCGCCGCCGCCTTGAGCCCTTCTTCGCCGAGTACGACGTCCTCCTCACGCCGACACTCGCCCGCCGCTCCCCCAAGGCCGCCGCCTGGCACGAACGGGGCTGGCTGCGCAACGTGCTGGCCAACTCCCAGTACTCGCCCCTGACACCCCCGTGGAACCTGACTGGCTGGCCCGCGATGTCCGTCCCGTTCGGCACCCTTCCCTCGGGCGCCCCGTGCGCGGTCCAGCTGGTGGGCCGTCCGGGGACGGAGGCGGAGCTGCTGGACCTGGCCGGGCAGCTGGAGCAGCGGCATCCGTGGCGGCGGACGGCACCGCTGGACTGAGCCGCCGGGCGGGAGCCGGACCGGATTGGCCCTAGGGGACGGGTGAGGGTCGGGTCGGGGTGTTCCCGGATCACGGTGGCGTGATCGCCGGGCCATGCTGGAAGTCCTGCGGGAGTCCGGCCCCCGCGGGGGTCCGGCAAGGAGGGGGAACCATGGCTTGGCCATTACGTGCGCCTCGTGCGTCACATGAGGGCGGCACCGCGCGCGAAGTCGGCACTGCGCGCGGGGCCGGCACCGCACGCTCCCGCGCCCTGGTGCGGGCCGCCGGCGCCGCCGCGTACGTCAACCTGTTCGCGTTGTCCGGGATCGCCACGGTGCTGGCCACCCGGGCCTTCCTGGCGCAGGCCGGCTACCCCAAGCTGGGCGGGGGCGGCGACAGTCATCTGCACATAACCCACATGCTGTGGGGCGGACTGCTGATGATGGCGGCGGTGCTCCTCGCGCTCTGCCTGATCGGACGGGCGGCCCGCAGGGTGGCCGCCGGGGTCGGAGGCGTGGGCTTCGGGCTCTTCATCGACGAGGTCGGCAAGCAGGTCACGGACGAGCCGGGCTACTTCTACCAGCCGGCCGCCGGCATCATCTACGCGAGCTTCGCCGCGCTGCTCGTCCTGACCCACCTGATACGCAGGCGGGCGGCCAAACCGCACACCTCACCGCCGAGCAGCGCACCACGAACGCCGCGGACCTCGCGCTGACCGGGGTCACCTCGGGGCTCACCGCCGATCAGCGGGAGACCGCCCTGCGGCTGGTCGGGACGTCGGAACGCGCCGTCGACCAGGCCCTGGTCCGGCTGCTCGTCACGGCGCCGGAGAGGGCGCCCGCCCGGCGTCCCTGGGCGACGATGCGCATGCAGACCCTGCGGCGGCTCGCCCGTACGCGCACGGCGATCGTCCTCGCTGTCCTGTGCGTGCTCACGGAGGCACTGACGCTCGCGATCTGGATCCCGGCGGACATCGTCAGCGGTGAGCCGGACCGCGACCCGCAGCAGGGCGCCGCCGTGGCCATCCTGCTCAGTGCCGTGGTGTCGCGGTGACCGACGCGAAAGCACTCTCCGCGCACCTGGTGCCCACCGGGCGGCGGCCCGTGATGGTGCGCGGGCCGGACATGGAGGCGCGCGGAGTCACAGAGCCCTGTACATGATGTGCAAGCCGACCAGGCCGTGCCGGGGATGGTCGAAGGCCTTCGGGACGGTGCCGAGGACGGTGAAGCCGAGGGAGGTCCACAGGCGTACGGCCGGGTTTGTCTCGACGACGGCGTTGAACACCATGCCCCGGTAGCCGGCGGTGCGGGCCTCGGCCAGGAGGTGTTCGGCGAGGGCCCGGCCGACGCCGCGGCCGCCGTGATCGGGATCGGCCACGAAGCCGGCGTTGGCGATGCGAGCGGCGGGGCCGCCGTAGTTGGGGGTGAGGTACGCGGAGGCGACGACCGTGCCGGTGTCGTCCTCGACGACGTAGACGCGTTTGGCCGGGGCCATCCACAGGGCGCGGGCCTGCTCCTCGGAGGTGTCCGGGTCCCAGGCGTAGGTCTCGCCGGCGGCGACGATGCGGTGCCAGAAGGGCCAGATGCGAGGCCAGTCGTCGGCCGTTGCTTGCCTGATCAGCATGGGCGTGAGTGTCGCACGCCCATGCCGTCGGCGATCGCGAAGGGGGTGCAGCGTGGAATCAGTCGACGCTGGGCAGGATGTGGGGCTCGGCGAGGTCGTCCTCGTAGCCCGCCAGGCGAATGGGGGCGGAGCGGGCCCACACGTCGAGGCTGCCGATCTCCTCGGGCCGGCGGCCCGCGCGCTCCGGGCGTTCCTTGGGGCGCTGTTCGCGATTCGTCTTCTCCGGTGTCACCGCGCACTCCTTATGTGTCGGTCACCCTCGGGACATCTCGACCCAGTTCTACGGCCTGGTGCCTGACGTCCGCTCGGGTCTGAGTCGAAAGCAGTTCGGACGCGGTGGCGCCGGTAACTCGTACGAGATCAGGCCGTTGTGTACCGGCTTGTCCCATGACGGACCATGGGTGTGGGTAGGACCCCGTACTGCTGTCCGTCGGCTCCCAGATTAACCAAATGAGCGGGGGCGCGCTCGATGGGGCTGAAAACATGGGTTAACTTTGCAAGTCGCCCGCATTCCCTGCCGTGAATTGCGCATCTCTGTTAAGTATCAGGGGATATGCGCTTCACTCGTACGGCGTAGCGCCGGATGGACGCCCTGTGACGCAGTTCAAGTGCCGTTGGCTGAATCGAAAGCTCACCATGATCTGCTGCCGTACGGCAACGGCTGTCTCGCGGGAGGACTGACGCATGGAGCTGCGCAGCGTCGAGGAGCTGATGGATCTGCTGTACGCCTGCCGGGGCACCCGGGACGCACCCGGCCCCGGCGGCACCCCGGTCGACGCGCACGATCACGCGCTGCGGACGGCCGCGCTGCTGCGCCGCAGCCGGCCCGCGGACAAGGAGCTGCAGGTGGCCGGTCTGGTGCGTCCCCTCGGGCAGCTGCTGGGCCCCGGCGACCCGGCGGGGCGCGCCGACCACGCGGCCGACGCGGTGCGGGCGCTGCTCGGTGAGCGGGTCTCCGCCCTGGTGCGCGGGTACGCCCCGGCCGACGACGACCTGCTCCTGCTCCGCCAGGCGGACGTGGAGGGCCGCCTCGCCGGGTTCGACGCGGGGGTGCCGGAGGACTGGCGCACCGTGCTGGAACTGCTCGCGGCCCGCAACTCCCGCCTCGGGGCTGTTGACTGACGGTTCGTCATGAGACGGTACGCCGGTGATGGCGTCGTACGGGCTCGAGGGCAGGGCCGCGGTGGTGACCGGGGCCACGCGCGGGATCGGGCGCGCCGTGGCAGCGGCACTGGCCGCGGCGGGGGCACGGGTGTGCGTGACCGCGCGGGACGCCGGCGCGGTGCGGCGCACGGCGAGGGAGCTGGACGGTGTCGGGCTCGCGGGGGACGTCGCCGACCCGGATCATCCGCGTGAGGTGACGGAGCTGGCGCTGCGCGCGTTCGGGCGGATCGACATCGTGGTGAACAACGCGGCGACCAACCAGCCGTACGGGCCGCTCATGGACGCCGATCCCGAGGCGTGGCGTACGGCGTTCGCGGTGAACGTGGAGGCGCCGCTGAGGCTGGTGCAGTGCGCGTGGCGGGCGTGGCTGGCCGAGCACGGCGGCGCGGTGGTCAACGTGTGCACGGAGGGAGCGGGGCACGTCGGCCCGAACGTGGGCGCGTACGGCACGAGCAAGGCGGCGCTGCTGCATCTGACCCGGCAGCTGGCGGGAGAGCTGGCGCCCCGGGTGCGGGTGAACTCCGTCTCCCCCGGCCTGGTCCGCACCGAGATGGCACGCTTCGTGTGGGAGCCGGGCGAGCGCGAGGTGGCGGCCGGGCTGCCGCTCGGGCGGATCGGGGAGCCGGAGGATGTCGCGCGGGCGGTGCTGTGGCTGGCGTCGGACGCGGCCGATTGGGTGACGGGGGCGGACCTGCTGGTGGACGGCGGGACACGGGTGCGGGCCGCGAACACCTCGGGGGCGTACACGGTGCACGAGCGGCTGCGGACGCAGGCGCCCTGAGCCCGGCGCATGCACGTCCGCGGTGCCCGAGGTCACGTCGGCAACGCGGTGCCCTCCGGCAGGGCGACAGGCCCGCGGGCGGACCTGCCTGGGATCGAACCACGAAGAACACATGACCTGCGCACCGGGCACTCCGGCGCTCGCGCATCACGGTAGGCCGACGCCCTGCCGACGAACCAGCGGACAACCGGCCTCACCACTTGCCCGGCGCGTAGTCCTTCAGGAAGACGCCGTACAGGTCCTCGCCCGCCTCGCCGCGCACGATCGGGTCGTACACCCGGGCCGCGCCGTCGATCAGGTCGAGCGGGGCGTGGAAGCCGGCCTCGGCGAGGCGGACCTTGTCGGGGTGCGGGCGTTCGTCGGTGATCCAGCCGGTGTCGACGGCCGTCATCAGGATGCGGTCCTTGTCGAACATCTCCTGGGCGCTGGTGCGCGTGAGCATGTTCAGGGCGGCCTTGGCCATGTTGGTGTGCGGGTGCCCTGCGCCCTTGTAGCCGCGGGCGAAGACGCCCTCCATGGCGGAGACGTTGACGATGTAGGTGCGGCGGGCCGTGGCGGCGGCCATGGCCGGGCGCAGGCGGCTGATGAGGAGGAACGGAGCCGTCGAGTTGCACAGCTGGACCTCCAGCAGCTCGACCGGCGTGACCTCCTCGACCGTCTGCACCCAGCTGTTGCTGTCGTGCAGGTCGGGGACGAGCCCGCCCGCGTCGATCGCCGTACCGGCCGCGATGCGCTCCAGGGACGCGGAGCCGGAGACGAGCGCGAGGTCGGTGACGTCCCGGGCGGTCAAGGCGCCGCCCCCGGCCACGGGCAGCGCGGCGACCGCGCCGGAGCCGAAGGTGCCGATCACCTCGGCGGCGGGCAGTTCACCGGCGGGCAGCGGGGCGGACTCTGCGGCGGCCAGCTCGCTGTAGGCCTGCGGGGAGCGCCGCACGGTCTGGGCCGCGTTGTTGATCAGGATGTCCAGCGGGCCCGCGGCGGCCACCGAGTCGGCCAGGGACACGACCTGTGCGGGATCGCGCAGGTCGATGCCGACGATCTTCAGGCGGTGGATCCAGTCGTCGCTGTCGGGCTGGGCCCTGAAGCGGCGGACGGCGTCGTTCGGGAACCGCGTGGTGATGGTGGTGTGGGCGCCGTCGCGCAGCAGCCTGAGCGCGATGTACATGCCGATCTTGGCACGGCCGCCGGTGAGCAGCGCCCGCTTGCCGGTGAGGTCGGTGCGGGCCTCGCGCCGGGCGCGGTTCTCGGCGGCGCACTTCTGGCAGAGCTGGTGGTAGAAGTAGTCGACCTCGACGTAGCGGGTCTTGCAGATGTAGCAGGAGCGCGGGCGCTGGAGTACGCCCGCGATCCTGCCCGGCTCGATCTTCGACGAGGGCAGGATGCCCTCGGTCTCGTCGTCGACGCGCTCGGCGGAGCCGGTGGCGGTGGCCTCGGTGACCGCCTTGTCGTGGGCGGTCTTGGCGGCCCGGCGCTGCTGGCGGCGGCGCTGCTTGACGCTGCGGTAGATGTGCGAGGTGGCCCGGCGTACCTTGATCGCGTCGGGGTGGTCCACGTCCAGCTTGTCTAGTTCTTCGAGCACGCTGAGGCAGACGGCCAGGCGCTCGGGGGCGATGCCGGGACCGTACGCGGGCGCAGTCACCTCGTCCGTGGTCTGCGGGCCGTCCTCTGTCACCGTCATCGCCGTTGCCGTTTCCCTGCTCGTGCGCCGCCGCGCTCTGCTCGCGTCGGCTGTCGAACCGGGGATTTTACGGAGCGCCGGGCCGTGCCGCCAAACCCGTCCCGTCAGGGGCCGCAGGCTGTGAGCAGCGTCTCCACCTCCTCGGACACGGCCCGGGCGAGCCGGCCGAGGTCCGGTACGGCCTCTCCGTCGGCGACCAGCCCGTAGTGGACGCGCCCGCGGTACGTCGAGATCGCCACCGCCAGGGACTGGCCGCGGGCCAGCGGAGCGAAGGGGTAGACCTCGGCGAGCGGGTGGCCGCCGAGCTTCAGGCCGAGGCTGGGCAGCGGGACGCTGGTGACGAGGATGTCGAACCAGAGCCGCGCGGCCTGGCCGACCAGGGGTCCGCCGAGCCGGTGGCCGAGCGCCGGGACGTGATCGGCGAGCAGCGCGACGGCGCCCGCGCCCCGGTTGGGGCCGGCGTCCTTGTTGCGGTCCATGGCCGTACGGACGGTCTCCAGGCGCCCCAGCGGGTCGGGGTCGCCGACGGGGAGCCGTATCAGGTAGCCCGACAGCCGGTTGCCCTGTGGGTGGGCGGTGCGCGGACGGCGTTTGGAGACGGGGATCAGGGCGCGGGGCGCCACACCCGCGCTGCCGTCGCCGCGCTCGTCGAGCCAGCGGCGCAGGGCACCCGCGACGACCGCGATCAGGACGTCGTTGACGGTGCCGCCCTCGGACTTGCGGATGCGCTGCACGTCGTCGAGGTCGACGGCCACACCGGCGGTGCGGCGGGTGCCGGAGGGCTCGCAGGTGAGCGCGGCCGAGGAGCGCACGCCCAGGGTGGAGCGGGCGACTGAGGCGCCGATGTCGAGGGCCCGGCCCGCGTCGGACAGGGCGCCGCGGACCAGCCCCGGCAGCCTGCGCACGTCCGGCAGCAGCCCGCGCGGGGGCTCTTCGCGGCGGGGGCGGGGCGCGGGCATGTCCATCGGGTCGAGGATCGCGGCGGCCAGGGTCAGCGCCCGCAGCCCGTCGGCGAGGGCATGGTGGAACTTGAACAGCACGGCGAAGGACATGCCGTCCTCGCCGGGCAGCACATGGGCCTCCCACGGCGGGCGGCTGCGCTCCAGCGGGCGTTCCATGAGCCGTCCGGCCGCCGTGTGGAAGTCGTCGGCCGGGGCGTGCAGCCGGACGTGGTTCAGGGGGTCGAAGCCCGGGTCGGGCTCGCGCGCGGCGCCGCCGAAGGCGGGCGGGAAGGTCAGCGGCAGGGCGAGCGGCTGCCACACGTCCCGGATGCGCATCCTGAGGCCGGAAACGGCGGCGGCGCGGGCCGCCAGCAGGTCCGCCGCGTGGGCGCCCGCGGCGGGCGAGTGGGCCGTGAAGATCCCGAGCGCGCCGAGGTGCATCGGGTGCTCGGCGGACTCGATGTTCCAGAACGCCAGGTCGAGGGGAGCGAGCAGGTCAGCAGTCAAGGGCTTGCCTCGCGTCGACGATGGGTGGATCAGCAGTCAAACGTGGGTAAGCGATTACGGTCAAGTACGATCAAGCTACGCACAGTTAACAGCAGATTAAGTCCCGCCGCCGTCCCGCCGCTCCGCAGGAGGGCCCGGGAGAGGCGGGACTCATGGGGCGCATGGGTCACATCGGCGCAGGTGGTGGCGTGCTCTGTGGTGAGGTTCCCCACTCCGACGGGCGCGGGCCGACCGGTGGGCCGGCCCGCTTGCCGCACGGGGTCAGCGCGACCCAGCCGGGCAGCCCGCCGGGGTCGCCCGGGAGGCGTCGCGGATCAGCGCCTCGTGGGCGGCGGCCGCCCGCAGCCGTGCCGGGTCCGGCTTCAGCACCTTGCGATCGTTAGGTGAGCCGAGGGCCACCCTTCGGCGCCGCCGCTGACCGCGAGTCCTGCCATGCGGCGTGGATCCGTTCCGGTGGTGGGCCCCCTGGTCGAGCGGAGCCGAGACCTCGGGGGAGGTCGACGGCGGTGTCGGCGAGGAGGCTGGTGGTGTGCGAGACCTGCTCGCCCGACTCCGGATACCTCGCGAGGAGCAGCCGGGGTCTACGGCACCTGCTGCCCCTTGCCCAGCGCGATCACGCCGCCCTTGGACACCGTGTACAGCGCCTCGTCCCGCTCGGGGTTGACGCCGATCGTCGCGCCCGGCGGCACCTCGACGTTCTTGTCCAGGACCGCGCCACGCACCACCGCGCCCCGCCCGATGTGCACGTTGTCGTGCAGCACCGACCCCTGCACGACGGCCCCCGGGTCGACCACCACGCCCGGTGAGAGCACCGACCGGGTGACCTGGCCGCGGATCAGGCAGCCCGCGCTGATGATGGACTCGCTGGCGATGCCGCCGGCGTTGAAGCGGGCCGGAGAGAGCTGGTAGGAGTGCGTGTAGATGGGCCAACTGGTGTTGTAGAGATTGAACTTGGGACGCTCGGCGATGAGGTCCATGTGAGCCTCGTAGTAGGCGTCCAGGGTGCCGACGTCGCGCCAGTAGCCCTGGTCCCGGGTGGTCTCGCCGGGCACGTGGCCGGAGCTGAAGTCGTACAGCTGCGCCTCGCCGCGCTCGGTGAGCTGCGGCAGGATCGAGCCGCCCATGTCGTGCACGGAGTTCTCGTCCTCGGCGTCCCGCTGGAGCGCCTCGATGAGGGCCTTGGTGGTGAAGATGTAGTTGCCCATCGACGCGAACACGGACCCGGGGTCGTCGGCGAGGCCGGGCACGTCGGCGGGCTTCTCCAGGAACTGCTCGACGGTCTGGCCGTCCGTGCCGGGCGTGATCACGCCGAAGGACGACGACTCCGTGCGCGGCACGCGGATCCCGGCCACCGTCACGCCCGCCCCGCTGTCGATGTGCTGGGCGAGCATCTGGCGCGGGTCCATGCGGTAGACGTGGTCGGCGCCGAACACGGCGACGTACTCCGGCCGCTCGTCGTAGATCAGGTTGAGTGACTGCAGGATCGCGTCGGCGCTGCCCAGGTACCAGCGCGGGCCGAGGCGCTGCTGGGCCGGGACGGGGGTGACGTAGTTGCCGAGCAGGCTGGACATCCGCCAGGTGGTGGTGATGTGCCGGTCCAGCGAGTGCGACTTGTACTGGGTGAGCACGCAGATGCGCAGGATGTCGCCGTTGACGAGGTTGGACAGGACGAAGTCGACGAGGCGATACGTTCCGCCGAATGTGACCGCGGGTTTCGCCCGGTCCGCGGTCAGGGGCATCAGGCGTTTGCCCTCGCCGCCTGCCAGGACGATACCGAGCACCGAAGGACCACCACGACGCATGGCCGCTCCCCTCACACCGTTGATCCATGCCTGCCCCTGAGCAGGGCCGACTAAGCGAGAATCTCCTCGCGTCCTACGTCTGTTTGAGGATCTCCTCGTAGAGCCGGACCGTGCGGCGGGCGACCGCGTCCCAGCCGAACTGGCCGACCGCTCGTTCCCGGCCGGTCTCGCCCATCCGCTGGGCCGCCTCCGGGTCGCCGAGTATCTCGTTCAGCGCCCGCGCGAGGCCCGCCTCGAAGGTCTCGGAGGCGCCGTCGTCATCGTTCACGTCCACGAGCAGCCCCGTCTTGCCGTCGTCCACGACCTCGGGGATGCCGCCCACCCGGGAGGCCACGACGGGTGTGCCGCAGGCCATCGCCTCCAGGTTCACGATGCCCAGCGGCTCGTACACCGAGGGGCAGACGAACACCGCGGCATGCGTCAGGAGCTGGATCACCTCGGGACGCGGCAGCATCTGCGGGATCCAGTGCACGTGCTCGCGCACCCGGCTCAGCTCGTCGAACAGGTCGCGGAACTCGCGGTCGATCTCCGGGGTGTCCGGGGCGCCCGCGCACAGCACGACCTGGGCGGCCGGGTCGAGGTCCCGCACGGCGCGCAGCAGGTGGGGCACGCCCTTCTGGCGGGTGATGCGGCCGACGAACAGGACGTACGGGCGGGCGAGGTCGAGGCCGATGCGGCGCAGGACGTCGGTGCCGTGGTCGGGCTGGTACAGGCCGGTGTCGATGCCGTTGTGCACGACGTGCACCCTGGCGGGGTCCAGCGCCGGGTAGCAGCCCAGGATGTCCTCGCGCATGGCGCCGGAGACCGCGATCACCGCGTCGGCAGCCTCGATCGCGGTGCGCTCGGCCCAGCTGGACAGGGTGTATCCGCCGCCGAGCTGCTCGGCCTTCCAGGGGCGCAGGGGCTCCAGGGAGTGGGCGGTCATCACGTGCGGGATGCCGTACAGAAGCTTGGCCATGTGGCCGCCGAGGTTGGCGTACCAGGTGTGGGAGTGGACGAGCTCGCGGCCTTCGAGGGCGGCGGCCATGGCGAGGTCCACGGAGAAGGTGCGCAGCGCGTCGTTGGCGGTGTCGAGCGCGCTCCAGGGCCGGTGCCGCTGCACGCCCGGTGCGCGGCCCTCGCCCCAGCAGTGCACGTCGAGGTCGACGAGGGGGACGAGCTCCCGGGCGAGGAACTCGACGTGGACGCCCGCGCCGCCGTACACGTCCGGGGGATACTCCCGGGTCAACAGTCCCACACGCACCCGGAACCCCCTGTCTCGTGGTTGATCCCTCTCATGGTCACCCAGATGCGGCGCGCGGGGAAGACCGCGGGGGTCGTGGGAAGCAACAGTCGCCGCAGACGCCTCCGCCCGGCACGCGGTAGTACAGGCAGCAGCTGCGGCGCCGGAAGGCGGTGCCGGTGAGGGTGCCGGTTCCGGCCAGCCGGGGGTGGGCGAGGAGATCGGCGCTCAGGGAGCGGGCCCGGGCGGCGGCGTCCGTACGGCCGTGCGCCCGCGCCCAGCCGTCGAGCTGCCGGGCGGCGCCAGCGAGCGCGGAGGCCGCGTTGCCCCACAGCAGGCCGGAGGCGAGGCGGTAGCGGACGCGCAGGGTGGCCGTGAGCGGTTCGAGGTGATCGTCCAGCACGGTGCCGGCCAGCGTCGCCGCGTCGCCGGGCAGGGGCCGGACGCCGGACAGCCACAGGTCGTCAGGAGCGCCGGCGTCGGGGTCCCAGTGCAGCAGCCGCGGACCGAGGTCCGGTACGCGGCCATACAGGGCGGCGCACCCGAGCGCCACCGACCACAGGCGGGCCGCGAGCCCCTGGTGGGCCACAGACGCCGCGACACGCGGTTCCGGCGCGCGGAGGGCGTCCGCTACCTTGCCGACACGAAAAGCGATGGAATCGCCATAACGTTCCGATTCCGCTCCCTCGTAGGCCTGCGCGAGGGCCGGCAGCGGGCCGCGCAGGGCTCCTGTCGTGCCATGGGGTGCTCCTGCCGTGCCTGGGACCGTTCGCAGGACGAAGAAGCCGCCGAGCGGGCGGAGGGCGGCGAGATCGGGGTCGAGGTCCACGAAGAGCAGTAGTACCAAGCCCGGCGGAATACCGGAGCAGGAGGTGGCCGGTCGTCGTCCCCCCTCCAGGGGAGGAGGTACGAGGCGTCGTACTCCATCGGCGGTACGACGTATTGACTGCTCAGGGACGACGACGGGAAGAACCGGACGCGGCATCGTGTTGGTTTATGAAAGCCGACCGTTCGCCGCGCCGGATCAGGCAGGGTCCTGTGACCGGGCCTCGCCCCCGCCTCCCGCAGAGGAGCAGCCGATGAGCGCCCTCGCGTTGTCCGTCCTGGTCTCGCTCGTCTCCGCGGTCGCGTACGCGGGCGGGGCGATCGTGCAGGAGCGGGTCGCGGTGTCCTCGCCCGGCGAACACTACGCGCCGCTGCACCGGCCGGCCTGGTGGGCGGCGGTGGCGCTCATCGGGCTCGGCGGACTGCTGCACGTGGTCGCGCTCGCCTACGGCCCGCTCAGCCTGGTCCAGCCGCTGGGCGCCCTGACCATCGTGTTCGCGCTGCCGATGGCGGCGCTGATCGTGGGCCGCAGGGCGGGCGCGACGGCCTGGCGGGGCGCGATCATGGCGACGGTGGGCCTGGCGGGTCTGCTGTCGCTGGTCGCCGCGTCCGACGCGCGGTCGCTCGACTCCGCCCAGCGGGTGGCCGTGGGCCTGGTCAGCGGCGGCCTGGTCGTGGCGCTGATGGTCGCGGGCCGGGCGGCGCACCGGCATCCAGCGGTGCGCAGCATGCTGCTCGCGACGGCGTCCGGTATCGCCTTCGGCATGTCCTCGGTGTTCACCAAGACGGTCGCGGTCGACTGGACCGGCGGCGTGTCGGCCGCGGACCTGCCGTCCCTGGCCGCGATCGGCGTGTTCGCCACGGCCGGACTGCTGCTGTCGCAGGCCTCCTACCGCGGTGCCGGTCTCGCGGCCCCGCTGGCCACGCTGACGGTGGTGAACCCGGTGGTGGCGGCCGTGGTCGGCATCACGATGTTCGGCGAGACCTTCCGCTACGGCACGACGGGCACGGCGCTCGCCCTGAGCTGCGGGGTCGTGGCGGCCGGTGGACTGATCCTGCTGACGACCGAGCGGATCGCCCGGACGCAGGCGGAGCCGGCGGACGCCGCTCTCGTAGGCGCGGAAGGCGTGCCGACGGGATCGGGCAGGCAAGCGCGGTTCGCGGCGGAGGGCGTCGTGCCGGAGCGGGTGCCGGTGCCCCGGGGCGGACTCGCCGTCGAGGCGCGAATCGCAGGCTCGGCGACGGTCGGGGACCTGCTCGCCGGGCTGCCCCAGCGGCAGGTCACCGCGCTGCGCGAGGACGCGCTCGTGCCGTCTCCCGCTCACGAGGGCGCGGAGCCGCCGGACACCGACGGCTCCGCGTACTCCTACGGACCCTTGTACGGCGGCCCGTACGTCCCCTTACCGGTCCTTGACCGGCATCGCGAAGGAGTCACATCCTGACGCCGCCGGCCCTCAGGTAGGCCACCGGGTCGATGTCCGATCCGAAACCGGGCCCCGTCCGCACCTCGAAGTGCAGATGCGGGCCCGTGCTGTTGCCGGTGGAGCCCGAGCGGGCGATGCGCTGGCCGGCGCCCACGGTCTGGCCGGTCTTCACAGAGATCGCCGACAGGTGGGCGTACTGGGTGTAGCGGCCGTCGTCGTGCCGGATCACCACTTCGTAGCCGTACGAACCGCCCCAGCCGGCGCTGACGACGCGGCCCGCCGCGGCCGCCTTCACGGAGGTTCCGGTGGGCACGGCGAAGTCGACGCCGGTGTGGTAGCCCTTCGACCAGGCGGAGCCCGCCTGGCGGTACGGCGTGCCGACGGAGGCGCTGACCGGGGCCACGAGAAAGTCACGTGCCCTCGTCGTACCCCTGTCGCTGCGGTCCGAGGACGCCCGGTCGGTGGACTTCCGCTGTTCGGTCCGCTGCTCGGCCTTCCTCTCGGTCTTCCTCTCGGTCTTCTGCTCGGTTTTCTCCGCCTTGTTGCCGGTCTTGTTCCCGCCCTTCTGCGGTGTCCTGTGCGAAGCCTTTTCCGGCCCGCCGCGCAGGTCGAGGTGCTGACCGGGCACGATCAGGTCGGGGTCCGCTCCTATGGTCGACCGGTTGGCGTCGTACAGGCCCCGCCAGCCGCCCTCGACCCGCTGGTCCGACGCGATGCCGGAGAGCGTGTCGCCGCGCACCACCGTGTACATCTCGGCCCTGCCCGCCCGGGACTGGGGCGTCTTCTGCGGCTGCACGTCCTGCACGGTGGTCCTGCCGGACTTCTTCTCGTCCTTGGTGGAGGTCCCGGCGGGACGCATGCCGGGCGTTTCGCCGCCCCGGGAGAGTCCGGCCCGGACCGAGCACGCCGGCCAGGCGCCGGGTCCCTGTCCGTCCAGCACCTTCCCGGCCACGGCGATCTGCTGGTCCTTCGTGGCCAGATCCGCGCGCGGCGCGTACCGCGTACCGCCGTACGCCTCCCAGGTGGACTGGGTGAACTGCAGCCCGCCGTAGAACCCGTTGCCGGTGTTGATGTTCCAGTCGTTGCTGGACTCGCACGCGGCGACCTTGTTCCAGGTGTCCGCATCGGCTGCCTGGGCGGTGCCGGTGCCGACGAACGGGAGGGCTATTCCGGCCCCGCCCGCGGTGACGGTGAGTGAGGCGCGGTTGATCCTGTTCGGCTGATACCGGCGGTGCCGACCGCGTACGGCCATGAAGAAGCCCCCCTCGACATGCGTCAGGAGGGGCAAAAGTAAGCGCTGCGAACAGGCCAGGACAAGGCGGCAATCGGCCGCTTGGTGACACCAATTGGCGAGGAGTCGGCCTCTGTTGCGCATGTGCGCCGCATGCGCCGGGCGGGCGACGTCCGCGCCGTTCGCGGGCCGCCGGGTCGGCTGAGTACCGCGCGGCCCTTTGCGCGTATCTGCCTGCGCGACGCCGCGCCACGCGATGTGCGGGCGGCTCGGCGGCACGTCAGGACGGTCGAGGGGCAATACTGGCGGGCACGGCACCACCGATACCGAGGCAACTAGGAGCCCACCCCATGAGCACAAAAGCGCAGATCGGCGTCACAGGTCTGGCGGTCATGGGCCGCAATCTCGCGCGCAACTTCGCCCGCAACGGCTACCCGGTCGCGGTGCACAACCGGACTCCAGCGCGCACCCGCACCCTGGTCGAGGAGTTCGGGAGCGAGGGCGAGTTCATTGCGGCCGAGACCGCCAAGGACTTCGTGGCGGCGCTGGAGCGCCCGCGCCGTCTGGTCGTCATGGTGAAGGCCGGTGAGCCGACCGACGCGGTGATCCAGGAGTTCGCCCCGCTGCTGGAGCCCGGTGACATGATCATCGACGGCGGCAACGCGCACTTCGCCGACACCCGGCGCCGGGAGCGTGAACTGCGCGAGAAGGGCATCCACTTCGTCGGCATGGGCGTCTCGGGCGGCGAGGAGGGCGCGCTCAACGGGCCCAGCATCATGCCGGGCGGCCCGAAGGAGTCGTACGACTCGCTGGGCCCGATGCTGGAGAAGATCTCCGCGAAGGCGGCGGACGGGGCCCCGTGTGTGACGCACGTCGGTCCGGACGGCGCGGGGCACTTCGTGAAGATGGTGCACAACGGCATCGAGTACGCCGACATGCAGCTGATCGGCGAGGCGTACCAGCTGCTGCGCAATGTCGCCGGGTACGAGCCCGCGCAGATCGCGGAGATCTTCCGCACGTGGAACACCGGGCGGCTGGACTCCTACCTGATCGAGATCACGGCCGAGGTGCTGTCGCACGTGGACGCGGCGACGGGCAAGCCGTTCGTGGACGTGGTGGTGGACCAGGCGGAGCAGAAGGGCACGGGGCGGTGGACCGTGCAGATCGCGCTCGACCTGGGTGTCCCGGTGTCGGGCATCGCGGAGGCCGTCTTCGCGCGGTCGCTTTCGGGGCACGCGGGGCTGCGGGACGCGTCCCGCGGGCTGGCCGGGCCGAAGGCGGCGCCGCTGAGCGAGGCGGAGGCGGGGGTCTTTGCCGACCGGGTCGAGCAGGCGCTGTACGCGTCGAAGATCGTGTCGTACACGCAGGGGTTCCACGAGATCGACGCGGCGCGGGAGGAGTACGGCTGGGACATCGACCTCGGTGCGGTGTCCGCGATCTGGCGTGGCGGGTGCATCATCCGGGCCGCGTTCCTGGACCGGATCCGGGCCGCGTACGACTCGCGGCCGGATCTGCCGAGTCTGCTGTCGGACGAGACGTTCGCCTCGGAGATCGCGGCGGCGCAGGACGACTGGCGTGAGGTGCTGATCGCGGCGGTGCGGCAGGGGGTGCCGACGCCGGGGTTCGCTGCGGCGCTGGCCTACTACGACGCGTTGCGTGCGGAGCGGTTGCCTGCGGCGCTTACGCAGGGGCAGCGGGACTTCTTTGGGGCGCACACGTATCGGAGGGTGGACCGGGAGGGGTCGTTCCACACGTTGTGGGGTGGGGAGCGGGCGGAAGTGTCCGCCTAAGCCTAAGAGCTCGGGGGGTCCGTTGTAGTGCGGGTGCCCATTGTTTGTGGCTTGTCGCGCAGTTCCCCGCGCCCCGTTGGGGCGCGGGGCGGTGGTCGGTGAATCAGGTGAGGGGTGGGCCCGGTTCGGGGCTTGGTGGGGGTTCTGGGCCCGGGGGGATGGGGGACGGGTCGGGGTCCGGGACCGGGCGGGGGCCCGGGGGTGGGGGTTGCGGAGTCGGGGCCGGGCCTGGGCCCGGGGGTGGTTCGGGGGGTGGGACCGGGCTCGGGGGTGGTGGTTCCGGGTGGCTGGGGTCCGGGCCCGGTGTCGGACCCGGAGGGACGGGGTCCGGGTGAGGGTTGGTCATGTTGTCCTCCGGCCAGTCGGTCGACCTGGGCTCTGGACTACTCCCCCGCGTACCCGGCGGCGGCGCCGGCAGTCACCCCACCGCATGACGTACGGGGCCCAGGTGGCCCTACGGGAGGCGGGCCGCCGCTGCCCCGGCCGCAAGGCCCGGGCGGGGGCTGGAAAGCACCGGGGTCGTGGTCGCCGTCAGGTCCTGGGCCGGGGTCATGGAGGCCTGGGCCAGGACGATCGCGTCGGCGTCGGTGACCGCGTCGGCCGCCGCCGCGACCAGGCGGGCGCAGCCCTCGGTGTCCCCCGCCTCGAAGCGGGCCCAGGCGCCCTCGACGAGGCGGGTGCGCACCTCGGCGGCGCGGCCGGCGCGGCGGGCCTCCTCCTCGACCAGGGCGACCGTCGGGGCGAACGTGCTCTCCACGGTGGTGAGAACGACGACGCGCGGGCCGTCGGCCACCGCCGCGGCCGCCATCGGACGGTCGACGCGCAGCACGGGGACCCCGGCCCCGGCTCCGGTCTCCTCCGCGACGCCGCCGATCGTCGAGCAGGTGCACAGCACGGCCCGGGCCCCCTCGACGACGGCCTGGCGCACCGCTGCGCGCACGTCGTCCGCGACCGCCTCGGGGCCTGCCTCGCGGGCGCGGTCCAGCAGTTCCTCGTCGACCATGTGGCGCAGCGTCAGGCCCGGGTGGTCCTTGTCGCGCAGGGCGTCGAAGACCGGGATGTGGGCGGGTGAGGTGTGCAGGAGCGCGAGCATGCGGCCGACGATACCGCCGCCGGGCGGGCAGGACGGTCGAGCGGTCCAGGAGCCGTCAGGTGGGCGGGCCAGGCAGTCAGGGAGTCCGGAAGCCGGACCGCCCGCCGTCAGAAGCGTTCCGGATGTGCCTTCAGCCAGTCCTTCGCCGCGCGCAGCAGTTCCGGGTCGGCGGCGGGGGCCTGGTCGGGGTGGCGTTCGGCCCACCTGACGACGTACGGGCACAGCGGGGCCACCGCGATGCCCTCCCGCGCGGCGAGGGCGTACAGCTCGCGGGCGAGTGAGCCCGCGATGCCCTGTCCCTCGTGGGCCGGCTCGACGATCGTGTGGACGGGGACCAGGGCGTGTCCGGGGGCGTCGAGGACGAAGTACTCGACGCGGCCGACGACTTCGCCGTCGGACACCGCCTCCAGGCGGCCCGCCGCCCGGTCGTCCCGGATGTCGATCTCGCTCATGGGCACGCTCCTGGTCCCTGTACGTCGGTCAGGCCGTGACGGCCTGCGGGCTGCGTTCCTGGTCCGAGCCCGGCACCGGCTCGGACGGGTCGGCCCCCAGGGCCACGACGCGGTTGTCGCGGTCCACGTGCACGACCCGGGGTTCGAGTGCCCGCGCCTCGGCGTCGGTCACCTGGGCGTAGCTGATGATGATCACCAGGTCACCGGAGTGGACGAGGTGGGCGGCGGCGCCGTTGACGCCGATGACACCGGAGCCGCGCCCGCCCTCGATGACGTACGTCTCCAGCCGGGCGCCGTTGGTGATGTCGACGATGTGCACCAGCTCGCCGGGCAGCAGGTCGGCGGCGTCCAGGAGGTCGGCGTCGATGGTCACCGATCCCACGTAGTGCAGGTCGGCCTGGGTGACGGTGGCGCGGTGGATCTTGGACTTGAACATGGTACGGAACATGGCGAAACTCCCGGGTTGTCTGCTCCCTGCCTGCTTTGCAGGTCAAGGGCGGTCTCCGGAGACTACAAGGATTCGCATGTTCGGTCAGCTGTCGCCAGGTACCTCGGAAATCGCCTCCTTACCATTCAGCTGGTCCCCACTGCCTGCCACGACATCGAGCAGTGCGACGGCTCCAACACGACTCAGCCCGGATCCACCGGCTTGATTCCGGAGTGATCGTTTCGGGTGGTTCGGGGACGGTCCGAGGTTGAGCGGATCGTACCGTGGTCGCCTTGGCGTGGAAGGCGGACGCGAGGGCGCTGGCGGTGCGGGCCGGGTCGGGTCGGGTCGGGTCGGGTCGGGTTGCGCACCGTAACCACTGCTCCGATGCTGCCCTGGCTGCCCGGCGACCGGGAGTCAGGGCATCGTCGTGACGTCGAAAAGCCAGCCTGATCAATGCAACCCAGTCGACGGGGTCATGTCGTTCGGACCGTGCCCGTCCGGCCCGCATGGCGTCAGGCGTAGTCGGCAGGCGATGACGACGGGGCGCTCCGCAGCGAGTCGAGGACCCGTGGCGAGGCCTGCAGTGCCGTGCGCTGCATCAGGTCCACGACACCACGGGTGCCTGCCATCTCCGATCCGCCGCCGGCCCGGCCGGGGCCCCCGTGCCTCAGGGCGGGAAGCGGCGATCCGTGGCCGGTGGTCTGCGCCATGTTCGTCGAGTCCAACAGGTGCAGTCGCCCGTGCCAGGGGGCCGCCTCCTGGACGAAGGCGGTCGTCCAGGCGAGGTCGTCGCCGACGACGGAGGCCGCGAGGCTGCCTCGGCCACGCGCCACCAGGTCCGTCGCGTGGGCCGTGTCGCGGTACGCCAGCACGGTCGCGGCCGGTCCGAACGGCTCCACCTCGTGAGGGGCGGCGGCGTCCGGGTCGGCGGAGACGAGAAGGGTGTCGAGGAAAGCCCCCCGTTCGGAGTCGGCGTCGATCACGCGCACCTTCTCGGGGTCGCCATGCACGAAGCGTCCGGACTCGGCGATCTTCCGTGCCGCCTGTCGTACGTCGTCGCGCTGGGCGAGGCTGACGACCGGCCCCATTCGCACGCCCTCCGCGGCGGGGTTCCCGATGGTGACCCCGGCGAGCTCGGCGGCGATCGCGTCCAGCGCCGCGGCCTCGTGCTCGCGGGGGACAAGAACGCGGCGGATCGCGGTGCACTTCTGGCCCGCCTTGACGGTCATCTCGGTCACCACCTCGCGCACGAACGCCTCGAACAGCGGCGAACCCGGCGTGACGTCCGGGGCCAGCACGATGGCGTTGACGGAGTCGGCCTCGGCGTTGAAGCGGACGGAACGGGCCACCAGGTTGGGGTGTGTGCGCAGCGTTTCAGCCGTGGCGGCGGAGCCGGTGAAGGAGAGGACGTCCTGCTCGCCGAGCAGGCCGAGGGCCGGGCGCACCGAACCGGCGACCATCTGCAGGGCGCCGGGCGGCAGGGCGCCGGCGTCGGTGACGATCCGGACCAGGTGCTCGGTGAGGTACGCAGTCGGGGTGGCCGGCTTCACCACGCTGGGCATGCCCGCCAGCAGGGCCTGGGCGAGCTTCTCCAGCGGCGCCCACACCGGGAAGTTGAAGGCGTTCACCTGGAGCATCAGGCCCGGGGAGGGGCTGACGAGGTGGACGCCCAGGAAGTCCTCGCCCCGGGCGAGGCGTTCGGCGGGGCCTTCCACGAGGTGGGGCGCGTCCGGCAGCTCGGTGCGGGCGCGGGCCGCGTAGTCGCGCAGGACACGGATGCCGCCGTCGACGTCGTAGCGGGCGTCGTTGAGGGTGGCGCCCGCGCGGGTCGAGAGGGCGTACAGCTCTTCACGGCGGGCGCGGACGGCCGCGGCGAGCGCGTCCAGGAGGTCGGCCCGTCGGTGGAAGCTCAGCGCGCGCAGCGTGGGGCCGCCGGCGTGGCGCGCGTGGTCGAACGCGCCCGCGAGGTCGAGGCCCTGGGAGGAGACGCGGCAGACCGTCTCACCGGTGACGGCGTCATGCACGTCAACTGCCGTTGCGTCGTCGGCAGACGGCGCGACCCAGGTGTCCTGCAGATAGCTCTCGAGAAGCATGGGGTACGGCCCGCTTTCTTTCAGAGGGGTCGAGGGACGCGAAGTCGGACTACGGGACCGGGTGGTGACCCCAGATGTCGGCCGTGTACGTACGGCTGACCCAGGTGCTCTCGTCGACCTGCACGCCGCCCGCGCCGATCTCGATGCCGAAGCCGGCGGGCGACTTCATGTAGAACGAGAACATTCCGTCGTTGGCGTGCTTGCCGAGTGTGGCCATGAGCTCGACGTCGTGCTCGCGCGTGCGGTCGAGGGCGCGGCCGACCTCCTCCGGGCTGGTCACTTCGCACAGGATGTGGTGGGTGCCCTCGTTCTTGTACGAGCGGATGAAGGCGACGCTGTGGTGTCTAGGGTTGCAGCCGAGGAAGTAGAACGTGCCCCAGGGGTAGTCGGCGGTGTCGCTGAGCCGGAAGCCCAGGATGTCGCAGTAGAAGTCGATCGCCTCCTGGACGTGCGGCGTCTTCATCACGACGTGCCCGAGCCCCTGCTCCCCGGTCACGAAGTCGACGCCGAGCGGTGACACGAACTGGCTGGGGGCCAGGCGGCGGCCGCAGAACAGCTCGGTGCGGATACCGAGCGGGCCGCCGAAGTGCACCATGCGGGTCACCTGACGTTCCAGGCACTCCTCCTCGGTGCCCGCCGTGACGTCGACGCCGGCCTCCTTGAGCCGCACCGTCAGCGCGTCGATCGCCGCCCCGTCACGGACCTCCCAGCCGATGACCGTCACACCACCGGTCTCCGCCTCCGCCAGCCACATGCGGAACGGATGCTGGTCCATCCGCAGGCGATAGCGCACGGGCCCCTCGCCCGCGGCAGAGCCGCTGTCGGACGCAGCCCCGGGCTCGACCGCGAGGCCGATCACCGTGCGGGCGTACTCCGCCCACGCTGTCGGATCGGGCGCGCCGATCCCTACGTAACCAAGGCTCTGGATCGTCATGCCGAGGACAATATTTGTTAGACCCTTGACGGTCAAGGCTCTGACGAATACGTTGCCGTCATCGAGCCGAGGAGGACTCCGATGCCGGAGAAGCCCCGCCTGCAGCCCGTCGACGAGGCCGACCTGCAGGAGAAGACGCTGGCGTCACTGGCGCCGTACCGCGATCAGGACGGCCGGATCTACGCGATCTGGGCGACCCTGGCCCACCACGAGGACGCGCTGCGCCGCTACCTCGTCTTCAGCAACCACGTGCTGGGCAAGAACACCCTGCCGCTGAAGTCCCGGGAGCTGATGATCCTGCGGATCGCCGCCCGGGCGCAGGCGGCCTACGAGTGGGACCAGCACGTCCGCATCGCCCGCCGCGCGGGCCTTGCCGACGAGACGATCCTGGCCGCCGCGACCGGCGCGTGGGGCGGGCTCGACGACCTCGACCAGGTGCTGCTCACCGCCACCGACTCGCTCGTCGACCGCCAGGGCGTCGACGACGAGCTGTGGAACCGGCTGACCGCCCACCTGACTGTCGAGCAGGTCATCGACGTCCTCTACACCGTCGGCCAGTACCTGACCATCGCCACCGTCATCAACACGCTCGGCGTCCGGACGGAGGGCGAGCTCGCACTCCCCCTCCCGCAGCCCCACCAGAAGGAAGTGCCCGCATGAAGCTCGCCAACCTCGCCGGCCGTCCCGTCCTCGTGCAGGGCGACCGCGCCCTCGACATCGCGGACGCCGGCAAGGGTGCGATCGAGCCGCGCCTGGAGGTCCTGTCCGACCTCTCCCTCCACGAGGAGCTGCGCGCGCTCGCCGAGCGTGCCGACGAGGCGGACTGGAAGCCGTTCGACCCGCGCGACCTGGGCCGCGTCGCCAAGCCGTACAAGGCGATCGGGGTGGCCCTCAACTACCGGGCACACGCCGAGGAGTCCAACCTCCCCGTGCCGGACGAGCCGTCGGTGTTCGCGAAGTTCGCCTCGTCCGTCGTCGGTCCCTACGACCGGATCGTGGTCGAGCCGCAGTACGACAAGGTCGACTACGAGGCCGAACTCGTCGCAGTCATGGGGAGGACCGGCAAGAACATCTCCGAGGCGGACGCCTGGTCGTACGTCGCGGGAGTGACCGCCGGGCAGGACATCAGCGACCGCCGCGAGCAGTGGCGCAAGCCGATCAACCAGTTCACGCTGCCGAAGTCGTACGACACCTTCAGCCCGATCGGCCCGTACCTGGTGACCGTCGACGAGTTCGAGAACCCGGACGACATCGAGGTGGCCGGCTGGGTCGACGACCTCGAAGTGCAGCGGGGCCGCACCTCGGACCTGATCTTCCCCGTGCCCGCGTTGATCGCCTGGCTGTCGAAGCGGGTGACGTTCGAACCGGGCGACCTGATCTTCACCGGCACCCCGGCCGGCTGCGGCGTCCGCCGCACCCCGCGGCTGTACCTGACCGAGGGCAAGGTCCTGCGCACCGAGGTCACGGGCGTGGGCACTATGGTCAATCCGGTCGTCGCCGGCTAGGCAGAGGGAAGGGCGGGAGACCGTGACGGACATCGTGCGCGAGACGGGGAGCGCCCCCGCGAGCCGGACCCGGGAGTTCTCGGAGTTGCTGCGCCACCACCATCGTGAGCTGGGCACGACCGATTCCCGGGACCTCGACGCGATCGAGATGGTCACCGACCTCACCCGTCTCGAGGCCCGGCTCACCAAGGACTTCGAGAAGCACGTCCACCGGCCCCTGGGCCTGACCTGGGCGGGCTTCAGGATCCTGAACGCCCTGTGGATCTACGGCCCGCTCGGCCAGCAGGACATCGGCCGGGTCTCGGGATCCACCCGTGCCAGCATCTCGAGCGCGCTGACCACCCTGGAGAGCCGGGGCCTGGTCACCCGCGAACGCGTCGAGTCCGACCGCCGTCAGCTGTTCGTCGAGCTGACCTCGGAAGGTCGCGAGACGCTGCGGCAGGCCATCGAGGCCCAGACCAAGCGCGAGCGCGCCTGGACCGGCGTACTCCGTGATGACCAGCTCAGTGAGCTGGTGCATCTGCTGCGTACTCTGGTGAACCAGGAGACCCCGCCCGCGGAGTGACCGGGCCCCGGGGAACCGGCCGTCCACCGACTCGTGCTCGGAGCCGCCGTAGCACGACCGCCGAAACCAGTTAGAACCTTTACCGTCAAACATCTAACAGTAGGTTGGTTTCTCAAGGGAGAGAATCATGGTCCGTCGAGTCATCACCGGTGTCAGCCCGAGCGGCAAGCCCGTGATCGTCAGCGACGGCGAGCCGCCGCGCACCAGTCGGTCCGTGCACACCCCCGGCTTCGCCCGCTCCCTCGTGTGGAATACGGCGGCTCCCGCCGTCCCGTCGGCCGATCCGACGGCATCCCTGGAGTCCTTCGTACCCGCGCCGGGCGAGACGGTCGCGCTGACCGTCACCTTCCCGCCGGCCAGTGTCTACGCCGACCCCAGCTGGGACCCCGCTGCCGCGGCGGCCGAGCAGCTGGAGTTCAGCCCCGGTCTCGCCGAGCTCTTCGAACCGGACAACCCGGGCATGCACACGACGCCCACCGTGGACTACGGCCTCGTGCTCTCCGGAGAGCTGGTCCTCGACCTGGACGGCGGGGAGACCGCGGTCCTGGGGCCCGGCGACATCGTCGTGCAGAACGCCACCCGCCACGCCTGGCGCAACAACGGCACCGAGCCCGCCACGGCGTTCTTCGTCCTGATCGGTGCGGGCGGCACGTCATGAGCCCCCTGACGACGGCAGCGCCCGGCGCGCCCGTCGTCGAGCTCGACCTGGCCGAGCTGCGCCGCGACCCGTATCCCTCCTATGCCGAGCTGCGCCGCACCGCACCGCTCGCCTGGGTCCCGTCCGTCGGCCGCCACCTGCTGACCCGGTACGAGGACATCGTCCGCGCCGAGAAGCTCCCCGAGGTGTTCAGCTCCCGCGAGGAGGGCTCGCTGCTGCTGCGCACGGTCGGCCCGAACATGCTCCGCGAGGACGACCCGGAGCACCGGCGCCTGCGGGCCGCGGCCGAACCGCCCACCCGCCCCCGCCAGGTCCGCGACCTGTGGGCCGGCGCCTTCGAGCGCACCGCGCACGAACTGCTCGACCGCATCGAGGGCCGCGGCGAGGCCGACCTCATCGCCGACTTCGCGGAGCCGCTCGCCGCCGCCAACCTGGCCCTGGTGCTGGGCCTGCGCAACGCGAGCGCCGACGACATCGCCGACTGGTCGCGGGCGATGATGGCCGGCAACGGCAACTACGCCGACGACCCCGACCTCTGGCTCCGCGCGGAGCAAGCGACCCGGGCCATCGAGGAAGCGGTGGCCGAGACGGCCGAGGCCGTGCGCCGCGAGCCGGACGGCTCGGTGATCTCCTCCATGGTCCACGCGGCCGAGCCGGTGGAACTCGCCGAGATCCAGAACAACATCAAGGTCATCATCGGCGGAGGCGTCAACGAGCCGCGCGACGTCTTCGGCGTGGGCGCCTGGGCGCTGCTGCAACGCGCCGACGCGCTGGAGCGGGTGCTGAAGGACCCGGCGTCCTGGAAGCGGGTCTTCGAGGAGACGGCCCGCTGGATCTCCCCGATCGGCATGTATCCCCGCCAGCTGACCCAGGACTACGAGATCGCCGGCGTCACCCTGCCCGCCGGCAGCCGCGTCGCCCTCGTCATCGCCTCCGGCAACCGCGACGAGTCGGTCTTCGAGCGGGCCGACGAGTTCGACCTGGACCGACCGCACCGCCCCCACCTCGCCTTCGGCGGCGGACCCCACTTCTGCATGGGCGCGTGGGTCGCCCGCCACGAGGTCAGCGCGATCGCCTGGCCCCTCGTCTTCAGCCGTCTGAAGGGACTGCGCCTCGTCGCAGACCAGGACGACCGCATGGACGGCTGGGTGTTCCGCGGACTCACCTCGCTGCACGTCACCTGGCAAACCCCCTGAGCCGTCCCCATCGGGAGAACTTCATGCCCACCGTCATCTTCCGGTCGCCCGACGGGACCGAACGCAAGGTCACCGCCGAGTCGGGGACCGTCCTCATGCAGGCGGCCGTCTCCAACGGCGTCGAGGGCATCGTCGCCGAGTGCGGAGGCAACGCCTCCTGCGCCACCTGCCACGTCTACGTCGCCGAGGACCGGTCCGAGCTGGTGGGCCCGCCGGGCGACGTCGAGGACGAAATGCTGGACTTCACCGCCGCCGAACGCCGGCCCACCAGCCGGCTCAGCTGCCAGATCCAGCTCTCCGACGCCCTGGACGGACTGGTCGTCCACGTGCCCGAGGAGCAGGTATGACGAGCCCAGCGGGCGTGGTCGTCGTCGGCGGCGGGCAGGCCGGGTTCAGCGTCGTCTCGACGCTGCGCGCATCCGGCTACGACGGTCCCGTCACCGTGTTCGCCGCGGAACCCCATCTGCCGTACCAGCGCCCGCCGTTGTCGAAGAAGGCGCACACCGACCCGGACGGCCTGCGCGTCGAGCTGGTGCCGGAGCCCTTCTACGGCGAGCGGGACATCGATATCCGCCTCGGGGACGAGGTGGTCGCCCTCGACACCGCGGCCCGCACGGTCCTCACCCGGGCCGGCACCCGTCTCTCCTACGACCACCTGGTGCTGGCGACGGGCGCGAGCAACCGTCGGTTGCCCGTCCCCGGCGCCGAGTTGTCCGGCGTCCATGCCCTGCGCTCCCTCGACGACGCCCTGACGATCGGCCGGGCGCTGGAGACGGCCCGTGACGTGGTGGTCGTCGGCGGCGGGTTCATCGGACTGGAGCTGGCCCGGGTCGCCCTGGCCCGCGGCGCCCGGGTGACCGTCGTGGAACTGGCCGACCGGCTGCTCAGCCGGGCCGTGTCGCCGCAGCTGGAACCGCGACTGCGGGAACGGCATGAGCGCGCCGGTGTCCGGGTCCTCACCGGGACTGCCGTACAGGCCCTCGAAGGCGCGGGACGGGTCGAGCGGGTCGTCACCTCGCACGGCGTTCTGCCCGCCGACCTCGTGGTCTACGGCATCGGCGCCGTACCCAGGGACGAACTCGCCCGGGAGGCCGGGCTGGAAGTGGCCGACGGCGTGGTCATGGACGAGCAGTTGCGCTCGGTCACCGATCCGCGGGTCTCCGCCGTCGGCGACTGCGCCCGGCATCCCCATCCGCACGCGGAGGGACTGGTGCGGCTGGAGTCCGTGCAGAACGCCATCGACCAGGGGACGTTGGTGGGCCGCCGGATCGCGGGGTCACCCGCGGTGTACGAGAGCTTGCCGTGGTTCTGGAGCGACCAGGGCGACGTCAAGTTGCAGATCGCGGGGCTGCGTTCTGCTTCCGACGACGTACTGCTGGTGCCGGGCGAATCCCCTGAGCGGCTGGCCGCGTACGCCTTCCGCGCGGACCGGCTGGTGGCTGTGGAGACGCTGAACTGGCCCGCCGAGCACCTGGCCGCCCGTCGGCTGCTGGAGGGGCGAACGCCGGTGTCGGCCGCCGACCTCGCGGGAACGACTCTCGGCGCGCTCGCCCGAGCCAGACGGGCCGCGGAGGTGAGGGCATGACCGGCACCTTCGGCGCGCACCTCGCCGTCAGCGCGGCCGAGGCCGGCTCCCGGACCGCCCTCGTCTTCGAGGACCGGACCTGGACCTACGCCGAACTCGACCTCGCGGTACGGCGCACCGTCGCCCGGCTCGACAAGTTCGGGGTGTGCAAGGGCGATCGGGTGGTGATGCAGGGGGCGGCCCGGCCCGAGGCGCTGATCACGCTGTTCGCGGTGACGCGGATGGGGGCGGTGCTCGTACCGCTGCACCCGCAGGCGACCGAGGGCGAACTCGCCGTCGTGTACGAGGAAACCGGCCCGACGGCCCTGGTCGCCGACGAGACGTTTCCGACGGTCTCCGGTCTCCGCCTGGCCTGGGGGGAACTGCATCCCGAGAACGACGGACCCGAGGCTGTCGCGCACACCACCCCGGTCGGCTCCGACATCGCGATCATCGCGTTCACGTCCGGCACCTCCGGCCGTCCCAAGGGCGTCGCACTGACCCACGACAACCTGTACTGGAGCATGGTGGGCGGGCTGGCGCGGCTGCCCTTCGGCGCAGACGACACCGCGCTCGTCTCCACCCCGCTGGCGCATGTCGCCGTACTGGGCGGGCTTCCGCAGTACACATGGGCGAGGCGCGGCACGGTGATCCTGGCCCCGCGCTTCGATCCGGACCTGTTCGTCGACCTGGTACGCGACCACAAGGTCACCTGCGCCTTCGCCGTACCGGCCATGTCCGCCCTGCTGGCCCGCCACCCCCGGTTCGGCAGCCAGGACCTGGACACCCTGCGGTGGATCCTGTCCGGCGGCTCACCCGCCCAGACCGCCACCCGCGAGGAGTTCCGGGCCCGCGGGGTCGGCGTGGTCAACTCCTACGGCCTGACCGAGACCGCGGCCGGGGTGACGTACTCCGCGCCCGACGAGCCGGCCGACTCCACCGGAGCACCCGTCCCGCAGGTGGAGTTGAGGGTCGTCGACGCTGCCGGGTCGCCCGTCCCGCCGGACACGCCCGGCGAGATCTGGGTGCGCGGGCCGTCGGTGGCCGCCGACTACTGGACCGCTGCCGGGCCGACGGCCGTGACCGACCGCGCGGGCTGGTTCCACACCGGGGACCGGGGGCTGTTCGACGCGGAGGGCAGGCTCTCGGTGGTCGGGCGGCTCAAGGACACCATCATCACCGGCGGGGAGAACGTCGATCCCGCCGAGGTCGAGAACGCGCTCGCCGACTTCCCAGGTGTCGTCGAAGTCGCGGTCTCCGGGGCGCCGGACCCGGTCTGGGGCGAGCTCGTGACCGCCTTCCTGGTCACCGACTCCGGCAGCCCCACCTTGGACGACATCCGTGCCCACCTCGATGGCAGGCTCGCCCGGCACAAGTGGCCCCGGCGGCTGTGCGTCGTGCCCGCCCTGCCCCGCGGGGCCACCGGAAAGCTGCAGCGCGCGCGGCTGACGACGCTGCTGGACAACTGACCCACCCTCCACAACTCCCAGAGGCCGCACCACCGTTGGCGCCGTCTCCCGAAGCCGTACCCGAAGCCGAACCCGAAGCCGAACCCGAGGAGACGCCATGAGTGCGACCATGCGAGCCGCGCGGATGCACGCCGTCGGCGAGCCGATGAGGATCGAGGAACTGCCCGTTCCCGAGCCCGGCCCCGGTGACGTCCGCGTGGCCGTCCACGCCGTCAACATCGTTCCGAACCTCGCCAACATCCTGAACATGTGGACGACTTGGTTCCCGCACAGTCCCCTGCCGACCCTGCCGGCCATCTTCGGTCTCGACCCCGCGGGTGTGGTGGAGTCCGTCGGCCCGGGTGTCCAGGCGTTCAAGCCGGGCGACCGGGTGTACGTCAACCCGGGCCGTTCCTGCGGGTCGTGTCGCTCCTGCCGCAACGAGGACTCGATCAACTGCGCCAGCTACGCCTTCGCCGGATATTTCGGCTTTTCGCCGACCGCCCTGGACCTACTGGACCGCTACCAGGGGGGCCTCGCCGAATACATGGTGGCGCCCGCGTACTCCCTGGTGAAGCTGCCGGACGTGCTGTCGTTCGAGGCGGCGGCCCGCTTCGGCTACCTCGGCACCATGTACTCCGCCCTCCGCAAGGCCGGGGCCGGTCCGGGCAAGACGATCCTGGTCAACGGCATCAGCGGCACCCTCGGCATCGGCGCCGCACTCCTCGCCCCCGCCATGGGCTTGACCCACGTCTACGGCACCGGTCGCGACAAGGGCCTGCTCGACCAGGTCGGCAAGCTCGCCGACGGACGCCTGCGGCTGCACGCCCTGGACGACGGCCCGCTCGACGACTGGGTCCGCGGGGAGACCGACGGCTACGGCGCCGACATCTACATCGACGCGCTCGGCCCGGGCGCTCCGCACGAGACGTTCCTGGCCGGCATGCGGGCGATGGCACGCGGCGGCATCGCGGTGAACATCGGCGCGGTCGCCGGCGATCTGCCCGTCGACATCCACCGGATGATGGACCAGCAGCTGCGGCTGATCGGATCGGCCTGGTTCACCTCCGGCGAGGGCCAGGCCATGGCCGACATGGTGGAGGCTGGTCTGCTGGACCTCGGGCCGCTGGAGCACCAGGTCTTCCCGCTGGAACAGGTCAACGACGCCATCGGCGGCATCGCCCGGCGCAACGGCGGCTTCAGCAACTTCATCATCAGCCCGACCGGCGCCTCGTGAGCCACCCGGCGGCCTCCCACCAGCCGGAGGCCGCCGGTATACCTCCCTGCCACCAGCCGGAGGCCGCCGGTACTCCCCTGACCGGCGACCTCCTCACCTCGTAACCTCCCGAAGCCTGGAGACACCTGATGCACGCCCAGCACGCCCCACGCCCGGCCGACCCTCTCGACCTCGTCGAACTCGACAGCCTGCTGACCCCGGACGAGCGCGCCGTCCGCGACGCCGTTCGCACGTTCTGCGACCGGCGCGTGGAGCCCCACATCGCCGAGTGGTTCGAGCAGGGCGCGATCGAGGACATCCGTGGCCTGACCAAGGAACTCGGCGAACTCGGCCTGCTCGGCATGCACCTGGAGGGCTACGGCTGCGCGGGCATGAGCGCCGTCGACTACGGTCTCGCCTGCCTGGAACTGGAGGCGACCGACTCCGGACTGCGCTCCCTCGTTTCGGTCCAGGGCTCGCTGGCCATGTACGCGATCCACGCCTTCGGCTCGGAGGAGCAGAGGGCGGAGTGGCTGCCCCGCCTCGCCGCAGGGACCGCCATCGGCTGCTTCGGCCTCACCGAGCCCGACTCCGGCTCCGACCCGGGCAGCATGCGCACCGCGGCGCGCCGCGACGGTGGGGGCACCTCCCGCTCGAGCGGAGCCGGGAGTGGGGGAGACTGGGTCCTCGACGGGCGCAAGATGTGGATCACCAACGGCTCGGTGGCCGATGTGGCCGTCGTCTGGGCCCGTACGGACGACGGCGTGCGCGGCTTCGTTGTCCCGACCGACACCCCGGGCTTCTCGGCCCCCGCGATCAAGCACAAGATGTCCCTGAGGGCCTCGGTGACCAGCGAACTCGTGCTGGATTCGGTACGACTGCCCGGATCCGCCGTGCTGCCGGAGGTACGGGGTCTTCGCGGGCCGCTGTCCTGCCTCAACGAGGCGCGGTACGGCATCGCGTGGGGAGCGATGGGAGCCGCGCGGTCCTCCTTCCGGGCGGCGCTGGCCTACGCGGGCGACCGGGTCCAGTTCGGCCGCGCGATCAGCTCCTTCCAGCTGACTCAGGCCAAACTCACCGACATGTCCGTCGAGTTGGCCAAGGGCACGCTGCTCGCCTTCCACCTCGGCCGCATCAAGGACGACCGCGGACTTCGCCCCGAGCAGGTCAGCCACGGCAAGCTCAACAACACCCGTACCGCACTGGAGATCTGCCGCACCGCCCGGACGATCCTCGGCGCCAACGGCATCTCGCTGGAGTACCCGGTGATCCGGCACGCCAACAACCTGGAGTCGATCCTCACCTACGAGGGCACCGTGGAGATGCACACCCTGATGATCGGGCAGGCACTGACGGGCCAGGCGGCGTTCCGGTGAGCGACGCGCCAGGGCCCGGCATCCGCCGGGTCGGGGTCGTCGGCTGCGGCCTGATGGGCGCGGGCATCGCCGAGGTCTGCGCCCGGGCCGGGCTGGACGTGGTGGTGCACGAGGTGCACGCGGGCGCGGCCGGAGCCGGCCGGTCCCGGATCGCCACTTCGCTGGAGCGCGGCGTACGACGCGGCAAGCTCTCCGGAACGGAACGCGACGCCGCCCTCGACCGGGTGCGGGTCACCACGCACCTTGCGGAACTGGCCGACCGGGACCTGGTGGTGGAGGCGGCGGCGGAGGACGAGAAGGTCAAGGTCGAGCTGTTCGCCGAGCTGGACCGGGTCGTCACCCGGGAGGACGCGCTGCTCGCGTCGAACACCTCCTCCCTCCCCATCATGAAACTGGGCATGGCCACCGCACGCCCGCACCAGGTGATCGGGGTCCACTTCTTCAACCCGGTGCCGGTGCTGGACCTCGTGGAGATCGTCCCCTCACTTCTGACACCGGTGCGGGTGGAGACCGTCGTCGTGCCCGAACCGGGGCCGGGCGAAGCGATGGTGCGCGTCCAGGCCTGCGGGGTGTGTCACACCGACCTCCACTACACGCAGGGCGGGATCAGCGACGACTCCCCTTCCTGCTGGGACATGAGGCCGCCGGGGTGGTGGAGTCGGTCGGTGAGGGCGTCACCGACGTCGCGCCCGGGGACTTCTTGGTCCGCAACTGGCGTGCTGTTTGTGAAGGTCAAGGGCCCGTTGCCTACCTTACAACCCGTTGCCTCGCCCAGGAATGAAGGCCCATGTCATGCGCGGTTCCGTCACGCAGCGGAAGAGCCGCTGGACGGGAGGGGTGCACAGGGCGGTCACGGTCACGGCGGCGACCAGGGTGACGGCGATCGCGCCGGCCGGCCGGTGGATCCAGGTGGGGTCGTACCAGCCCCAGAACTTGGCGCCCTGCGCGACGAAGCCGTGCAGCAGGTAGCCGTAGAGGGTGCCCGCCCCGAGCGCGGTGCACCACATCCGGCGTCCGGGCACCCAGGCGAGGAAGCAGACGACCAGGACGATCGAGCAGCCGAAGGAGGCCAGGGTCATCACGGGCCCGTACCAGACGGGTACGGCGAGTCCTTCGGGGCTGTCGCTGTGGAAGTACGCGACGTAGTTCATCCCCCGCGAGCCGGTCCAGTACGCCACCGCCAGGCCGCAGAGGAAGACCGGCACGGCCAGGACGCGTACGGCGCGGCGGCGCACCATCCGGAAGTGCTCCGGCCGCAGCAGCAGGCCGAGCACGAAGTACGGCAGGAACTGGAGGGCTTGGCGCAGGGCGAGGTCGTCGCCGATGGACGGCGAGAGGGTCGTCGCCATCGCGAGGGTGAGCGCGAGAGGCAGCGGCCGGCGGACGAGCCGCCAGATGGGGGTGGTCAGCCGCCAGATGAACAGGGCCGCCAGGAACCAGGTGAGGTACAGGGGGTCCAGCAGGCTGACCGGGCGGTCGGGGGCCTGGTCCGTCCACCGGGTGAACAGGGTGTACGCCACCTCGAAGACGACGTACGGGACGGCGACACCGGTGATCAGGCGTTTGAGCCGGCCGGGGCCGGCGTCGAAGGTGCGTGAGAAATAGCCGGAGATGACGATGAACGCCGGCATGTGGACGGCGTAGACGAGCGTGTACAGGGCGGTGACGGCCCGGCTGCCGTCGCGCAGCGGCTCCCACGCGTGTCCCGCCGCCACCAGCACGATCGTCAGGTACTTGGCGTTGTCGAAAAAGGCGTCCCGCTGCTTGACGGGACGCGCGCCCGCGGACGGCAGGTGCTCCTGCCGCTCTTCGGCCAGGCGCCCTGCCGTGGCCACGGTGTCAGTCATCAGCCCTCCCGAACCAACCCGCGTCGCCTGTGGCGCGTCTTCCCACAGATACGGCTGTGACGGCTGAGCTGATCATTGCCAGCACCCTAAGCACGTCACCGCCCGCCGGATCAACCCGACGCGGCGCACAGGGGCGAGGACCAGCCACCCCGGCGGGGCTGCCGCAGGACGTGTCGGTGCCGGGATGTCACTCACGCGCCCGGTCGCCTTGGTCAGAGAGCCGTCCATCCGGTGAGGTCACCGGTGGCGAAGTCGCGACTTCTACGCCCCGGCGCCGCTGCCCGCTCCCGGCGGCCGGTGGCTGCTGTGGGCCTGGTCGTGGGAGGTCCGCGACCAGTGGGTACGTGAGGCAGGCTGGGCCGGGCTGCTGACCTCTCAGGGCAATACAGCTAGGTGACTTTCGCCGGGGACGGCTCCCTGCGGCAGCGGCCGGCCGCGGAACTCCTCGCGCTGCGCGAGGAGCGCGCGGTGACCGCGGCCGGCGAGACCGCCGGGACGGCCGTACCGGGGACGGTGGGCCGGAACTTCGACCTGACGGCCCCACCGGGGAGGCCGCGGCCCCCTACGCCGCGGCCTCCCCCGCCAGCGTCGCCTCCCCCGCCCGCCGCTCGAACTGCGTGCGGTACAGCTCGGCGTAGCGGCCGCCCGCGGTCAGCAGCTGGTCGTGAGTGCCGTGTTCCACGACGCGGCCGGCCTCGATCACCAGGATCTGGTCGGCGGCGCGGACCGTGGACAGGCGGTGGGCGATGACCAGTGCGGTCCTGCCCTCCAGTGCCTCGGTGAGTGCTTCCTGGACGGCCGCCTCCGAGGTGTTGTCCAGGTGGGCGGTGGCCTCGTCGAGGATCACCACGCGCTGGCGGGCCAGCAGGAGCCGGGCGATGGTCATGCGCTGGCGTTCGCCGCCGGAGAGGCGGTATCCGCGTTCGCCGACCACCGTGTCGAGGCCGTCGGGCAGGGACCGAACGAGGTCGTCGAGGCGGGCGCGGCGCAGGGCGTCCCACAGGTCGGCGTCGGTGGCGTAGGGGCGGGCCAGCAGGAGGTTGGCGCGAACGGTGTCGTGGAAGAGGTGGCCGTCCTGGGTGACCATGCCCAGGGTCGCGCGCAGGGACGAGGCGGTCAGGTCGCGGACGTCGACGCCGCCGATGCGCACGGCGCCGTCGTCGACGTCGTACAGGCGCGGCAGCAGCTGCGCGATGGTCGACTTGCCCGCGCCGGAGGAACCGACGAGTGCCACGGTCTGGCCGGGTTCGGCGCGGAAGGAGACGCCGTGCAGGACTTCGGCGCCGCCTCGCGTGTCCAGGGACGCGACCTCCTCCAGGGAGGCGAGGGAGACCTTGTCGGCGGACGGGTAGCCGAAGCGGACGTCGTCGAACTCCACCGTCACGGGGCCGTCGGGGATGTCGCGCGCGTCCGGCTTCTCCTCGATGAGCGGCTTCAGGTCGAGCACCTCGAAGACCCGCTCGAAGCTGACCAGCGCGCTCATCACCTCCACCCGGGCCCCGGCGAGCGCGGTCAGCGGCGCGTACATACGGGTGAGCAGCAGCGCCAGGGACACGACCGCGCCCGGTTCCAGGCTGCCGCGCAGGGCGAAGAAGCCGCCGAGGCCGTAGACCAGGGCCAGCGCCAGGGCGGAGACCAGGGTGAGCGCGGTGATGAACGCCGCCTGGGCGGTGGCCGTGCGGACGCCGATGTCGGCGACCCGGCGGGCGCGCACCGCGAACTCCTCCGACTCCTCCTCCGGGCGGCCGAAGAGCTTGACCAGCGTGGCGCCGGGCGCGGAGAACCGCTCGGTCATCCGGGTGCCCATCGCCGCGTTCAGCGCCGCCGCCTCCCGCTGCATCCGGGCCATGCGGGCGCCCATGCGCCGGGCGGGCAGCACGAACACCGGCAGCAGCGCCAGCGCGAGCAGGGTGATCTGCCAGGACAAGGTCAGCATCACGACGAGCGTGAACACCAGCGTGACCAGGTTGCTGACCACGCCGGACAGGGTGTTGCTGAAGGCCCGCTGCGCGCCGATGACGTCGTTGTTGAGACGGGAGACCAGCGCTCCCGTACGCGTGCGGGTGAAGAACGCCACCGGCATCCGCTGCACATGATCGAACACAGCCGTCCGCAGATCGAGGATCAGCCCCTCACCGAGCCTCGCCGACAGCCTCCGGGAGAGGATGCCGAGCGCGGCCTCCGCGACCGCGATGAGCGCGATGAGCAGGGCGAGGTGTACGACGGTTCCCTCGTCGCCGTCCGACACGATCGCGTCGACGACCTGCCCGGCCAGTACGGGTGTGGCGACGGCGAGCAGGGCTGTCACCACCCCGAGCAGCACGAACAGGGTGATGCGTCCGCGGTGCGGGCGGGCGAAGGCGCCGATGCGGCGCAGCGTCGCGCGGGCAAAGGGGCGGCTTTTGTGCTCGGCGTTCAGCACGCCGTGCAGCTGTGTCCAGGCTGTGGTCTCCATGCTCATGGCAGCGACGGTAGGACCTCAAGCTTTGTTGAGGTCAAGGGCGGCAAGGTACGCTCCGGCCCAGCCCGCGCGTTTCTCCGCCCGGCGTCCCCCCGTGCAAAGGCTCCGATGGCTTCGACTCCCCGCCCGCTGTCCGTCCGTAAGCCGCCGTCCGCGCTGCCGCAACCCGCAGTTGGCGCGGCGGGGCGAGCCTGTGCGGGTGTGACAGCGGTACAACTCCCCGACAGTCCGCCCGAAGCCCCCGATACCCCTCGGCGGCTCCCCCGTCGCGTCCCGGTCCGCCGTATCCGCCAGGTCCTGTGCCTGCTGCCGCTCGTGCTCGTCGCCGTGGTCGCGGTGCAGCACCGAGATGTGCTCGCGGCGGGCTTCGCCCATCTGGGCAGCGCCGAGTGGCCCTGGCTGCTGGCCGCGGCCGGCGCGACCTGTCTGACCTGGGTCGCCGCGGCCTGCACCCGGCAGGGCGCGGTGGTCGAGGCGCTCCCCAAACGGCGGCTGCTGGCCACGCAGTTCGCGGCCGGCGCCGCCAACCACCTGCTGCCCACCGGCCTCGGTGCGAGCGCGGTCAACCTGCGGTTCATGACGGTGTGCGGGCTGCCGCTCGCCCGCTCCTCGGCGGCTCTCGCGCTGTATCTGCTGGCCGAGTCGATCGGCCGGGTGGCCCTGCTGGGCGCGCTGCTGATCGCGTTCCCCGGCGCGCTGCGGCTCGGCCCCCTGCTGCCCGAGGGGGCCGTCGGCCCGCTGCTGCTCGGGATCGGCGCGGCGCTGGTCGTGGCGGTGGCCGTCCTCGTGTGCGTACGGCGGCTGCGGGCGGGCGCGGTCTCCTTCCTGCGCACGGCGCTCGGCGAAGCCCGCACGGTGCACACCCGTCCGGCGCGGGCGCTCGCCCTGTGGGGCGGTTCGCTCGCCTTCCCCGCGCTGCAGGCCGCGTGCCTCGTCCTGGTCGGGCTGGCGTTGGGGCTGCCGGTGCCGCCGGTGCACATGGCGCTCGCGTATCTCGCGGCGACGGTCGCCGTCGCCCTGGTGCCCACGCCGGGCGGCGTCGGCTCGGTCGAGGCGGCGCTGGTCGTTGCCTTGGTGGCGGTGGGCGGCCCCGCGGCCGTGGCCACGGCGGTGGTCCTGGCCTTCCGGATCATCACCGTCTGGCTGCCGCTGCTGCCGGGGGCGCTGACGCTGGGGGCGCTGGTGCGGCTGAAGGTGATCTGAAGGCCGTACGACCATGCCGTTCCGCGTCGCAGACGCCTTACCTCCGGGGCCCGGACCAGGCTGCCCCCGCGAGCCAGTCGCTGACGGCGCCGGCCACGTCCGCGCCCTCGCGCGCCGCTCGCGCCGCGGGCTCCCCCGCGTGCAGCAGGCCGCCGGCGGCGAACACGCCGGGGCGTGAGGTGCGCAGGGCGGCGTCGACAGCGGGGCCGCCCGGGCGCGGGGCGAGGGCGCACCGCCGCTCGGCAGTGGAAGCCCTGGCAGCGGCCCGCCCGGGCGCGAGTGCGGCGGCGCAACCCGTCCAGAGTGCGCGGCGGGATCGTACTGGCGCGGGCGTCGCGGATCTCGCCGCACGAGACGCGCTCGCAGTGGCAGACGAGGGTGCCGTACTCCGGGTCGGCGGCGATCAGGTCGGGCCGCTGTTAGGGACGCGGGAAGGCCTCGCCCAGGTTCGGCATGCGCACCGGCTCCAACTCCTCCTCCGGGCCCGCTTCCAGGCCGCCGGCCACCAGCAGGTCCGTCACGTGCGCGGCGAGGGCGAGCGAGGCGGTCAGGCCGGTGGAGCGGACGCCGCCGACGGTGACGCAAGCATGGTCGGGGTGGGCGCGGATGCAGTAGTCGTCGTGCTCGGTGGCGGCGCGCAGCCCGGCGTACACGGCGGTGACCTCCTCGTGAAGCAGGTCGGGCAGGATGCGGCGGCCCTTCTCGCGCAGCAGCGCCAGGCCGTCGGCCATGGAGCCGGTGGCCGTCTTGTCGTCCAGGTCCTCGGCGGTCGGGCCGAGCAGGACGTTGCCGTACACGGTGGGGGCGACCAGGACGCCCTTGCCGAGGGCCGTGGGCACCGGCAGGAGGATGTGGCGGACCAGGTCGCGGGCGAGTTTGTCGTGGACGATGAGCTGGCCGCGGCGCGGGGTGACGGTGAAGTCGTGGTGGCCAAGCCGCCGGTCGAGGGTGTCGGCGTGCAGGCCGGCCGCGTTGACCAGCCAGTGGGTGCGTGGCGTGCCCCGGGGCGTGGTCAGGTGATGCAGGTCGCCTTGTCGACTTGTCTGCCGGACGGGCGAGTTGAGGTGCAGGTCCACGCCGTGCCGCACCGCCTGGGTGGCGTACGCCAGGGTGGTCGTCCACGGGCAGATGATGCTCTCGCCGGGCACGTGCAGGGCGCCGAGCGCGCCGGGGCCGAGGCGGGGTTCGCGCGCGTACACGTCGGCGGGGCCGATCAGGCGCGTGTCCCGGTAGTCGTTGCGTGCGGCCTTCTCGGCGAGCCGGGGCAACGCGGCGAGCTGTTCCTCGTCCCAGGCGACGAGCAGCGCGCCGACCGGTTCGACGGGGATGCCGGACTCGGCGGCGTACGCGGCGAGCAGGCGCGCGCCCTCGCGGACGAGCCGGGCCTCCAGCGTGCCGCGCGTCGCGTCGAACCCGGTGTGCAGGATCGCGGTATTGGCCTTCGAGGTGCCCTGGCCGACATCGTCCTGCGCCTCGACGAGGGCCACGCGCAGCCGCGGGCGGCGGGCCAGTTGGCGGGCGATCGCGCAGCCGACGACCCCGGCGCCGACGATCCACGACCCGCCTACGATCCCGCCGGACACGACGCGGCCCTGCGCCGGGGGACGCGTCCGAGTTCGCGTCCTCGCATGCGGAACGAGTCGCCTTTGAGCCCTGCAGGAGGTGCGCGCCGGGCGCTGGATGTCGATGCGCGCGCTGCTGGAGGAGACCGCGGGCTGGTGGCAGTGGACGCAGCGCACCCAGGTTCTCGCCGCCGCGGTGGCCGGCACCGATGTGGTGGCGGCCTGGCGCGCGGAGGAGCCGGACAGCGTGCCCGCCGCGGTGATGCACGCCCGGGGCGCCGTGGAGCGCGCGCTGCGGGCGCACCGCGAGGGTCACCGCCGTACCGACGAGCTGTGGTCGGAGGCCTGGCACGGGACGGACGCGGCGGCGCGGGCGGCGCCGTACGACCCGGTGCCGTGGGTGTGTCTGCCGGCGCTGGCCCGGCTCGACCGGGACTGCGGCAACGCCGAGGTCGCCGCGGCCAGCCGCATGGTGTTCGCGTTCAGCCGGGACCGCGCGCTGCCCGGCTCGGCGCTGTGGCGCAGGGTCTCCAGCCGCACCCAGACCCCTCTCCCGGCCGCCTGGCTGTCGGTGGCGGTGCCCTGCGTCCTCGCGCTGCCGTCGCTGTACTCGGAGACCGCGTACGGCGCGGTCACCGCCATCAACGTCATCGGTATCACGCCCTTGCTGCGCCTGCGCGCCGGTGGCCGTTTCCGGCCCGGCCCCTGGAACCTGGGCCGGTGGAGCAAACCGATCGGCTGGATCGCGGTGACGTGGGTGGCCTTCGTCACGGTGCTGTTCTGCCTGCCGCAGTCGTCGCCGGTGACGGTGGACACGATGAACTGCGCCTCGGTGGCGCTCGTCGCCGTACTCGTCCTGGCCACCGTGTGGTGGTTCGTCGCCCGCCGTTCGTACGGGACGCCCACGACCGCGGCGTACGGATCCGACCGTGACCAGGGCGGATCTGGCCGAGGGCATCGTCTGAGCGCTCGTATCATCACCGGGAGAGTGGCCGACGGCCCGCTTCGAACTCACGTGCCGGATGCGGCAGGATGAGCCCTCGCGCCGGTCACGGGGGCCAGGCGGCGGCGCGCCGGCAATCCCGGAATCCAGGCATTCGGACAGGTGACGACGTGACGAGACTGCACATCCGGCCGGCGGCGAGGACCTTCGCCGCAGCTCTTTCTTCCGGAGGTGACCGGTGAACCGCGGCCTGACGGTCGACGACCTGGTCCTCGCCGGAATCGCGCTGTTCTCCGGTCTGGTGGGGGCCTTCCTGCTGCGGGTGCTGCTGCGCTGGCTGGGCAAGCACGCCGGCCGCACCCGCTGGAACGGCGACGACGTGATCGTGGACGCGCTGCGCACGGTCGTGCCGTGGATCGCGGTCACGGCCGGCGTGGCGGGCGCGGCGGCGGCGCTGCCGCTGACCGGGTCGGTGCAGCACCACACCAACCAGGTGCTGACCGTGCTGCTGATCTTCGTGGCGACCGTGACGGCGGCCCGGGTGGTGGCCGGGCTGGTGCGAGCCGTCACCGTGTCCCGCTCCGGGGTCGCCGGATCGGCCACGATCTTCGTCAACATCACCCGGATCCTGGTCCTGGCGATCGGCTTCCTGGTGGTGCTGCAGACGCTCGGCATCTCCATAGCGCCGATGCTCACCGCTCTCGGCGTGGGCGGCCTGGCGGTCGCGCTGGCCCTGCAGGACACCCTCGCGAATCTCTTCGCGGGCATCCACATCCTCGCCTCGAAGACCGTGCAGCCCGGCGACTACATCCGCCTAAGCAGCGGCGAGGAGGGCTACGTCGAGGACATCAACTGGCGGCAGACGACGGTCCGCGCGCTGTCCAACAACCTGATCGTGATCCCCAACGGGGAACTCGCGAGGTCGAACATGACCAACTACATGCGTCCCGAGGAGCGGCTGACCATCCTGGTCCAGGTGGGCGTCGCCTACGACAGCGACCTGGACCACGTGGAGCGGGTGACCAACGAGGTCATCGCCGAGACGATGGCCGAGGTCGAGGGCGCCGTCCCGGACCACGAGCCGATCATCCGCTTCCACACCTTCGGCGAGTCCAGCATCGACTTCACGGTGATCCTGGGCGTCGGCGAGTTCAGCGACCAGTACCGGATCAAGCACGAGTTCATCAAGCGCCTGCACCGCCGCTACCGCGAGACCGACATCGGCATACCGTTCCCGCAGCGCACGCTGACGGTCCAGTCGGGAGCGGTCGCCATTCCGCAGCAGCGGGCGGGCGACGGGATCGTGCCGGGCGGGGCCGCCGTCCTGTACGACTGAGGGGCGGCGGAGCCTGCCCCGGGGCACGTGAGGACTGCCTCACGTGCCCCGCACGTCTTTTTCCCCCGGTCCGCCGAAGAGCTGCCCGGACCCCTGTCGAGCCGGGGTCGATCACGAGATATCTTGATGTCGAGCAATGTTGCAGACGTGGAGCGGAGCACCCGGTGACTGACTCGACCATCATCTACACGCACACTGACGAGGCCCCGGCCCTGGCGACGTATTCCTTCCTGCCGGTGGTCCAGGCGTACGCCTCGCAGGCGGGTGTCGCCGTGGAGACGCGTGACATCTCGCTGGCCGGGCGCATCATCGCCGTGTTCCCGGAGTACCTGACCGAGGACCAGCGCGTCCCGGACGCCCTGGCGGAGCTGGGCGAGCTGGCCAAGACGCCCGCGGCCAACATCATCAAGCTGCCGAACATCTCGGCGTCCATCCCGCAGCTGAAGGCCGCGATCGCCGAGCTGCAGGCCCAGGGCTACGCGCTGCCGGACTACCCGGACGACCCCAGGACCGACGAGGAGCGGGAGATCCAGGCCCGCTACGACAAGGTCAAGGGCTCCGCGGTGAACCCGGTGCTGCGTGAGGGCAACTCCGACCGCCGCGCCCCGGCCTCGGTCAAGAACTACGCCAAGACCCACCCGCACCGCATGGGCGCCTGGACCCCCGAGTCCAGGACCAACGTGGCGACCATGGGCGTGGACGACTTCCGCTCCACCGAGAAGTCCGTGGTGATCGCCGAGGACGGCGCCCTGCGCATCGAGCTGAAGGGCGACGACGGCTCCACCACCGTGCTGCGCGAGTCCGTACCCGTCCTCGCCGGCGAGGTCGTCGACGCCTCCGTGATGCGCGTCGCCGCGCTGCGCGAGTTCCTGACCGCGCAGGTCGCCCGCGCCAAGCAGGAGGGTGTGCTGTTCTCCGTGCACCTGAAGGCCACGATGATGAAGGTCTCCGACCCGATCATCTTCGGCCACGTGGTGCGCGCCTTCTTCCCGAAGACCTTCGCGCAGTACGGCGACAAGCTCGCCGCGGCCGGCCTGACCCCGAACGACGGTCTCGGCGGCATCTACAAGGGCCTGGCGGGCCTGCCGGAGGGCGCCGAGATCAAGGCCTCCTTCGACGCCGAGCTGGCCGAGGGCCCCGAGCTGGCGATGGTCGACTCCGACAAGGACATCACCAACCTGCACGTCCCGTCGGACGTCATCGTGGACGCCTCCATGCCGGCCATGATCCGCACCTCCGGCCACATGTGGGGCCCGGACGGCCAGGAGCACGACGCCCTCGCGGTGCTGCCGGACTCCAGCTACGCGGGCGTCTACCAGGCCGTGATCGAGGACTGCCGCGCCAACGGCGCCTACGACCCGTCGACCATGGGCTCGGTGCCGAACGTCGGCCTCATGGCGCAGAAGGCCGAGGAGTACGGCAGCCACGACAAGACCTTCGAGATCCCGGTCACCGGCACGGTCCGCCTGGTCGACCAGGCCGGGAACGCCGTCATCGAGCAGACCGTCTCCGCCGGTGACATCTTCCGCGCCTGTCAGACCAAGGACGCCCCGATCCGCGACTGGGTCAGGCTGGCCGTCACCCGGGCCCGCGCCACCGGCGACCCGGCGGTGTTCTGGCTGGACGAGACCCGCGCCCACGACGCCAACCTGATCGCCAAGGTCAGGCAGTACCTGCCGGAGCACGACACCGAGGGCCTGGACATCCGGATCCTCAACCCGGTCGAGGCGACGAAGCTGTCGGTGGAGCGCATCCGCCGCGGCGAGAACACGATCTCCGCGACCGGCAACGTCCTGCGCGACTACCTCACCGACCTGTTCCCGATCCTGGAGCTGGGCACCAGCGCCAAGATGCTGTCGGTCGTCCCGCTGATGGCGGGCGGCGGCCTGTTCGAGACGGGCGCCGGCGGCAGCGCGCCGAAGCACGTGCAGCAGCTGGTCAAGGAGAACTACCTGCGCTGGGACTCGCTGGGTGAGTTCTTCGCCCTGGTGCCGTCCCTGGAGCAGTACGCCACGGTCACCGGCAACGCCCGCGCCAAGGTGCTGGCCGACGCCCTCGACCGCGCCACGGCGACCTTCCTCAACGAGGACAAGTCCCCGACCCGTCGCGTCGGCGGCATCGACAACCGCGGCAGCCACTTCTACCTGTCGGTGTACTGGGCGCAGGAGCTGGCCAGGCAGACCGACGACGCAGAGCTGGCCAAGGCCTTCGCCGCGATCGCCGAGACGCTCGCCGCCAACGAGCAGAAGATCGTCGACGAGCTGAACGCCGTCCAGGGCAAGCCGGCCGAGATCGGCGGCTACTACCAGCCCGACCCGGCGAAGGCCGCCGCGGTCATGCGCCCGTCCGCCACGTGGAACGAGGCGCTCGCGTCCCTGAGCTGACGCACCCGGCCCGACAGGGCCGTACCACCCCTTCCGCCCCGGCCGGCGCACCGCCCTGCCGGGGCGGAGTCATGCGGTGGGCAGAGATACGGGCGGGGCAAGCCATGCCGGCGGTCCGGGCGAGGTGAGTTCGAGGTCGGGCCTGTGGGCCAGATCCTCGATCTCCCGGTCGACCGCCTCGCTCATCGTCGCGCCGAACGGTTCGTCCTGGTGGATCGCGGCGACCCTGAACACGCCCGCCCTGCGGTCGGCCGTGGCGTCGAGCGAGGTCGGCGGTGCGTCCGCGGTCGTGGATCAGCCGGTCGAAGGGCGAGAGCAGGGCGGCGCGTCCGGTGAACGGCTGCCCGAGCCGGGCGGGGCATCCTGCTCCACGCCACGAGGTCGGCGCTGGGCGCGACGGTGGCGGTCGGGTCGATCTGCAGCAGCGTCAGCCGCCGTGCGTCGGCGCCGGGGGACCTTGTGTACGGTCACGCCCACGAGGCTGGGCGAGGGATCTGACAACGCCCCCGGCTCTTCGGCATGTGGCACCGTGATCATGCCGTACGACACCGACCACGCCTCTGGAGCGGCCCCATGACCGACGCCCCGGCCTCCTTCGAGCTGCTGCCCGGCGCCGACGACTCCCCCGTGATCCTCCATGTGCCGCACTCCGCGCGGGAGATACCCCCCGACGTGCGCGCGGGGATCGTGCTGGACGACGGGGGGCTGGAGCGGGAGCTGGACCACATCACCGACGCGCACACGGCGGAGATCGCCGAGGGGGCGGCCGGATTGTGCGGGGTGGCGCCGTGGCGGTTCCTGAACCGGCTGTCGCGGCTGGTGGTCGACCCGGAGCGGTTCCCGGACGAGCGGGAGGAGATGCTGGCCGTCGGAATGGGCGCCGTCTACACGCGGACCACGCACCGGGCCGTACTGCGGACCGCGGCCACCGATCCCGGGCCGCTGGTCGAGCGGTACTTCCGGCCCTACGCGCGCGCGATGACCGAGGCCGTGGCGGACCGGCTCGCGGCCACGGGACGGGCCGTGATCATCGACGTGCACTCCTACCCGACCGCCCCGCTGCCGTACGAGCTGCACGGCGAGGGCCCGCGCCCGCCCGTCTGCCTGGGCACCGATACCTTCCACACGCCGCCCGCGCTGCTCGACGCGGCCCGGAAGGCGTTCGCCGGGTGCGGGGAGACCGGGCTGGACAGCCCGTTCGCGGGGACGTACGTCCCGCTGGAGTTCTACAGCACGCGGCCCGAGGTCGCCGCCCTGATGGTGGAGATCCGCCGGGACACGTACATGACCGAGCCGGGCGGCCCGGCCGGACCCGGTCTGCACCGGCTCGCCACGGCGCTCGCGGCCCTCGTCGACGCCGTGCACGGCTGACCACCGGCCGGAGCACTCCCGCGCGACAGGCGGACGGGGCCCGGCGAGGGGGTGCGGAGGAGACCACCACCAGCTGACCGGCCGCGCACTTCAAGCCCCGGCCGGGCTCCCCGGCGTTCGCCGACCAGCCCGGCCACACCCGGCTGCGGCGGGCGGTCGCCGGTGCGTTCACCGCGAGGTCATGGCGGCGGGGAGGCCGTCACCCACTACTGCGGGCAGATGCCGTGCCTGCTGCTGACCCGGCCGGAGCTGATGCGCCGGACGCGGGAGCGGCCCAGGGCGCGCGGCGCCGTCCTGGACGAGCCGCTGCGGTACGTCCCGCACCGCAGCTCCGTCGGCCTGGCCCGAACGATGATCCGCGGAACGCCGGCCCTGCCCTGCACGTGGTGAGCAGGGCGTGCGTCACGCGCGCAGCCACTCCGTCACGACCACGTCCCGGCCGGCCCGCAGGCGCAGTGCGAACGGGCCGGCGGGCGGTGGGTCGCCGGTGAACCGGCCCATGTCGTCGGCGGTGAGCGCGGCGGCCTGCTGCGGGCCGCCGAGCACCTCGATCCGGGCGGGCTGCGGTGGCAGCACCTGCCCGATCAGGCCCTGCGCGGACACCTCCACGTCCACGGTCACGTCGCCCGCGCGGAAGGTCAGCATCCGCGGCGGGTCCGCCGCTCCCCTGACCGGGATGGCGTCGGTCAGCGAGTCGAAGGTCAGCTCGGCGATCCGGGCGTCCAGGTCGCGCAGCGCGAAGGCCTCGACGGCGATCTGCCGGAGGTCGTCCGGGACGGGATCCAGGACGGCGGCGGCCTGCCGCAGCTCCTCCTCCAGCAGCTCCGCGTCGACGTCCGTGAAGTCCCGGCCGTTCCCGGTGACTTCGCCGAAGGCGCCCTCGTCGAAAGCATCCTCAGCATCCTCGTCGTGCATGCCGCTCACATCGCCCCCCGCGCCTCGAGCCGGGCCCGCAGGCGGCGCAGACAGCGCTGCCTGAGCGGCCCGATGCTGCCCACCGCGATACCCAGGGCGGCGGACACCTCCTGGTAGCTGGGCGGCGGCGAGGCCATCAGCACCCGCAGCAACTCCCGGCACCGCTCGCCCAGTTCCTCGAACTCCTGCCACACCCGCCGGATCCGCTCGCTCTCGGCGGCCGCCTCCTCCGAGTCGAGCAGCGACTGCTCCGGCGTACGGTCCTCGCTGACCCGGTCCAGCAGCTGCGGATCGTCGGTGGGCGTCAGCCGCCTCAAGCTCCGCAGCACCTTCAGGCACTCGTTGCGGGCCGTGCTCGCCAGCCACGCGCCCGCCTTGTGCGGCTCACGGATCCGCCCGAGGTGCTGGGCGAAGCGGAACCAAGCGGTCTGGTACACCTCGTGCGCGTCCGCGTCGGAGAGCCGGTGGGCGCGCACGACGGACCACACCAGCGGGCTGAGCCCTTCCACCAGCGCCTTCCAGGCCGCCGCGTCACCGTCGGCGGCGGACTGGACGAGCGCCCCGACATCCATACGGTCCACGGCCCCACCCCTCGTGTACGGCAAGTCATCGTACGCCGTGGAGGGGGCTGCTTCGGTCCTCATGCGCCGGTGGGGAGGGACTCGACGGCGACCGGGCTCCAGGTGGGCGGCAGCAGCGCCGGTACGTGGGCGCCACGCACCTCCGCGACGTCGGCGACGGCCGCGAGCAGTTGCCGCCGGGCCGCGCGCGGGTCGGTCTCCTTGTGCGCGGTCATGTGGGCGGCGATCATCCCGGCGACCACGGGGGTGGCGAACGAGGTGCCGCTCCACTGCGCGAACCCCTCGAACATGACCTGGTCCGGCTTGTTGGCGGCGGTCTGGTCGCTGAGCACTCCGGTGTGGCGCGGGTGCCGGCAGGTGCAGGCGTAGCCGAAGCCGAACCGGCAGGCGTCGTACGTGGAGTGCTGGTAGATGTACGGCACCGGGGTGTCGAAGCCGGTGAGGGCGCTGGTGAGGCGCTCGCCGGGGGCGTAGACCCGCACCCAGGAACCGTGGTTGCTGAAGCAGGCGCCGAACTCGCCGTCGCCGCGCAGCGCGCCGACCGACAGCACGGCGTTCTCGTAGCCGGGCAGGGTGGCGTAGGCGGCGGGCCAGAAGGGGGTGGCGCTGGCGTTGTTGCCGGCGGCGGCGACGAGCAGGGTGCGCTGGGCGCGCAGTTCCCGCACGAAGGTCTCGAGGCCGAGCAGGCCGTCGGTACGGCCGTTGGAGGTGCCGGCGGACAGGCTGAGCACGTCGGGCCAGCCGTCGTCGACGGCCTCGAAGAGCTTCTGGCCGAACTCGGACTCCAGGATGGCGCCGGCGTCGGTCAGGGCGTTGCTGACGGTGATGTCGGTGTTGGGGGCGACAGCCGCGACCAGTCCGGCGATGAACGTGCCGTGGCCGACGTACTCCTGCAGGACGCCCTTGTCGTCGCACTCCGCGGTCTGGGCGTCGCCGTGGGTGTGGGCCAGCAGCGGGTAGCAGCGGTAGTCGTGCACGAGGCCGGTGTCGACGACGAGGACGCCGACGGCGGTGTCCGGATCGTGGGAGGCTTCGGCGGCGGCCGGGTTCGGCGGCTGGCTGAGCGGGGCCGGTACGGGTTCGTCGCCGGGGCAGGCGTTGACCGCGATGTGCACCACGTGGTTGCGGGTGACCAGCCGGCGCCCGGCCCGGACCTCCTGCTCGCGCACGGCCCGCAGCGCCCGCGCTACGGTGCGATCGGCGCCCCGGCCGCCCTCGCCGGGGTCGCCGACCCTGATGCGGGTGATGCCGCTGCGGTTGGTCCCGGGTCCCGCCCGGCGTACCTGGTTCTGGTCGAGGTCGGCGGCTGCCGTGAAGTGCGCGCGCACGGAGTCCTCGACGAGCCGGGCCTCCTCGCCGTCGCGGACGAGGACGACGCCCTTCTCGTAGAGGAACTCGGCGGAGTCGTCCGGTCCCATCGCCAGGGGGATGTCGGGCATCGAGCGCTGGATCTGGTCGAACTGCTCATGGAATCGCTGTGGTGCCATGGCGTGTCCTCCCGCTGAGACGACGGTGTCCGTCCGGGTCGCGGTGTGCACGGCCCGGACGGGCCGCGAGGCGGCTGCGGCCGCGGGCGGTCGTTGGTCAGAGCCACGGGGCCGTCGTTTGATACAGGGTCAAACCAGTGTGGTGGGCAAGCGTGGCGACTACCATCCGAGGGGTGACAGCGGGAAGCGACTCGGTTCTCGAACTGCTGCCGATGGTGTTCGCCGACCCGGGCGAGGCGCTGGCCCGGGCGGAGAAGGTGCTCGACGCCGATCCCGGACCGCTGCACGCCTCGATCGCCCACCAGGTGATCGGCATCTGGCAGCGGGACTTCGGCGATCTGAGGCTCGCCCTGACGCATCTGCGGCGCGCCCGGGACCTGGCGGCGCGCGCGGAGTCGGCCGACCGGGAGGCGGACATCCTCGGCACGCTCGGCGTGGCGCTGGTGCACGCGGGCCGTACCCGGCAGGGGCTGGCCGCGTTCGAGCAGGGGGTCGGGCGGGGCAGCGGGCACACCAGGGCGCGGGTGCTGTACAAGCGGGCGTACGTGTGGTGGGTGCTCGGCCGCCACCGGGAGGCGCTGGAGGACGTACGGCGGGCCGTCCCCGTGCTGCGGCAGGCGGACGATGTGATCTGGACGGCGCGAGCGCTGACCCTGCGGGCCACCGTGCATCTGGCGCTCGGCGCGGTGGAGCGGGCGGACGCCGACTTCACGGCGGCGGAGGCGCTGTGGGACACCACGGGCCAGGAGCACGACAAGGCGGACGCGGTGGAGAGCCGGGGGCTCGCGGCGTTCCGGTCCGGGGACATCCCGGCGGCGCTGGCGCTGCTGGACGAGGCGGAGGAGCGGTACGCCAAGCTGGGCACCCCGACGTTCATGCTCAACATCCGGCGCTGCGAGGTCCTGATGGCCGCCGGGCTCGCCCCCGAGGCGCTGGCCGAGGCGGACGGGGCGATCGCCGCGCTGGACGGGATCGGCGGGCAGTCGACCCGCAAGGCCGAGCTGCTGCTGGCCGCCGCGAAGGCGGCCCGCCTTGCGGGCGATCCGCAGACCGCGATCGCCCGCGCGGCCCTGGCGGTACGGCTGTTCGCGGGGCAGCGGCGCACCTGGTGGGAGACGCACGCCCGGCTGGTGCTGATCGAGGCGCGGGCGGCCGCCGGGCGCGGCTCGGGCCGACTGGTCGCGGAGGCGGCCTCGGTGGCCGAGAAGCTGGCCTCCTTCGGCGCGCCGGCCGCCCCGGAGGCCTCGCTGCTGGCCGGCCGGATCGCGCTGGACCTCGGCTGGACGGCGGACGCGGAACGGCATCTGGCCGTCGCCGCCCGCAGCAGGCGCAGCGGTCCGCCGCTCGCCCGGATGACGGGCTGGGTGGCGCAGGCGCTGCGCGCGCAGGCGGCCGGGTCGGCGCGGGGTGTGCTGGAGGCGGGCCGGCGCGGCCTGGACGTGCTCGACGACCACCGGATGACCCTGGGCGCCTCCGAACTGCGGGCCCGGGCCAGCGCGCAGGGCGCGGAGCTGGCCGCGCTGGCCCAGCGGGCCAGTCTGGTCTCCGGCGGGCCGCGCCGGCTGCTGCTGTGGAGCGAGCGCTGGCGGGCCACCGCCCTGTCGACGCCGCCCACCAGGCCGCCCGCCGACCATGCGCTGCTCGGCGAGATGACCGCGTTCCGGGAGATCGCCGCGCGCGCCGAGGCCGCCCGCATGGAGGGCCGGCCCGTGCCGGCCCTGGAGCGGGAGCAGCGGCGGCTGGAGCGGGAGATCCGCGCGCGGACCCTGCACCTGAGGGGCGCGGCGCCCGGCGGCGGTGACCGGTTCGACGTGGGCAGGCTGCTGCGGCGGCTGGGCGACGACGTACGGCTGGTGGAACTCGCCGTGCTGGACGGGCGGGTGCACGTGCTGCTGTGCGCGCAGGGTCGGGTGCGGCGGTTCGAGGCGGGGCTGCTCGCCGAGGCGGAGACGGAGGCCGAGCACGTGCAGGCCGGGCTGCGGCGGCTGGCGCATCCGGGTGCCGAGGCGCGGCTGCCGCTGGTGGAGGCCGCGGGGCGGCGTCTGGAGGAGCTGTTGCTCGGCCCGGCGGCGGCGCAGCTGGGGACCGGCCCCGTCGTGGTCGTACCGCCGGGGCGGCTGCACCGTGTGCCGTGGGCGCTGCTGCCGTCTCTGCGGGAGCGGGTGCTGAGTGTGTCGCCGTCGGCGAGCAGCTGGCTGCGCGCCCGGGAGACCGCGCCGCCGCCCGGTGGCCGCCAGGTGCTGGTGCGCGGGCCCGGCCTGGCGACCGGTGGTGTGGAAGTGGCCGAACTGGCCGACCGGTACGCCGGTGCGGCCGTCCTGGAGGGCGCCGGGGCGCGGGTGCCGCGGGTGCTGGAGGAACTCGACGGCGCGGCGCTGGCGCACATCGCCGCGCACGGCACGTTCCGCGCCGACAGCCCGCTGTTCTCCGCGCTGCGGATGGCCGACGGGCCGATCGTCGTGCACGACTTGGAGCGCCTGGACCGCAGCCCGTACCGGATCATCCTGTCCTGCTGCGACACCGCCCGGTTCGCGTCGGTGGGCGCCGACGAGCTGCTCGGCCTGGTCACGGCGCGCTGCCGCTCGGCACGGCGGGCGTGGTGGCGTGCAGCGCGCCCGTCAACGACGCCGCGGTGGTGCCGCTGATGCTCACCCTGCACAAGGGGCTCAGCGCCGGTCTGTCGCTGGCGGAGGCGCTGCGCGACGCCCGTGCGGCGCTGCCGGGCGACGCGCTGCACCAGGCCACGGGGTGGGCGTTCACGGCGTTCGGGGCGGCCTGACCCGCCCCCCGCGCGGGTCAGGCCGCCCCGAAGTCTCAGGCCGACTGGGCGTCCGGCAGCTCCACCAGCCA
>NZ_JACTVI010000159.1 GCF_014495685.1 Streptomyces sp. TRM68367 | reverse complement strand
GCGCAGTTCGTCGGGGTACTTGCGGGGAGCAGCCATGATCGGCATCCTTCCGGGTCTTCGATGTCTCCATCAAACCCGGGGCGATTCACCCTCCCGGAACGGCGAATTGTTGGGCCGTTGGGTGAGGGAGGGAACAAGGCCATGGACGTGCTGCACGAACGCTGGCCGGTCTGGACATCAGCAAGAAGGACGCCAAGGCATGCGTCCGCACCCCGAGCACGAAACGGCGGGGGTCGTTCACCACCCAGACCACGACCTGGGGCTCGACGACAAACGCGGTGCTCGCCCTCCGAGATCATCTGCTCGCCGCCGAGGTCACCCTCGTCGTGATCGAGGCCACCAGCGACTACTGGAAGCCGTTCTACTACCTGCTGGCCGAGGATTTGAACGTGATCCTCGTCAACGCCCGGCAGGTCAAGAATCTGCCCGGCCGCAAGACGGACGTCTCGGACGCGGCCTGGCTGGCCCAGCTCGGCGCCCACGGCCTGGTCCGTGCCTCGTTCGTGCCACCGCAGCCGGTCCGCGAACTGCGGGATCTGACCCGGGCTCGCACCCAGATGACCCGCGAGCGCGGGCAGATCGTCCAGCGGCTGGAGAAGCTGCTGGAGGACACCGGGATCAAACTCGCCGCGGTCGCCTCCGACCTCATGGGCGTCTCCGGCCGGGCCATGCTGGAGGCCCTCATCCGCGAGGAACGCGACCCGCAGATCCTCGCGGACCTGGCCAAACGCAAGCTCCGCAACAAGATCCCCGAACTCACCGAGGCCCTGACCGGCCGCTTCCGTGACCACCATGCGTTCCTGGCCCGGCTGTATCTGGACCAGTACGACCAGCTCACCGGCGCCATCGGGCGGCTGGATGAGCGGATCGAGGAGGCGATGGCCCCCTTTCAGGGCAGCCTCGACCTGCTCGACACCATCCCCGGGATCAACCGGGCCACCGCCGAGGTCATCATCGCGGAGACCGGCGGCAACATGAGCCGGTTCCCCTCCGCCAAGCACCTGGCGTCCTGGGCCGGGGTCTGTCCCGGCCACCACGAGTCGGCCGGCCGCACCAAGACCACCAAGGTCCGTCCCGGCAATCCGTATCTCAAGGGCGCCCTCGGCCTGGCCGCGTTCGGCGCGGTGAGAACCAAAGACACCTACCTGCAGGCCCGTTACAAGCGGCTGACCGCACGCCGTGGTCCGCTCAGGGCCCTGGTCGCCGTCGAGCACTCGATCATCACCGCGATCTGGCACATGCTCACCGACAGCGTCCCCTACGACGAGCTCGGCGGTACTTCACCCAGCGTGACCCCGAACGCGCCACCCGACGCGCGCTCAACACCCTCAACCAACTCGGGTACACCGTCACCCTCAACCCGATCGAAAGCGCGGCCTGACTGCCCACAGAGCAAGTGCCCGGCGGCCTCCACGACCGCCGGGCACCCAGCCCTGCCCAAACAGTCCCTGACCTGGAGCTATTTACGCGTCAGACGCTCTCTTCAGATCTCCATGCCTTCAATCACGTTGAGACGACATAGGCTGCTCGCTCCTCGTCGCTGAGCGAGATCGAGGCGAGCATCCGCTGAAGGTTCTCTTTGCCCTCCAGCAGCTGGCCCCTGGAGGAATCCTTCGGGGTGTAGAAGTCGCAGTGTGCGCAGGCCATGCGGTGCGGGCACTGCTCGAAGAAGGTGTAGGTGCACCAGCCGTGACCGAGGTCGTAGTACTGCCAGGGCTCCCCGCTGACGGCGGCGCCGGAGGCGACCGCGTCCCGGTCGACGAGGACTTCGATGGTGCGGACGTTGCGCTCGAAGTACCCGGCGTCGCTGTATGCCTTGACCAGCTTGTCCGGGCTGATCTTGACGTAATGCTGAGTCGTTTCTGCTGAGCGGTGTCCGAGCCAGGCTTGCAGTTCGAACAGCGCGGGCGTTGATGCGGTGCACGGTGGAGTTCAGCAGCTCCACCAGGGTGTCGGTGATCTCCCGCTCGCGGCGGAAGACCAGGGCGGCGAGCAGCACGTGCCGCACCTCGGGGCCAAAGCGCCGCTACCGGGAGACGTCTCTGCCCCTCCACCGGCTGCGCGTATACCCCGCGTGATCGCGGTCAACAGGGCGCTTATCCTGCCCTGGTGTGGGCAGGGCCGCCGGAGGTGCTGCGGTGGATCCTGCCCTCGTGTGGAGTAGGTCCGCCGCAGGCTGCGGTGGGAGTGAGATCGGAGAGTTTGTCGTGGAGATGCTCGTTGCCGGACGTTATCGGCTGGTCGAGCAGGTCGGCCGGGGCGGAATGGGTGCTGTCTGGCGGGCCGAGGACACGCTGCTGGGCCGTGAGGTCGCCGTCAAGCTGCTCACCGCCCGCCCGGAGGCCGACACACAGGAGCTGCGTCACCGCTACGAGCGCGTTCGACGTGAGGCGCGCAGCGCAGCGATGATCAACCACCGCAATGTGGTGATGGTTCACGACGTTGTCGAGGACAGCCAGGGGCTGCCGTGCATCGTCATGGAGCTGGTGCAGGGCCGGTCGTTGGCGCAACGGGTCGCGGAAGACGGTCCGCTCACCGCGCCGGAGGTGGCGAGTATCGGCCGTGAAGTTCTCGCCGCGCTGCGCGCCGCGCACGAAGTCGGGGTCCTACACCGGGACGTGAAGCCAGGCAACGTGCTGCTTGCCGCCGACGGCCGGGTGGTGCTCACCGACTTCGGCATCGCCGTGTGGGCCGGCGCGGCATCCCTGACCCGGAGCGGTGAGCTGACTGGCTCGGCCGGCTACATCGCCCCTGAGCGTCTGCGCGCAGGCGGCGCGCCCGGGCCCGCTTCCGACCTGTGGGCTCTGGGCGCCACGCTGTACTACGCGGTGGAGGGCCACGGCCCGTTCGAACGGCCCACCGCGCTCGAGGAGGCGTACGCGACCGTGGCCGAGGAGCCGCACCCGATGCGGGGCGCCGGCGCCCTCGCCCCGATCCTGGAAGGCCTGTTGGCCAAGATCCCACAGGCCCGACGGACAGCCGAACAAGCCGAGCAGCTACTCAGGTCCGTCGCCGAGGACACCCCATCGAAGCCGGGACCTGCCGATCCGCCGACGGCCCTGACGGAGTCGGCCAAACGCGCCCTCGCTGAACGGGCCTCCGACCCGAACGCGGGCCGGACCCGCCGCGCGAGACGTCCGCGCATACGGCCGCAGGCGGCCGTGACGGCGATCGGGGCATCTCTGGCCACCGTCGCCGCGCTGGCCTGGGGCGCCAACGGCTACGCCCAACAGGACGTCACCCCGCGCGTCACGGCCCGGCACTCGGCAAACACCTCGCTCAGTTGCGGCGCGGCTCCTTCAGCCACCCTCCCAGCCCGCTACCGCTGGGTGCACTACCTGGGCGGCACCGTCGCAGTGCCCACCGCTTGGCGGAGCAAAGAACGCAGCGACGGACAGCAGGTTGACTTCATCGACCCCACCAACCGCGTGCTCCTGCGCATCGGGCGTACCGACCTCGCCGGCACCGACCCCGTCGCCGGCTGGACGAGCCTGGAAAAGATGCTCAGCAAGAATTTCAAGGACTACCGGCGGCTACGTCTGGAGAAAACCTGCCAGCAGGGACGACCGGCAGCCGTGTGGGAGTTCACCTGGCAGGCCAGTGTCCGGTACCGCGCCATCGACCTGGGCTGGAGCGATGCCCGCCAGAACGGCTACGGAATCTACCTCTCCGCCCCCGCCGTCCAGTGGCAGACCTACCAGCCTGTCTTCGATACCGCTGTCGCCACCATCCACACCAGCTGAGTAGGGTCGGGGACTGGCGCGGTGGCTTCCGCTCCGTTTCCAGCCCCCGCCGCTTCAAACCGTGCGTGCGGTTCTCGCGCACACGGCTTTCCGACATCGTTCACCGACTGGCATGCGCCGTCGCCCTGTGCACGTTTCCGGTGAGGCGGTAGACGCCGAGCCGGGAGATCCATCCGTAGGTGAATCGGGTGGTCCAGTTCCGGCCTCGGAGTCTGTGTTTCCGGCTGGCGAAGATGGCCAGCCGTTCGTGGACGTAGCCGTCGACCGCGTTGAATCTCCGCCCGGAGTTCCCGTTGCGGAAGTACGCTGACCAGCCCGCAGCACGGAGTTGAGGTCGGCGACCACGGCTGACACCGGCCGCTCGGTCACCACCCCCCTACAGCAGCTCGCCAGCCTGCCCCACAACCGACCGCGCGTCGGGACTGCTTCGGCACGATCGACCACGACGCGCTCATGGCCCAGGTGGCCCGGCATCCCGCCGAACGACCGCCATTTCGCCACTGGAGCCGAGGCTCGTGACGCTGGCGTCGCCACGCGCACTCGTCTCGGCCATGCGGTCGATGTGCACGGCAGGTGTAGTCGGCGGCGAAGCCGACGCAGGGTCCGCAGACCTCGGTGCCGTCGTCACCGCGCGCGATCAGTGGCTGGATCATGCGGCAGCGAGGGCACTCGGCCGGTGACCGGAGCACGGCGGTGTAGCAGGTCATGCAGACCTGCCCGATGGGCCATCGGGTGTTGACCGGCTTGGTCCGGCCGCAGCGGGCGCACGGCTCACCGGTGCGGTGTCGCTGGTAGCAGGTGGCGCAGATCGGCTGGCCCTGTGGATCGCGGCTGGTACAGGGGCGGACCCGGCTGCAGATTGAGCAGGTCGCCTCGGGGCTCTGGTAGCAGCCGTCGCAGAGGTCCGGCTGTCCGTCGCGTGCGTTGCGGGCGATGCGCTTGAGCTGTCCGCACCGACCGCAGAGCCGTCGTGGCCGGCGATGGCGGTTGTAGCAGAGGTGGCAGAGTGCGCCGTCGTCGTCAACGAGGGCAGCGGCTGCGGACTTTCCACAGCTCACGCAGGTGTGCATCGGGCGTTTCCAGCACCTCATGCACAGCCCTCGGCCGTCGTCCCGTCGCACCACCGGGTGTCGGAGCTGACCGCAGTCGGCGCACTCCTCGAACGTTGAGGGGTCCGCTGCGGACGCGCCGGCGAGCAGGTCGGTCAGGTACAGGACCAGTCGCTCGACGGTGGGCTCGTTGAACAGCACGTTCGTGTTGATGGGCAGCTCCATCAGCTCTTCCATCTGCTGCTTGAGACGGGTCAGCCGCAGCGATGTGAGACCCAGATCGAAGTAGCTGGTCTGCAAGGGGAGTTCCTCGTCGGGCTCCTTCAGCAGAGCGTCCTTGAACAGCTCCTCGACGAGGGCCTCTACCTCGCCTGATCTCATGGGCGGGCAGCTCACGCAGCTGTCCCAGGGATATGTGCGCATCAGGCATGTGGTTACCGATCCGGAGGGCAGAGCCGGTGGTGAGCACCGGCGTATGGGCGTCAAGCCAAACACCGGCAGCTGACACGCCGCTGACCCACCACTGGCCCGGGCACAGCAATGCGGGACGGCCGGCCCGACGTGGTGCGTCGGTCCGGCCGTCCACGGCCCAGGGCTCAGATCCGGCGATACGTCCTCACCGCTCGGCGCGCGGCCGCATGAACCGCACGATCATGCTGGCGGCGAGGCAGAAGACCACAAGGGGAATCAGTCCCATGCCGAAGGCCTCCGGATAGTCTGCCGGTACCGGTGTCCCACCGAGTACCGGAAAGAAGACGGTACCGACGATGGCCACGCCGACCGCGACCGCGCCCTCCTGCACGGTGTTGACCACACCGGAGGCCCCGGCGGCGTGCTCTGGGTCGGCGCCCGCGAGGACGGCACCAGTCAACGGACCAGTCGTCATGCCCATCCCGACGCCAGCGACGACCAGCGGAGGGATGATCCACAGAATGTGGCCGTCGGTGCCGAGCCACGCGGCGGTCAGCCCGGCCACGGCATAACCGCCGGCCAGGGTGAGTGGGCCTGCCGCGTACAGGTGGTGGCCCAAGCGCTCGGCCAACCTGGTGGACAGCAACGACGAGCCGAAGTACCCGCCGCCGAGCGTGAGGAAGACCAACCCGGACTCGACCGGGGACAGGCTCCTGCCCTGCTGCAGATAGAGCGCGAGTACGAAGAAGAACGAGCCCATGGCCAGGAAGTACGTCAGCATGGCGACGAGTCCGACCGAGAACGTACGGCCACGGAACAGCGCCAGTTCGATCAGCGGGCTGAGACCCTGCCGGGTACGGCGGCGCTGGTGGGAGACGAAGCTGACACCCAGCGGCACCGCGGCCGCGAGCAGCAGCCAGCTCCACAGCGGCCAATCCTGCTCCTGACCTTGGACGAGCGCGTACACGACGGCCACCAGGGTCACAGTCGACAGGACCGCGCCGACCAAGTCGAGCCGCCCGCCGTCGGCGCCCCGGGACTCGGGGATCAGACGCGGCGTCAGGAAGAGGGCCACCACACCCACCGGCAGGTTGATCAGGAAGATGGTCCGCCAGTCAAGTCCGGCCACGTCGGCCGAGATCAGGACGCCACCGATGACCTGGCCGAAGACCCCAGCGAGACCGATCACCAAGCCGTAGACGACGAAGGCACGGGCCCGAGCCGCCCCGGTGTAGACGACCCCCAGGATACCGAGCACCTGAGGAACCATCAGCGCGGCCGCCGCACCCTGCAGCACCCGGAAGGCGATCAGAGCGTCGGCGTTCTGAGCCACAGCGCACAGTCCGGACGCGATGGTGAACCCCAGCATTCCGAGTGCGAACATACGGCGCCTGCCGTAGAGGTCACCGAGCCGCCCACCGGTGATCATGCTCGCGGTGAAGGCAACCCCGTAGCCGACGATGACCAGCTGCGACTGGGCGTCGTTGGCCCGCAGATCGGCCTGGATGGAGGGCACGGCGACGTTAGTGATGAAGTAGTCGAGGACGGTGATGAAGGTGCCCACCATTACGATGGCCAGCGCACCCCAGCCAGGTCCGCCCGCACCGGCCGGTGGTGTCACCTCTTCCTCGAAGCTGGTGCCGGAGTCGGCGTCGGTAGTCATGGTGGCGCTCCTCGTGGGGGAGAGTAGGCTGCTGTGCTCGGTCGTTTCTGGCCGGACGGAAACGGGCGGACCCCCTAACCACGGGGGTCCGCCCGGTGTCACCCCTGCTGTGGGCTGTCCTCAGGAGCCGGGCACCTTGTCAAGGAAGCCGTAAACGCCCTTGATCCTTCCGGCGCCGTCGGTCACCGCCACGTCAAAACCGATGGCGACGTTCCCGCCGCCGGTGGCGGGAACCAGCTCCCACTGGAAGCGGGCGATGTGGTGATTGGCGTCAACGTCACCGACAATCTTGAATTCGTAGCCCTTGAACTGGTCACGGGCGCCCGCGATCACGGCGCCGACACCAGCGTGCCCCTGCACGTCGGCCAGCGGGTCGGTGTACGTGGCATCCGCGGTGAACAGGTCGGAGATCGCCTGGGCACGCTTGCCCTCGTCCGCCTCGTTCCGGATAGCGATGTAACGGCCGGCCAGTTCGGTCAGGTCACTCACGCGTACTTTCTCCCGTTCGTCTCGATCGGCTGATGTCCGAAATCCTGGCCTGGATCGGCTGTCCGATCCATGACCTCACAGGTCATGGGACCCCGGACACGGCCCCCTAGACTTGTGGCATGAGCGTTGCAGTCGAAGCCCCGCCGGTCGGTGAACTGCTGCGGACCTGGCGTGAACGACGTCGGTTCAGCCAGCAGGAGCTGTCCAACCGATCGCGGGTCTCCACCCGGCACCTCAGCCGGGTCGAGACCGGCAAGGCGCACCCAACACCGGAGATGCTCATGCACCTCTTCAACAACCTGGATGTGCCGCTGCGGGATCGCAACCGACTCCTGCTGGCCGCCGGCTACGCACCGCGCTATCAAGATCGCCAATTGGACGACGTATCGATTGCGGTAGTGATGGACGGCATGCGCCGACTCCTCGGTGCCCACCTGCCGTACCCCGCGCTCCTGCTGGACGATCACTGGGACATCGTGGACGCCAACGCTGCCGTTGATCAGCTGCTGGCTGGTTGCGCGCCGGAGCTGCTGGAGCCGCCGATCAATGTGGTGCGGGTCTGTCTTCATCCGGACGGGTTGGCCAGCCGGATCGGCAATCTCGCGGAGTGGGGCAGCCATCTTCTGAGGCAGGTGAGCCACCGTGCGGAGCGCACCCATGACCAGCGTCACCACGAGCTTGCCACAGAGATCGCCGGGTACCTCGACAAACCCGATGCTGCCACCCCCCTGACGGGACCGGTGATCACCCTCGAAATCGACGTGGATGGCACCACGCTCCGGTTCTTCAGCACCTCCGCCGCTCTCAGCACTGCTTCCGATGCCGCCTTGGAAGGGCTGCATCTGGAGACGTTCCTGCCGGCCGACGACAAGACCCGACGCCGGCTCGACCAGCGGTAGGCAGTTCGGCGCATCGACCACGGAAGGTGGCCGCGACCAAGTCAGCTCGGCGTGGTGCTGCCACTCCGTCGGATGTGCCAGCACGTCTCGGTGGTAGGCAGCCAGACGCAGGTCAGCGCCGGTTGGCCTGGGGAATCAAGCCGAGCGAGCGAGTCGATCGAGGTCCGCTTCGGCACGAGCCGGGCCGGGGCCGTCGACGTCGCGCTCTACACCACAGCGTCCGTCGACGCGGTGGTCGCCGCACACCCCGAAGTTGACTGGGCGCAGCTGCGTGCGGTGGAGAAAGGCCGGCGCTCCCCGCTCGCCGCTCTGCAGGCTGCACCGGCCTGACCGGCGCGGCCGAGTACGAGGCGGGCCCGGCCTTCCGATCCAGCGGAGGTCCGGGCCCGCGCCGTACGCCGTCCCGCATGGCCCGATCGGGGTTAGTGCGTGTTTCCGAACTCCAGGGCGAGGTCAGGGAGTCTCCGGCGCTGGCTTGCGGGCCAGGTCGTTGTTGAAGCTCACCGTTTCGGCCGGCCTGGCGTCGATCATGTAGGGGCTGAGTTTGGCGGTGAGTGTCGGCGTCGAGCTCAGGAGCGCCGGTCCCCACCGAGTCCCGCCGGCTCACCCACAGCCGATCACGCTTAACAACGCCTTGGACCGTCTCTGCACCAACTGGTGGAGGAGGCCGGGACGCTAGAAGCGGTCGAGGCGACAGCCGGCCAGCGCCGGCTCGACGGTGCCGTCGACCAGCTCCCTCGCGACCAGTCGGCCCACGCCTGGGGCGAGCGTGACTGCCGCGTGCATCACCGCCAGGTACAGGCCGGGAACCCCGGCGACCGGGCCGACTATGGGCTCGCCATCGGCCGGCATGGGGCGTGCGCCGACTCGGGTGCTGAGCAGCTCGACGCTCGCGGCGCCGCGGAAGGTGGACCGGATGGCGGCCAGAGTCTGTTCCGGCGAATCTGCAGCGGCGATGATCCGGTCCGTGGCGACCTGCCGAAGATCAAAGTCCTGAGTGTTGACTACCGTGCGGACCAGACCGGCCGGCGCGCGGAACCGGAAGAGCGTCGTCGGCGACGGGTCGACCGGGACACGTAGGCCCAGCGGCGCTGCCAGCGCGGCCGTCGCCACTCCGGCCGCGAGCACCACAGTCGCGCCAGACAGGGGCCCCGTGGCCGTCTCGACCCCGACGACCCGACCCGCGGCGTCTCGGCGGATAGCGGTGACCGGGACGCCCGGATGTACTTGTGCGCCGTGATCGCGGGCACCCTCGATCAGCCGCTCGGTCACACCCACCGGGTCGACAGCGCCTTCGCCGGGTGCCCAGACGGCCCAGTCCGGGGGCTGCAGCAGGTTGGGCTCAAGCGTCGCCGCGGTGGCCGCGTCGACGATCTTCTGCCCGGGCCCGGCTTCCGGCGCACTGTCCCCCGCACGCCACGACAGTGAGCCGGACCAGGTCACGGGAAGTCCCGGTAGCTCGGCCTCGAGCCGACGGTACTCGTCTGTCGCCGCCGCCCGCAGCCCGGCGGCGCAACCGCGAGATCCTTGCTTACTGACTGGCTCGACATTCTGACGAGGCTACTGTCCGCCGACGCTCCGTACCCGGGCTTTTCCGCCCCAGCTCAGAGGTGGCGCCACAGGTGCTGTCAGTTTCCTACGTCGGCTGGCGCCGGTTTCCTCGGCCAGCTGGGGGTGGCCCCCTTTCGGGCTAGACGCCTGGTCATGAGAGTGATGGCCGCCCAGGTGATCAGCGTCTCGGAGTGCTGGATGAGGCGTTCGTAGTCTCTCGCGTGGCGGCGGGCATGCATCATCCACGCAAGACTGCTGATGGTGAGGTTGAGGTGCTGTTTCGCCCAATCCACGAGCTTCCCGGCGTAAGCGGAGTCGGCCCACACGATCGTGATCTCGGGGTGCATCAGGCGCAGACGGAACAGGATTTCCTTCGCCGCTGCCGCGTCATGCAGGTCCGCGGGGGTGACCATCACCATGAGGGGCAGGCCGCGTGTGTCGACCACCATGTGGCGCTTGCGCCCATTGATTTTCTTGCCTGCGTCGTAGCCACGGGTGGCCTTGGAGACTGTCTCAGCGGCTTTCACGCTCTGGGAGTCGATCACGGTTGCCACGGCCCGGGGGCCTTTGCCCATGTCGCGGCGGATCCGGCTGGCGAGATGATCGCGGATCTGGCCGATGATCCCGGCGGCGGCCCAGCGGGCCATGAACCCCCAGACCGTGCGCCAGGGTGGGAAGTCGGCAGGCAGGGCCCGCCATTTGCATCCGGTGTCGACGACGTAGCGGATCGCATCGACGATCTCGCGGCGCGGGTGTTTCTCCGGCCGGCCACCCTTGCTGGTCTCGCATGCCGGGGTCGGCAGCAGCGGTTCGAGCAGGGCCCATTCGGCGTTGGTGGTGTCCCGGTGGCCGAGTCCGAGGACCCGGCACCGAGACCGACCCGCCGCCGCTTCTCCCCGGAGTACAAGCTGCGCATGGTCGCCGAGTACGACGCCG
>NZ_JACTVI010000158.1 GCF_014495685.1 Streptomyces sp. TRM68367 | reverse complement strand
CGCGCTCGCCCGCCTGTTCCACGAGGCCCCGCACCTCCAGGGCGCCGAGCAGCCGGAACGCGGTGGATTTGTGAACATCGATCTCGGCGGCCACCTCGCTGACGCCCGCCTCGCCGCGGTGGGCCAGGATCTCCAGGACGCTGATGGCACGGTCGACCGACTGCACGCCGCCAGCATGTGAATTTGAGGTTTCGGCTTCAGGTTTATAGTTGCGCATAGTGCAACTATACCCACTGTAAAAAACGCTACTTCAAGTAGCGATGGCGAAATGCGCCTCTCTGAACGTTCCGTCTTTCGCAACCTGGTGCGTATGGAGCTGCCACGGCCTGCGCATCCACGGCGCCAGCGAGACGAGGGGTCATGGCTCTCTTCGATGGCGGGTCGGCCGTCAAGGCCACCCAGGAGGTGGGGTAGACGTTGGGTACCGCAGGGTTGCGGGCACTGCTGCGCGGCGTTCGCTACGAGGTGCTGCCGGCGAAGGCGACCGAGGACAAGGTCCTCGCCCATGTCCCGCACGATGTCGTCGTCACCGTGACCGCGTCACCGGTCAAGGGCCTGGAGCCGACCCTCGATCTCGCCGCCCGGCTCGCGGCGCACGGCTACCGCGTCGTCCCCCACGTGCCCGCGCGGCTGCTCCGGGACGACGGGCATCTGAAGGAGGTCGTCGACCGGCTCCGGGAGGCGGGCGTGGACGACGTCTTCGTGCCGGCGGGTGACGCCGACCCGCCGGCCGGGGTCTACGACGCTGCGCTGCCGGTGCTGCGCGGACTGAGCGAGTTGGGCAGGCCCTTCACCCATGTCGGGGTCACCGGTTATCCCGAGAGCCATCCGCTCCTCCACGACGACATCACCGTCCAGGCGATGTGGGACAAGCGCGAGCACGCCACGTACGTCGTGAGCAACCTGTGCTTCGACCCGCGGGTGCTGGGGGCGTGGGTCGCCCGGATGCGACGCCGGGGCGTCACCCTGCCGGTCCATGTGGGCGTCGCGGGACCCGTGCAGCGGGCAAAGCTGCTGGCGATGGCCACGAAGATCGGCGTGGGGGAGTCGACGCGCTTCCTCACCAGGCACGCCTCGTGGTTCGTGCGCTTCGCGGCACCCGGAGGGTATTGCCCGGACAGGCTCCTGGCCCGTACGGAGGGGGCCCTCACCGTACCCGGGGCGGGCGTGGCCGGCCTGCATCTGTTCACGTTCAACCAGATCGCCGAAACGGAGCGGTGGCGCCGCGGGCTGCTGGACCGGCTGGGCGGCTGAACGGATGAGAAGGACCCCCTGGTGCACCTGGAAGCGTCAGGAGGTGCGGAATTCGCCGTCGTCGCTCAGCGCGCCAAGTTCCAGGACGGCCTTGCGCCGGTATTTCCCCAGCGGGCGCCAGTGAGGCCGAGGCGGTCGTCGGCCACGCGGCGGCGGATCCCTTCGACGCCCCCGGTGGCGATCGGCCGGCAATTGAGGGGTGCGGCCTTGTAGTCCGGCCCGGGGCACCACCTCCCCCCGGGCACCGGCAGCGCGCGCCACTTGACACCGCGGCAGGACGCCGCCCGGGGCGAGGGGCCGACCAGGTCTCCGTCGGGCATCACATGGCCAACCTCCGCCGCAAGGGCGGCCTGTGCAAGGATCTGGAGCGAGCGTGTCGTCTGCTGGCGCTGCACTTCCGGTATCGATCACGGACGGATCTCCGGATCCGCCTCCGTCGGCGAGCGCTCAGTACGCTGGCCACAGGCAGCTGATATATTTGAAGTATGTCAGAGGTAGTACGGTGATGCCAACAGCCCCGCGCGAGAGAAGAGACGGCCGAAAGATGAGCAGCTCCGAGGTCTCCCCCGTGACCGACTCGGCGCCGATGTCATTGGCCGACCTGGCCTACGAGCGCCTCCAGGATCGATTGATCATGCTCGACATCCGGCCCGGTGAGCCGATCAACGACAACCAGCTTGCCACGGAGTTCGGCGTCGGACGCACACCCGTTCGCGAGGCGCTCAAGCGGCTCGAGACCGACCATCTCGTGGTGTCTTACCCGCGCCGGGGCACATTCGCCACCTTCATCGACGTGACCGAGCTCGGTGCGATCTCCGATATCCGCGAGCAGCTCATGCCGTTCGCGGCACGGCGGGCCGCGGTCCACGCCAGTAGCGATATGCGCGACGCGCTGCGAGCCAAGGCCGACGAGGTGAGGAACCTTGAGAGCCCTCGCGGTGACCACACCGCACTGATGCGGATGGACATGTCGCTGCACCGGCTCATCTACAAGGCGGCCGGCAACCCACACCTGGAGGACGTGCTGATCCGCTACGACAACCTGGCCACTCGCATCTGGTGCCTGGTCATCGATCGGCTTCCTGACTTCGCACACCACGTCACCGAGCACGCGGACCTGCTCGACGCCGTCGCTGACGGTGACGCAGACCGCGCCGAGCACCTCACCCGCGAGCACATCGCCGGCTTTGCCCGTGAGATCCGCGGCGTGCTCTGATCGTCTGCGAGCTCGCCGGCTGGTTGCCGGACCGAGACTTCCCCTTGCGCGGGTGGGCGCCTGCGCCTCGCTGTGCGGCCTGTGCGGCGCCGCCGCGCAACTGGTAACGCGGCCGGCCTTGCGCCAGGAGCGACCGGCTGTCCATCCCCGCCGAGCACCATGTCGACAAACACGACATGCTCCGGCTGGTCATCGTCCGAGCCCCGGACGGCAACGAACTCGACGGCTTGTTCGTCACCACCGGCCTGGCCTCTGAGCGCCGGCCGGGCCGCAGGGTCCAGGGCCTGGCCGGCCGCTCGGACGCCGCGTCAGCCTGGACGAGCAACGCCCCCATGCCTGGAATCCGGCATGGGGGCACGCGGTCTTTGGTCGGACGGAGCGATCAGTCGTCGAAGAGGCCCTTCGGCTTCTCCGGGGTCTCGTTCAGCTCCGGCTCGGTCTCCGGCGCAGTCTCCGCCTTCGGCTCGGGCTGCGCCACTGGCTCCTGGGTGGGCGCCGGAGCCGGTGGCGTCGCCTCCGGGATGTCGAAGAGCGACCTGCCTCCGGTCAGGGTGGTCTCATCGACGTCGGCCAGGTCGGCGGTGGCCGCGACCGGGGCCGACTCACCGGGAGCCGCCGGCTCCTCCTCGATGTCGAAGAGGGAGCGCGACGGTGTGGGGTTCGGGGTGGCTTCGGCTGTCGGCTCCTCATCGGCCGGGATGTCGAAGAGCGACCCGCCTGGGGTGGCCGGCGTGGTGGGTTCGGTTGTGGGTTGGTCGAACAGTGAGGCGCCGGGAGCCGGTGTGGCAGGTGCCTGGTCGAACAGTGAGCTGTTCGCGGTGGCAGACGTGGTGGCTTCGGTTGTCGGTTGGTCGAACAGTGAGCCGTCGGAGGCCGGCTTCGCGGGTGCCTGGTCGAACAGTGAGCTGTTCGCGGTGGCAGACGTGGTGGCTTCGGTTGTCGGTTGGTCGAACAGTGAGGCGCCGGGAGCCGGTGTGGCAGGTGCCTGGTCGAACAGTGAGCTGTTCGCGGTGGCAGACGTGGTGGCTTCGGTTGTCGGTTGGTCGAACAGTGAGCCGTCGGAGACCGGCTTCGCGGGTGCCTCCTCGAACAACGACGGGCCGGCGGCGCCGGAGGCGGCGGGCTCGGCCGGGGCAGCGGCAGGGGCAGTCGGGACAGCCGCGGCGGCGGGCGTCTTCTCGGCCTTGGTCGCGGCCTCACCACCCTTGACCGAGGCGAGCAGCATCTGCGCGACGTCGAGGACCTCGACCTCCTCGCGGGCCTCGGACTTGGCCTGGAGCGCCGTGACCCCGTCGGAGAGCATCACCCGGCAGAACGGGCAGCCGACCACGACCTGGTCGGCGCCGGTGCCGACGGCCTCCGTGCTGCGGTTCATGTTGATCCGCTCTCCGAGGCTCTCCTCCATCCACATCCGGGCGCCGCCGGCCCCGCAGCAGAAGGACCGCTCCGAGTTGCGCTCCATCTCGACGTACGACGCGCCCGGCAGCGCCTGCAGCAGCTCACGCGGTGGGCTGTAGACCTGGTTGTGCCGGCCTAGGTAGCACGGGTCGTGGTAAGTGATCGACCGCTTGTTCGCGCCGTCCCCGGAAGCGACCGGCCTCAGCTGGCCCTCGCGCACGAGCCGGTTGAGCAGCTGGGTGTGGTGGACGACCTCTAGCTCGATGCCGAAGGCCTTGTACTCGTTCTTCAGTGTGTTGAAGCAGTGGGCGCAGGTCGCGACGACCTTCTTGACCTTGAACTCCTTGAAGGTCTCGACGTTCTCCTGGGCCAGGGCCTGGTAGACGAACTCGTTGCCGGCGCGGCGGGCCGAGTCGCCGGTGCAGGTCTCCCGGTTGCCGAGTACGCCGAAGGAAACGCCGGCCATGTGGAGCAGCTCGGCCACCGCACGGGTGGTCTTCTTGGCCCGGTCCTCGAAGGCGCCGGCGCAGCCGACCCAGAACAGCCAGTCGACCGACTCCAGCGACTCAAGATCCTCGCCGACCTCCTTGACCTCGAACGGCAGGCCCTTGGCCCAGTCCATGCGCGCGCTCGGCGCCATGTTCCAGGGGTTGCCCCTGTTCTCCAGGCCCTTGAAGAGCTGGTTGAGCTCGGCAGGGAAGTTCGACTCGATGAGTACCTGGTAGCGGCGCATGTCGACGATGTGGTCGACGTGCTCGATGTCGACCGGGCACTGCTCGACGCAGGCGCCGCACGTCGTGCACGACCAGAGCACGTCCGCGTCGACGACGAAGTCGCCCCCCTCGGGGTTGTAGAACCCCTCGCCCGCATCGCCCTTGCCGATCAGGGCCCGCTCGGCGTGTCCGGCCTGGCCGGCGGCCTTGAGGTAGGTGTGCTCGCGCAGGCCCTTCATCAGCAGCTTCGGCGAGAGCGGCTTCTCGGTGTGCCAGGCCGGACACTGCGACTGGCAGCGACCGCACTCGGTGCAGGTGGTGAAGTCGAGGAGGCCCTTCCAGGAGAAGTCCTCGACCGCTCCGACGCCGAGCGCGGTGTCCTCGTCGAGGTCGTCGATGTCGTCCAGGGTGACCGCCTTGCCGCCGACGGCGAGTGGCTTGAGCGCGCCCAGGGCCGTGCGGCCCGAGGACTCACGCTTGAACCAGATGTTGAACCAGGCGGTGAACCGGTGCCAGGCGATGCCCATGGTCAGATTGCGGCCGATCACGATCAGCCAGACCATCGCCATCGCGATCTTGAAGAACGCGATGAAGTAGACGAGGTTCTCGTTGGCGCCCTGGCCGGCCGGGTAGAGCGCCTCACCGAGCCAGGAGGAGAGCGGGAAGTGCGCGCGGGTCGCGTGCTCGTGGTCGGCGAGGTGGAACTCCGCGCCCCGGATGAACAGGATCGCCGCACCCTCGAACAGGGCCAGGTACTCCACGAAGTAGGCCTGCCAGAACGTGGAGCCGAAGAACCGGCTCCCGCGGCCCTCGCTGCGGGGGTGGTGCTTCTGCCGGTAGACGATCAGCCAGACGATGCCGATCGTGCTGAGCGCGCCGATGAACTCGCTGAACCACTCGAAGGGGTACCAGTGGCCCACGATCGGCCACGCCCACTCGGGGTCGAACAGCTGGAAGTAGGCGCCCAGCACCGCGGTGCTCAGGAAGAGGAACGCCGCGAACACGAACCAGTGCATGACGCCGACCCAGGCCCATTGGAGCATCCGGGTGTGCAGCACGGTCTCCTTGAGCATGGTGACCGTACGAGCGACCGGATCGTCGGTGCGGCTCGGGCTCGCGGGCTGGCCCATCCGGATCACCCGGAGCATGCTGCGGACAGCGGGTATCAGGACGAACAGGGCGGCCAGCGTGAGCGCCAGCGACGCCACCAGGGCGAAGATCTGCATCATGGCTCCTCAGGGACGGTCTTCTGGCCGGAGGTCGTGCCGAGCGTCGCGCGACCCGCGCGCCGGGGTGGCCAGGTGACCAGGTGCATACGGTCCAGCGAGTGGAGGAGGCTACGGCTCCCTTGCAGGTGCCGCAGCCTCGCTCCAGGGCGATGAGCTGCTTCGCAGCGGCGGCGGGGTCCGCGGTTCCCGCTGCGGCCGGTCACTCAGCAGCCTCTCGTCACGGCCCTCAGCCGGTCACCCCGCGCGACTTGAGCTCTTCGATGATCGCGGGGACGACCTCGTGCATGTCGCCTACGACGGCGTAGTTCGCCTTGGTCATCATCGGCGCCTCGGGATCGGTGTTGATGGCGAGGATCGTCTTCGACGACGCGCAGCCGGCCCAGTGCTGGATGGCACCGGAGATCCCGCAGGGGACGTACAAGTCCGGGCTGATCCGGGAGCCGGTCTGGCCGACCTGCTCGTGGTGGGGCCGCCAGCCCAGAGAGGTGACGACCCGGGACACCCCCACCGCGCCGCCGAGCAGCTCGGCGAGCTCGGCGACCGCGCCGAAGCCCTCCGGACCACCCGCCCCGCGGCCGGCGCCGACGACGACCCTCGCGGACTTCAGTGAGTCGGAGTGGTCGACCTCCTTGGTGCCCGTCGCGACGACCCGCGCCACCAGGTCGGACTCGGCCACCTCGGGGGTCACCTCCACCCAAGCGGCGGGCGACGCGCCCTCCACCGGCGACACGGCCCACGAGTGGCCGGCGACGGAGAAGACCGCGGGCCGCTGGTCGAGCTTCATCTCCTCCAGGGCCGCCCCGCCGACCACCTGCCGGGTCACCACGAACGGCGCCAGGCCGTGGAACGCGGTCGCGTTGGCAGCCATGGGCACGTCGAGCCGGGCGGCCAGATGCGCCAGCACCTCGTTGCCTCGGGGCGAGCCCGCGGCGGTGACCACGACGGAGCCGGTCGACTCGCGGATCGCCTGCAGTGCCGCCGCCCAGGCGGCCCCGGCGTATGACGTGAACGCTTCGCCCACCGCGTGGTGGATCTCGGCCGCGCCGTGGGCGCCGAGTTCGGCCGCCAGCGCGTCGCGGTCCTCGACCGCGCCGACCACGACCGCGCGGATGGCGATGCCACCTCCCTCGGCCGCCAGCGACCGGGCGAAGGCGAGGGTCTCCAGCGAGATCTCGCTCGCGGCGCCGTTCTCGGTCTCGACCAGCACCAGAATCATCGGGTCACCCCCAGCTTCTCAAACAGGTCCGCGACCGCCGTGGCCGCCTCCGTGCCCTCGCCCAGCACCTCGACGGTCGACGGCGCGGGCGGGGGCAGCAGCAGCCGCACCCGGTTCGCTCCGGCGGGCTCGGCCGACAGGGCCCGGGTCTCGATCTCGACCTTCTTGGCCGCCATCCGGCCCCTCAGCGTCGGATAGCGCGGCTCCACCCCGCCCTCCAGCACGGTGGCGACCGCGGGCAGCGGCAGCGAGTAGGTTTCCTCACCGCCGGGGCCGTCGCCGCGGGCGGTCAGGTGGCCGTCGGCCACCTCGACCGTCGACACGCCGTTGACCACCGGCCGGCCGAGCGCGTGGGCCAGCCGGATGCCCACCTGGAAGTCGCCGCTGTCGGCGGCGTCATTGCCGAGGAGGATCAGGTCGTACGTCGTGCCCGCGGCCTCCTTCTCGCGCACGACGTGGGCGATCTCCCGGGCCACGTCGGCCGGTCCCAGCCGGGCCGGCTCCGCCTCCACGAGCACGGCGGCTTGGCAGCCGAGTGCCAGCGTGTCCCGCAGCTGCTCGGCGGCCTCGGACGGGCCGACGGTCAGCAGCGTGACCGCACCGCCGGTCGCCTCGGCGGTCTGGACCGCCAGCTCGACCGCACAGCTCTCGTGGTTGCTCACGGTGAAGCCGACGTACCTCCCGTCGACGCCCTGCTGGTCGTCGGTGAGCAGGACCTCACCGGAGGAGTCAGGGACCCGCTTGATGCAGACCAATACGTTCGTCATCGTTCACCTCTCGTGGTCTCGACAGGCCCGACCACTGACAGCACCGCCATCAGCGGATCCGCTCGTTGTCCGGGTCGAAGGGGGGCGTGGCGTCGTTGGTGAGCACGGTCACGGGGTAGAGCTCCTCCATGTAGGAGACCGCGAGCTCGTTGCCGACCCGCGCTTCCTCGGGCGGCAGGTACGCCATCAGCAGGTGCTTGCCCAGCAAGGGGGCCGAGCCGGCGGCGGTGACGTAGGGGCGGTGGCCGTGCCCGTCGACGAGCGCCTCGCCGGAGCGGGTGAGGATCGGCTCGCCGCCGAGCATGTACCGCTTCACCCCGGACGCCGACGTGTGGTCGTCGACGGCCAGCGTGCACAGCACAGCCGCGGGCTCACCGGCGCGCTGCTCGAGGTAGGCCTCCTTACCGATGAAGTCGGCACCCTTCACCTTCGGCCGCTGCATGCCCGCCTCGACGATGGTGCGCTCGGCGTCGAGTTCGTGGCCGAAGGCCCGGTAGCCCTTCTCCATCCGTGCGGTGGTCACGTAGACGCCGATGCCGACCGGGCGGGCGCCGTGCGGCGCGCCCGCCGCGAGCAGCTTGTCCCACACCGCCGCGGCCTGGTCGAAGGAGACGTACAGCTCCCAGCCGAGCTCACCGACGTAGGAGATACGGGAGGCCAGCACGGGGATGCCGTCGACGTCGATCTCGCGGCAGTTGAGGAACTTGAAGCCCTCGTGGGACACGTCCGCATCGGTCAGCTGCGACAGAATGTCGCGGGCCCGCGGGCCCCACAGCCCGATCGTGGAGACCCGATCGGTGAGGTCCTCCAGGGACGCGTCGTCGCCGAGCTGGTCAGCGAACCACTTCTTGTCCGCCATGCCGTGCGCGCCGCCGGTGACGACCCGGAAGTGGTCCTCACCCAGGCGCATGACGGTGAGGTCGGAGACGAACCCGCCCTTGCGGTCGAGTACCGGGGTGTAGATCACCTTGCCGACCGGCACGGCGCACTGCGCGACGCAGGTGCGCTGTACGGCGTCCAGCGCGCCGGGACCGGTGATGTCGAACATCGCGAAGGCGGTCAGGTCGATGACGCCCGCGGCCTCGCGCATCCGCAGGTGCTCGGCGTTGATGATCGGGCTCCACCAGCGCGCGTCCCACTCGTGCTCGCGCGGCATCACGCGGTCGCCGTACACCTCGAGGAGGTCGGCGTTGGAGTCGTACCACTGCGGCCGCTCCCAGCCGACCGCCTCGAAGAAGACCGCACCGAGCTTCTTCTCCGACTCGTGCATCGGGGAGAGCCGCTGCCCGCGGTCGGACTCGTACTGCTCGGCGGGGTGGACGATCCCGTAGGTCTTGATGAACGACTCGGTGGTGCGCAGCCGGGTGTGCTCGCGGCGCATCTGGTGGGGGTAGAACCGGGCGATGTCGCTGTGCGCGATGTCGATCTCGCTGTGGCCGTGGGTCATCCACTCCGCGACCGCGCGTCCGACGCCCGGGCCCTCCTTGATCCACACCGCGGCCGCCGTCCACAGCCCCTTCACCTCGCTCTCACCGAGGATCGGGTTGCCGTCGCAGGTCAGCGACAGCAGGCCGTTGATCGCGTACCGCATCTCCGCACCCTCGGCACCCAGCAACTCGGGCATCAGCTCGTAGGCCTGCTCCAGCTGCGTGTCGAAGTCCTCGGAGGTGAACGGCATCTCGGTGGGGCTGAGCTTGGCCTGATCGATGCTCGGGATGTCCTCCGGCTCGTGCAGGATCGCCCGGTGGGCGTAGGACCCCACCTCCATGTCCGCGCCGTGCTGGCGCTCGTAGCAGAAGGTGTCCATGTCCCGGACGATCGGGAAGTTGATCTCGCCGGGCAGCCCGGTCAGCTGCGGGCAGGGGCCGACCGAGATCATCTGGTGGACGGCGGGGGTCAGCGGGATGCTGATGCCGGCCATGTCGCCGATCTTCGGGCTCCACACGCCGCTGGCGATCACGACGTACTCGGCCTCGATGTCGCCCTTGTTCGTGCGCACCCGGCGGATCCGTCCGTCCTCGACGTCCATGCCGAGCACCTCGACGCCTGGCACGCTCGTCAGCGCGCCGCTCGCGATGGCGCCGTCGCGCATGATCGTGCCGGCACGCAGGGAGTCGACGACGCCGACGCTCGGGGTCCAGAAGGCGCCGATGAACTGGTCGGCCTCGATGAACGGCACCTTCTCCTTGACGAAGGCGGGGTCGACCAGGTGCGACTCGATGCCCCAGGCCTTGGCGCTGGACATCCGGCGGCGCAGCTCCTCCATGCGCTCCTCGGTACGCGCGATCTCGAAGCCGCCGGACTCGGTGAAGACGCCCAGCTCCTTGTACTGCCGCATCGAGTCCAGCGTCAGATCGGTGATCTCGCGGGAGTGGTCGACGGGGAAGATGAAGTTGGAGGCGTGACCGGTCGAGCCACCGGGGTTGGGCAGCGGGCCCTTGTCGATCTGCACGATGTCGCGCCAGCCGAGCCGGGCCAGGTGGTGGACCAGGCTGTTGCCGACGATGCCGGCACCGATCACGACGCACTTCGCCTGCTGCGGAACCTCTGCCATGGTGGCCTCCCTCAAGGTGACACGCAACTGATATACTAGTTGTTGCCAAGCTACATGGCAGACAGTCGACGGTCAAGGGGCAAATCTTCCGGGTTTCAGGAGAGGACCAGAACCCCTTGACGGCCTTGATCTATCACGCTTCACTCACTTGTATATCAGTTAAATGCCAGGCGGAGGAGGGGCGGTGACGTGCATGAAGTGCGACGACCATGTAGCCGCCTTTGGGCCGGCTCTCACCGTCGACTTCGAGGGAAGGAACACCGCCCGTGAAAGCACAGCTGCTTGACGGCAAGGCGACAGCCGCCGACATCCGCCACGAACTGGCCGCGCGCGTGGCCAAGCTGACCGCCGCTGTCGGCCGCCCGCCCGGACTCGGTACCGTCCTCGTCGGTGACGATCCCGGCAGCCGCGCCTACGTCGCCGGGAAACACCGCGACTGCGCACAGGTGGGCATCGCCTCCCTCCGCCGCGAGCTGCCCGCCGACGCCACCCAGCGGCAGGTCGAGGACGTCATCGACGAACTCAACGCCGACCCGGCCTGCACCGGCTACATCGTCCAGCTTCCGCTGCCGCGCCACC
>NZ_JACTVI010000157.1 GCF_014495685.1 Streptomyces sp. TRM68367 | reverse complement strand
CACCTCCTCGAACTCCTCGGCATCGAAGTCACACGAACCCGCTGGCCACAGACCTGAATCAGTGACCCGCGAAGTACGGGGCTAGTTGCCCCTGGCGAACGTCTTCAGCCGATCGATTGACCCGTTGAAGAGATTCTGGTCACCCGGCAGGGTGCCGCCGTTGTCGTACTGCCAGATCGTCCAGGACGACCAGCCGGCCGGCAGCGTCCCGGCGCCCGACCTGTTGTAGCGGGCGATCCACAGGTGGTGGTTCGCGGCGAAGGCGCTGCTGCCGCCGGTGCAGGTGTTCCACCAGTGGGTGGTCGTGTAGATCACCGGGCGGCGGCCCGTGCGCCGCTTGACCTCGTCGCTGAACGACTTGATCCAGCCGACCGTCCTGGCCTTGCTCAGGCCGTAGCACTTGTGCTTCTTGTCGTACGGGTTGTACTCGATGTCCAGTGCGGGCGGCATCGTCCGGCCGTCCGCCGTCCAGCCGCCGCCGTTGGTCACGAAGTGCGCCGCCTGGGCCCTGCCCGAGGACTTGTCCGGCGCCGCGAAGTGGTAGGCCCCGCGGATCAGGCCCGCCGCGCGGGAGTCGTTGTACTGCTGGTTGAAGTAGGGGTTGCGGTAGGTGGTGGACTCGGTCGCCTTGACGTAGACGAACCTCGCCCCCTTCGCCTTCGCGCTCTGCCAGTCGACGTTCTTCTGGTGCGAGGAGACGTCGTGTCCCTTCGGCCCGCTCGCCGCCGCGGCCGGGATCTCGGCGAGTGCGGCCCCGCCGAGCGCGAGCGCCGCCACCGACGCCGCGAGGAGGCGTGAGCGACGGGACGATGTGTGATCACGAGCCATGGTTCCCCTGAATGGCGACGTGCGCGACAAATCACGCAGAGAGTAGTGGAAGATCATTGGACGCTCGACGACCTCCGGCCAAGAGTGCGGGGCGGTTGAAATGTTCTGTTATGCACTCTGTCGGATGTATGGATTCCGGCCTGAAGTCCGCCCACCCTGCGGCGCGTCGTTGACCCGCCTGGCAGGATCGCCGCATGGCTGAGCAGCACCAGTGGGGTGCGGGAGACGTCCGGGACGGGGCACAGGATGGGGCGGAGCCGCGGGGGAGGCGTGTGCGCGAGGAGGAGGCGCGCGCCTGGGCGGACCTCGTCGCGACGGCCCGCCGGACGGTGGCCGACGGACTGGTCGCCGGGACGTCCGGCAACGTCTCGGTGCGCGTCGGGGACACGGTCCTGGTCACGCCGTCGGGCGTGCCGTACGACCGGCTGACGCCGGAGGACGCGACCGGCGTCGATCTCAACGGCCGACAGGTGCTCGGCACGCTGGTCCCGACCAGCGAGCTGCCCATGCATCTCGCCGTGTACCGCACCACCGGCGCCCGCGCCGTCGTCCACACCCACGCCGTGCACGCGACGGCCGTCTCGACGCTCGTCAGCGAGCTGCCGCTGATCCACTACATGGCCGCCGCACTCGGCGGCCCCGTCCGAGTCGCCCCGTATGCGACATACGGCACCGACGAGTTGGCCGAGAACATGCTCCACGCCCTCACCGACCGCTCCGGCTGCCTCCTCCAGAACCACGGCACGATCACCTACGGCACGACCCTCGCCCAGGCCTACGACCGCACCGCCCAACTGGAGTGGATGTGCCGCCTCTGGCTCACGGCGTCGTCGGTCCCGGGCCTGACCCCGTCCCTGCTCTCACGTGAACAACTGACGGAGGTGGAGGAACAGCTACGGGGTTACGGCCAGCGCAACTGACCGCCGCTCAACGCCGGTCACCCTTCTGACGACGCACCCCAACACCCCGCACCCGAAAAGCCACGTCACCCCAAGCAGACGCCCCGCTGGCCGCCAACCGGGTCCGCCAGGACACTGGACCCGTGCGCACAGTCACAGCGACGGCCGCCGCCATCACCGCAGCCCTGGCAGCCGGCGCGGTCGGCGTCGCCGCCGGCCGGCTCGCCAGCGACGCCGCGCTCAAGGCATCCCCGGGCCGACCACTGCCCGGCGAACCCCGGCTCACCGTGCACGGCACGGCCGCCGGCCAGATCACCCTCACCCGCGACCTCGCCACCCTCCGCCCCGGCCGCTACGGCCTCGCCGGCGACGGCTCCCACGCGGTCGTCGGCCCCGTCCTGGTCGCCGCCCCGCACACCGCCGACACCGTCGTACGCCGCCTGGAACGCGTCACCCACGGCACCCTGAAGCCCGGCGACCGCGCCTGGCTCACCCCGAACCTGCACGTCGGCAACCCGCGCACCGCCCTCGGCCTCGACCACGCCGACATCGAAGTACCCGGCGAACTCGGCTCACTCCCGGCCTGGTTCGTGCCGGGCATACGCGAGACCTGGGTCATCGCCGTGCACGGCCTGGGCACCACCCGGGAACACGCCATGAACATCATGGAGTTCCTGCACCGCCACCGCTTCCCGGTCCTCGCCCCCGCCTACCGCGGCGACCTCGGCGCACCCCGCTCACCGGACGGCCTGAACCACCTCGGCGAGACCGAGTGGCGCGACCTGGACGCGGCGATCCGCTACGCCGTGCGCGACGGAGCCCGGCGGATCGTCCTGCACGGCTGGTCCACCGGCGCGACCATGGCGCTGCGCGCCGCCACGCACTCGGGGCTGCGCGACCGCATCTCCGGCCTGGTCCTGGACTCCCCGGTGCTCAGCTGGGAGACGACCCTGCGCGCCCTCGTCCGGGCCCGCCGCACCCCGGCCGCACTGCTGCCGCTCGCCGTCCGCGCCGCCCAGGGCCGCACGGGCCTGTACGGCGACCACCGCGCCGAGCCCGCCGACCCCGGCCACCTCACCGTCCCGACCCTGATCTTCCACGGCCCCGGCGACACAGTGGCCCCCTGGCACCTCTCCCGCCGCCTGGCCGAAGCCCGCCCCACGACGACCGCCCTCCACACGGTCCAGCACGCGCCCCACGCAGCCATGTGGAATGCCGACCCCACCACCTACGAGGAAGCCCTCCGCCGCTTCCTGACCCCCCTGATGTGACCGCTGACCGCGTTGTCGCCGACCGCCTGACGTGACCGCCGGCCGTCTTGTCGCCGACCCGCCGCTGTGACCGCCGCCTAGAAAATCCCGGTCCCCTCATCCCGCCGCAACGGCCCTCAGCCACGATGCACCTGCCCGGCGGTGCCGAACCCAGCCGCACTCCCTCCCCTCACCTCACGCCGATTCCGTTTAACGCCAGACCACTGGCTCGATCCCGGCGTCCCAGCCGCCCGCAGGGCGCCGCGTCGGCCCTCCGCAGCCACTCACCGGCATTCCGTTTGGGTTTTCGGACCGTCAACCGGAAGACTGCACTTGTGACGTCCCGTATCCCGCGCGACTCCAGGCTCCGACTCGTCCGCCCGCGACCCCTGGCCGCCGCCCCCAGAGCAGTGAACCAGCGACAACCAGCCCGCCCCGCACCGCGCCCCCCGGAGGGCACCCCGGCCCCCGCGGAGCTGGCCAGAATGGCACGCTCTGGTCTGGCCGCCGCGGCCCGCGTCGCCCGCTGGGCCGACTCCGCCCTCGGCCCCGGCCGCGACGCCGCCACCGCCGACGGCAAGGCCACCCTCTCCGTGGCGACCGCCGAACTGGCGGCCAGCGACCTGGGCCTGACCGCGGCTCAGGTGCGCGCCGACTGGGACACCGCCCGCCTCGCCGGCCTCGTCGAGGTGCACGGCGACCGCGCCCGGCCCGGCTGGCGGCTGCGCGCCTGGGACCGCGACGACAGCGCCGTACTGCGCGGCTGGGTCGCCCTGTTCGACGCCTGGTCGCTCGCCTGCCCGGAGCCCGAGGGCCCAGAGCCCGCCGCCGTCGCCGAGGTCGTCTCGGCCATGCCCCAGGTGCTCTCCTTCCTCCAGCTGTCCGCCGGCCCCGTCCCCGTGCCGCAGCTCCTCGACCTCCTGGAGCAGCGCGTCACCGAACTGCGCACCGAACGCTGCGAGATTCCTTACGGCCCCCAGCCCGAACCGGCCCCGGAGCCGGAACCCTGCGACGCCCCGCTCGCCCCGCTCCTCGACTGGGCCCTGCGCGCCCTCGCCTCCGTCGGCGCCCTCACCTACGGCGACGGGCAGGCCACGCTCACCCCGCTCGGCAGCTGGGCGGTCTGGGTCAAGCTGGAGCAGATCTGCGTCGCCGCCCAGAGCCCCGCCGGGAACATCGAGCAGGCGGCCGAGGACATGCTCCGCGGCTGTGCCCAGCTCCGCCCGAACGCGGCCCGCGCCGAGTACCGCGCCTGGCTCGCCGCCCGCCCCGTCGGCAGTGCCGTCACCGAGCTCCTCGACGCCGCCCGGGGCGAGGACGCCCTGCTGCGCGGCCTGGCCTTCGAGGCGCTGCGCGTCGTCGGCGCCCCCGCCGAACCCGACGTCCGCGCCGTACTGGACGAGCCGACGTTGCGGCCGTACGCCCTGCTGTGGCTCGCCGAGCACGACGGCGTCGACGCGGAGGACGCCCACGAGGTCCTCACCCGCGAGGAGGCCACCTGGCTGTGGGTCGACACCGCCGCCGCCGTCGCCGACCACGGCGAGGCCCCGATGCTGGTGCGGCACCTGGAGTCCGCGGTGCAGCCCACCATCCCCGCACTCCTCGACGAGGTGCGCGCCGTCGGCCACCCCCGCACCGTGCAGGTCCTGGTCGCGCTCGCCGCTGCCCACCCCGACCCCGCCCTGGCCAAGGCCGTGCGCCGGGCCGCCTTCCAGGTGCACACCGGCGGCAGCTAGGACGGCGGGCGCCCGGCCTGCGGGCGGCAACGCCTCAGCCCCGTATCTCGGGGGCGTACGTGCCGAAGCTCCAGATGTTGCCCTCGAGGTCCCGGGCCATGTAGTCCCGCGAGCCGTAGTCCTGGTCCGTCGGGGGCATCAGGATCTCGGCGCCGTGCTCCACGGCCTGCCGGTGGTGCGCGTCGACGTCGTCCACGACGACGTACACCCCCGTGGGGCCCGCGCCCTTCATGGCCTCGTCGTAGCGGCTGCCGGTGCCCTTCGAGCCGACCATCACCGCGCCGTTGCCCTGCGCCAGCTCGGCGTGCACCACCAAGCCCTCTTCGCTCTCGTACACCGCCAGCTCGCTGAATCCGAATGCCTCCGTGAGCTGCCGGATCGCCGCCTTCGCATCCGCGTACAGCACCGTCGGGTAGATGCTCGGACGCCCGCCGACCGTGCCTGCCATGGCGATCACTTCCTCGTGTCCACTGCCGGGATGACTGCCGCAGGTCAGCCGACCTCCGGCCTGCTTCTCAGTCTTGCACCCGCCACTGACAACGGCCTGCGCATCGGCCCGACCACCCGAACGCAGAAAAAGTGGTTGCACGGCCCCGTTAGAATGGGCTCCATGGCCATTCTCCTCGCGCATTAGACGGCGGGAACGCCCTCAGCCGCCTCTCCCGCCCACCACCCGCCCAGGAGTCTGACCAGTGATCTCCGCTTCCGGCATCGAGCTGCGCGCCGGTGCCCGCGTCCTCATCGAGTCCGCCACCTTCCGCGTCGCCAAGGGCGACCGCATCGGCCTGGTCGGCCGCAACGGCGCCGGCAAGACCACCCTCACCAAGTGCCTCGCGGGCGAGGGCATCCCCGCCGCCGGCACCATCACCCGGTCCGGCGAGGTCGGCTACCTCCCGCAGGACCCCCGCACCGGCGACCTCGATGTCATGGCCCGCGACCGCATCCTGTCCGCGCGCGGCCTCGACGTCCTGATCCGCAAGATGCGCGAGAACGAACAGCGCATCGCGGGCGGCAAGGGTTCCACCCGCGAGAAGGCGCTGAAGCAGTACGAGCGTCAGGAGACGGAGTTCCTCACCAAGGGCGGGTACTCCGCCGAGGCCGAGGCCGCCACCATCGCCGCCGCGCTCAACCTGCCCGACCGGGTGCTCAGCCAGCCCCTGCACACGCTCTCCGGCGGTCAGCGCCGCCGTATCGAGCTGGCCCGCATCCTGTTCTCCGACGCGGACACCCTGCTGCTCGACGAGCCGACCAACCACCTCGATGCCGACTCGATCGTCTGGCTGCGCGACTACCTCAAGACCTACCGAGGCGGTTTCATCGTCATCAGCCACGACGTCGACCTGGTCGAGACGGTCGTCAACAAGGTGTTCTACCTGGACGCCAACCGCTCCCAGATCGACGTCTACAACATGAGCTGGAAGCTCTACCAGCAGCAGCGCGAGGCCGACGAGAAGCGCCGCAAGCGCGAGCGCGCCAACGCCGAGAAGAAGGCCGCGGCGCTCCATTCGCAGGCCGACAAGATGCGCGCCAAGGCCACCAAGACCGTCGCCGCGCAGAACATGGCCCGCCGTGCGGACAAGCTGCTGGCCGGGCTGGAGGAGGTCCGCCAGAAGGACAAGGTCGCCAAGCTGCGTTTCCCCGAGCCCGCGCCCTGCGGCAAGACCCCGCTGATGGCCGAGGGGCTGTCGAAGACGTACGGCTCCCTGGAGATCTTCACCGACGTCGACCTGGCCATCGACAAGGGGTCGAGGGTCGTGATCCTCGGCCTCAACGGCGCCGGCAAGACAACTCTGCTCCGGCTCCTCGCAGGGGTCGAACAGCCGGACACCGGCATGGTCGTCCCCGGCCACGGCCTCAAGCTCGGTTACTACGCCCAGGAGCACGAGACGCTCGACCCCGACCGCACGGTCCTGGAGAACATGCGCTCCGCCGCGCCCGACATGGACCTCGCCGAGGTCCGCAAGGTGCTGGGCTCGTTCCTGTTCTCCGGCGACGACGTCGACAAGCCCGCCGCGGTCCTCTCCGGCGGCGAGAAGACCCGCCTGGCCCTCGCCACGCTCGTGGTCTCGTCGGCGAACGTGCTGCTCCTCGACGAGCCGACCAACAACCTCGACCCGGCCAGCCGAGAGGAGATCCTCGGCGCGCTGCGCACCTACAAGGGCGCGGTCGTCCTCGTCACGCACGACGAGGGCGCGGTCGAGGCGCTCCAGCCGGAGCGGATCATTCTGCTGCCGGACGGCGTCGAGGACCTGTGGGGCGCGGACTACGCCGATCTCGTCGCCCTGGCGTGACCGAATGCGTGATCCACGGCGTGATTCACTGCGTGATCCACTCCGTATGGATCATTCGGCCGATCCGTGATCCATCATCTGTGTGAGATCTCCTCGTATCGGGGTGTGTCCTACATCGAATTCACGGCCGATCTCTCCGCCACCGGGAGATCGGCCGTCGCGCGTCTCTGACCTGGCACTTCACGAAAGAACTCGTTCGGCCGAACGAACACCACGGGGTGGAATTCAGGATTCCACATGTGGGGATGCGCTCCCGTCGTCACAATCTTGTCTCACGGACCTTGCCGAATGGGTGGCCATGAAGCCCCGGAGGGGTGATCATGAGGAGACCAGAGCGCACTTCCCATGAGGAGGCACGGGTGGCCGAGACTCTGAAGAAGGGCAGCCGGGTGACCGGCGCCGCGCGCGACAAGCTCGCGGCAGACCTGAAGAAGAAGTACGACGCCGGTGCGAGCATCCGGGCGTTGGCCGAGGAAACCGGCCGCTCGTATGGCTTTGTGCACCGCATGCTCAGCGAGTCGGGCGTCACGCTCCGAGGGCGTGGTGGGGCAACGCGGGGCAAGAAGGCCACATCGGCCTGACCCCGGGCGGCCCCTCGCTTCGATGGTGGCCACCCGGTCGGTCGGGTGACCGGCCGGGTGGTTACTGTGCAGTCACTTAGCGGACTGCACGCATCGGAGGTGCCCCATGGCTACGCCCGCCCAGGACCTGGGTCCCGTACTCGACAAGGACGGCGTACGGCTCACCGTCGACGACGCGATCGCCACGGTGACGCTGGCCAACCCGGCCAAGCGCAACGCGCAGAGCCCCGCTCTGTGGCGGGCGCTGACTGAGGCCGGCCGGCTGTTGCCGGGGTCCGTCCGGGTCGTCGTGCTGCGGGCCGAGGGCAAGTCGTTCTCGGCCGGGCTCGACCGGCAGGCGTTCACGCCCGAGGGCTTCGAAGGCGAGCCGTCGTTCAGCGACCTCGCGCGTGGCAGCGACGCCGAGCTGGACGCCACCATCGCCGAGTACCAGGAGGCGTTCACTTGGTGGCGGCGCAGCGACATCGTGTCCGTCGCCGCTGTCCAGGGGCATGCCATCGGGGCCGGGTTCCAGCTCGCCCTCGGCTGTGACCTGCGCGTCGTCGCGGACGACGTGCAGTTCGCCATGCGCGAGACCAGCCTCGGTCTCGTGCCCGACCTGACGGGCACGCATCCGCTGGTGGGGCTGGTCGGCTACGCCCGCGCGCTGGAGATCTGCGTGACCGGGCGGTTTGTGACGGCCCAGGAGGCCGTGAGTACGGGGCTGGCGAATCTCGCCGTGCCGGTGGACCAGCTCGACGGTGCGGTGAGCGATCTCGCGTCGGCGGTGCTGGCTGCGCCGCGGGATGCCGTGATCGAGACCAAGGCGTTGTTGCGCGGGGCGCTGGACCGGGACTACGAGACTCAGCGGGTTGCGGAGAGGGCGGCTCAGGCTCGCCGGTTGCGGGATCTGGCCGGGGTTGGTGAATGAGCGTCGGTGAAGGTGCCGTGTGCTGAAACGGCACCCGGCGCTGGTCGCTGTGCCCACTCGTTCCGCCTCAGCGGAACGACTGCCCATAGCGGCGCAGGCCTGCTAGCTGACGGCCGTTACGAGCACCGCCACCGTCGGGTGGTCCGGTAGCGCGTCCGATACCGCTGCGCGTACCGCGCGGGCCACCTCCACCGCCCGGTGGTCATCGGCCACAGCCAGTTCCACTCGGGCGTGGCGGCGGGGGAGCGCCGTGTCGGTGTTCGGGAGTTCGTCCAGGTGGACCGGGTGGCCCAGGGCGGCCGTCAGATGGGCGACGCCGGGGACCGTCAGTGCGGCGGTGGCCGCGCGGGCCTCGTCGCCGTCGGCCGCCGGTGTGGCCTGCGTCGGCTCCGGTGGGCGTACGGGGGCGGGTTCCGGGTTTTCGTCCAGCAGGGCCGTCACCCGCAGGTCCACCTCCGCGATCACCAGGCCGAGTCGCTCCGTCGCTGCCGTCGCCAGGGTGGCCCGCAGCCGCGTGGCCGTGGTCGGCAGGGGCTCGGACGCCGTCGCCGCGAAGTCCGCCGTCACGCGCAGCGGGCCCGGCGGCAGGGCGCTGGGCGGCGACGGCACGGCGGCGACGGACGTGTCCTGCGGGTCGGCCAGCGTGATGCGGAGCGTGTCGAGGCGCACGCCCGGCGCGGTCGCCGCCGCGCGCCTCAGCACCGCCTCGGCCGCCGTCTCGGCGATCCACGCGCCGTCGCGCGCGCCGCCCAGGGGCACGATCCGCCCCAGACCCAGTTGCTGCCGTACCGCCTGCGTCCACCGGTCCACCGTTGTCATTCCTCCAGCCTGCCGCATCCCCGGCGCGCGAGTGAGGAACCTCACTTACCGTGGTCGGAGGAGGACGACCGAAAGGGACGTACGGCGATGAGCGACATGACGGAGCAGAACCGGACGACGACGCCCGGCGGTGGGCAGGACGTGCCGGAGACGCCCGGGGCGCGCAAGACACTCCGCCGCGGCGGAGGAGACCCCGGGCTGCGCGGACGGACCACCATCGCGGACGGCGTCGTGGAGAAGATCGCCGGACTGGCCGCGCGGGACGTGGTCGGCGTGCACGCCATGGGCAGCGGGCTGTCCCGGACCTTCGGGGCCGTGCGGGACCGCGTGCCGGGCGGCGCCAAGTCGGTGACCCGCGGAGTGAAGGCCGAGGTCGGTGAGAAGCAGACCGCGCTCGACCTGGAGATCGTCGTCGACTACGGCGTGGCGATCGCCGATGTCGCCCGCGCAGTGCGGGAGAACGTCATCGCGGCCGTGGAGCGGATGACCGGACTCGAAGTCGTCGAGGTCAACATCGCGGTGAGTGATGTCAAGCTGCCCGAGGAAGAGGATGAGGAGCCGGAGCCCCGGATCCAGTGACGCACCGCCACACCGACAACCGAACGGAGCGCACGATGAGCATGGCCGTGGTCGGCATGATCGCCGGCATGGCGCTGGGCTTCGCCGGGTATTTCGGCGGGTTCGGCGCGTTTCTGCTGGTGGCGGCGCTGGGCGCCGTCGGGTTCGTCGTCGGCCGGTTCCTCGAGGGGGACCTGGAGTTCGGCGACTTCTTCCGTACCCGTGACGGTCGGCGGCGGTGACGTCCGTGACCAGTGAGGCCGGCGAGCTGGGCCGGCCGCCGGCTGCCGTCGCGCCGGGCGAGCGCGGCGCGACCCGGATCGCCGACCGGGTCGTCGCGAAGATCGCCGCGCAGGCGGCGCGCGAGGCGGTCGGGACGCTGCCAACGGACGTCACCCCGCCGCACGCCACAGTCGCCCTCCACCACGAGACCGCCCGCATCCGTATCCACCTCGAACTCGACTACCCCTGCGACATCGGCGCGCGCTGCTGTGCGGTGCGTCGTCAAGTTGTCGAGCGGGTAGGTGCGTTGGTGGGAATGGAGGTGCCCGAGGCCGTCGTACAGGTGGAGCGGCTGCACCTGGTGGCGGCTCACGGCGCCGGACAGGGGAGGACGCGATGAGCGAGCCCCAAGGCTCCGAAGGCAGCACCCGGCGGCTGCCGGTCATGGAGAAGGCCGAGAAGGACGCCGGGCCGTCCCAGTCCGCGTCGGCGGCGGCGTACGACCCGCTGCCCGTGCTGGACGGCGAGAACGGCGGCGACGGGCGCTTCTGGTCGGCGCGCCGCATCCCCGCGGGCATCACGGCGCTGCTGATCCTGGTCGCCGCGGGCGCCTTCCTGTACGACATCGCCGCCGTGCGCGCCGACCGGACCGCCCTGGCCTGGCGCCGGGAACTGGCCCGGCAGCTCGCCGAGCGGCCCCTGGACGACATCTGGGTGCTCGTCGGGGCGGGCGTCGCAGCGGCCCTCGGGATCTGGCTGGTCGTGCTGGCTGTCACGCCCGGACTGCGGGACGTCCTGCCGATGCGGCGCCCGCACGCCGACGTGCGCGCCGGACTGCACCGGGACGCGGCCGCCATGGTGCTGCGCGACCGGGCCCTGGAGGTCTCCGGCGTGCAGTCCGCGCGGGTACGGATGGGCCGTACCCGGGCCGGCGTGCGCGCGGTGTCGCACTTCCGGGACCTGGACGACGTACGAGCCGACCTGGACGATGTGCTCGCCGACGCGGTCCGCGGGCTGGGACTCGCCCGGCCGCCCGCGCTGTCGGTGCACGTCCGGCGACCCGGACGGAAGGGGTGAGGGCCGTGCTCAGGACCGTCAACCGCGTACTGCTCGCCGTCGTGGGCCTCGTCCTGCTGGTCCTCGGCGGAGCCGTGCTCGCCGTCGGGCTCGGCGCCCCGGCGCCCTCCTGGTGGATCCACGGCTCACGGCACGACGTGCTGCTCAGCGACGCCGAACGGACGCGCTGGCGGGACGCCGGCTGGTGGTGGCCGGTCGTCCTTGCCGCGCTCGCCGTCCTCGTCCTGCTCGCCCTGTGGTGGCTGACCGCGGTACTGCGCCGACGCCGGCTCGCCGAGGTCCTCGTCGAGACCGGCGACGGCGAGGGCGCGCTGCTGCGCGGACGTGCCATGGAGGATGTCCTCGCGGCCGAGGCCACCGACCTGGACGGCGTCACCCGCGCCCACGCCCACCTGACCGGCCGCCGCAGCACTCCCGCGGCCCGAGTAAGCCTCCTCCTGGAACCTCACGTGAACCCCGGAACAGCCTTGACGGACCTCACCACTCAGGCCTTGGCCCACGCCCGCGACTCAGCAGGCCTGAAGTCACTCCCGGCGGAGGTACGCCTGAGGGCAGCCAGGCACCGCCCGGAAAGGGTGAGTTGACCAACCCAAGGGGCGCGGGACTGCGCGACCAGCCCGCACAACCCGCAGGTGGCAGCCATCAGAACCCGTGCCGCGCGCCCCCGTCCACCGGCCTCACGAATTCACGGCACCAGGAGCTTCAGTGACAGCCAGTCACTTCATGGAGGAAGGGTGCTTCCGACCTGCGATGATTCAG
>NZ_JACTVI010000156.1 GCF_014495685.1 Streptomyces sp. TRM68367 | reverse complement strand
TGGCCTGGCACGTACGCGAGGCGGACATCGTCGTCGCGGCCGCCGGCTCGCCCGGACTGATCACCAAGGACATGCTGCGCCCCGGCGCGGCCGTCCTCGATGTCGGTATCACCCGCACCGACCACGGGCTGGTCGGTGACATCCACCCGGACTGCGCCCAGGTCGCCGGATGGCTGGCGCCGATGCCCGGGGGCGTGGGCCCCATGACCCGAGCCATGCTGCTCGCCAACGTCGTCGAGGCCGCCGAGAGGAACGCGAACATCGTATGAACGCGCTGAACACCCCCCTGGCGGAGCTGGACCCCGAGGTCCACGCCGCGCTCCGCGCCGAATTGCACCGCCAGCAGTCCACCCTGGAGATGATCGCCTCCGAGAACTTCGCGCCCTCCGCCGTGATGGAGGCCCAGGGCTCGGTCGCGACCAACAAGTACGCCGAGGGCTACCCCGGCCGCCGCTACTACGGCGGCTGCGAACACGTCGACGTCACCGAGCGGCTGGCCATCGAGCGGATCAAGTCCCTCTTCGGGGCCGGTTTCGCCAACGTGCAGCCACACTCGGGCGCCCAGGCGAACACCGCCGTCTTCTTCGCCCTGCTCCAGCCGGGCGACACCATCCTCGGCCTCGACCTCGCGCACGGCGGACACCTCACGCACGGCATGCGCATCAACTACAGCGGCAAGATGCTGAACGTCGTGCCGTACCACGTGTCCGAGGCGGACAACCTCGTCGACATGGACGAGGTCGAGCGCCTCGCCCAGGAACACCGCCCCAAAATGATCATCGCGGGCTGGTCGGCGTACCCGAGGCAGCTGGACTTCGCGGCCTTCCGCCGGATCGCCGACCAGGTGGGCGCTCTGCTCATGGTGGACATGGCGCACTTCGCCGGGCTCGTGGCGGCGGGACTGCACCCCAACCCCGTACCGCACGCCCACGTCACGACCACGACGACCCACAAGACACTCGGCGGCCCCCGCGGCGGAGTCATCCTCACCAACGAGGCCGACCTCGCCAAGAAGATCAACTCCGCGGTGTTCCCCGGCATGCAGGGCGGCCCCCTGGAGCACGTCATCGCCGCGAAGGCGGTGTCGTTCAAGGTCGCCGCGTCGCCCGAGTTCGCCGAACGCCAGGCCCGCACGCTCGCCGGCTCCCGCATCCTCGCCGAACGCCTGAGCCAGGCGGACGAGGCGGCGGCCGGGGTGAACGTGCTGACCGGGGGCACGGACGTCCACCTGGTCCTGGTCGACCTGCGCGACTCGGAGCTCGACGGCCGGCAGGCCGAGGACCTGCTCCACGAGATCGGCATCACCGTCAACCGCAACGCCGTGCCCTTCGACCCACGCCCGCCCATGGTCACCTCGGGCCTGCGCATCGGCACCCCGGCTCTGGCCACCCGCGGCTTCACCGAGGAGGACTTCGCCGAGGTCGCGGACGTGATCGCCCTCGCTCTCCAGCCGCAGCCGGACGTGCCCGCCCTGCGCGCCCGCACGGAGGCCCTGGCCGCCAAACACCCGCTCTACCCGCACCTGTCCGAAGACGGAGACGCCCGATGAGCCCCCGCACCGCCGGCGCCGAGCTCCCCGAGCACCCCGACTGGCTGTGGCGCAACCCTGAGCCGAAGCGGTCGTACGACGTCGTGATCGTCGGAGGCGGCGGACACGGCCTGGCTACAGCTCACTACCTGGCGAAGAACCACGGCATCACAACGTGGCGGTGCTGGAGAAGGGCTGGCTGGCGGGCGGCAACATGGCCCGTAACACCACGATCATCCGCTCCAACTACCTGTGGGACGAGAGCGCCGGCATCTACGAGCACGCGCTCAAGCTGTGGGAGGGCCTGGCAGAGGAGCTCGACTACCCGATCCTCTTCTCGCAGCGCGGCGTACTGAACCTCGCCCACAGCCTCCAGGACGTCCGCGACAGCGTGCGGCGAGTCGAGGCCAACCGCCTCAACGGCGTGGACGCCGAGTGGCTCGGCCCGGACGGCGTCAAGGAAGTCTGCCCGATCGTCAACGTCTCCCCGGACGTGCGCTATCCGGTCCTGGGCGCGACCTACCAGCCGCGGGCGGGCATCGCCAAGCACGATCACGTGGCGTGGGGTCTGGCCCGCTCCGCCGACGCCGCCGGGATCGACATCATCCAGAACTGCGAGGTCACCGGCCTCGACGTGGTCGGCAACCGGGAGAGCCGCATCCGCGGGGCCGCGGGCGACGAGCCGGTGTCCGTCATCGATGTCTCGGCTCAGCGCACCTGGTAGAGGTTGATCGCCTGGTGGGATTCGAGCACGGCGATGTTCAGCGTCTCGCCCACGTCGTCGACGAGACGCTCGCAGATCCCGCGCCCGTGTCTGGTGACCGAGATGCGTCCCGTGACCGCACCGGCCAGACGTACGACTCCGAGTCCGAGGCGGTACTTTCCGCGCTCGCTCTCCTGCTCGACCATCCCGTGCGCCTCCAGCGCGCCGAGCAGGCGAAAAGCGGTGGACTTGTGGACATCGATCGCCGCCACCTCGCTCACCCCTGCCTCGCCGTGCTGGGCGAGAATCTCCAGCACGGCGACGGCGCGGTCGACGGACTGCACTCCGCCGCTGGGAGCGCCTGCGGACTCAGTGCCGTAGCTCATGGCGAAAGCCTGGTCGAAATGGTCGACAGACATGAGGGGCCGGAGGTCGTTTTCCTCAACGGAAGACGACCGTACGGTTGCCGTTGACCATGATGCGGCTCTGGCTGTGCCATTCCACCGCCCGGGCCAGGACCTGCGCCTCCACGTCGCGCCCCAGGGCCACCAGACTGTCGGGCCTCTGCGAGTGGTTCACGCGGACGACGTCCTGCTCGATGATGGGCCCCTCGTCGAGGTCCGGGGTGACGTAGTGCGCCGTCGCGCCGACGAGTTTGACGCCGCGCTCGTGCGCCTGGACGTACGGCCGGGCGCCCTTGAAGCTCGGCAGGAACGAGTGGTGGATGTTGATCGCCCGGCCTTCGAGCTGCTTGCACAGGTCGTTGGAAAGGATCTGCATGTAGCGGGCGAGGACCACGAGGTCGACGTCCAGCTCGTCGACGAGCTGCAGCAGCCGTGCCTCCGCTTCGGGCTTCGTCTCCCGGGTCACGGGCACGTGGTGGAACGGGATCCCGTAGCTCTCGGCGAGCGGCTCGAAGTCCCGGTGGTTGGAGACGATCGCCGGTACCTCGATGTTCAGCGCGCCGGTACGCGACCGGAAGAGCAGGTCGTTCAGGCAGTGACCGAACTTGGACACCATGATCAGGGTGCGGGTCGGAGTCGACGCGTCGTACAGCTGCCAGGAGATCCGGTAGGCCTCGGCCACCGGGGCGAAGCCGGACTTCAGGTCCTCCAGTGACGTGCCGGGATCCGAGACGTCGAAGTGGACCCGCATGAAGAAGCGGTCCTGCAGCCGGTCGTCGAACTGCTGACTCTCCTGGATGTTCCCGGAGTGCCGGACCAGGAAGCCGGTGACGGCGTGGACAAGGCCGGAGCGGTCGGGACACGACAAGGTGAGGACGAACTCGCGGTCGGATTGCGGTCCAAGAGACACTGAGCCCTCCCTGAGGGGGTGCGCATTACGCAACAGTGGGACTGATACGCAACATAGTCCTGCGTGTGGTCCGCTGCGGTCAAGGGCTTGACAGTGCTTCGGGTGGACTGCACTGTTTGTTGCGTAGCAAGAATCTCGTTGCGTATTAGGCAACCCTCTCGCCCGCTCAAGACGCTTCTCTTCGAGGTGAACCATGACGACGACCGGCATGCCGGAGAGCCTGATCGCGACCCTCCCCGGTGACCACTACACGGACCCGGAGATCTTCCGCCTGGAGCAGGAGCACATTTTCGAGTCCATGTGGTTCTGCGCGGCGCGCTCGTCGGAGCTGGCGAAGCCGGGGGCCTTCAGGACCGTGGACGTCGGGCGGGAGAGCGTCCTGCTCACCCGGTCGCGGGACAACTCCGTCCGGGCCTTCTTCAACGTGTGCCGGCACCGGGGCGCGAAGCTGTGCACGCAGGAGTCCGGCGAGGTGAAGCGGGCGTTCCAGTGCCCGTACCACGCCTGGACCTACGACCTCAACGGCAAGCTCGTGGCGGCCCCGAACCTGACGAAGATGCCGGACATCGGCCGGACCGAGTACGGCCTGGCGAGCGTGGCGGTACGCGAGTGGCTGGGCTATGTGTGGGTGTGCCTGGCCGAGAACCCGCCCTCGTTCGAGGAGTCGGTGATCGCGGACGTCGTGGCGCGCCTGGGGGACGTGGAGTTCATCGACCGTTACGAAGTCGAGAGCCTGGAGGTCGGCAGGCGGATCGTCTACGACGTCAAGGCGAACTGGAAGCTGATCATCGAGAACTTCATGGAGTGCTACCACTGCGCGACGATCCACCCGGAACTGACCGAGGTCCTCCCGGAGTTCGCCGACGGATTTGCGGCGCAGTACTACGTGGGGCACGGCGCCGAGTTCGGCTCGGACGTCAGGGGCTTCACCGTGGACGGCTCGGAGGGCCTGGACCGGATCCCCACGGTCTCCGAGGAGCAGGACCGCCGGTACTACGCGATCACGGTGCGGCCGCAGGTGTTCATCAACCTGGTCCCCGACCATGTGATCTTCCACCGGATGTTCCCGGTGGCGGCCGACCGGACGATCGTGGAGTGCGACTGGCTGTACCTGAAGGGCGTGGTCGACAGCGGCCGGGACGTCAGCCGCTCGGTGGAGCTGTTCGACCGGGTCAACCGGCAGGACTTCGACGCCTGTGAGCGCTGCCAGCCGGCGATGAGCTCGCGCCTCTACGCCAAGGGCGGCGTCCTGGTGCCCAGCGAGCACCACATCGGCGAGTTCCACACCTGGGTCCAGGACCGCCTCGGCACCCACTCGAACGTCGCGGAGCGCTGCCGATGACCCGCGAGGCACCTGCCGAGGACCCCGGTGACTCCCGTCTGCGGGTGGGCCCGCCGAAGGACTACGCCGCGGGCGTTCCCGCGGTCACGTCCTCGTTGCGCCACGCCCACGCGCAGATGGGCGTCCGCCGCAGTCTGCTGACGCTGCTGAGCGTCAACCAGAAGACGGGATTCGACTGCCCGGGCTGTGCCTGGCCCGAGCCCGAGCACCGGCACCGTGCCGAGTTCTGCGAGAACGGCGCCAAGGCGGTGGCCGAGGAGGCCACTCTGCGCCGGGTCGGTCCCGACTTCTTCGCCGAGCACACGCTGACGTCCCTGGCCGGCCGCAGCGACTACTGGCTCGGTCAGCAAGGGCGCCTCACCCACCCCATGTACCGCCCCGCGGGCAGCGACCGGTACCGGCAGATCTCCTGGGACGAGGCGTTCGCCGTGCTCGCTCGCGAACTGCGAGCGCTCGACTCCCCGGACCAGGCCGCCTTCTACACCTCCGGCCGGGCGAGCAACGAGGCGGCATTCGTCTACCAGCTGTTCGTCCGGCTCTTCGGCACGAACAACCTGCCCGACTGCTCCAACATGTGCCACGAGTCGAGCGGCTCCGCCCTGTCCGAGACCATCGGCATCGGCAAGGGCAGCGTCCGCCTGGAGGACCTGTACGAGGCCGACCTGATCCTCGTCGTGGGCCAGAACCCGGGCACCAACCACCCCCGCATGCTCTCGGCACTCGAGACCGCCAAGGACCGGGGCGCCCGCGTCATCTCCGTCAACCCGCTGCCCGAAGCGGGACTTCTGCGGTTCAAGAACCCCCAGCGGCCCTCCGGCGTACTGGGCGCGGGAACCCAGCTCTCCGACCAGTTCCTGCAGATCAGGCTCGGCGGCGACCAGGCCCTCTTCCAGGCCTTCAACCGCATGCTCCTGGAGGCGGAGGACGACGCTCCCGGCACGGTGCTCGACCGTGACTTCATCGCCGCGCACACCCACGGCTTCGAGGAGTTCGCCGAACAGGCCCGCAAGACGTCCTGGGACGACGTCCTGGAGGCGACCGGCCTGTCGGAGGGGGAGATCCGGGAGGCGTTCCAGGAGGTACTGTCCGCCCGGAAGATCGTCGTGTGCTGGGCCATGGGCCTCACCCAGCACCGCCACTCGGTGCCGACCATCCGCGAGGTCGTCAACTTCCTGCTGCTGCGCGGCAACATCGGGCGTCCCGGGGCCGGCCTCTGCCCGGTGCGCGGTCACTCCAACGTCCAGGGCGACCGGACCATGGGCATCCACGAGAAGCCGGACGCCGCCTTCCTCGACGCACTCGGTGCCGAATTCGGCTTCGTGCCGCCGCGCCACCACGGCCACGACGCGGTGGAGACCATCCGAGCCATGCGGGACGGACAGGTACGGGTCTTCGTCGCGCTCGGCGGCAACTTCGTCTCCGCCGCTCCGGACACCGCACTCACCGAGCGAGCTCTGCGCAACTGCGAGCTCACGGTCCAGATCTCCACCAAGCTCAACCGGTCCCACGCGGTGGCCGGCCGGCAAGCGCTCATCCTGCCCTGCCTGGGCCGCACCGAAGCCGACCTGAGGGCCGCCGGACCCCAACTGGTGACGGTGGAGGACTCCATGGGCATGGTGCATCTCTCGCGCGGCCGGCTCGCGCCCGCGTCCGACGCCCTGCTGAGCGAGGTCGCGATCATCTGCCGGACGGCGAGCGCCGTCCTCGCAGACGGCGGCCCGCGGGTGCCCTGGGCGGACTTCGAGGCGGACTACGACCGGATCCGGGACAGGATCGCCCGAGTGATCCCCGGGTTCGAGGACTTCAACGCCCGGGTGCGAAAGCCGGGCGGCTTCGTCCTGCCGCACCCGCCACGGGACGAGAGGCGCTTTCCCACCAGAACCGGGCTGGCCAACTTCACCGTCAACTCCCTGGAGGTGATGCGCGTCCCGCGGGGACGGCTGCTCCTGCAGACGATCCGCTCGCACGACCAGTACAACACCACCGTCTACGGCCTGGACGATCGCTACCGCGGCATCCACCAGGGCCGCAGGGTGCTCTTCGTGCACCCCGACGACCTCGCCGCACAGGGCCTGGCCGAAGGCGACCTGGTCGACATCGTCAGCGAGGACTCCGACCGGATCGACCGCCGGGCCCCGGCATTCCGCACGGTCGCCTACCCCACACCCCGAGGCTGCTGCGCCGCCTACTTCCCCGAGACCAACGTCCTCGTGCCGCTGGACTCGACCGCCGACATCAGCAACACGCCCACGTCCAAATCCATCGTGGTCCGCCTGGAACCAGCGCGCTGACAGCCGGTCCTTCAGCGACGCTCGCGCATCGCCGCCGCGTACACGTCCGCAGTGGCCGCGGCGGCCGCGTCCCAGCCGAACGACTCGGCGTGGCGGGCGGCGGCCGAGCCCATCCTGGCCGAGAGCGCCGGGTCGTCGGCGAAGCGGCACAGCGCCCGCGCGTAGTCCTCGGGCCTGTGCCCCGGTACGAGGACACCGCTCACCCCGTCCCGTACGGCCACCGGCAGGCCGCCGACCTCGGCTGCGACCACCGGCGTGCCGCATGCCTGCGCCTCGGCGGCCACCAGGCCGAAGGACTCGCTGTAGGACGGCATGACCAGCACGGTGGCCGCCCGGTACCAGTCGGCGAGCTCCGCCTGGCCCACCGGCGGACGGAACAGCACGACGTCGCTGATGCCGAGCCGGGCGGCGAGCTTCTGCAATTCCTCCGGCCTGGCGAGGCCACTGCCGCTCGGCCCGCCGACGACCGGCACGACGATCCGCTCGCGCAGTCCCGGCCGCTCCCGCAGCAGCCGGGCGACCGCGAGCAGCAGGATGTCCGGGGCCTTCAGAGGCTGTATCCGGCCGGCGAACATCGGGACCAGCGCCTCGTGCGGAAGCCCGAGCCGGGCCCGGGCCGCGGCCCGGCCGGCCTCGACCCCGCGCGGATCGGGGCGGAAGCGATCCAGGTTCACGCCGGGATGAACGACGGCGACCCTGGTGGGATCGGCGTCGTAGTGGCGGCACAACTCCTCTGCTTCCCTGGCTGTGCTGGCGATGAGCCGCTGAGCGTCCCGGACGACATGTGTCTCCCCGAGCACGCGAGCCTCGGGTTCGGGCGTGTCGCCCTTCGCCAGCGAGGCGTTCTTGACCATGGCCATGGTGTGCATCGCGTGCACGAGCGGTACGCCCCAGCGTTCCCCGAGGAGCCGGCCGACGTGACCGGACAGCCAGTAGTGCGAGTGCACGACGTCGTAGTGTCCGGGACGGTGGTCCGCCCAGAGCCGCAGCACGCCGTGTGCGAAGGCGCACAGCTGCGCCGGCAGATCCTCCTTGGCCAGGCCCTCGTAGGGACCGGCGACGATGTGCCGTGCGAGCACCCCGGGCGACAGCTCGACGGTGGGCGCAAGCGCCGCGGAGGTCGCACGGGTGAAGATCTCCACCTCGATGCCGGTCGCGGCAAGGCACTTGGCGAGTTCGACGATGTAGACGTTCATGCCGCCCGCGTCACCGGTGCCGGGCTGGTGCAGGGGCGACGTGTGCACGCTGAGCATCGCGACGCGACGGGGGCGGCGGCTCACGCCGGGAGACCTCCTCGCGCTCCCAGGGCGATGCGCTGCTCGCCCGCGTACACGTTCATGGAACTGCCGCGCAGGAAGCCGACGAGCGTGAGTCCGGTCTCCGTCGCCAGATCCACCGCGAGGGAGGAGGGGGCCGACACCGCGGCCAGCACCGGAATACCCGCCATGACCGCCTTCTGCGCCAGCTCGAAGGACGCACGGCCGGAGACCAGCAGAATGCGCCGGGACAGCGGCAGCTCGCCGGACTGCAGCGCGCGGCCGATGAGCTTGTCGACGGCGTTGTGGCGGCCCACGTCCTCCCGCAGATCCAGTAGCTCCCCTCCCGACGAGAACAGCCCGGCGGCGTGCAGACCCCCGGTGCGGTCGAAGACCCGCTGCGCGCCCCGAAGCCGATCGGGGAGCGCGGCCAGCAGCTCGGGGTCGACCCGGACCGGGGGAGTGCCGGCGATCGGCCAGCGGGTGCTGGTCCGTACGGCGTCCAGACTCGCCTTCCCGCACAGGCCGCACGAGGATGTGGTGTACACGTTCCGCTCGAGCGAGATGTCCGGCACCACGACGCCGGGGGCGAGCCGCACGTCGACGACGTTGTAGGTGTTCGCGCCGTCCTCCGTAGCACCCGCGCAGTACAGGATGTTCGTCAGCTCCTCGGCCCGGCCGAGGACACCCTCGCTCACCAGGAATCCGGCTGCCAGCGCGAAGTCGTCGCCGGGTGTGCGCATCGTGATCGCGAGAGGTCTGCCGTTCAGCCGGATCTCCAGCGGCTCCTCCGCGACCAGGGTGTCCGGGCGGCTGCTCACCGCGCCGTCCCGGATGCGCAGTACGCGCCGTCGCCCGGTGGCTCGTCCCATGCCAGACTCCTCAGACCCCGCTCCGCGGTCGTCAGCACTCGATGACGTTGACCGCGAGTCCGCCGCGGGCCGTCTCCTTGTACTTGATCTTCATGTCGGCGCCCGTCTCCTTCATGGTCTTGATGACCTTGTCCAGGGAGACGTGATGGCGGCCGTCGCCGCGCAGGGCCATCCGGGCCGCTGTGACGGCCTTGACCGCCGCCATGCCGTTGCGTTCGATGCACGGGATCTGCACCAGGCCACCGACCGGGTCGCAGGTCAGGCCCAGGTTGTGCTCCATGCCGATCTCGGCGGCGTTCTCCACTTGTTCGGGCGAGCCGCCGAGCACCTCCGCGAGGCCGCCCGCGGCCATGGAACAGGCGGAGCCGACCTCGCCCTGGCAGCCGACTTCGGCGCCCGAGATCGAGGCGTTCTCCTTGAACAGCAGTCCGATGGCGCCGGCCGCCAGCAAGAACCGGACCACGGCGTCGTCGTCGGCGCCGGGCACGAAGTTGACGTAGTAGTGCAGGACCGCCGGGATGATGCCGGCCGCGCCGTTCGTCGGAGCGGTGACCACCCGGCCGCCGGCCGCGTTCTCCTCGTTGACCGCCATGGCGTAGAGGGTCACCCACTCCAACGCCCGCCTGGCCGGTTCGCCGTCCGCCCGCAGTGCCTTGGCCACGGCGGTGGCCCGGCGGCGGACCCTGAGCCCGCCCGGCAGGATCCCCTCACAGGACAGGCCGCGTGCCACGCACTCCTGCATCACCCGCCAGATCTCCAGCAGCCCCGCGCGGATCTCCTCCTCGGTCCGCCAGGCCCGCTCGTTCTCCAGCATCAGCGCGGAGATCGACAGACCCGTCTCCCGGGTCAGGCGCAGCAGCTCGTCGCCGCTGCCGAACGGATACTTCACCACCGTGTCGTCGACCTTGACCCGGTCCGCACCGACGGCGTCCTCGTCGACGACGAACCCGCCGCCGACCGAGTAGTAGGTGGCCTCCAGCAAGGACCGCCCCTCGGCGTCGTACGCGAACAGTGTCATGCCGTTGGCGTGGTACGGCAGGGAACGGCGGCGGTGCAGAACCAACTGCCGCTCCGTGTCGAAACGGATCTCGTGGGTATCGCCGAGCTCGCGGCCCAGCAGACGCAGCCTTCCCGTCGCCCTGATCCGCTCGACGTCCCGTTCGGCCACGCCGACGTCCACCGTGTGCGGCTCGTTGCCCTCCAGACCGAGCAGGACGGCCTTGGGGCTGCCATGGCCGTGACCGGTGGCCCCCAGCGAGCCGAAGAGCTCGGCCCGTACCGACGCCGTCCGCGCGAGCAGGTCTTCCTTCTCCAGCCTGCTGGTGAACATGCGGGCGGCCCGCATGGGACCGACCGTGTGCGAACTGGACGGGCCTATGCCGATGGAGAAGAGGTCGAAGACGGAGATGGCCACGAGCGGGCTCCCTTGTCTGCGCGTGGAGTGGGAGGTGCGAGCGAAACCTCTCGACGGCGAATGCCTTGGTTTCTGATTAAGCAACCAGCGTCTCTATGCGCAACAGCTTTTCTTCTGTGTTCCAGGTTGTCAAGACGCCTGCCGCACGGGCCAGGGCGAAGCCCCGCTGTGGCACTCCGCCGACATCAGGCAGCCCGGCGTGCGCTATCTGCGTCATGTGCATGACAGCGATGATCTGTGCTGAGCGCGTCCGCCGCGAACTCTGAGCCCAGCGCGGGACGTCCAGGCTCCCCCGTTTCCCACTCCTCAGGAGAACCGCATGGTCACCGAACACACCCGCCGCACCGCAGTTGTCACCGGCGCGGGATCCCTGCGAGGCATCGGACGTGCCACCACGCACGCCCTGGCCGCCGCCGGCTACCACATAGCCGTCCTCGACCTGGACAAGGAGGCCGCCGAGGACACCGCCCGGGAGGTCGCCGACCGGCACGGGGTGGAATCCCTGGGGCTCGCGGCGGATGTCACCGACGCCGAGGCGGTCGACGTCGCGATCGGGGAGATCGAAGCGGCACTCCCGCCGATCGGAGCCCTCGTCAACAACGCGGGGATCACGTCCCCGACCCGCTTCCTCGACGTCACGCCCACCGAGTGGGAGCGGATCTTCGAGGTCAACGTCCGCGGGAGCTTCCTGGTCACCCACCGCGTGGCCGCCGGGATGGCCGAGCGGGGGTTCGGCCGTATCGTCTTCCTGTCGTCCGTCTCGGCCGAGCGTGGCGGCGGGGTGTTCGGGGGAGTGGCCTACTCGGCGGCCAAGGCCGCACTCCTGGGATTCGCCCGGGCCCTCGCCCGCGAACTCGGCCCGTCCGGAGTCACGGTCAACGCCGTGGCCCCGGGCCTGATCAATACCGACATCACGCAAGGGAAGCTGGACGAGGAGCGCAAGGCCGCCATGATCGCGGACGTTCCGGTACGCCGCATCGGCGATGTCGAGGACGTGGCCGACGTCATCGCCTTCCTGGCCCGGCCCGAGTCGGGCTACCTCAACGGTGCGCGACCGGCTGACGGCACCCTCCATCCGCACGAACCGGTTCGGAGGGTGCTGGGCCGCCCGCTTCGCACAAGGCGGACAAGCCCATCCACGTCCGCGTCGGCACGGCCCGGGCGGGCGTTCAGGCGAGACCCATCCGGGGCTCGGGAGCATGCTTCACTCAATCGCCCGATCGGGCGCGGAACTGTCATTCCACGATGGCACTCAGGAGTCATGTCTGGTCGTTGGGCAGGGCCGTTACAGTGGGACCGCCGTATTCGACGCGTCGGAGCAGACCTTGGCGAATCTGTCCCACCTGGATGAGATCTTCTCCGGCGACGGCACCAGGCCGATTCGGTTGCCGCGCTGGCAGGCCGGCGGTTCACCAGCGGGCCTGGCGGTCACCTTGATCGCTGACTACACGTTTCCGGCCCGGGCCTGGT
>NZ_JACTVI010000155.1 GCF_014495685.1 Streptomyces sp. TRM68367 | reverse complement strand
CCGCGGCATCCACGGCGTCTGTGAACGCGCCAACTCCCTGCTCAAGACCACCTTCAAGGCCCTGCGCCGGGTCAGTCTCGACCCCAGCCGCATTACACAGATCGCCGCCGCAGCCCTCGTCCTGCTCCAACTCGAGTACGACCGCAACATCTGAACGCTCACACAACGCCATGATCCGTTACTGGGAAAGGCTCACTGAGTCCGGGCGGTGCAAAAAGCCCCCAGACGGACCGTCACGGCCGCGCTGGGGTCCCGGCGCAAGCCGGTGCAGCGGGTTCAAGGCGCTCCCGCCGGACAGCTGCTTGTCGCTCTTCGTCGGATAAGTGCTGCCCGGGTTGGCAAGGGCGTCTCCGATGTGGTCTGCGACGGCGGCTACTCCGATTACCGGGGGCGAAGCCGGTTTCGGGGCGAGGTGAAACCACAGCCCCTTCCCGAAACCAGCTCGAGGGCCAAGGGCCCCTGCTCGCCGTTCTCCGGGGTGGGGAGATCGGCCCAGCGGAGGCCCTTGGCGCCGCCGCAGCGGCTCCGGCCTGGCCTAATCCCCGGTGTGGTAAACAGCGATCTCGGTCAGCGTCGGCGTGTACTGCTCCGTCGCGATCTGCTGGGTGAGCGCCACCCGGAGCCGGGAGGTCGTGACGTCGCCGAAGCCTGTCACGGTGCGGTCGTGCCCGATGCCGTCGTCGTAGCTCGCGAAGGTCACCCACTGGCCGGTCCCGGGGTCCCACCGCTGCAGTTGGAAGGACTGCACCCGCGGGTTGGTGCCCGAGTCGGTGTACTCGTCCAGGTAGACCTGGTCGAAGGAGGTGCCCGTGCCGAAGTCGATGTCGAGCGTGATCGGGTAGGTCGCGTCATCGGCCGCGGCCCAGCGGGTCGTCAGGTCGCCGTCGGTCAGCTTGTCCGCGGTGAGCGTCCCGTTCGCCCCGGGGTGGGTCGAGCTCGCGGTGACCGGTTTGCCGAGCGCGAGGTCGACGCGGTTGTCCACCTCCTCCTCGATGGGGTCGGTGTCGACCGGGTTGGTGACCTTCCGGCCGATGCGGCTCTCGGCGATGCCTATGTCCGGTGCCTTGCCGTAGTAGATGTGTGTGCCGAGGAAGTCCTTTGTGCCCAGGTGCGGGTTGTAGCGGCCGGCGTCGATGAGCGGCGAGTCCTTGCGGAGGGCGAAGTGTGCCGCCGCTTTTCGGATGTGGTCCACGCCCGCCCCGGTGACGTAGTCGGCGGGGTCACCGACGAACCGTGGGTCGGCCCGCAGTCCCCTCGGGTCGGCCGGTTCCTGGGTGGAGTGGGTGCCGCTTGCCTCGTAGTAGTCGTTGTTGGAGAACACGGCCTGCCGTAGGGCGCCGGTGCGGCGGTACCACGGCGTCGCGGTCGTCTTCGAGGTGTTGTAGAAGATGTTGTTCAGGAAGTAGACGCGGCTCCGGAACGTCTCGTCGTGGACGTAGTCGAGGTCCGCGCCGTCGTAGACGAAGGTGTTGTTCGTGAAGTACGTCGGCGAGTAGTTCGTCGACAGCATGTTCTTCACGAGTACGCCGTTGTCGTTGACGCTGAGGTTGTAGCGGGCTGTCGAGTTGGAGCTGTTGCCCATGTAGGCCATCCAGCCCGCCTGGTTGTCGTGCGAGTAGTTGTACTGGTACGTGACGTTGAAGTTCGTGTACTCCAGGTCCCACGGGGTGCCGTCGAACTCGTCGCTGGGGCCGCCGTAGACCTCGTTGTACTGCATGACCGAGTCCGCGCCCGCCCACAGGTAGAGCGCGCAGGACACGGCGTCGTAGCGCTTCAGATAGCCGTTGACCTCGTTGTACTCGACCGTCATGTTCTTGGTGTTGGCGAGCTGGATCGCGCCCTGGCCGATGCTCTCGGCGTAGTTGTGGCCGATGTAGACATCCCGGCTGTACAGGTCGCGGGTGCGTACCCACAGCTGTTCCCAGCCCTCGTGCCACTTCCCGTTCTCGTCGTACTGGCCCGCGTCCGCGCCGTCGGCGGCGAACCAGTTGAACGCGAACTGGACGGCGTGCAGTTCGACGTTCTCGAAGGTGTTGTCCTCGATCCGGACGTCCTTGAAGTAGTAGCCGCCGGTGCCGTAGTCCTTGTAGCTCTTGCTGCCGAAGACCTGGAAGTCGACGGCGCCGTAGTGGATCTTCTGCCAGTAGCTCGGGCCGTCGATGTTGTGGACGTATATGTCCGAGATGCGGAAGTGGTCCATGATGCTGTCCTCGCCGGGCTTCAGCAGGTCGGCGTTGATCGACACCATGATTCCGTCGCGGACGTAAGGTGCTGCGGGTGTCCCTTTGGTGATGTTGGTCGCGAAGTCGTCGTCATTGGACAGCTCGACGTGGTTGATGTCCCAGTACTGCTGGTTGCGCAGCACGATGGCGCCGGTCAGGCCGACGGTGGCGGGATTCTTCGTGCCGTCCGCGTTGAACGGGCTCGGCACCTTGCCGTTCGTCGCGATGTACGGCAGGCCGGCGCTCGGGTCGCCGTACGCCGAGATGGTGATCGGCCTGCCCGCGCTGCCCGAGCCCTTCGGCCAGAGCTGCTCGTCCTGCCACTGTTCGCCGGCCTTGAGCAGGATGCGGTCGCCGGGCCGGAACGGCGTGGCGTTCGCCTTGGCGAGGGTGCGCCAGGCGGTCTTGGGGGAGGTCCCGGCCGCGTTGTTGTGGCCGTGGGTGGCGTCGATGAAGTAGTCCGTGCCGCCGGTCCTGTTGGGGGTGTTGCCCGGCCAGTTCGGTTTGGCGGCGGCGGGGACGCGGGAGGAGGTGCGGTCCGGGGCAGCGGCGGCGTACGCGGCGGGAACCAGCGAGCCGACGAGCACTGCGGAGAGCAGGGCGGTGAACAGGGTGTTGAGGCTCGCGCGGAGTGCCCGTGCGGAGAACCGCCGATGTCTGGGCGCCGCCTCGTCGACGGGGGGTGGTTCGGTGTCGAAAGGTCTCATTGCTGCACATCCTTTGCGTTGATGGCGTCCACCGCCGAGGTGTCGACATCGATGTCGCTGCCCCTGACCCGGCGTTGGAGGTACTTGTCGAACTTCTCCTCGACGAGCGACTGCCGGATCCGCCCGCGGTAGTCGGCGAACGCCTTGTCCTCGTCGACCTTCTTGCCGTCGAGCTCGTAGTAGGTGATCTGGCCGGTGCCCTTGACGGGGGCGGAGATATGGCCCGGTCGGAGTTTGCCGAGCACCGCCATGAGGTCTTGGTCGTGGGCGTTCAGCCCGGTGGAGCCGCTGCCGCCGTACGTGCCGGTCGTGAGCTTGGCTCCGGGGACCCCGGCGGCGACGGCCGCGAGGCGTTTGGCGGCGGCCACCCGCCGCTGCAGGCGGGCCGCGTAGTCCGCGGAAGCGCCGGCGGGCACCGGCACGACGAGCTGCGAGTACGTGTACGTGGTCGCGTTGGCGCTCCAGGCGTCCCGGTCGGCGTCGAACGCGCGCCGGACTTCGGCGTCGGTGACCCAGAGCGGGTCGCCGGGGTTCGCGCTGAGCCGCTTCTTCAGGTTCGTGGTGAGCTCGGTGAGCCGGTGGGTGTAGTACTCCTCGGGGGAGAACTGCGCGAGGCCATACACGGTCTGGCCCGCTGCGATGGCGTCGGCACGGGACTGGTTCTCCTTGGCCAGGTCGGCCAGGAAGTCCGCGTAGTCCACGGAGTCGACGAGCCCCTGTTGCTTCGCGAGGATGAGCGTGGTCTTGTCCTGCCGGATCTCGTCGAGCGCACGGGTCTCGAGCCGCTGGAGCGCGGTCTTGTCGCCGGCCTTCGCGTTCCAGTCGACCGGGCCCACCAGGTGGTACTTGTTGCGCAGCTCGTTCTGCACGGTCGGGGCGAGTCGCCGCATGTGGAAGAGCAGTTCGTCGCGCGTTACGGGATGCCCGTCGAGGGAGGCGACCTCGTTCTCGGTGCGGTGGTCGCGGAGCAGCGTCACTCCGGTGACCACCAGTGCGGTGAGGGCGATGCACACGCCGGTGACGAGGAGGACGGCCCGGCGCGACGGCCTGCGGGAGGTGTGGGGTGTGCTGGAGGTGCTCGCGCCCCGCGAGGCACGAGGCTTGCGCGAGGCGCCCGGGCGGCGGGAGTTGGTTGGCCTGCCGGCGTTGCTCGGCTTGCGGGCATTGTTCGGCTTGCGCGAGGTGCCCTGCTTGGGCAACGTTCCCTTCATGAGGCCGCCCCGATCGCGGTCACGTGCGCCACGACGGGCGTGTCCCGCGCCTCCGTCACCTCGACCAGTACGGCGTCGACCTCGACCGGCGTAAAGGTCAGGATGCGCTGGTAGCCCACCGCGTGCGCCTCGGCGAGCGTCGTCCAGCGGCCGTCCCGGCGGCCCCGGACTACGACGTGCTCGATGCGCTGTCCCTGCGTGATGTTCTCGCCCACGACGACCGCCTCGACCGGGCGGAGCCGCCCGAACGCGAGTGTCACGCCGGGCCGCGGGTCCGTGCCGTCCGGCCGCCACGGCGTACGCCCTGCCGCGCCGGGCCACGCGGTTGCGACGTCGCCCGGGGTACCGGACGAGACCGTCGTGGCGGTCGCCTCGATCCGCCGCGACCGGAAGTCGTCGATGCGCCGCCCGAGTTGCTCAAGGACCGCCACGTCGGTGTCCCGTATGCGCCCGTCCCGGGCCGGCGGGACGTTGAGCAGGAAGCAGGAGTTGCCGCCGACAGCCCGCAGGTAGATGGTGAACAGCTCGTCCACCGAGCGGACTTGGACGTCCTCGGCCGGGTGGTGGAACCAGCCGGGACGGATCGAGGTGTTGACCTCGGCCGGGTACCAGACCAGGTCGTCCTCGTGCCCGACCAGCGCGGCGCGGCTGCCGAGGTCGCGGTCGTCGCTGCGGACGAGCCGGGCGAAGGTGCCGTCGTCCGCCTTCTGTGAGCGGTCCGCGGTCCGCTCGCCGTCCTGCAGGGCGCGCGGGACCACGCTCCACTCGTCGGGGCGGGTGTCCCCGGCCTCGTTGCCGCACCAGCGGACGTCGGGCCCGCACACGCCGATGACCGCGTCCGGCTGCAACTCCCGTACGACCGCGTAGTACCGCTCCCAGTCGTAGATCTGGCGCTTGCCGTTCGGGCCCTCGCCGTTCGCGCCGTCCAGCCACACCGAGAACACCGGCCCGTACCGGGTGAGCAGTTCGGTGAGCTGGGCGGCGTAGAAGTCGTCGTACGCGGTCCCGGAGCCGTAGGACGCCTCGGTGCGGTCCCAGGGGGACAGGTAGATCCCGAACCACAGGCCGTGCCGCCGGGCCGCGTCGGCGACCTCCGCGACCACGTCGCCCTTGCCGCCCCGCCACGGCGACGAGGCGACCGAGTAGGCGGTGACGTCGCTCGGCCACAGACAGAAGCCGTCGTGGTGCTTGCAGGTGAGGATCACGCCGGTCATCCCGGCGCTCTTGAGCGCCGCGACCCACTGGTCCGCGTCGAGCCCGGCCGGGTCGAAGGCGGCGGGGTCGTCGTGTCCCTCGCCCCACTCGCGGTTCGTCATGGTGTTCATGCCGAAGTGGATGAATCCGTAGAACTCCATTGACTGCCAGGCCAGTTGGCGCTCGCTCGGCCGGACCGCGGCCAGTGCCCGTGCCCGTGCCCGTCCGGACGCCGCGGCCGCGGTCACCGGAACCGCCGGTTGTACGAGGCGAGCAGTGCCAGCAGCCCGCCAAGAGCGGCCAGCATGACCAGGAGGTGACCCCATCCGACCGTCGTTCGCGCGATGACGACGAGCGTGAGGCAGACCGCCGCGACGAGCGTACGGGCGGTGACGAGCAGCGCCGTACGCGTCGATTCCTTCATGACGTTTCCTTCCGCTGATGCCGCGAGGTACTGATGCCGCGGGGGGTGGCGGTCAGCCCTTCACGCCGCCCGATGCGATGCCCTCGATGAGCCGGCGCTGGATGAGCGCGTAGACGATGAGGACGGGAACGATGACGATGACCATGCCGGCGTACAGACGCCCGTAGTCGGCCGCCGCCTTCTGCGCGGTGAACAGGTTGAGCAGTCCGACCTGGAGCGTCTTGTCGTCACCGGGGAGCAGGGTGAGCGAGATGATGAAGTCGTTCCAGTAGGCCAGGAAGTTGAACAGGATCACGGTGGTGACCGCCGGGCGCGCCATCGGGAGCATGATCCTGGTCATGATCCGGAAGCGGGACGCCCCGTCCAGGGCGGCGGCCTCCTCGTACTCGACCGGTATCGACCGGAAGTACGCGGTGAGCAGGTAGATGGTGAACGGGATCGACGTGGCCGCGTAGACGAGTGACAGGACCGCGGGGTTGTCGATGAAGAACCCGCGGGGGAAGACGTCGATGAGCGCGCGGTCCCAGTCGACGAGCATGAGGAAGATCGGTACGACGATGTAGTTGACGTTGACGAAGAGGCCGGCCATGAGCGCGATCTCCACGACGCGGCGGCCGCGGAACTCGTACCGGGCGATGACGTAGGCCGCCGGCACAGAGACCGCCAGGACGAGGACCAGCCCGAGCACCGTGACGAGCACCGAGGTCAGGAAGTACTGACCCATGTGTGCGTCGACGAACGCGGCGACGTAGTTCTGGACGTGCAGGCCCTTCGGCAGCGTCCAGGGGCTGCCGAAGAACTCGCTCTTCTGCTTGAGCGAGGCGAGCAGCACCCAGGCGACCGGCACCGCGATGGCGAGCGCGAGGGCGATGACGAGGGCGTAGGTGAGCGCCCGGCCCGTGCGGGGGCGGGACGACGAGTTGATCGTGGTCATGGTGCCTGTCCTCAAGGGCTCTCAGAACTGGAGTGGTTCGCGCCGCGTCGCCCGGCTCACCAGGAGCGACACGAGGAACGAGAACGCGAAGACGACGACACCGATGGCCATGCCGTAGCCGTACGACGAGTTCGTGTACGCCTGCTTGTACATGTAGTTCAGCAGGACATCGGAGGAGCCGTCGGGCCCGCCGCCGGTCATCGCGCGGACGAGCACGAAGCTGAGGTTCACGGCGCTCATGACGAAGAACGTCAGCGTGGTGCGCAGGCTCTGCCAGATGAGCGGCAGTGTGAGGGCGAAGAACTGCCGGGTGGCGGAGGCGCCGTCGAGCGCGCTCGCCTCGTAGAGCTCCTCCGGGATGCTCGCCATGCCCGCCATGTAGAGGACCATGTAGTAGCCCAGCGACTGCCAGACCATCGCGATCGCGACGGAGTAGAGCACGATCTTCTGGTTGCCGAGCCAGACCTGTTGCAGGCCGTCGAGCGAGAGCAGCCGGAGCGTGCCGTTGAGCAGACCGTTGTCCTGGTCGTACACGGCGGAGAAAATCGCCGCGATCACGACCACCGAGAGCACGTTGGGGATGTAGAGGACGAAGCGGTAGAGGTTCCGCCCGCGCAGCCGCTGCCGGGTCATGATCGCAGCGAGGAACAGGCCCATGCCCATCGTCACGACGGTCACCACCACCAGGAGGGCGACCGTGTTCTGGAACGCACGTATGAACTGCTCGTCGTCGAGGAGGTGGCGGAAGTTGTCGAGCCCCACGAAGCGCTTGTCGGGAGAGAACCCGCCCCAGGTGTAGAGGGACGTCCGGAACACGTTCACGGTCGGGATCACCATGAACACCGCGAAGAGCACCAGCGCGGGCAGCAGGCAGGCGAGCACGAAGCCGGTGTTGCCGCGCCGGCGGCCGACGCGGGCCGGGGCCCGGGCGCCTCGCCGGGAACTCCCGGCGGACGGTGCCTTGCCGGCCGTTTCGGATGTGCCGTTCGTCGAGCCTGGGGGTGGGCTGGAGAGGGTCGTCACCGTGCCGGTCCTTGGGTCGATCGGCGGAATCGAGGGAGTCGTATGGGAGACACCGGCGGCGGTCCGGGCCGACCGGGCCGCCGCCGGGCACGTCAGTCGCCCGCCTGGCGCAGCTTCTCGCTGGCGTCGTTCAGCGCGGCCTGCCACTTGTCCTCGGTGGTGTCGCCGCTGATGATGCTGTTGGCGGTGTCGAAGAGCGTGGCCTTGATGTCGACGCCCGCGACGGGCGCGGTGCTCGCGAACCCGCCCACGAGCGCGGAGACCGACGGGTCCTCGTACACCTTGTAGAACTCGGCGTTCTCCCCGGTCAGGGTGTCCGCGATGCCCTGGATCGGCTGGATGGCGTTCGACTTGGCGAAGATCTTCGCCGCCTTGTCGGAGTACAGGTAGGCGATGAAGTCCTTGGCCGCGTCCTTGTGTTCGGCGGCCTTGGGGATCCAGGCCGACTCGACCGACGTCGTGATGTAGCGCTTGCCGCCCGCGGTGACCGCCGGCAGCGGCGTCAGGCCCCACTTGAAGCCCTTCGCGCGGGGAGCATCCGCCATCTCGCCGACGATCCAGGTGCCGTTCGGCATGAACAGCGCCTTGTTGTCGAGGATCAGCTGCTGGTTCTTGGTGAAGTCCTGCTCATTGGCGTATCCGACGGTGGCCGGCGCGGCGTAGCTGAGCAGCCGGGTGGTGATGTCCAGGGCCTTCCGGGCGTTCGCCGTCTTCCAGACGTCCTTCTTGTATGTCATGACGTCGGTGTAGAACTGCTCCCCGCCGATGTCCGCGAGGAGCGCGAAGAAGAACGAGTCGAGGTAGCCGGCGGTCGGGTAGGTGAACAGCGGAATGCCCTGCTTCTTGGCCTTGTCGCCGAGCGCGAACATCTCGTCCCAGGTGCTCGGGACCTTCCAGCCCTTCTGCTCGAACAGGCCCTTGTTGTAGAAGAGCCCGGTCGGGGCGTAGTACATCGGCATGAGGTACGTCTGATCGTTGCCGTAGGGGTTGGTGTTGAGGTTGCCGACGATGCCCTTGGTGAGCTTGTCCCCCACGGTCCTGTTCTCACCCGGGACCTTCGCCTTGAGCACCGGTGTGAGGTCCTCGAGGGCCTTGTCCTTGATCAGCGTCTCGGTGAGGGCGGCCTTACGGCCCTGGCCGAGCACGACGACGTCCGGGTACTTTCCCGCCTTCATGTTCGGGGTGATCTCGTCCTCGATGCTCTTCGAGATCTGCAACTGGACATCGATGCCGGGGTGCGAGGCCTCGTACTGCTTGATGACCTGCGTGTACATGGCGCGGCCGTAGCCGCCTTCGAGGGCGGCGACCTTGAGGGTCGTCTTGCCGGAGTCCGAGCCGCTCCCGCCGGACGAACAGCCGGCGAGCAGTCCGAGCACCGTGACCGCGGCGCCCGCGAGGACGAGCGATCTCCTCATGTGGGGTCCTTCCCGTGGACAGTTGCCCACCTGGCTGCGAGCGGTAGAACAGGCCGGGGGCCGGCCCCGTCGGAGGCCACACCGCCGTGACGCCGGACCACCGCGCCTGAGATCTGGACCACAGGGTGATCCGGACGTGTTACGGTGGCACCGATAACATAAAGGCTTACGGTGGCACCGATTCGCATGACGGCGCAAGAGGCCCACCAGAGGCATTTCCGGGAACGGCCGAACAGCTGCCCCGAAGCTCAGCGGGAGCTCGGTGGTGCCGTGGAGGCGCGCACCGACAGTGACACGGTGGCGACGGATGCGTCGACGCCGGCCTCGTCGCCCTCCAGCAGCAGGGCGACGGCCGCCGCGCCGTAGCGGTAGAAGTCCTGCCGGACGGTCGTCAGCGGCGGCGAGTAGTAGGCCGCCAGGGCGATGTCGTCGACGCTCACGATGGACACGTCGCCGGGCACAGACCGGCCGCGCTCCTGCAGCGCGCGGATCACCCCGAAGGCCATCTCGTCGCTCGCGACGAAGACCGCGGTCACCTCCGGGATCATCGCGATGATCTGCCCCTGCCGGTATCCCGAGTCGGGCGACCAGTCCCCTTCGAGGACCGGTGGCGCCTCGATCCCGGCCGCGGCCAGGCACTCCTGCCAGCCCTGCCGCCGCTGGCGGGCCTCGATCCACTCGTCCGGACCGGAGAGGTGCCAGACCTGGCGGTGGCCCAGGTCGAGCAGGTGCTGCGTGGCGACGCGGCCCGCCTCCTGCTGGTCGATGCCGAGCACCCGGGCGTCCGCCGTCCGCGAGCCGTCGAGGGTGACCGTCGGGATGTCGTGGGTGATCTCCTCCATCTTCCGCGTCACGGAGATGAGCGGCACGGCGATGACGAAGCCGTCGACGCCCTGGTCGGCGAGCTTGGACAGGGCCCGCTCCATCAGGCCGGTGTCGAGCGCGGCGATCGTCGCGATGTTCACCGCGTACCCGGCCTCGCCGGCGGCCGCCTCGACGCCGGCGGTCACCGCCGAGCGCGAGTAGTACCCGCCGGACGCCAGCAGGACGAGCCCGATGGTGTGGCTGCGCCCGGAGGACAGCGCCCTGGCGGCGCTGTTGAACCGGTAACCGACCTGCTCCACGGCGGCGAGCACGCGCCTCTTGGTCTCGGGGTTGACGTTCGGCGAGCCGCGCAGCGCACGCGAGACGGTCTGCGCCGACACCCCGGCGGTCCGGGCCACGTCGGCCATGCTCGGCTGCCTCAGCCTCGCGGTGCCCTCGGTCATGGCGCTCCTCTCCCGCGGCCGGCCCGCGACGTCGTTCACCGATCCTATCGAACTTGTTACGTATGGCATCGATAACATAAGCTCGCATGGTGACTGAGCCGCCAACGACACACATCGCTTCGGCCCACACCACGACCGACACGGCGGCCGGCGCCGCCACCAGCGCGCTCACCTGGCACGGGGGCCGCCTGTACCGGCACGGCGTCCCGCATCGCATCCTGTCGGGGGCGCTGCACTACTTCCGCGTCCACCCCGACCTGTGGCGGGACCGGATCCGCCGGCTCGCCGACCTCGGACTCAACACGGTCGACACCTATGTGGCCTGGAACTTCCATCAGACCAGGGAGCACGAGGCGCCGTCCTTCGACGGTTGGCGGGACATCGAGCGGTTCATCCGCACGGTGGGCGAGGAGGGCCTCGACGTCATCGTCCGGCCCGGCCCGTACATCTGCGCGGAGTGGTCCAACGGCGGCCTGCCGAGCTGGCTCACCGGCCGGGACGTCGCGGTCCGCAGCTCGGATCCGGCGTTCACCTCCGCCGTCGGCCGCTGGTTCGACGCGCTGGTCCCGCGCATCGCCGCGCTCCAGGCCGCCGAGGGCGGGCCGGTCGTGGCGGTGCAAGTGGAGAACGAGTTCGGCAGCTACGGCGACGACCACGCCTACCTCCTCTGGAACCGCGAGGCGCTTTCCACCCGGGGCATCCGGGAGTTGCTGTTCACCGCCGACGGACCCACCGAGCTCATGCTGGACGGCGGCACCCTGCCCGGGACCCTGACGGCCGTCACCCTCGGCTCCAACCCCGACGCCGCCCGGCGGCTCCTCGCAGCCCGGCGACCCGACGAACCGTTCCTGGTCGCCGAGTTCTGGAACGGCTGGTTCGACCACTGGGGCAAGCGGCACCACGTCCGCGAGGTGGACAGCGCGGTCGGCACCCTGCGCGGCATCATCGCCGACGGCGGCAGCGTCAGCATCTACATGGCGCACGGCGGCACCAACTTCGGGCTCTGGGCGGGCGCCAACGACCACGAGGGCCGACTCGAGCCCATCGTGACGAGCTACGACTCCGACGCGCCGATCGCCGAGGACGGCACGCTCACCCCCAAGTTCTTCGCCATGCGCGAGGCACTCGGCGTCGCCCGTGGCCCCCTCCGTTCACCCGAGCGCACGCCGAAGCTCCCACCGACCCGCGTCCCGCTCGTCCACCACGCCGACCTGCTCGCCGGCCTCCGCGCCGTGCCCGCCCCGACCTCGACCGCCCCGCGCCCCGCATCCTTCGAACAACTCGGCCTCGACGCGGGCATGGTCCTGCACACCGCGCACCCGCGCATCCCGGCGGGCGAGCACCGCCTGACCCTCACCGACGTGCGCGACCGGGCGCTGGTCTTCGCCGACGGCGCCCTCCTCGGCGTCGCCGATCCCGAGGCCCCGGAACTCCCCGTCCACGGCACCGGCGACGTCGTACGACTGGAGGTCCTGGTCGAGAGCCTCGGCCGGGTGAACTACGGCCCGGGCATCGGCCGGCCCAAGGGCCTGCTCGGCCCCGTCCTCGTCGACCGGCGCATCGTGCAGGGCTGGGCCAGCACGCCGGTCGCCCTGCAGGAGTGGTCCGCCCAGGAACTGGCCGGCGTGGTCGCCGTCGGCCCGGCGACCACGCAGGCCGGGTTCGCCGTCGCGGAGTTCCACGCCGACACACCCGCGGACATTTTCCTCGCACTGCCGGGATCGGGCCGCGGCCTCGTCTGGGTCAACGGCTTCCTGCTCGGCCGCTACTGGGCGATCGGGCCCCAGGTCACGCTGTACTGCCCGGCACCGTTGCTGCGCGCGGGCGAGAACAGCGTGACGGTCCTGGAGCTGGAACGGCTGGGCGGGGTCCTGGAGTTGCGGGACCGTCCTGAGTTGGGGCCGCCGGAGGAGTACGTGGAGGAGTTCGGGTGACGGGGTCCGTATGCGGCCGGCATCCGTATGAGGCCGGCGCCAGTGGGGCCCACCGGGTCGGACTGGCCGCCGCTCTCTGCTGCTACAAGCGCCTCATCTGCCTCACCACGTAGGACATGGTCCAAGGCGCCTCCTGGCCCGCCACAACCCGCCGGACCGGCAGAAGGCGGCCACGGGTACCGAAGATGCCATTGAGCCTTTCCCAGTAACGGATCATGGCGTTGTGTGAGCGTTCAGATGTTGCGGTCGTACTCGAGTTGGAGCAGGACGAGGGCTGCGGCGGCGATCTGTGCTGGGGTCGAGACTGACCCGGCGCAGGGCCTTGAAGGTGGTCTTGAGCAGGGAGTTGGCGCGTTCACAGACGCCGTGGATGCCGCGG
>NZ_JACTVI010000154.1 GCF_014495685.1 Streptomyces sp. TRM68367 | reverse complement strand
GCCTGGTCTCCTCACGCAGCGCCTCGGGGCGCATGACGATCCCCTTGCCGTCCGCCGAGAGCACCAGCAGCATCTCCTCGGAGCCGGAACCGGAGCCGGAGCCGGAGCCGGAGCCGGAGGCATGGGTGCTGCGCACGTGAGCGTAGAAGTCGTCGACGTCCGCCGCAGCGCGCTGCACCAGCTGCTCGACCTGCCGCTTGCCCATGTGTGTGCCGGTGGCGCGCTCGATCGCGGTGGCCGCTGACTCGAACGAACCGCGCGCCGCCTCGATCGCGGCGAGCTTTTTGAGCTCGTGCGAGTGCCGCCCGACCGGCACGTCCAGTTCGGCATCGGCCGGGTGCAGATTCGAAGCCCCCCTTCGCGCGGTAGGCGATCCGCTCCACCTCCACGGTGCCGAACCGCGTGGACAGCAGCCGCTTGTGGCCCGCCTCGGCGGCGCGCCGCACCACCTGGTCGGATCCGGCGACCTCCGCAGGCGCTCCTCGCGCTGCGCATGCTGGGCGAACCACTCCTGCAGCATCAGGCGGTGCACCTCGCGGCCGCGCGCGGCGATGAACTCCTCCGCCTCGGCGTGACAGACGCACTGGTGGTCGAACAGATCAGTGAGCAGTTGCTCGAAGGCGGCGCGAGCGGCGGGAAACACCCCGCCGATCCCGGCCCGGGCCGTAGTCTGGCATCGGGCTCTTCCTTCGCGTCGTATCAGGCTTGCACCAGGCACGACGCGGGGAAGAGCCCGCCTGATCAGGGCCGATCGGGTGCGCGAACGCCATCGGCCAGCGCGAACAGACCCCTGGACGGCTCGGCCAGCCACTCACCTCGCACCATGCGGTTCAGCCGCATCCGCAGCGTCTCGACGTGCCGGTGGTCGGCGGCCTCCTGGGTCACCTCGCAGATCTCCTTGGCCCGCAGCGGCGTATTCGCGCTGGCCAGCAGGGCCAGCACCGGCCAGTCGCCCTCGGCGGGCACCTCACCGGTCACGACGCGCACGACCGGCGGCAAACAGCCAGGCAGATCGTCCGGATCCGCATCCCGTGAAGGCACCTGCTCGAACTCCGGTTCTCCGTCGACACCGGGCGGTGTCGCCGCCGATCGACAACCGGTGTCAGGACTCACCGATAAAGCCAGCGGGGTGAGCCGCGTCACAGCGACCCTCTCGGAATGCAACACGGCCCGGCTCTATGCGGCGCGAACGTGTGCCAAACGACGCACCTACTCAATCGCACACAGGCTCATCCGTACACGGCCTCTGCGCACAAGACACAGCGCCCTGACGCACGACGCCGATGGCGGCACCTCCACCCCGATGCTGCTGGGCCGCTCCCGGCACGCCTCCGTGCGGTCCCTGGAGCGGTACGCCCGACCCGGCGTCGACGCGGTCGCCCGGCACGTCGCCTCACGCGACCCGGCAGCCCGCCGACGGCGCTGAGCCGAAGCACTTCCGTTGTGCTCCCCGCGTGACACCGCACTCCGATCGGCATCTTTCCCAGGTCAGCTCATATCCGTTGTTTTTGCGGTCATTGGTACGGCGACTCCATGCCGCACAATCCTGCGGGCCGTCCAGGCCCGACGCCGACGCGGAGGGCCGCATCGACTGGTCCATCGTGAGCGTGGACTCCACCGTGTGTAGAGCCCACCAGCACGCCGGCGGCGCCCGCAAACAGGCACCTCTCCGTGGGTGGCCGTCGGTATGGTGATCGACGCCTCCGGACTGCTTCGTCGACGTCGCCCACACCTTCGAGATCTTCGGCACCTCGGCGGCTGCGCCGCCGCCGCAGCCGAGGAGTGAGCTCCGGTCCCGCTCAGAAGTCGTAGCAGGCGTAGTCGCCGTCGGGGCCCCGGGCGATCCGGTCCGAGCCCCAGCAGTGCAGCATCGGCCCGATGCGGTAGAGGGCAGCGCCGCCGACCAGCAGCACGGCTGCGGCGAGCACGGCGGTCACGATCCGCATCACCTTCATCCGCCGTACGCCCCACCATGCGCCGGCGACGGCCCACACCCCGAGGATCAGGGCGACGGCCGAGACCGGCGCGTTGTTGTGCTGGAGCCCGGGGAAGGCATCTGGGTCCGCGGCCTTCTGGACGGCGGCGTAGGCGAAGAAGAGCAGCACCAGCCCGAGGAGCAGCAGCCCGACGGAGCCCGCTCCGCGCCCGACGGCCCGGCCCCGGCTCGGCGTCCTGTCGGCGTCCGGCGCCGCGGCGGCATCCGCGCGTACGAGGTGCCGATCGAGGATCGCCCGCAACCGGTCCGCATCCTCCGGGTTGCTCAGGCCGCGCTTGGGCAGGACGACGACGCCGACGGCGGACTTGTCGGCGCTGAGCAGCACGAACAGCTCCGGGGTTTCGGCATGGCGCGGGTACAGGTGCCAGTCGAGAGTGGCCGAGCTGTGGTCGGTGGTGAGGCGGATCCCCGTGTCGTCGACGGCGACGCGAAAGTCGCCCTGTCGCTCGCTGAGCCGGTGGAACTGGCGGGCCTGCAGCCGCGGCACGGCGGTCATGAAGGCGACGAAGGCCACCACCGCCAGGTACAGGGGCCACGGTCTGTCACGGTGGCCGTCGCCGAGCGTCGACAGCAGAACTGCGACGGCCGTGACCACCAGCGTGTAGATCATCAGCCGGCGCCGGAAACGGCCCGCTCTGGTGCTCTTCGCCCGGGTGCGGATCGCTGCCTCGAGATCGTCGACGGTGGGCCGGTAGGCCAGCTCCACCGGTCTCTCCTCGACGGCGTCCGTCGCTTCCCGGCCCTCGGCCATGTCCCCTCCCCGGTTCGGTGATCAACCGGATCGTAGCTCGGGGAGGGAGAGGACGTGCTCGGGGTCAGGAGGCAGTTCTGAGAGCGTCGCCACCCTGGTCGTGACCTGCTGGAACCGTGCTTACCGCCAGTAATCGCCGTTCCGTTGTTCCCCGAGGCCGAAGACATTCGGGACGCCAGTGGGCAGAAGCGCCGCTACCGAGTCGGCGACCGCCTCGCGGAGGGGGCGGGTGGAGTCTTCACCCTCTGGCTTCGGCCGCAATCCAGTTCTGCCAAACGTGGATCGTGTTGGGTATTTCGGGGCGACCGAGGAGCCTGAGGTTCCCCCGAGATGCGGGGAGAGGTGACAGCAGGTCAGATGGGGCTCACGAGAGGAGCTCTGACGATGCCTGCCCCGAGGAAGTACCCGCTGGAGTTGCGTAGCGTGCGGTGCGGATGTACCGCGCTTCCGAGCCGAAGCCCGTGATCCGCCGCATGGCCGAGGAACTCGGCGGGCACCACGAGGCCCTGCGTAACTGGATTCGCCAGGCCGAGGCCGAGGCCGATGCCGGCGAGCGAGGCGACATGCTCACCACCGCCGCGTGAGGAGCTTGCCGCCCTTCGCAAGGAGAATGCCAGCTCAAGCGTGCGAATGAAGTCCTGCGGACGGCCTCCGCTTTTTTGGCGGCCCAGCTCGACTGTAGGTTCGCTTTTCGCGTGTCCCTTTCTCATTGACGGTGGCCTCTGTCCGGCCCAAGGGACAGCGGAGTGAGACGAACTTCCTGTGATGGAAGACGAACCGGCTGGGCGTCTCCGGCCGCGCCGCGGCTTGCCGAGACTGCCACGCCGCTGGGCGTGTAGTAGCTGCCTTACGAGCGGCCGACGTTCGCCGCCGTAGCGTGAAGCGAGTTGTGTCCGAGCTGCTGGCCGCATCGCTCGATGGTGCTCCGCCCCTCGGCTGCGGAGGGACGGAGCGCCAGACGACGGGTCAGGGACGGGCGAGCGGCGGGCGACAGCGGCCTGTCAGGACGTGAGCGAGGTCAGATACGTCAGGTACAGCCCGCCCGTGCAGTCGGACATCTTGCGCAGGGTCCAGCGGCCCTGAACGGTCGGGGAGGCGAAGTTCGACTCGGCGTCGTTCTGCTCCGCTTCCCCCTCCTTCAGCGCGTAGCCGGCCTGGGGCAGCCGTTGCTGCAGGAAGGAGAGGGTGACGTCGAAGTCGTCCCGTACCACGGTGGCGACGACCAGCCGGTCGCCGGTGCGGTGCTCCACCGAGGTCACGACCGCGCCTTCGGGCACCGGCAGGTCGGCCGGGAAGTCCGTGGGCAGCGGCAGCGAGGGTGCGGTGGGGCAGCCGCCGGGCGCCGCGTCGGCGTCCTTGGCCGTGGCCGTGGGGTGCGGTGCCGCGCTCCCTGTTGTGGCCGAGCATGCTGCGACGGCCGCCAGTGCGAGGGCGGCACCGGCAGCCGTGAGGAAGAGTTTCACCTACTGCTCTCCCTTGGGCCTGGGCTCTTTGTGCTTGCCGCCGACGACCGCGTCGTACGCGCCGTACAGCGTGTTCCCGGAGGACTGGCGGGCGATGGTGGCCAGCGCGTCGTAGTTCTGCGCGCCGCCGGTGGCGCAGACGCCGGTGCAGCCGTCGGCGTAGGCCACGAGCACCCTGCCCTGCGCATCGATGGTGACGTCGTTGAAGTCCAGCAGGTTGCGGTCCTTGCCGCAAGTGGTGCCGCCGGTGCAGATCGACCCCTTCTGGACCGGGTCGGTGGGGGTGGCGTCGACGGTGACCCACGACTGCCCGCCGTCGTAGGTGGTGGCCACGTACAAGTGCCAGACGCCCGTGAAGCTCTCGGTGTCCTGGTAATTGCCGCCGGTCGTGGTGCCCAGGAAGGCGAAGGCGGCGCGGTTGTCGTCGCCCGCGGTCACCACGGGGAAGACGATGTTCCTGATGCCGAGGGCCCCGCCGATTCTCTGGTCGTACAGCCAGGTCTTCCCCTTGTCGTGGCTGACGGCGATGCGCGCTGTGCCGTCGCTGTTCTGGTAGCCCATGTAGACGGTGCCGCTCGCGCCGATCCCGACGCTGGGGTCGGAGTCACCGGGACTGCTGAACGGATTCCTGCGGACGGACCAGGACAGCCCGTTGTCCTCGGAGACCGCCACGGCCTGGTTGCCGCCGCAGCCCTTGTTCGGCACGTACACGGTGCCGTCGGGCGCCACCTTGACGTGCCCGTGCAGACCGCCGCAGTCCAGCAGGGAGTACATCGGAACGGCCGGTCCGTACGTCAGACCGCCGTCGCGGCTGATGGCGCAGGAGGCGTCGGCGATGTCCTGGGAGCAGTAGTAGACGGCGTTCGGGTACGACGTCAGGGCCCCCGGCCCACCGGGGGCGAAGGGGCCGCCGCCGATCGTCTGGTGGTCCACACCGGAGTTGATGCCCGAGCCGGCCGTCGGCGTCCACGTCTCTCCGTCGTCGTCGGTGTAGCAAGTCAGCGCGGTCTTCCCAGCGAGCTGCGACTCGAAGGTGCGGTTCGTCGCCGGGTCGGTGAACAGGATCGGGTCAAGGCTGGTGACGCTTCCCTGAGGACAGCCGTTCCCGGCGTTCGCGCTCTTGTCTCGCCAGGTGGCGGCGTCGGCCGTGTCGTAGGTGACCTTGAGCGTCGAGGTGTACGCCTGGAACATCACCGCACCGGTCGCGCGGTTCACGCCGATCGAGGGCTCGCCGGCGTCGTGCGCGTCCGCGATGCTGTCCGGGGCGGAGGAGTTCGAGTACGTCGGCGGAGTCGCCTTACTCGGCGGCGGGTCCACTGGGTTGGCGACAAGACTCGCCGTGCCACTGAAGCTCTCGCCGAGCGGTGCGTACGGCACCACCCGCACGGTGTAGGAGGCGGTGACCGCAGGAAGCAGCAGGGTCTCGGGGTCGCTGCTGGACGCCGAGGCGGCGACCTCCCTGCCGTTCGCGTCGAGAACATAAAGGTCGAAGTCGGCGGCGGCGTTGGGCCACTTGATGTCGATGCGCAGGCTGTGGTCGGCGTCGTAGCCCGTCGGCACGGACACCGTCAGGGCGTAGTCGTCGCAGAGTTGCGCGTCGCCGCAGGTCGGCGTCCCAGTGGTGCCGGAGACATTCGGTACGGCGAAGGGACCGGCGCTCCACGTGATCGTGGGTGCCGTGTCGGTGACCGTGCCGGAGGGCGGAGTGGCAGCATCGGCCGACACGCCCGGCAGCGTGCCGCAGATCAGTGCCAGCAATCCGATGACGACACGCCCCCGCCACCGCGGGTGGCGGCGAAGACGGAGTGCGGAGAGAAGAGCCACAAGTACCTCGCCAGTTCGTGAGTCGGACCAAGGGGGCGGTGCGCGGCCATGCGTTACGCGCGGGTGGAGCCTTCGTCTGCTCTACGGCGAGGGAGAGGGCGTCCGTCGCACGGGATGCGAACTTCCTTCGTAGCCCGAACGGCCGTGGCCCGAAGTTTCAATGAGCTCTTTCAGCGTTGCCGCTCCAGGGTGAGGACGCAGGGTCTTTGAGAAGTGCTTGTGTCCCGGCTTGTCAGATGAGGCGGAGGGCGGTCAGGGGGCGGCGGTAGCCTCGGGCCGCATGGCGGAGGGTGGCGGCGATGTTGGTGTGGCCGTCTTGGCAGGGACGTTGATAGCGAGGTTGCACAAGGAGGCCATGATCCGAGGCAGTTGGCCGGTGCCAATCTTGAAGTCGTCCTCGCGGTAGGCGCGGTTGCGGACGTGGTTGAGCAGAGTGTTCTCGATGCCCAGTGCGCGCGAATCCACGCGGCGAGCTGTGCGCCGGCGAGGACGCTGCCGGTGAGAATGACGGCCTGTTCTGTGGCGGGACGACAACCACCACCACTGATCCGCCCAGCACCCGCTCCCGCCCGACCGCCACGCCGGCGGTCGGGCAGATCACGTGGGGATGCCTGGCGGACATTCCGCTCGGCGACCCCACGTCGTAGGCGACGAGATGGGACAAGATCATGAGACAGATCCTCGTTGGCCCCGACTGAGACGTGACCGGTCATGGCAGGTCAGCCGTGCGCGAGGGGACAACGGAAAGAGGAACCTACAGCCGGGTGTAGGTTCGCTTTTCGCGTGTCCTTTCTCATTGACGATGGCCCTTGTTTGGCCCAAGGGAGTGTGGTCGGCGAAGTCTCGATGAGCCTCTGCGGTCTGGGAAGGCACCCCGGAAGTATCGCCCCGGTCGCTGTCGAGGAACTCAGAGACCAGGCGCTCCGTGAGAGGTGACGGTTTGGGCCCCGACGCCCCGTGGTGCGGCGTCGGGGTCAGGGAGGAGGTGAAGGTCCGTCACTGCTCCTGCGCGGCGGTGACAGGGAGTTGAGGTTCGTTAAGATCCCGGTCCTTCACACGGTCCTCCCCCGCCGTGTGAAGGCCGGACGAACTGCCGCTGCCCTGTCAGGGCTTGAAGTAGCTGTAGCTATCTGCCTTCTGCAGCTCCTCCGTGCCCGCCTCACCATAGGAGATCTCGAAGGCCCCGAGGCTGAGGGTGAAGGTCCAGGTGCCGCCACCGAACACGTTGTGCTCGTAGAAGAAGCTGCCGCCGAACTCGGCAAACTCCTCGGGGCTGCACGGGTCGGGGTCGCCGATCCCGCCGTCCCTGTAGGTCTTGGCGATACCGCCGCTATCCGGCAGCAGGCCCGCATAGTAACCCCCCGCCTCGGCATGGCCCCCATCGTGAACGTTGAAGACGACACTGTCCTCCCCCGACTCCCTTAGCGACATCTTGGAGGAGGCGTCGTAGCCGTTTTTGGTGAATGCGGCGCCGGTGTCGCCGATGAAACGCATGCATGTCGGGACGTTCATGCCAATGGCCACACCATCGACTGGCTCAGTATCTGGCATGCCGACACCACCGGGGCCGTGGACGTAGTAGTTGTAGTCGTCCTTGAAGTCCCATACGCCGATGTACGAATACCAGACCTCGCCGGTCAGCGGGTCGCCCCTGGTCGTCCAGAACGAGGACACTCCGAAGGCGTCGATGTCGATGGCCTTGGTCGACACGTCGCCTTCCTCGGCGGCCTGCGCCTCGTCGTAGGCGGCCTGCGCCTCGGTGGCGGTGACGTTCTTCAGGTCAGCCCCCGGCACGTTGGCCATCACCGTCTCGGCACCGGCGGCTTTGAGGGCTTTCTCCACGGCGATGAAGTCGCCCGGGTTCTTCCCCCACGCCTCGATCCCGGCAGCCTGCAGCTTGGTGTCAGACTCGGTGCTGGTCTTGGTGTCGGCTTTGCTTCTGGTGTCGGCGGATGTTATCTCGCTAGCGGTCGCGGCCGGCGTCGCACCGAGCCCCATAGCGCCCGCAACCGCGGCAGCACTTAACAGGGCCGCCACCCCCCGTGAACGCTTCCCCGATGCCAGCTTGAGCTTCATACGGTTCCCCCTTGAACGGGTCGTTCCCGGACGGCCTCGGTCGGACCGCGAGATCCCGCCGCCGTGCTTGGCGAGATCCACTGTTGCCCAGCGGTGCCGTGCCTGGCCATGCTTGTGCGGCTGACCGCAAAAGCTGAGTTCATCGGGGGAGAACGAGATGCTTCGCGTCCACTTCGGCGATGCCGACCTGGCCAGAATCAGGTTGTCCGCCGCGCCCGACCCTCTCTGGGAAATCGCTGCCAGCCTGCACCGACTCCAGACACGACAGGGCCGCTGGGCCTATGCGGAGTGGTACCGCACCACTCGCCGACAGCTGCGGGAGAAAAGGCTGGAGCGTGCCCTGCGTACCGTGCTGCTGCCGTTGTTCCCCAGGGCCGCCTACTTTCCGGACTTCCTCACGCCGATCCAGACCACCGACGGGCTCGACGCCGGCCTCGAGGCCATCCTGGCCACACCGCCTCGCCGGGTCCTGGAAGAAGTGACCACCCTCGCCCGCGTCGTCGGCGCCCCCTCGTGGGCCCCGCAGCTGGCCGAGTTACCGACCCGCAAGGAGCTGGTGCGGGTGCTGCGCGCCTATTACGAGGCCATCATCGCCCCGTACGGGGAACTGATGCAGGCCCGCGTCGAGGCCGAGCGGGCGGCGTGCTGCCGCGGGCTCATGGACGGCGGCGTCGAGGGAATGCTGGCCAGCCTCGGCCCCACGATGCGCTGGCAACGCCCCGTCCTGCACGTCGACTACCATCCCACCGTGGACCGTGACCTGCGACTGGACGGCCGCGGGATGCTCTTCGTCCCGTCGTACTTCAACTGGCAGAGACCGGTCAGCCTCGCCGACCCGGAGTTGCCGCCTGTCCTGATCTACCCACTGCTCCACAAGCCGTCCGCCCCACCGCCGGGCGCCTCGGGCGGTTCCCCCGCCGCACCTTTGACGGCCCTGCTCGGGCGCACGCGGGCCGCGGCCCTGTGCACTGCGGCCGCCGGTGCCACGACAGGGGAGATCGCCCGTGCCGCCGGGGTGTCCGCGTCCGCCGCCAGCAGGCACGCCACCGCGTTGCGCGACGCGGGGCTCATCGCCAGCGTCCGTCACGGCCCGACCGTGCTGCACACCCTCACACCGACGGGGGCGTCCGTGCTACACGCCGCCACACGGACGCCCGGCGGATAGTCGGCAGAGGCCAACAGCGCGAAGTGCGCTTCGTTGATCGTCATACCGGCCCAACGATGCGGAGGGACCCGCGGAAGCGGGTGAACGGCCGGTGCGTGGTTGCCTCTACGGGGCCGTGCCCCGGCGGACTTCGCTCGGCCAGGGAGATCGTTCGCTTCTGAGCTTCGAATGCGGGCTTTCCCACATGCTCCTGCTCGTCATTTTCCCCACACCGTTCAAGATCCAATTAAGTGGCGAGGAAGAGCAACTCTGACGAGATCCAAAAGAGCCCTATCAGCAGCGACGAAGCCGTCCGCTACCCCTGGGGAGTGCAGCACCTGACGATCTCGTACGCGTCACACGGGGGAGCCGACTCCGACGAAGCGCAACGCCGACTCCGCCGCGTACGACCGAGCCATGTCCCTCTACGCATCGACGCAGTGGACCTCGTCGACGTCACCGCCGACAGCAAGGCCAAGACGATCACCTGGGATCACCTGGCCGAGATCCCACTCGGCCCTACAGCCGCGTAATTCCACCTATTACCGGTGGCGCCAGGCCGAGACCGAGCCGTGCGAACGGCGCCGCCGGGACGCCGAGCTGACGGGCAGGATCCGGCAGGTCCACGACGAGTCCGGCGGGATCTACGGCTCACCCCGCGTGCACGCCGTCCTCAGGCGTGAAGGCGTCCACGTCGGCCGCAAGCGCGTCGAGCGGCTCATGCGCCAGGCCGGCCTCGCCGGGATCAGCCCCCGCCGGGACAAGGGCTTCACTCGCCGTGGCCCGGACGCCGATCTGGCCCCTGACCTGGTGCAACGCGACTTCACCGCGAACGGGCCGAACCGGCTGCGGGTCACCGACCTGACCATGATCTCCACCGAGGAGGGACCGCTGTGGCTGTCCGCGATCCGCGACGCGTTCACCGATGCCGGCGAGCGAGGCGGCGACCTCTTTCGTCTGGTGCGCGACGAAGACGGCCACCGCGTCCGCGAACTCCTCCGGCCCGGGGAACCTGCCGTGGACGGGTGTACCGGTGCTTGAGCAGCAGCGCGCATCCCAAGCGCGTCGCGCACTCACCGGAGAGTCAATTCGCCTGCGCCGTCCGCCGCCCTCATGGGGAGCTGTCGCAATCCTTTCAAAAACCGCACTGAACCACCTTGAGTGACCTCGCCCCTATGATCTCGCCGTATGCCACCAGCAGCCTTCACCGCCTCGGCGCACCCCACCAATTCCCGTGGTGGTGACTGACCCGGTTCCAGTCCTCGGCCACGGCGTCGTCGGGCACTACGACCAGCATCGATTCCGCTTCGTCGCGCACGCGTCCCGCCTGGGCCGTGGTCAGGCGTCGGCAGTTCCATACCAGTCCGGCCATTTCGGCCGCCAGTGGATCAACAGGCCGCTGCGGCTCGTGGAGTTCGACGCCGGTGAGGGCCGCGAGGTCACCGGCCGGGATGCCGAGAGCGGTCGCGAAGCCCGTCATCAGGTCCGGGGTCAGCGGAACGCGGCCCCTTCCGATGCCGCTGACCGTGGATGCGGCCAGGTACACGCGGCCTTCGGTCAGCAGGGCGAGGATCTTGGCCCCGGCGGCCGGGGAGCGCAGGTTCCGGTTGCCGCACAGCAGGCTGGCGAGCATCGCGCCGAAGCCCGCCTCCTGCTGGTCGTACAGGGACGTCGGAGCGGACGGACGTTCATCCACTTCCAGCGGCAGCTGATCGACAAGCCGGTGGACGACGGCTCTCTGGTCCGACGGCAGTGCCATCGCTGTTGTCGAGGACGGTGCCGTTGTTCGCGGGCTGGCCAGTCGTGGGGTCGGTGACCTGGGGTGCCGCTCCCTGCAGGACGACGGGCAGCGTGTCCGAAGGGCCGGTGGCCGCGGTCTTGGCGCCGTTCTGGGGCAGGCTCTGGGAGCCCTTGGGCTGGCCCGTCGGCCTGGTGCCCGGGTTCTGCCGCAGGCCCGTCTTCGCGGTGGGCGGGGGCGGCGGAGGCGGCGTCGTGGTGACGTCGCAGCTGCTGTAACCGGCGGCCAGGACGAAGATTCCGACCTCGGCGGCCTCCCCCGCGCCGGCCCAGGAGAAGCCCTGTCCCAGGGCGCCGAGCAGGCCGGCGCCCGCGCCCAGCCAGCCCCAGCCGCTTGAGGAGCTGCTGTGGTGGCCACCGCCGCCGGAGTAGCCGAACATGCTGTCCAGCCGCTGCTGCTGGGCCCTCGCCTCGGCGGCCAGCGCGCGCTGTGCCGCGGCGATCTCGTCGCTGTAGTGCCGGCTGGGGCTGCGGCCCGGGTTTGTGTGTAGTGATGCCGGTAGGTAGTGGTCGGGGTCCAGCGGATGTAGGAGTAGTGGGGGGTGTAGGAGTACGACGGGTGGTAGTGAGAGCTGCTGCTGTGCCCGCTGCCCGCCTGGCAGGCGCTGTCGCCCGACGGGTCGGCGTTGGTCAGCGGGTCGTCGTCGCCATAGGCGTAAGACGATCACGATGGCCGCCAGTCCTCGCGGAGGATCGGCGGTAGGATAGATGGCATGAGTGAGCCTACCGGCAAGTACTCGATCACTATGCCGCGCGACATCGCCGAGGCCGCCAAGGCCCGCAGCGGCCCCTCCGGCCTGTCCGCCTACGTTGCTGCCGCCGTTGCCCGCCAGATCGAGCGGGACAACCTCAACGAACTCATCGCCGTTGCCGAGGCCGAGCACGGCCCGATCGCTGACGAGGAGATCCAGGCACTGCGCGACCAGCTCTTCCAGGCCCGTCGGCAGCAGACTCCGGGCGGAGCGAACGCCGCGTGACCCGCACCGCTGCCACGCCCGGCGGCACCCTCGTCCTGGACAGCGAAGGACTGGCCAAGGCCGTCCTTCGCGACCGTTCCGTCACCGCCTGGCTCGGCCTGGCCCGGGCCGACGACCTGCAGGTCATCACCTCTGCGGCCACCCTTGTCGAGGTGGTCCACCCTCGGATCAACCGGCCGGCGCTGGAGTGGACCCTGTCCCGCCTCGTCGTCGAACCGGTCACCGAGCCGATCGCCCGCCAAGCCGCCGCCCTCCTCGCCGGCACCGGTCTGCACGGCCACAAGTACGCCATCGACGCCATGCTCAGCGCCACTGCCCTGGCTGCCCCCGGCCCTGTCACGATCCTCACCTCCGACCCCGAGGACCTGACCTCCCTGTGCACTGGGCGCGTCACCATCATCAAGATCTGACCCAGCGCCCTTCCGCAGTCGACGGGCTAACCAGTCGACCCCTCTGCCACCGTGCGGACCAGCCGTCCCAAGCGGCCTGTCTCCCGCTCACCACCCCGCCCTGTTCAGTTCGGCCAGCCGTGCCTCGGGATCGGTTTCGGCCCCGAATGCCATCTGCCGCAACAGGTCGAAAATCGTGCTCAGGCGCGACTCGGTCTGCGGCGGCGGCACGACATCGACCGCGAGATCGAGCGCGTTCAGGCCGGTGAGGTGGATGTGCTCGACAGCTCAGGGCTGCGGGACTGCTACCAGCAGGTGACGACGACAACACACGGGCTGCTGGCCGACAGCGTCGTCGTCGCGCGCTGGAACAGCCCAGCCCTGGCCGTCCTGCGCGCCCGAGAGCTGGACGCGAGCAAAGCAGAAACGGCCGTGGGGCGGGAGGGGGCCAGAAGCCTCCTGGCTGAGTTGAGGAGACGGGCGGTTCGGCCTCTGCGGAGACCGTATGGCCCGTACCCTTCGTGGTGTCTACGGCGTTACATAGCGGACGCCAAACCACTGGAGGCAACACCTCGTGCTGATTGCTCAGCGTCCGTCCCTGACCGAAGAGGTCGTCGACGAGTTCCGCTCCCGGTTCGTGATCGAGCCGCTGGAGCCGGGCTTCGGCTACACCCTCGGCAACTCCCT
>NZ_JACTVI010000153.1 GCF_014495685.1 Streptomyces sp. TRM68367 | reverse complement strand
CGCCTCTGCCACTGCCGTTGGCACGCGTACGCCGACACCACACCGTGATCAGAAAGCTCAGCAGCGGCTATCTACAGCTGCCGTATCTATGAGGTAGACGCGGCGCGGCCGCCTCCGCCGGGCACGCCAGTCGCTGAGCGCGGCCTCCCACTCGGCCCGAGGGCGGGCATGGCCGGGCAGTTCGGACGCTTCCAGCCGCCAGCGTGCCGGGGCCAGCACGGTCCGGCCGTACCGCAGACGTGGAAGGAACGGCATCGCCGTTGCGGCGCCCCAGTCGAAGACGGTGACCTGCGCGCACTGGGCGCGGGACAGTTCGGTGAGGAACCGCACCAGTGGTGGGGTGTGGGTGCGGAGGTTCAGCGCGTGCATCCCGACGGCCTCCACGCGGTGTCCTCGCTCGGGGACGGCGAGGTACATGCGCCGGCCGTCGCACCCCACAGCCAAGTCCTCCGGGGTGAGGATGGTGTCCTGCGGGGCGCGGTGCTCCTGAAGGCTGATCACGGTGGGTAGAACCTGTGGGGAGCGGGTGACGTGGGCGCTCTCGGGGAGCAGGGGCGGGAAGGAGAGCTGCGCGGGCATGGTGTTGCCGTCTGTGGCCGGAAGGTCGGCAAGCTCTGTGACTAGGGCCTCCCGGTCCGCGGGGGCCAGCGCGCTGAGGAACCGGCCCGTGGAGACGCCGACACCACGGGACACGCTCATGACCTCAAGCCGGAACCGCCCGCGCTGCAACTCCTCCAGGCTGGCCGCGTGCACCCGCACCCCGATCTCCAAGTGCGGCGGTAGCCGGGGCTCGTCGGGACCCACGTCCAGGGCCTCAATCTGTTCGTCCGTGAGGATCACTTCGTCACGGCCGTCGAGCGCGGCGTCCTGAGCCAGCCGTACAAGGGCGTCATCCCGAGCGGAGACACGGGGCCTGCGTGCGCCGGCCGGAGCGCCTGGGTAGCCGTCGGGATAGCCGGTGCCGCTGTCCGCCACGGCCTCCACGAGCGGCACCATCGTGCCGATGCCGTACCGCTCGTAGAACCGCTGGTGGTACTCGCTCCAGGGAACGGTCCCGTACGGGCGGATGCTCAAGCGGGTCAGGACGAGAGCGGCGCGCTCGATCTCTCGCGCGACAGCCTCCGGCAGAACGATTTGCGCGTCCAGGCGGAGGTCGAGCGCGACAGGGTGGCGACGCAGGCCAGGAACGAGGTCTCGCATCCGCGCCGCGACGCTGTCCCGGCCGCCGCGCGTGGCGCACTTCTCCAGGCTGGCCCGGACCGCGTGGAGTTCGCGTACGGTCTCCGCGACCGGGGCGAGGCGTCCGGCGTCGATCGCGTCGAGTTGGCCCACCAGATACCCGAGGGCATCGGTCTCGGTGCTCGGAGCGTGCAGGCTCGTGATCAGTACCCGCCGCCGGATCAGCTCCGTCAGCGAAGCCCGCATCGGCACGTTGAACGAGAGCTCGGCGTGAGCGGACAACCGCCCGCGCTGCCGAACCCGGCGGCCATGTCGGACGTGGAACTGCAGGCCGAAGTCGCGGCACTGATCGAGGCCGACGCCCGGTCCGCCCGCCGCTGGGCCTGCGACCACCCCGACTGCGACGGACTCCCCCACGAGGGCTGGCTCCACCATCACGCCCGCGCCACCCAGCGCCTGCCCGAGGGCGCTTGGACGGCGTGGATGATGCTGACGGGCCGCGGTTGGGGAAAGACGAAGTCCGCCGCCGAGGCCGTACGGGCGTGGGCCGCCACCCCCGGCACGATGATCGCCGTGGTCGCGAAGAACGCGACCCTGGTGAAGGAGATCTGCTTCGAGTCACCGAAGTCCGGCCTGCTCGCGGTCATCCCGCCCGAGGACGTCCGCCGCTACAGCCCCGGCAACGGCCTGACGACCCTCCGCCTGAAGAACGGCTCGGCGATCTACGGCTTCGGCGCCGAAGCGCCGGACAACCTCCGAGGCTTCGCCTTCGACAAGGGCTGGCTCGACGAGTACGCGGCCTGGAACCGCCACACCGCGCAGTCCGTCTACGACATGCTCTGGTTCTGCCTGCGCGAGGCACCGTCCCCGCAGGTCGTCATCTCCACAACTCCCAAGCCACTCCCGCACGTCAAGCGCCTGGTCGAACGCGGCCGTCTGCCGAAGTCACCCGTCGTCCTGACCACAGGCCGCACCGAGGACAACCGCGCCAACCTCTCCCCAGCAGCCCTCGCCGAGCTCGACTCCGAGTACGGCGGTACGCGCCTGGGCCGACAGGAGTTGGACGGCGTCCTCCTCGAAGACGTAGAGGGTGCGCTGTGGAAGCAGTGGATGTTCGAGGTCGAGGGCTTCCGCCTCCCCCGCCTCACCGTCCCGCCCCTGGAGCGCCTGGTGGTCGCCGTCGACCCGGCCGTCACCACCACGGACACCGCCGACTTCACCGCGTTCACGGTCGCCGGCCGCTCCTACCCGCTGGAGCAGATGTACGGCGACCGCCGCCCCCGCGGCTACGTCCTCCACGCCGAACAGGACCGCTACACCCCCACGGCCGCGATGCGCCGTGCCGCGGCCCTGTACCACGAGCACCAGGCGGACTGCGTGGTCATCGAGGCCAACAACGGCGGCGACTACCTCCCCGCCCTCCTCACCGAGCTCGACCCCACCGTCCAGTGGCGCATCGTCCACGCCACCCGCAACAAGCGCGCCCGCGCCGCGCCGGTCGCGATGCTCTACGAGCAGTCCCGTGTCAGCCATGCGGGCCCGCCCCGGACCTTTGCGACGCTGGAGGAGCAGATGACGACCTACGTGGGTGCCTCCGAGCAGGAGGAGAAGTCGCCCGACCTCCTCGACTCCTGTGTATGGGCGCTCACCGATCTCTTCTTGGACGCTTCGGTACCTGGACCGTCGCGTCCGTCCGACGGCCGTCTCGCAGGCCGCCGTTGATTTGACTGTTGGAGATCGCTTTCACGCCGAAAACCCAACAAGGCTGAAAATGCCGCACATTATGCGCTGATAGAGCCCTTACGGACTGGAGAGTCGGGGCTGTCAGCGCCCGTGTTCCAACAGGAGACGGGCTGCCGGGCGGCATGGTCTGCCGATCTGGGTGCATCGGCTTTCGAAGTCCGGCGGAAGCCAGCCTCGTCCCAGCAACCGTGGGTGGGCGGGGAACGCTGCGATCGCGGCCAGGACGAACAGCAGCGATGCCCAGGGGGTGTGGAGCTGGACCGCGGTGTACCGGCCATTGTTGATGTTCTGAAAACTGGTTTGGAAGACGTCCGGTGCGACGAGGTCGATGGTGTCGAGGCCGCCCCAGGCTAGGTCGAGCGGGCACTGCGGGTGGCTGAAGTAGACCTTACGCGTGGTGACGGTAATTTCGCCGGATCCATCAGGTATCCAGCGGGGTTGGGCGTCGTTGGTTGCGGCACGGCGTCGGGCGGAGTTACCGATTGTCGAGCCGACCATGCTGCCGATCACGAAGGCGGGGCTACCGAAGGCAACCACGTTCTGGTGCGTGTAGCTGCCATTGCCGACAGCCCTCCAGGTCAGACGCTGAGCAGGGCCGACGGCCAGTGCACGGTCACCGGGTTCGAGCCGGGCGGTGGTGGCGACCAGCGGACGCTGATCGATCCGCCTCTCGATCAGGTCGGCGACGATGTCGCACGAGTGCCACAGGTACTCGTCGAGCTCGGACCAGGCAGGCTGGTGCTCGTTGCCGGAACGAGGTGGGGCGAAAGGGTTGTCCACTGGCTCTCCGATATCCCCGTGCGGACGCGCTGTTGGCGGCCTTCATCGGGCAGTCACTTTACTGACGAGTCGCCAGGCTCACGGAGGAGTCAATTCGGTCACCAGGTCTGGCTGGCCGGATGCCAGCCGCTGGCCGCATGTCCCGACTCCCATCCCCTGCATGGCTGTTGGACAATGGTGCGACTGGCGTCGAGGAAGGGAAGGGGGAGGTTCGCGTGCCGGACGGACGCGAGGTGGACCAGGCGGAGTTGCTGGACGTCGCGAAGGACGAAGACCGGGCCCGCAGCCTGCACCGCACGTTGCGAAGCCTGAGCACCGACCCCGACCCGAAGCTGCGGGAGATGGCCACCGCGGTCCTGCGCGGTGACCTGACGGCGGAGCAGGCGTTCACCGACCCGGAGTACATGGCCGCCTTGTTCTCCGGCGCCGCTGAGGTCCGCCGCGCCGGGGAGAAGCGTTCCGTCGCCGAGGCCGGCGGGCGCTTCGACGACTGGCAGCAAGAACGTCGCGCCGAGGACGAGCGGGAGCGCTCCGAACAGGACGCGCAACGGCACGTCGAGAAGACCCGCTCGGTCCCCAAGCACCTTGCCGGGCCCGGGCGTTACTACGGTCTGGGTGGACCCCGGCCGGAGGACCGCTTCCGCCACCGCTGAGCCCGGCCCTCAAGTCGAGGCCGCCCATCTCCCGCCCCACTGGCGGGATTTGCTCATCCCCATCCCGTCAGCAATCCCCCTTCGCAGTAGAGTCCGACCGTCGCAAGAGTGACCGAATTTGTTCTGCCGAGGCGGAAGGGGAACGCGGATGGGAGTCGTGCTGCCCGACGAGGCGGCCTGGGTGCTGGACCTCATCGGCGTCGAGTGGCCCAATGTCGACGAGGACGACTACCGCGACATGGCCGACGGCCTGCGCTCCTTCGCCTCCCAGATGCGAGACGGCAAGGACGCGACGGAACGTTTCGTCCGCGAGTTCCTGGAGGGCAACGAGGGCCTGGCGACCGCGGCCTTCGAGCAGCACTGGGGCAAAGTCAGCGGCATCCATCTGGAACGCCTCGCCGAGGCGGCCGAACTCGGTGCGATGGCTCTGGACGGCGCGGCCGTCGCGGTGGCCGGCGCCAAGGTTGCGGCCATCGTCCAACTGGGCATCCTCGCCGCGGAGATCATCACCGCCCAGGCCGCCGCGCCGTTCACGCTCGGGCTCTCCGAGGTCGGCGCCCTCGGCGCCACCCAGGCCACGCGTGTCATCGTCCGGCGGCTGCTGAAGGAGGCGGAGCATCTCCTCGTCGAGGAACTCATGGCCGTAGTCACCGGGCCGGTCTACTCCGCACTCGGCAACATGGCCGCCGACCTCGTCATCCAGGTCGGCGCCAACGCCGTCGGCCTGCAGGACGGTTACAGCCCCGGGAAGACCCTGCGCGCGGGTGGCGAAGGCTTCTCCGACGGTCTGGACGCCGCCGGCGGGTCGCTCACCGGGCGGGGAGGCGGCGCGTGAGCGACACCGTGCGCATCGACAAGGACCTGCACGACCGGCTGGCCGACCGGATCACCTCCCAGGCCGACGAGCACGAGTCCGGTGCCCGTCCCCAACTGCGCCGCAGCCGTGCCGGGCTGGACCGGACGCGGGGCCGGGGTTCCATGGCGGCGGCCGTCGAGGGCGGAGCAGAAAGGATCCTCCAGGCCATAGAGAAGGCTGAGGACCAGCTGCACAGGCACCTGCAGGACGTGTCCAAGGGCGTGCGGGTCATGGGCGAGAACCACGAGCGCAACGACAAGGCGCTGGCGACCATGCTGGACAGCATCGTCAACCGCTCCCGTAACCAGGACACAGTCCGCGACGGCGGCGGAATCGGCAAGGACCGCCCGGACACGACGAAGGACCCGCACACCGTCACCCTGCAGTGGAAGCCCGGCATGCCCAAGCCAGCCTTCGAACGGAAGGCGAGGGCCCTTCAACGGCTCGGCGAGGAGGGGAACCTCTTCAAGTTCAAGGGCAAGACCGAGGACTACCGCGACAAGGAGATCACCAAGCAGTACAAGGGCGCGTTGGAAGCGCTGATCCGCAGGAACCACAAGGACGACCCCGAGTTCGCCGAAGAGGCCGCGGTGGCCGCCCGTAAAATGCAACCTGACCACGTCAACGAGCTCCAGACCGGTGGTCCGGACGCGTGGCGTAACCTGCGGATGCTCGACCGGACGACGAACTTCGATATCGGCACGCAGCAGATTCGCCCGCAGATCAAGGATCTTCCGGACGGCAATCCGATCAATATCGACATCAAGTGGTGGCCAGATGACTAGCGCGAGCCCGGGGTCGTCCCGTCTGATCGCAACGGTGGACGCCCTGCGGACGGCGCTGGCGGAGAGCACGGACCTGCTCCGGTTCACGCTCGGCAGGACGATCGACGAGGAGACCGCGGCCGACGGGGAGGCCGACGGGGTGCCGCGGGAGTTCCTGGACTTCTGCCGTGTGCTGGACGGCGCGAGCTGCGGGCCGTCCGTGCAGCTCTTCGGCCTGGAAGAGGCCGAGGAGCACCAGTTCTACTGCGGGCCGGTGGTCGACTCCCCGCTGCCGCTCTCCCCGGAGAAGCTGTTCTGCATCGGGATGATCGACGAAGCACCGGTCTTCCTCGACCGCGCGGGCGGCGGCGTCCTCGGCGCCCCGGAAGCAGGCGGCGACTGGGTCGACGCGGAGCGCTTCGAGCAGCTCGCGCCCACGCTGGAGACCTTCTTCCTGGAGCGGCTGGCCTCTCCGGAGTACGCGCGGCTTGCTGGGATCGACGACGGGCTGGTGGAGTACGACGACTGGCTGAAGCTGCTGCGACGGGCCGGTCTCGCCGGCTGAACCGCCGGCACGGCGGGACGTGGGTACGACGAAGGGGAAGTAGAGGACGCATGGCCACCCATGACGAGATGACGGAGCTGTTCGGCGCAGACCGCGTGGTCACGCTGGACCGTGCCGTCGCCGAGGAGCGCGGACTGTCCGAGGCCGACGCCGAGGTGCTGTGCGACGTCGGTGTACCCGTGTTCGTCGACGTCCTGTTCACCCTCGACACCGCCGACGAGGGACCCGATCCCTTCACCGTAGTGCCGGTGGCCGCGGGCGGCGCGGAGACCCGGATCCTCGTGCTGGGCGGGCCCACCGACGACCCCGCGATGCGGTACTGCCTCGACATGGAGCGCGGCTACGTGATCCTCATGTCCTTCGGCGACCAGCCGCAGGCCGAGATCGTGAACCGGACCCTCGCCGACCTCGTCGAGTTCCTGTACCGCTTCGCGCTGCGGACCAAACATCTGGAGCACGCAGCGCCGCAGGACCGCGGCCCGTACACGGACAAGCTCGTGGAGTACCTCCGGACCCGCGACCGGTACGCGTTCGTGCAGCCGGACAGCTGGTGGTCGATGGTCTTCGAGCAGGTCGGCTGAGCCCTTCGGCGGAGGGACGAAGCGCGGTCGCGGGCGCCCGGACGAGGAGCGAACTCGAACGTGCGGCCGCTCTTACGTAGATCGAGCAACTGGCCCGGTAGGCCGCAACCGTGAGGGCAACGGCGATGTGGGTCTTTCCGACTCCGGGTGGGCCCAGCCGGTTTCCGGCACCGCATCACTCGTAGAGGCAGTGAATCCTGCACACGGTTGGGCCGACACCGCTGGACGCCGTAGCGCCGCAGCAGTCGGTACGGGTGACGCAGTCCCCAGAGCAGGAGTGCCAGGCGCGTCCTCGGACGCCGACGTCCTCGGTGCCTCGGAACTCTGGTCCGCCGGTTCATGGCCCGAGGACCGGGAAGACGCACCAAGCGACTGTCCCGTCGGCGCTGAACCCCCACGTTCCGTTGAGTTCGGCGACGAGTGCGTCCACCAGCCATAGACCCCGTCCGCCCTCCGCGTCCGGCGCGGCCGTCTGCGGCTCGGGTGTCGCGGACGGAGAGTGGTCGTTGATCTCGAGTCGCACCTGTCCGTCGACCAGCCGTCTTATGCGGAAACCGACAGTCGTGCCTTGTCCATGGACGACTGCATTGCCGGCCAGCTCCGAGATCACCAGCCGGGCTGCGTCGACCCGGACCCCGGGCATACGGCACACGTTGCGCAGCGCGGTACCGATGCGCCGGGCCTGCTCGACGCGTGACGCCTCCCGGACGAACGCGACGTCGACCGGCGACGACATCCCTATGCGGGGGCCGGTCATCGAGATGTCGCCTTCGCACTCGGTACAGGCGGAGACCGGAATCGCCGTAGTCGGAAGCGTCGTAGCCGGAATCGAGCACCCGAACTCACCGACGCGGGCGCGCGCTGGTTCAAGTCGTCGTACTCCGACGGCGCCGGGAACAACTGCGTCGAGGCTGCCGACCTCACCGGGACGGCGTATGCCAGCGTCGCGATCCGTGACAGCAAGGCGCCCGAGGGGCCGGCGCTTGCGGGACGTCTTCAGAGGCGAGGTGCATGTTGTCGGCGTCGTTCCCGGTGATCAGACGGCAGTGGCGGTTTGCCCTTCTGGCGACTCTGCCCTGGCCCCAGAAGTGCACGTCGTGAAGGCTGCCAGCGCCTGGGAGGCAGCCGGCCTGATCGAGCACGGCCCCGATGACGTCGATGATGCGGGGCTCCTCTACATGCCCACGGTGCCATGTCGGGACTGCGCCCCGGTTCGAGGGCACCACGACCATGGCTCTGCGGAACGCCATAGGCCACGACAAGTTCGGCCACCGGCTCTCCAACAACCTCAGCCGGGCTGGCGTGACATCGATCGCGGAACTCCGCCTCGTCAGCGATGCCGCGCTGCTGGAACTCCGGGACTTCGGTCCCGCGGGGCTGCAGCGCGTCCGCAGCGCCCGGCTTCGGCGGGCGGCGCGCGTCAGTCGTTGATCCGTTTTCGGATCCCTCCCTGTGGGTGGCCCAGGGGTCTGGCGTGGAGGGGGAGATGGCCTGTCCCGTCGCGGGGCTCGCTGGGCGATCGGCGCGAGCAACTCACCTGCCGCGGCGAAACCAGCGGCGCTTGGGTCCTCGCGTGCCCTCGTCGTCCGTGTCCGGCTCGTCGAACAGTAAGTAGTTGACTGGACCGGAGAGTTGGGACGCGGCGCCTGTCGCCGGGGCAGCGGTGACGAACACCAGCCGCTGTCCACGGCCGGGCGACTCGATCGGCACGACGCGGGTGCGCTGGAGCAGTCCTCCCTCACTGATCATCCCGTGCCGCTCGTAGAGGCCGACCAGGACCAGGCCCATTTGGCGCTCCGCTTGTTCCCCGTCCCGCTTGTCCGCCTGGTTCGCCTGGGATCTGACGGTGATTCCGCCGCGCTCCTGCCAGGTGCAGGCCAGATCGAGCAGTTCTTCGGCCTCCTCTTGGCTGGTCGGCGTGTCCCGCCAGAGGATCAGCACGTGTTCGAGCTTCTCCGTGCACGTGTTGGCGGGCTTCCCGCGCGGGCACCCGGTCGGCAGCACCGGCGCACCCAGTTCGCCGTGGCAACCCTCATCCGGGCAGCGCCGGTCCCGCAAGTCGAGGCAGTCGCGGCACAGGGAGTAGCGGCAGACCTGGCACTGCAACCCGACCGGGTTGACCACACTGATGCCCGCATGCTCGACGAGGGCATGGCCGGAGTACCAGAACCTCAACCTCTCGCAGCGGGCGCACTCGGTCGCAATGGGCGCGAAGTAGGGATTCCCGTACTGCTGCGGGGTGACCGGCTCTACCACGCGCGGATCGGGGGTACGGCGCTGCCCAGTGCCCAGCAGCATCAGGGCCCAGTGGAACGCCTCCGCGGACCTGCCCTCAGCCCGCAGGAACCGCAGGATCACATCGAGCGCCGACTCGTACCGGCCCTCGTGCCACAGCCGGTCGACCTCGTCAGTCAGCTCGGGCAGGGGATCGTAGTGCTCAGGGAAGTGAAACGCCTCGGCGTCGTGCTTCGCCACAATCACGCCTCCATCCGCCATTGCCCATCGCCCCAGGTGCGCAACCTAGTCCCCACGCCTCGGGACCGGTCCCGGTCCGGCACACGGAGCGGCAACGTCGCAGCTGCGGTCACGCGCGGAAGGCCATTCCGGGACCTGTTCCCGAGGCCCATTGCTTAGGCTCCGCCGGTGACACCACCGGTGAACCCGCACCCCAACGCCCATCCGGACGCCGACCGCCTTCCGTGACCCGATCGCTCTGGCCGCCTCCCTCGCGGGAATGGGGCCGGCTGTGCGGGCCCGTACGCGGGCGATCACTCGGCACCACGCGATGCTCCTGCGGACCCGGATCCAGAAGAACGCCTCAGGCCGCCCGGGCCCGAACGTGATCACGGGCGCGTACCGCGCGTCGTGGGAAGTGAAGGTCACCGTCAGCGGGGGCCGAGTGACGGCGACGGTGTTCACGGAGGCACCGCAGGCGCGGCGGCTGGGTTACGGGTTCGTGGGCTACGACCGGCTCGGGCGGGGGCCGTTCCGGCAGCCGCCGTATCCGCATATCGAGCCCTTCTGCGGAGAAGGTGATACATCGGGAATGGAGAGCCGATACCCAGCGGTATGTCGCCAGGGCCTACGGCCTTCCACGCCCAGGCGCCTTGCTCGCGCTGCCAGTCCCGGGCGAAGGTCCTGACCAGTTGGGTGCCTTCCGGAAGGTCAAGGCCGACCTTCCTCAGACGGTCGATCATTCGCTCGGCAGTGGGCGCGGTCACCGATCGCTTCCCCCCTTCTTCTCTTCCGCTTCACGCCTGGAGGACAGGGTCAGTTTCACCTGCCGTCCCACTGCGACCAGTCTGCACAATCTGCTCGGTGCGCCGGGCGGGCAGACCGGTTCCGGTGCGCGTCGGGTCATCAACTAGGCTTGATGTGTCAAGTTGTCTGTATTCCGGTGATGAGCCTTCGAGGTGTCGGCCATGGTGGCAAAGCGGTTCCCGTACCTGCTCGGGCACGGGGAGATCTCGTACCTCTACGGGGTCGAGCGCCAGACCTCCCAACTGTGGCGCACCCGTGAGGTGCTGCCGGAGCCGGACTTCGTCGTCTCAGGTAACCCGTGCTGGTTCCTCCCGACGGTGCTGGGCATGACCGAGAGCGGGGTACGCGAGGTCGACCCGCAGCGCCTGAAGGAGTTCAAGGCGGAGCGACGGAGGTGGGTGGTTGTCGATGACGTGGACGACCTACCACCGGTCATCGGGCTGAAGGAGATCCCCTGGATCTTCGGTAAGAAGTACGGGGACATCTACCAGTGGCGCACCCGGAACAGCCTGGCCGCCGAGGACGCCATGGTCTCTGGCTCGCCACTGTGGCTGCTGGACACGATCCTGGCCGACGCCGAGGCCCGCGGCCGTGCCGTGATTCCGGAGGCGGTCGAGCGGATCCGCGCCGGCGAGCGGGAGGGGCTGAAGCCGCGCGGCCGGAAGAGGAGCGCGACGCCCAAGCCGCCGCCCCCGGAGCTCCCCCCGACCCGGTCCTTCAAGCCGGGGGAGGCTGACCTCGAAGACCTCACGGCGTTCGTCCAGGAGATCTGGGCGGCGGGGCTGACCGTGTCGGTGCGCGCCAAGCGGTAGGGCGACGAGAGCGCTTCTGATGGCTCTTCGACGGTGCCGTGGAGCCAGATGACGATCTCTGTAACGGTCAGGGCACCGTTGAACATGTAGTCGCGTTTGCCGTACCGGCTGGCCACCGCGCGGAACTGCTCCCACTTGCTGACGCACCCGCTCAACCGCGCTGCGGCGGCGGTACTGGGGCTTGTCGAATACAGGCGGACGACTGCAGACGCGGCCCCGTTGCTCGCGGGCGGCCCATTGGACGTCCGACTGGGCGTCCATCGCTGAACCGGCCCAGGGCGCGTCAATCGGGACTACGCCCATCCTCCCTTCGAGGGTCAACTCGGCGCTCATGAACCGGAGTTACGGCTTATGATGTCGCGTCTACGACGGGAAGAGAGAAGGGACTGTGCGTGGACGCGGAGCTGATGGCGCTCGCCTCGACGGCCGGCACGACTGTGGTGACGCTGCTCACCACTGACGCATGGGAGAGGGCCAAGACAGCGGTCGCCACCCTGTGGGGACGCGCTTGTCCCGACCGGGTGGAAACCGTCGAGGCCGAGCTGCTGGAAACCCGGGAACTGCTGCTTGGCACAGGCGAGCAGACCGATTCCGGTACGCCGGGATTCGACGAGGGAATCGCTGAGTGGCGCGGTAAGTTCCGTCGGCTGCTCATCACGCAACCGGAGTTCGCCCAAGAGGTACGCCGCATCGTCGACGAGGAACTGATCCCCGCACTGCCTGCGTCGGCACAGGCTGCACCCGTCGTCTTCCATGCCAACCCGACCGGAAACGCCCGCGTCTACCAGGCCGGTCGGGACCAGAACTTCCACGAGCGATGACCGAGAGACCGTCAGCCCCTGAGGGGCCGGGGCCGTCGGGGTCCTTCAACTCCTCGCCCTCGGACACCGGGCGGGCCTATCAAGCCGGCGGGAACCAGAATTTCCACGAGCACCACTACCACGCGCCGGTGACTCACCCCGCCCCCACCGTGGCGGGCCGCCCGGCCAGGGGCAGGCCCGCACTGTTCTGGCTCGCCTCCATCGCCGTCGTCCTGCTGGTCGCGATGGCCAGTGGGGGCACATGGCTATGGCTGAGATCCACGTCATCCGCCTCCACCGCGGGCGGGGACAAGTCCCCTCACCCCGCAGGGCCCCCCGCCCCCCGCTCATCGTCGGCCTCCCCTTCCGCAAAGACTCAGCCCCCTACGCCCAAGGCAAGCGCCGCTGCGGAGCCCTCCACGCCGCCGGAGGACCCGATTTCCGACACGCCGAGCTCCGCCACCGCGTCAGCTGCCCCGCCAAACCCGGCGGATCCCAGGAACTGCCGAGCGTGGTTCACGCTGCCGGACATGCCCAACGTGCAGATCCGGCCCTGTTGGCGGCGCGACGGCTCAGGCATCTACATGGTCGGGGAATGGCACGCCACACAGGGAGCGGAATTGGTGGACGTCTATCTCTGGCTGAAGGATGCAAGCGGCACAGCGGCCTACCCGGCCAGTCAGGCCCTCGCATACGGCGGTATGGGCGCCTACCCTGCGAACTCGTCCAAGCAGCAGTGGAAGCAGGCGGAGGTGGGCATCAATCTGGTCCAGGGAGCCAAGTACACGGTCTGCCTCAGCGTTCTCCCCGCCGGTTCTGCCAAGCCGAAGATCACGAACTCGGCCGTGGGCGGGATCCAGCAGAGCTTCACCTACTGACCAGACCTTGAGGTCGGTGGTGTCGGCTCTCGATCTGCAGCTCGGTGATCGGCCTACTGCCTGCCGGGCAGGCCGTTGGCGGGCAGTAGCGGCTCGCTCCTCTGCCACTGCGCATCCGTCAGCTCAGGTCGACGCAACATAAGACGCGCCTGCCTAGTGTCCTGCGCCTGAAATTGCAGTCGTAAGTCTGTAGGCTGTTTTCATGTCGCATCGGGGTCCGCGTGCTGTCGAGGTTGTGCT
>NZ_JACTVI010000152.1 GCF_014495685.1 Streptomyces sp. TRM68367 | reverse complement strand
TTCCGCCAGGTCATCGGCGGCCACGGACTCGGTCACGGTGTCAGTCACTTGATGTCTCTTCCATGATCATCAATTACACCGGTGAGCGTACAGACCCCTGCTTCGGTGTCCGGAACCGCCTGGTCAGAGCAGGTACTGGGTGGTGCGCGGTCCGCTCTGTGACCGCTCATGCGGGAACGCCGCTGAACCACACCGTCCTCGCTGGCAGCACGGCTGCCATCCGTCCCTCAGCGGCCCGTCCGTGTCACGCCCTTCCAGGCCAGCGGCAGCAGCCCCGCCGCCACGGCCATCTTGAGTGCGTCGGTGACGAGGAACGGGGTGACCCCCTGGGCGACGGCCTGCGCCGGGCCCAGGTTCATGGCCATGGCCAGCCAGGTCGCTCCGACCAGGTAGATGACGGCGTTGCCCAGCGCCATCAGACCGATGGTGCCGACGATGCTGCGGTCATTGCCGCGGCGGGCGAGTTCGCCGACGAGCGCGGCCGCGAGGATGAAGCCGACGATGTAGCCGAAGGCCGGGCCGCCCGCGCCGTGGGCGTGGCCCGCGAACCAGGGGACTCCGGCGGCGCCCGCAGCCAAGTAGAGGAGCATGGAGGCGGCCCCGCGCACGGTGCCGAGCGCAGCTCCGGTCAGCAATACGGCGAGAGTCTGCAGAGTGAAGGGCACCGGGCTGAGCGGGGTCTGCAGGGACACCTGGGCGACAAGGCCGGTCAGTCCCGCGCCGCCGGCGACGAGCAGCACGTCGCGCAGTAGCGCCGAACCCGGTATCCGGTCGGCGAGGACACCCGGCCGGGACAGTGGCTGAAGGGTGGCAGTGGTCATGGTGGTGGGCTCCGTTCTCGGGACAGAAAAAAGGGGGGCGGGCTCAGGAGATCTCGGCGATCAACGCCCCCTCTTCCAGGACGTCGCCCTCAGCGATGGCGAGCTTGGTGACCGTCCCCGCCGTGTCCGTCTCGACCGGAATCTCCATCTTCATGGACTCGAGAATCGCCAGGGTGTCTCCGGCAGCGACGGTGCTGCCCTCGGTGACCAGGACCTTCCATACGTTGGCGGCCAGGTCGGCGGTGATCTGCTGGGGCATACGGGGCTCCTAGGGCTGGGACGGGCGGGGTGCGCGCATGCGGGTGACGATGCCGGTGGTGTACGTGCCGTCGACGAACACCGGCTCGTCGAGCAGCTCGGTGAAGAACGGCAGGTTGTTCTTCGGGCCGGTGATGGTGAACGACGCCAGTGCGCTGCGGGCCCTGGCCAGCGCCGCCTCGCGGGTCTCGGCGTACACGATCAGCTTCGCCATGAGCGAGTCGTACGCCGGAGTGACCTTGTCGCCCTCGGCGTACCCGGAGTCGACGCGTATGCCCTCTCCGGTGGGCTCGGCCCAGGCGGTGATGGCGCCGGGGCCGGGCAGGAAGCGGACGGGGTCCTCGGCGTTGACGCGGAACTCGACGGCATGGCCGTACGGCCGGACAGCGGTGAGGTCGACCGACGGGGGCAGACCGAAGGCGACCCGCAACTGCTCCTCCACCAGGTCGACGCCGTACACCGCCTCCGTCGCGGGGTGCTCCACCTGCAACCGTGTGTTCATCTCCAGGAACACGAAGTCCTGGGCGCCCGCCTCGCCGTACACCAGGCACTCGACGGTCCCGGCGTTGCGGTAGCCGACGGCCTTGCCGACCTCGACCGCGGCGGTGAGCATGCGCTCGCGCAGGTCGGCGTCGAGGGCCGGTGAGGGGCTCTCCTCCACCAGCTTCTGGTTGCGGCGTTGGACGGAACAGTTGCGTTCGCCGAGGGCGACGACGGTGCCGTCGGCGAGGCCGAGGATCTGCACTTCGATGTGGCGGGCGTCGGGGTAGTAGCGCTCCAGGAGGATGCCGGGATCGCCGAACAGCCGGACAGCGAAGCCGGAGACCGCCGCGTACTGCTTGCGCAGCTCCGTCTCGTCGTGGGCGATGCCCATGCCCATCCCGCCGCCGCCCGCCGACGCCTTGACCATCAGCGGGTAGCCGATGGCCGCCGCGGCCTCGACGGCGGCGGCCTCGTCGGTCACCGGGTCGACGGTGCCGGGCGCGACGGGCATGCCGGTGGCGGCGACCGCGTTACGGGCGTTGATCTTGTCGCCCATCAGCTCGATGACCTCGGGGTCGGGGCCGACCCAGACGAGGCCCGACTCCCGTACCCGGCGGGCGAATTCGGCGTTCTCGGAAAGGAAGCCGTAGCCGGGGTGGATGGCTGCGGCACCGGTGCGTGCGGCGGCTTCCAGGAGGCGGTCGGCGTTGCGGTACGACTCGGCGGGCGCGGCCGGACCGATCTCCACCGCCTCGTCGGCTTCGGCCGCGAACGGCAGCCCGGCGTCGGCGTCGCTGTGCACGGCGATCGTACGGATGCCGAGCCGGCGGGCGGTGCGGATGATGCGGCGGGCGATCTCGCCGCGGTTGGCGATCAGCAGGGACTCGATCACGGCGTCACCACCAGGCCGGCCAGCGGCACCATCTCGATGCCGTGCTCAACAAGAGCCGCGTGTACGGCGGTTGCGGTCTCGACGGCATTGGGTGCGTCGCCGTGCAGGCACAGGGAGAGGGCGTCGACGTCGAGTTCCGTGCCCTCGTTGGCCTCGACCTTCCGCTCCAGCACCATGCGCACCGCACGGCGGGCCACGAGGTCTGGGTCCCAGGCGAGCTTGACCGGCTCGATGACGAGGCGTCCGGAGCCGTCGTAGTGCAGGTCGGGGAAGGCTTCAGGGACGAGGGTGATGCCTTCCGCCGCGACCGCTTCCGTCGTGTCGCGGTTGAGCAGCATCAGCGGCAGTCCCGGATCCGTCTTGGCCACGGCACGGGCGACGGCGGCGGCCAACTGCGGGTCCTCGGAGGCCATGACGTACAGGGCGCCGTGCGGTTTGACGTGGGCCAGGCGCCCGCCCGCCGACCGTACGAAGGCATCCAGCGCGCCGAGTTGGTAGAGGCAGTAGTCCTCCAGGTCCTCCGGCGGGACCGTCATCCGGCGCCGCCCGAAGCCCATCAGATCGGGAAAGGCCAGGTGTGCGCCGATGGCCAGGCCGTGCTCCACGGCCGCCGCGACGGTACGGCGGATGGTGGGCGGGTCGCCGGCGTGGTAGCCGGTGGCGACGTTGACCGAGGTGAGGTACGGCATCATGCCCAGGTCGTCGCCCAGGCTCCAGCGGCCGAAGCTCTCGCCCATGTCGCAGTTGATGTCGATGCTGGGCATCACAGTTCCTCGTAGTGCTGGAGGTCGGCGGTGTAGTCGACGCGGGCGGCGAGCGAGAGCGCCTCGTCCAGGGAGACCTCGCGGAAGCGGATGGTGTCGCGGCCCGGCCGCAGCTGGCCGGTCTTCCACAGGCCCGCCTGGACGACCGTGCCGATCACGGTGAAACCGCCGGCGGTCGGCCCGTCCGGCCCGAGGATGACGGGGACGTCGCCGTTGGTGTTGATGCCGCCGACAGGGTAACTGCCGTCGAGCACGTTGGAGGGGTGGCCGCCAGCGACGCCGCCGGAGCGGCGGGCCCACTGGAAGCGGTGCGGCTGGAGGCGGGTGCCGACGCGGTTGGCGTTGAGGTCGACCTTCCATTCGCGGCCGAGCAGGTCCTTCCAGTCCTGTTCGGTGAGGAAGTCAGGGTCGGCGTGCGGGCCGCGCATCACCTCGATCTCCCAGTCGTTGGCCAGCGCCGGGCGCAGGGAGGCCGGGACGCGCAGCCGGACGGGCTCCGGCGCGGGCAGGGCGTGCAGCACGTCGCCCTTGGCCAGGGCGCGGCCCTCGACGCCGCCGATGCCGCCCATGGTGTAAGTGGCCCGCGAGCCGAGCACGAGGGGCACGTCGACGCCGCCGGCCACCGCCAGGTACAGCCGGAAACCCGGCCCCTTGACGATCGCGCACTTGATCTCGTCGCCCGGCACGACCCGGACGGTCTCCCACAGCGGCATCGGCTCGCCGTTGAGGGTGATGCCCGAGCCCTCGGCGCCGGTGACGGCCACCGACGTCTCGGCGAGCACCTTCAGGGTGAGGCGGCCCATGGGGATCTCCAGGGCTGCGGCACCGGGATCGTTGCAGACAAGGGAGTTGGCCACGCGGAAGGACAGATGGTCGATCGGCCCGGCCGGGAAGAAGCCCCTGGACTGCAGGCCCCGGCGGCCCGGATAGTCCTGCACCAGGGTCTGAAGCCCCGGCGAGACCACGTCGAAGACGGCAGTCGACATTTACGGCACCTCCGTACAGACAGCCGCCGCCTCGCGGGCGGTGCGCAGCGTGTCGGCTTCGGCGCGCACCTCGCTGGCGCGCTGAAGGTATTCGGCGACCGAGAACGGATCGTCCTCGATCATGTACTCGTACCGGTTCTCCAGCACGTCCCGGCGGGCGGCGAGCAGCTGGTCCTCGCTCACCCGCAGGAACCGCACCCGGTCACCGGGGCGGATCAGCAGCGGATCGTCGCGGAAGACGTCGTGCCGGGCGAGGATGTCGTAGACAGGAACGGTCCGGCCGAAGAGCTGGTAGCCGCCGGGCGACTCGACCGGGTAGATCGCCACGCACGGCCCGCCGATGCCGACGGCGCCCTCAGCGGTCCAGGTGCGGGTCGGGTTGTACTTCGGCACCGTGATGGCGTTGCGCGGGTCGAGCGGGAACATGAACGGCAGGCCGGGGAAGAACCCGGTGTACGCGTTCCACCACTCGGTGCCGGTGACCGTCTCGTACAGCGCCTCGGGCCCCTCGAGCCCGCTGTACTCGACGATGTAGTCGATGTTGGAGTTGTCCCGGACGTTCGGGGCGTCCTGCCGGATGGTCGTGGCGTACCGCCGTACCGCCTCCCGGCTCTCCGCGTCGTCGAAGGCGATCGGCAGCGTAATCAGCCGGCTCGGGATGGTCAGGGAGCGTACGGACTCCTGCGCGTCGTGCACCTCCTCCAGAGCGGCGATGAGGTCCTTGCGGTCGATGGCCGAGGGCTCGTACTGGAGGAGCAGGGAGCGGAAGCCGGGGGCGGCCTCCACCAGGCCGGGGACCGGGCGTGCGGCGAGGCGGGCGGAGACGGCGGTGACGAAGAAGTTCAGCTCCAGGTCGAGCGCCATCTCGCCATACTCGACGAGCACATACCGGTCGCCCGCGGCGCGGTAGGTGATGGCGGGCCGGTACCGGTCGGCGGCCCGGCTGTGAATGATCGCAGACATGATCCTCTTTCTTTCAGCGGCCGTCCGCCGCGCAGGCGGAGCAGACGACCGTGGCCTTGGGGGTCCGGTCCATCTCGACGGCGACGTACGACCAGTCGCAGGCGTGGCAGCGCACGCGGGCCTCCCAAACGTCCTCGACCTCGTCGCGCGGGTCGTCGCCGGTACGGCGCACGGCGTCGGGCCCGAGGACGAGAGCGAGCCAATACAGCCCGGCCGCCAGCACGACAGTGATGAGCGGGGCCAACTGAGCGAGTACGAGGCTCCCCTTCTGCTCGGTGAGGGCGATGCCGACGGCGGAGGCCGCCACCCAGGCCCCCGCCCCGGCCGTAATGGGGGCGAGCCGCAACGGCCGGAACTCGGGCAGCCCGTCGCGGTCCGCGCTGCGTACGGCGATGTGGACCAGGGCGATGGCCACCCAGGCGGTGACGAAGACGCCCTGCCAGGCCAGGGCGCGCAGCAAGTAGCTGAGCACATCGGTGAGCATCAGCAGGTAGGCGATGCCCCCAGCGACGGCGACCCAGGCGGCACGCGGCAGCTTCAGGTGCAGGACCCGGGCGGCGAAGGCTTCCAGGTTGGTGGAGGCGAGGTAGTAGTTGGCGGTGTTGATACGGGTCTGGGACACGACGATCACCAGGACGCCGGCGAACCCGAGGGTGTCGATGAACGCGTCCACCACGCCGGTCTCGGAGCCAGCGATGTTCCAGGCGCGGAGCAGGTAGATGCCGATGAGCCCGTTGACGGCGAAGGTGAAGAAGTAGAACACCCAGCCGAAGGTGACCGTGCCGTGGAACTTCTGGTCCTCTACCCTGCCGAAGCGGGCGTAGTCGACCGTGTACATCATCATGATCCACACGCCCATGTAGATCAGATACGACGTCAGCCAGCCCGGCAGGGGACCGGCGGCAGCCGCCGAGTGCAGCCAGTCCTGCGGGTAGCCCTGCTTGACGGTGGCGGTGACGACGACGGCGACGAGGCCGACTACATACAGAGGCAGCAGCACCCCGTTGAGCTTGTCCAGCCAGATCCGTACGCCGCCGATCACCAGCGGCAGGGCGTACAGCACGACGACCAGATACCAGATCTTGATGTCGCCGCCGAAGTACTTCTGGAAGGCGACCGCGACGATCGAGCCCTCGAAGACGCCGTAGTAGAGGGCGGTCGCGGCGAAGATGAGCGGCGCGAGCCCCGACCCGAGCACACCGAACAGCCGACGCGAGAGCAGGGCGACGGTCAGGCCGGTGCGGGCGGCGTACCGCGACAGCACCAGGTTGACCACGCCGTAGGTGGCTACCGTCAAGGCCATGCCCGCGATGGTCGCCGGGGTGCCGACGGCGTCCGCCGAGGCCACCGCGACGTACAGCCAGAACATGGCCGAGAACAGCGCCCACCAGGCCATCGTGAGCGACCAGCGGCCGGATCTCCAGGACAGCGGGACGACGTGGGTGGAGTAGTCCTCGGTGGCGGCCTCCTTGACGACTCTGGGGTCGTCGGTGAAGGAGACCTCCAGCGCGGGGCGCTCGGAAGTCGTGGACATGGGCGTCTCCTGGACGGGGAGGGCGGGGGCGGAGGCGGGGGGTGAGACAACGGTGCGGTGCGGTGTCCTGGGCGACCAATGCGCGATGTGCGGAAACGCGCATTACGTTTGCGCCATCTGCGGTCTGGTGGGGGTGGGGTTCCAGCCGGGGCGGGCCGCAGCGGTGGAGACGTCCTCAGCGGACCCTCATTGCCCCCGCACCGCCAACGCGAGCCACAGCTCGGCGCGCAGTCCCGGATCGGAGAACTGCCTGCCGAGGAGCATCTCGGCGCGGCCGAGCCGGTAGGTCAGGGTGCGGCGGTGGATACCCAGGGCCGCGGACGCCGCCTCGGTGTTGCCGTTGTGCGCCAGGAACGTCCGGACGGTCTCCATCAGGTCGATGCGCCGGGCTCCCTCGGACTCCAGCGGGGCGAGCAGAGAGAACGCCCACCCCTCCGCCTCCGCCGGGCCTAGGTACGACAGCAGCCCCACGCTCGCGACGTCCTGGGTGCTCAGCAGCCGCCCGGCCGCCGACGCGGGCAGCGTGTCGGCGAGCGCGGCGATCCGGGGCCAGACGCGGGCCAGCCCGCCCATGTCGACGGGCTCGCCGATGACGCCCAGGCTTCCGCTCACGGCACTGATCACACTCTGTACGACACCCGCGTCCCCCTCGACGACGGGCAGGACCACCACGACCCGGCCCCGGCTGTCCCCCGCCACCAACGCCGACACGATCTGCAGACTGCGCTCGTTCTCCAGCGCCTCCAGCAGATCGTCGCGCCGGGCCGAAGATACGGTGAGCGCGGCGACGCGCACCGGTGGCTCCGGCAGGGGGATGCCCAGCGCCTCCGCCGCGTGCCCGGCCGCGTCGACGCGGCCCAACAGGAGCATGGACAGCACAGTGGCCCGCTCCCGCCGCTCACTGTCCAGCAGCTCCGCTGCCTGAGCCACCCCGAGGGACAGCAGATCGACCGCGACGTCGACGACGCCCCGCTCGTACCCACGCAGAGGCGCGGAACGTCCGACGGCCAGCACACCCGCCGGACGGGCGGCCCGACCCACCGGCAGCAGGGTCACCCGGGCACCGGCATGATCGAACGCCGCCGCGTGCCACGACCGGGTACGCGCCACCTCCAACCGCACCCGCTCGGCGTGCCGACGGGCGTACTCAGGCGCACCGGCCAGCAGATGTCCCTCGCGGGACAGCAGCAGCACCCACGCGTCGAGCTGCCCGGCCAACCGGGTGATCACGGACCGGTGGGGCGGGGGCGTCATCGCCGCCCGGACGAGCCCGCGGTAATGCTCCACGGCCGCGGTCTGCTCAGCGCACTCCACGGCCACCAGTCCGTCGACCACCCTGCGCACCACCGCGCTGAAGGGCGTCGGTTTCGGCACCTCGACCACGCTCAGGCCGCGCCGCACGGCCTCCGTGAGCAGTGCCTGCGGCACCTCGGTGTGCCGCAGGCCCACCCCGAACCCGAGGGCGGGCACTCCCGCCCGCACCAGCCGCTCGACGTACTCCGGCCAGCGCCGACTGGTCCGCCCCAGGCTCAGCCCGGTCGTGAGCAGCAGACTGTCCCGGTCCAGATAGGGCGTCGGATCGACCAGCTCACTGACATGCGCCCACCGCACGACCACCTCGCCACGCCCGGTGCGCAGCTTCAGGCCGAGGTCCTGGTGAGCGAGCAGACCCGCCAGAGTGAGGGGCACGCGGCCAGGCTAGGCGAGACTGGAACCGGACGACATCACCGCTTGTGGCACCGGCCTCAGCAAGCGTCGTTCGCGGCGGCGCGGGCCCGTCTGTGAACCACCACGGGATCGCCCGGCCGCCAACGTATCGGGACGTGGGGGTCGGTGGCGATGACGGGTTGACAGGGGTGCCGAGCGCCGGCACCCCCGCCCACACGCAAGCCGACGGCCGGCACCCAGTTGCTTGCCCGTCTCCAGAACCACCTGGAGGGTGCGCCCCGACTGGGCGAGGAGGAACTGACCCGGCTGTGTCAGTGGCGGGGTTCTATGAGGCCGTCTACCGCAATGGCGTCTTCTCCCGGCGCCGGAACCTGCTCGCCCTCGCCGACGCGCACACCACCGTGGATCAGCTGACTGCAGCGGTGCCGGCGTACGTCTTGGAGGACATCGCCGAGCAGGTGGAGCTGGCCGAGCGACCTTTCGCACCGTTCAGGCAGTTGCCGGAAGGGCAGCGGGTGTGCGGGCCTGTTCCACTGCCCCAGCTGCGCGCACTGCTGCGAGACCACCTTGGGGAGCAGCCATGATCGGCATCCTTCCGGGTCTTCGATGTCTCCATCAAACCCGGGGCGATTCAGTCGGGGACATGCCGACGAGCTTGGCGAGGTTGGCGCCGGTCTCCACGACGGCGCCGGCGCGGTCGGTGGGGTGCATCGCGTAGAGCATGACGACCAGGCGCTGGTTGGCGGTCATGCCGGCAGTGCGGTGGAGGACGTCCAGGAGCTTTCGCTTGTCGTCGTTGTTCACTGGGCCTCCCACCACGAAGGGGATGTGTTGTCGAAGCCGGGGATGTCCGGCGGGTTGCACGTCTTGATCGCTTCCCGTTGCTCGATTCCGGTGCCGTGAAAGGCAATGTACGGGCTGATCCGGTAGAGCCTGTAGTTGCCGATCCGACCGCGCTCGATCAGGATGCGGCGCTTGAGCAGTTTCCGGGGGATGTGCTGTGCACCGCGGTCGCGCCGAGCTTCACCGAGATCGGCCAGTTGGCGGCCATCGCCGCGATTCGTACCGCGCTGAACTTCTTTCTGAGGCGGGAGATCGCCCAGGAACGGGCCGAAGTGGCCGCCGATCAGTCGGGGGAGCACAAGGCCGACCCCCGCCCGGCCGAAGGCACACCATGAGCAACATTCTCACCGCAGGCGCACTGCTGGTCACGGCAGCCGGGGTGCTCAGCGCCATCACCGCCTATGCCATCTCACGGCGCATCAGCCAGGCGCTGCCCGTTCTGCTCGACTTCCTCACCGGCGCCGGCCTGATCCGCCTGGCCGCGGACATCTCCTGGAACAGCATCATGGTGGCCGCCGCGGTCATCGCCGTACGAAAGATCGCCGCCATCGGTGTCGCCGCGGCTCCGCGACTGCAGCAGCCCTGACCCACGGCGCGGAGTGCTTGGGTGTGGGCCGGATGAGGGACCACGCCGCGTGGCTGGCCTACTCCATTGAGTGCCTTTTGTGTACTTGTGCGGTGCCGGACACCGCTCCGGCACCGAAGAGGTGGTGAGGCGATGCTGAAGTGGCGGCACGGCATGGCAGCGGTGGCCGCCGTGACGCTGACCGGCCTGTGGCTGCGGCACCGTCTCCGAACGCCAGGACGAAGCCCGGGCGGCTGTGGGGAAGTTCGAAGAGGCGCTTGCCAGTCGGGCCCACATCCGCCTGTGCGCAGCTCTGGTCCCAGGCACACGGCAGGAGGTCGAACAGTCCGCGAAACGCCCATGCCCGCAGGCCATCAGCGAAGAGCAGCTCAGTACCGGCGGTGAGGTGCGCACCGTCGACGTGTACGGCCGGCAGGCCCGTGTGGTGCTCGATAGGAACACCTTGTTCCTGTCCCGGTTTCCCCGCGGATGGCTGGTGACCGCGGCCGGCTGCCAGCAGCGCCCGGCGCAGCCCTACCAGTGCCAAGTCAAGGGCGGGTGACGACGGTGAAGATCATGTTCGCGGGGATGCTGGTGTTGATCGGCGCCGGCCTTGCCTACTTCGCGGCTCTGGGGCTGATGCAGCGATGACCCAGACCTCCTCTGCCACCCTGCCTGACGGCATCACTCTGCGGCGTTTTCTGTACCGCAACGGGCTCAGCCTGTTCTTCACCCTGGCGTTCTTCGCATCGTTGATCGGCCAGGCGTTCACCGGGCACGCCGCCTTCAACAACCAGATGGTGGCGGACAAGCTCGCCACGGTCAGCTTCTGGGACTACGTCACCTCATCCGACTTCGCCGTCAACGCCAGCGAGAACTGGCAGTCGGAGTACCTGCAGTTCCTCCTCTACATCGCCGCCACCATCTGGCTGCTGCAGCGCGGCTCCCCGGAATCGAAAGAACTCGGCCAGCACGGCCCGGAGTTGGACGAGGCCCAGATGGTCTGCGAACACGCCAAGCCCACCTCTCCCGGGTGGGCCGGGGCGGGAGGGTGGCGGCAGAAGCTCTACTCCCACTCCCTGCTGATGACCATGGGGGCGATCTTCGTCCTGTCGTGGCTGGTGCAGTCGGTCACCGGCGTCGCCGCTTACAACCAGCAGCAGCTGCGCCAACTGCAGGCCCCCTTGAACTGGGCGCAGTACGTGGGGGCGGCGGACTTCTGGAACCGCACGCTGCAGAACTGGCAGTCCGAGATGCTGGCGGTTGCCTCCATGGCGGTGCTGTCCGTCTATCTGCGTCAGCGTGGTTCCCCAGAGTCCAAGCCCGTCGGCGCCCCGCATGACGCCACCGGTGCGCAAGGATGACCCGGCTTGAATCCTGACGTACGTGACCAGCTGGCGCGTGACCTGTTGGAGCGGCTCACCCCAGTGATGAGCGGCCTGGGGCTGCTGTTCTTGCTGGTGGTCGTCGCCGAGCGGATGGTCGCGCCGCAAAGCGCGGCCGCGACCGGGCTGACGGTGGTCGGCTGGGTTCTGTGGGCTGCTTTCGCCGCGGAGTTCGCCGCCCGGCTCGCGCTGGCCTCGCACCGCGGCCGGTTCCTCCGTGCCAACTGGTGGCAGATCATTTTCCTGGTGCTGCCGTTCCTGCGGGTGCTGCGGCTGCTGAAGTCGCTGCGGCTGCTGCGCACCGGCAGGGTGGTCTCCTCCACCGTGCGGTCCTCCCGCTCGGCGGGGCGGATCCTGGGCGACCGGGCGGCGTGGCTGTCGATGGTGACACTGATCGTCATCGTGGCCGCCAGTGATCTGCTGTATGAGCTCGACGGCGCCCACGGCTCGTATGGCAGCACGCTGCATGCCACCGCGCTGATGACGGTCAGCGGGCAGCCGCTTCGCACGGCCAGCACCTACGGCAAGGCGCTGGAGGTTCTGCTGGCGCTGTATTCCGTGGTGATCGTTGCGGCCCTGGCGGGAGTGTTCGGTGCCTACTTCATCCAGCGGCGTACACAGCCGGCACCGCCTGGTGATGGAACGGTGCCGGTGCCGCCCGACACCGGCTGAGCAGGAGGCCCCGCCCGGCCCGTCGGGGTCAGCCGGGGGTGCGGCGGGGGTCGTTGCCGTAGGTGTACTCGGTACGGATGCGCCCGTCACGGCCGTGGACGATGACCTGTGCGGGTTCATGTCCTTTGGCCTGGCTGCGCGCCGCGCTGATGGCCTCCTCCTGGGTGCGGTGCGGCTCGCGCTCTTCGCGGCGGCCCTCTTTGTGCTCCACCTGCCACCGGTTGCCGTCGCCTCGCTCTCCGGCCGGGGTGACGCGGTACACGGTCCTCTGCGGTGTCTTCGCCATCGTTTCCTCCTTCGCTGGTTGGGTGGCCGCTTCCGGCCGTTTGTGCGGTGCAGTCCCCCACGCTGTTTCCAGTAGAGGCACATCTTCGGGGGTCATGTCGCCGCGCAGCCGGTGCACGCCCACCGGGTGACGCCAGCGGCCTGCGTCGATGGCCATGTCGCCGAAGAACTCGGCTACCAGCTCGGGAGTCACAGGGGTGAACGCCAAGGGCTCCCGGCTTCCCCAGTGCGAGGAGATGCGCATCTCCTGCCAGGGATGGCCGGCCCTGGCCGGAGTGATCAGCTCTGCGCCGTCACCGCGCAGCCGCTCCGGCAGGGGCGTGCTGCGGGCGACCAACCGGAATTCTCCCTCGTTGGTGTAGCGGCCGAGCAGGAGCGTCTGCGGATGCGCAAGGGTCCCGGTGACGGCGCCGATGATGGCTTCAGCGGTCTCGCGCCTGCGGTATTTCTGCCAGCCTCTGCGCCCAGGCTGGTAGGGCTGCGAGGCCCCCTTGGCGACGATTCCCTCCACGCCGGCGGCCGCCCACTGGGTCATCCATTGCCGGGCCTGGTCCGGGTCGCCGGTCGTGGGGGTCAGCGCCCACGGCGCGGCCAGGCCGTGGCCCTGGAACAGCGACTCGAGCGCCGCCCGGCGCTCCCGGTAGGGCCAGTCGAGCATCGTGGTGCCGGCGTGCAGGAGCAGGTCGAAGGCGATCAGGTGCGCCGGCTCACGGCCGGCGAGGCGGGCCACTGCCGCCGGGCGGCGGCTGGTGCGCTGCTGCAGGGCCGCGAAGTCCAGCCGCCCCTCGCGGTGGATCACCGCCTCGCCGTCGATCACCACATCCTCGCCCAGAGCCTGGGCGGCCTCGCTGATCTCCGGGAAGGCCGCGGTAAGCCTCCCAGGAGGAGAGATATCAATTTTGACACCATTTGTGCGGGTACGCGGTGGGGGTGAAGCTGGTGCCTCCCGCGTCGGCGGCGCAGCGCGCCTGCGTAAGCCTGCCCGAACTTCACACACCAGCGGCGGACCGTCTCATAGGAGACGACGATCCCGCGCTC
>NZ_JACTVI010000151.1 GCF_014495685.1 Streptomyces sp. TRM68367 | reverse complement strand
GACCCCAGCGACCTCGCCAGCTACGTCATGCACGCGACATCCCAGGCCGCCGAGCACGACACGCCCCACTAATTCATCGACAGGCCCAGTGTTGTCGGTCGGAGGGCGACCTCGTTGATCAACGATGCAAGGCAGAGACTTGCGCCAGACCACCGGCGGGACACCTTCTACGAGACACGCACGGCATTGGAGCGAAGCCGCGCAGTGTGGATTGTGTCTGCCCGCTCCTCCCTGGATAGTGACGGTCACGACTGAGGGAAGAAACGCGGTGGGCTATGGGCCCGCCGTTCCTTCACGACTCCTTCGTCCCGAAGCAACTTGGGTGGGGGCTCGGCCTTGGGTCGGTGCACCTCTCACCTGCTGTTACGGTCCGCAGGTGCGCGCGGTTGTCTGCCGGTGTACGCCGACGTTGTCACGCAGTTACACACTCACCTGGCTGTCCCCGATGGTGTCGGGACCGAGCAGTACTTCGCCGATCCTCGAACGTTGTGAGCTCATGACGCCCATGCTCGGCCTTGGTCTCATCGGTAGTCCTCTGGGTGACCCTGCATCCAAGTATTGATCTTGTCCCGCGTTCCGGTGAGCAGGTCTTGGTGCTTCTTGAGGTTCTTGAAGGAGCTGTCGTCGCCCAGTTCGGCCCGCAGTTTCGCGATCCATGCGAGGGGTTCCTTGAAGTGTTCGGGGCCCTGAGGGTCTGCTTTCATAGCCTTGTCGAGGCTGCTGAGCTCATCGAGCACTCGCCCCAGGAAGTACTCGCAGTTCCCCGGGGTCGTGCACCCGTCGTTGTAGGTGGCCTGAAGCCGAGCGAACACATCGCGGACCTTCTCGGCTCTCGGTGCCGGTTCTACCGTGCTCGGGGCGGGCGGCTCCTCGGTCGCGGGGGCCGAAGCTGCCTTGCGGACAACGCGGGTGGGCGACTCCCCACTGCTCGAAGTCGTGCCTTGGCTGCCGGAGCAGGAGAGCAACAATGACGCCAGGGCCACGACGAGCATGGAGGCGCCGGGGGCGTGCCGTGCGCGCATATTGATCATGCCGCGTACGACTCTTCAGCGGGCTCACTGGTTGTGCTGCTTGTCGCAACTCCGCTGCATTCTCACCGGCGTGGGTCCTCCGAGAAGGGTCTTGCGGGCACGTAGTGGCACGCGTGTGGCACGGCCCCTGAAATGGCGAAGGGCCAGCCTGGGAGGGGAATGACCCTCGGCTGCCCTTCTGGTTGTGCCTCTCACCCGCTGCGATGGTCCACAGGTGTGTGGTTGTCCGCAGCCGTACGCCGGCGTTTGTCACGCAGGTAGACACTCCAGGCACGAGGGCGTTCGGCGGCTGCCAGCGGGCTGCCGGCCTCGCGGGCGGTGCGCCGCATCGCCGTTCCAGCCGACGGCCGACTATCTCCGCTGCGCCTGGCCATCGGTGCCGCGCTCGAGGGCCCGTGCCCTACATAAACCGTTGCGACGCCACCGACGACCCGTTGCTCGCGGCGCTGTGTGCGGCCGGCGACCTGCTGGTGCTGGGCGGCGCGCAGCGCCTGACCCGCGCGGGCCTGGTGTTCCTGGCACAGCTCGCAGCGGGTGCCAACCCTGCCCGCAGGTCCGCTGGTGCGCGTGATCTTCGAACACATCTCCCCGGCCGCGATCCGCGCCGCGTTCCTCCCGCGCCCCGCAGTCGGTCAGCCGCCGCTCAGGAGCCTCCCGCGATCTGGACCTGATGTGCGCGGCGCTCGACTGCACGGTCGCCGACCTGCTCCAGGCCGAGCCCGTCGCCGACGCGCAGGCCGCCCAGGACTCCAGCCAGCTGGCGGTCGGCGCCGAGGGGCAAAAGCCTGGGCCGGTGAGGCCCGTTCCCCGTACCCGCCACGGCGGCGGGCCGCGTTCACCGCCGCCGAGTTGAGGAACGGCATGGCGAAGAAGACGGGGCGTGCCCGGAGTTGCGAGATGTGCCTGAGCTGGTCGGTGTTGTACGGGCGCCGGATCTGCCACGGCTGCGAGCACTGGAAATACGATTACCCCGCACGCGGGGTGTGCCCGCGATGCCGACACGAGGCCCACCTCAACACCGAGGGACTGTGCAAGTCCTGCCTTCAAGCCATCCGGGTCGAGGACGACGCGGAATGGGCGCTGGCTATCCCCGGGGCACGGCCGCGTGCCCTGCAGCTCACGATCGGCACCTACCGCCACTACGCGACACAGGCCCGCAAGATCGTGCGCGGTGAAAGTGGCAGGCGTGGGGTGAACGCCAGGTGGAGACGCACGCTGAGCCAGCAGTGCGAAGAGCCAGCCGGTGCGGCGGTACTGGAGCCGCAGATGTGGGGCCAGCTTCCCCTGTTCACCCTGCCGTGCACCCTCACCGACGCCACGGTCCGCGCTCTCGCCACCCGGACGGTCTCCGGCTGGGACCAGGCCCAACCCGTGCTGGAGGCGTTGACGGCCGAGCGCCGCTTGACCAGAGCCTGGTACTACCGGACTGCCAAGATGGTCCGCCTCGCTCTGGCCGTGCGCGAGGCGGACGGCTTCGCGACGGCCCCCGAGACGCTGTTGCGGGACCTGCCGACGAACGGTGACACGGTCTGCCTGCTCCTGCTGCGCGCCGGCCTGCTGGCCGCGCCGCAACCCCAACACCTCCCCCGGGTCGGCCAACCTCAGACCCCCGATGTCACCCCAGTCCCGAACTCATGGTTCGCACCACGCCAGTGCAGCGACTGCCAAGCCTGGATGCCCGGAAGGCGGCATGCGGGATTCCTCTGCGACCCCTGCCGCTATTGGCGGGAGCGACAACAGCCTGGGGACTGTACGCGCTGCCGCCGGGACGGGCTGCCGCTGCGTGCCGGCCACTGCCGCACCTGCCATCCTCATCGCGACGCCGACCAGATGCGGCCGACCGCCGTGGCAGCCAGGCAGCTAGTGATCGACCTGCCCGTCGGCGCCGACGGGCAGGCCATTCCGCTCCAGGACGACAAACTACCGCCGATACCTGCGGACTTACCACCTGCGGCGACCGTCTGTCCGGGGCAGGAGATCCTGTTCACCATGCGCCGCAACTGGTTGCCGGTGCTGGCCCGGCTGCGGAGCTGGCCGCCGGGTGAACTGACTCTGACCGACGCGGCCGCCGCGCTGGTGGAGGACTTCGCCGAGCTTCGCCGGAACCAGCAGACGTCAGGCTTCCGCAAGAACATCCGCACCCTCACCATCCTGGGGTACTGGCTCGGTGTCGAGAACGCCGTCCACGAGCGCGACGTCTATGATCTGGCACGGCTGGATACGCACCTTGCGGCCAAGCCCTTCTGCCAGTTCCTGCGCGCCCGTGGCCTGCTCGTCGACGACCCTGAGCTCCACCAGGACAGCGACCTGGCCTGGATCGAAACCGCACTCCAGGCACTGCCGCAAAGCGTCGCCGACGAGGTCCGCGCATGGGCGCACGTGCTGCGCGGCCAAGGCCCCCGTGAGAACGAGCCGCGCAGCTGGTATGGCATCCGCCGTTACCTGACCACCCTCCAACCGACCCTCACCGCGTGGACGTCGGCCGGCATGACGACCCTTCGAGAAGTCACCCCGGACCACCTCCAAGACGCCCTGGAGGACCTGGCCGGGACTGCCCGACGGCAACTCGCCACCTCGCTACGCAGCCTGTTCCGGGCTCTCAAACGGAAGCGGCTGGTCTTCCACGACCTCGCCCGTCACTTGGCCGTGGGCGATCTGACAGGCACCCCACGGCCGGTGCCCTCCGACTTGCTGGCCGGCCTACTCGACCACGCGGCGACCCGTTCGCGCGACTCACCATCGCCCTTGCCGCCATCCACGCCGTCCCCGCCACCGAGATCCGCACCGCGCACACCGCCAACCTGAACCTCGCCCGAGGAACCCTCGAACTGCGCCGCGGCCTACTACGTCACACCCTCTACCTGGAAGAACTCACCCACCACCTCGCCGCCGACTGGCTGACCTACCGCCACCAACGCTGGCCCGCCTCCGCCAACCCCCACCTGCTGGTCAGCCAGAAAACCGCACTCGACCCGGACCACCCGGCCGTGCACAGGAACACCCTGCAGCAAGTTATGCCCAAGGGACTGACCCTCGACAGACTGCGCCAGGGCCGCATCCTCGACGAAGCCTTCACCACCGGCGACCCGCTCAAGCTCATGAGGCTCTTCGGCATCACCGAACCGACCGCCATGCGCTACGTCGGCGCCGCCTACCCGGTGCGAACCGCGAAGCTACCCCGGTAGTCGGACATCTCACCGGCGACCAGCGTGTCTCAGCCCACCTCAGAAACTGAGTCTGAACTCGCGTGAAGCCGCTGGGTCGTGCGGCTATCTCCGGAAAACGATTGCCGTCCGTCGCAGGTCCTGGGTACGGTCCGCCCATGTCCATTACGCCCCGTGTCTCTTAGCTCGGACATCAGCTTCGACGTCACCCTTGTGTCCTTGAGCTGTTACGGAGCGTAACGCCATTGAATACTCTTCGCGGTCCCGGCCTGTTCCGGAACCGGGACTTCTCGCTGCTGCTGAGCGGCCAGCTGGTCTCTGCCATCGGTGACCAGGCTCATTTCATGGCCCTGCCGCTGATCGTTCTGGCCCTCACCGGGTCGGCCACCCAAGCCGGGTTCGTGCTTGGCCTCGGCACCCTTTCCTTCTTGGCGTTCGGGCTGGTTGCCGGCGCCCTCGTCGACCGGTGGGACCGTAAGGCCACCATGATCTGGTGTGAGCTCGGCCGGGCCGTGCTCACTGCTGGCGTCGCCGTCGCGCTGTGGCTGAACAAGCTCACCATGCCCCAGCTGTATGCGACAGTCGTGCTAGCCGGGATCCTGACCACTCTCTTCCAGGTAGCGAACACAGCGGCGCTGCCCAACGTGGTTGGGCAGCGACAACTGCCCGCTGCGCTCGGCTACTCGCAGTCCGCCGCCAGCGCGGTTGGCATCTTCGGGGCCTCACTCGCCGGCGCGCTCTACGCCCTCGGCAGGACCGTGCCGTTCGCCGTCAACGCGGTTTCCTTCGCAGTGTCCGCGGCGTCGCTGCGTCTGATGCATGCTCGGTTCCAACTGGACCGGCAGGACGTGCGGACGACGTCCCGGCTCACCACCGAGATCCGAGAGGGGCTCGGCTGGCTCTGGCGCCAGCCGGTCATCCGCTTCCTCACTCTGGTCTCGGCCGCTGACAAGGTGCGCTACGGCGCCGGGTACCTGTTGATCATCACCCTCGCCCGGCAGGTGGGTGCCTCGCCGCTGTGGATCGGTGTCATCTTCAGCGGCGCGGCGGTCGGTGCCATGGCGGGAGCGCTGGTCTCGGACAGGGCCACGCGCCGCTTTCCGCTGGGCTGGATCGCCGTGGTGATGCTGTGGTTGGAGGCATTGATGTTCCCGCTGTACGCTCTCGCGCCCAATCCGCTGTTGTTGGTGGCGGTCGCGGCCGCTGAGTCGCTGGTGGCTCCGGTATATGCGGTGGCTATGACCACCCACCAGTTGGCCATCACGCCCGATGAGCTGCGGGGCCGGACCACGAGCGCGGTCTCCACGCTCGCCACGGGAGCCTTGTCGATTGGCACGATCGCAGGCGGCGCACTGATCACCACACTGGGTGCCAAGCCACTGGTCTGGCTCTGCGGAGCATGGCTGCTCATCCTGGCCCTCCTCACCACGGCCAACCGGGCCGTGCGGCAGGCGCCGCCAGCAGGTGCGCCTCCTCAACAGAGGGCCCCAGCGCGGCCGAGACCGCTGACGTGACTGGCTAGCACCCAGGGGTGCGGCCACCGTTGATCGTCAGTGGGTGGGGAGGCACTGATGGCTCAGCGGTGGTCGCTGCCCACACCGTGAGTGGCCCTGCGATGGCGCCAGCAGTCAGAGATGAACTCGTACGAGAGTGACTGGCCAGCACCAGATCCACGCCCGAGTTCCCGCCCTTACGCGTCCAGGAATTCGCGAACCCGCGCGCTTCCACGCGCGCGGACACCAAGGCCGCCGTGCTCCTGGGCTTCACCGGAGGCGTCTTCATCACGGTGACCAGGAGCGCCGACGATGGACAGGCCCCCGACGCCTGGAGGCCGCACGCACTGTGGTGGGCCGCCGTCATCAGCGCACTGCTGGCCGTCGTCTGCTTTGTGTGCGCCATCGCCCCGCGCCGCCGCGGCGGGCGACGCCACGGCACGGTGGCTCCCGGTTACTTCGAGCACATCACGCCGGAACTGGGCGGCGAGCGGCTGAGCCGCGCCTTCGAGCGCGTCGGGCACAATCCGACCGGCCCCTTGCTGTCCTCCCTGGCGAGGACCAGCGAGATCATCCGCGCCAAATGCCGCTGGATCGAAACGGGAACCGCTCTGCTGCTCATCGCGCTTCCGCAGTTCGCCGTCACCCTGCGGCCGACATGAGAGAAAAACACGAGGAGTTCGACTGGTTGGACGATCATGTCCGACCCCAGCCGGTCCGAGATCTGTACCGTTCCGATAAAGCCGCGGCCGGAACACGACGAAGGCCCCGACCGTGATCAGTTCCTGCCGGTGTGCGCGTCGACTTGAGCCTGGAGGGCCGCCCTCCTCGTCTCCACCGGTGAGGAGGGCGGTGCGGTGCGACTGTGGGACGTGTCCGCCCCCGTCGCCCCGCGCTGATGGCTACCTTGAGAGGACCGATCGCCGCAGCGGCGTTCACGAACCGCAACACCGTCGTGGCCATCACCGACGATCAGACCGTCCGCACACGGCGGACTGACGCCAAGATCTTCGCTGGCGACATTTGCCGACTGCCTGGAACCATGCTGTCCACGCGGGAGCGACAGCTCTACGTCACCGAGCGATACCGAGCCGCATGGGCCTGAAGCGGAGTGATGGCAAGCCTGATGCGCCATCTTCAGCGTCGACGTCGCGTGACCTGGTCGCGGCCTTCGCCTTCTCATCACCAGCCAGGTGTCTGCCGCACGCTGCCAAGGAGAGCGGAGGGGCGGCTCACCATGATCCGTCGCAGCTGATACCCACGCTCGCGGCTGTTGGAGCCCAGACGGCACCCACCTTCATGTACATCTGCTACATTCATGACATGAGTGATCCGATGATTGAGTCCATGGCCGAGGTCCGCAGCCACCTCGCTGATGTCATCGACCGTGCTCGCCGGGAGGAAACCCCCACGATCATCACTCGGCGTGGCAGGCAGGAAGCCGTCGTTATCGACATTCAGGAGTACCAGCGCCTGCGTGAGATCGCGGAGAACGCCGAAGAGGCGTGGCTCAACCAGCTGGCTGATGAAGCCGAGTCCGAGGGTACGGAGGGGTCGGTCTCGCTCGAAGAGATGGCCGCCTTGCTGCGCGCTCAACAGGGCTGAACCCATGGGGTACGTCACGCGCTTCACGCCGCACGCACAGCGGGACATGCTCAAGATCCCGCGCCCGGACGCCCTCCGCATCCTGTACCGCCTCACCGAACTCCAGAAGGCGATGGAAACGGGGGACACCACCGCGTTCGACATCAAAGCGCTTCAGGGGCACAGTGCCCGTTGGCGGCTCCGGATCGGCGACTACCGCGTCGTCTACACCATCGAGGACGGTCAGCTGATCGTGTGGGTCCTGGCCGTCGGCAATCGCCGCGCCGCCGCGACATCTACCGCCAAGTTCCGTAAGACCTCCGCAGTGCAGGTTGATGCCAGATGTCCGCCGGGATTCGTAGGGCGTGCGCCTGCCTGTTTGTCGAGATGTCCCGAATGTGGCCTGTAAACGCAACCAAAACTGCAACCGATGCACACCGAGGAGCCGAGCCGCAACTGCGGCTCGGCTCCTCGTTTCGCCTGTTCACGCGGCTACGGAGGATACGAGATTCGAACTCGTGAGGGGTTGTCCCCAACACGCTTTCCAAATGTTCGTCTGGGGGTTCTGGGGCGTACGGCAACGTCCTGACCTGCTGTGCAGCTGGTCCGGGCGGGGGTTCTGAACGGTGCTGTACGCCGGTGAATGCAACCAGAACTGCAACCACGGAAGTGGGAGCAGCGTGAGTGTGTCCAGCTTCTGCTCGTGGTTTCCTGGTCAGCGGGGAATCGCCTTTTTACTCCCCGTTCTGCGACCAGGCCGCGGTGAGCGCGGTGACCGGGTCACTGTCGGCTGGTGCCGCGGGCCACCATTCGCCGTCGTCGTCCTGGAGGTAGGGGTACCAGCGGGCGTCGGGGCCCAGACGCAGCTGGATGCCGTGGTGGGTGAGGGTGAGGCGGTCCAGGTTCTGAGGTGTGTGGGGGAGTCGGTCATCTCGGCGAGGGCCGCGTCCAGGGCGGTGCGGGTGGCCTTCATCACCGTCGGGTCGGGGGCGTAGGGCTGTTCGGCGACGGTGATGCCCGTGGGGCCGCCGTGGCGCCAGGCGCGGGTGAGGCATGCGAAGGCAGTGGGTTTGGTGTTGGTGTTCTGGATCAGGTGGTGGAACCACTCGGGTCCGGGGTTGCTTGCGGCGATGCGGACGGCGTCCTGGTGCTGGGTCAGGTGCAGGTCGGCGGTGTCGCCCGCGAGGAGCCGGGCGGCGCGTGCGGTGGCGTCGGCCATGAGGCGTTCCAGGTCCGCGGCGGCCAGGCCGGTGCCGGGTGGCGGGGCGACGGGCAGTGCTGTGGTGTGGGCGGCGGGTTCCGGGAGTTCGGGCAGTTTCGTGTCGAGCAGGGTGTCCCACTGAGGGTCGGTGAGGACGGGCAGGTGGACTGAGGAGCGGTACGGGCGCGGGCGGCTGCCCTGGACAGCGGCATTGACCTTGCCCGGAGCGACGGTGACCGGGCCGACCATGCCTTTGCGGGCGTAGGTGCGTCCGCGTGAGAGCCGTCCGGCGTCCAGGGTGGAGTCCTCCAGGGCGGCCACCCATGCCTGGCCCCACCAGGTCGCGGCGAAGGATCGCTTGCCGCGGGCGGGCGCACGGCGCGGGCCGGGGACAGCGGGGCTCATGACTGCCTTCCCAGGGCGACGAGTTCGGCGAGGTCGGCGTCGGACAGTTCGGTCAGGGCTGCCTCGCCGGAGCCGACGACGGCGTCGGCGAGGGCGCGCTTGGCTTCGAGCAGCTTCGCTACCTTGTCCTCCACGGTTCCCTCCGCGAGGAGCTTGTGTACCTGGACGGGTTTGTCCTGGCCGATGCGGTACGCGCGGTCGGTGGCCTGGTCCTCGACGGCCGGGTTCCACCAGCGGTCGTAGTGCACGACGTGAGTGGCGCGGGTGAGATTGAGTCCGGTGCCCGCCGCCTTCAACGACAGCAGGAACACCGGTACTTCACCGCGCTCGAAGCGGTCCACCATCTCCTCGCGCCGCGCGACGGGGGTGGCACCGTGCAGGAAGAGAGCGGGGACGCCGCGCTCGGCGAGATGCTTCTCCAGGAGAGCCGCCATCTGTTTGTACTGCGTGAAGACCAGCACGGATTCGCCTTCGGCGGTGATGGTGTCGAGAAGTTCGTCGAGCAGGTCGAGCTTGCCGGAGCGGCCCCGCAGGGGAGTGGACTGGCGCAGGCTGTGCTCTTTCAAATACTGGGCGGGGTGGTTGCAGATCTGCTTCAGCGCGGTGAGCAGCTTGAGTACCAGACCGCGTCGGGCGATGCCCTCCGACTCCGCGATCTTCGCCATGGTCTCGCGGACCTGTGCCTCGTACAGGCTGGTCTGCTCGGCCGTCAGCGGGACGACGTGGTCGGTCTCGGTCTTGGGCGGCAGTTCGGGCGCGATGCCGGGGTCGGACTTCTTGCGGCGCAACAGGAAGGGACGTACGAGACGGGACAGGCGCTCGGCTGCCTCGGGATCCTCGCCCGCCTCGATGGCGCGGGCATGCCGGTCACGGAAGGCGGTGAGTGAGCCGAGGAGCCCGGGGGTGGTCCAGTCGAGCAGTGCCCACAGCTCGGAGAGGTTGTTCTCCACGGGGGTGCCGGTGAGAGCGACGCGGGCGCGGGCGGGCAGGGCACGCAGTTCGCGGGCGGTGACGGCGTAGGGGTTCTTGACGTGTTGGGCCTCGTCGGCGGCCACCAGCGACCAGGCTGTCTCGGCAAGCACTTCGCGGTCGCGGCGCAGCACCCCGTAGGTGACCAGGACGATCTCGTCGCCGGCCAGGTCCTTGAGGTGGCGGTCGCCCTCGGCCTCGGTGAGCGGCTCGCCGCCAAGGGAGACCTGCCAGCGGAAGTCGAGGAGGGCCTCGGTGTCCAGCAGGCCGCCCGCGGTGGAACCGGGGGCGGTGCGCTGCCCGATCTCCGCGGTCGCGGTGAGCGCCTTGACCAGGTCGCGCGGCCAGTGCACGTCGACACCGGCCGCGCGCAGCGCGTCCGTGGCGTCCCCAAGGAGATCGAAGGCTTCGTCGTCGGTCAACCGGAGCTGATCGGGAGCGGCATCGTTGAGCAGCCTCCGCAGCGGGGGCCAGGCGTGGGCGCCGCGGCGCAGGGCGAGAAGGGTCTCGGTCGCGGCGCGTGGGCCGAGCAGCCGCTCCACTTCGGTCGGCTCGCTCCAGAGTCGTGCGGCCTCGATGACGAGCGCCGGGTCCGCCGCGGTGTGCAGTTGCAGGACGGCCCGGAACTGCCGTCGGCGTCCTTCGGGTACGTCGACGCGCAGGGAGACACTGACCTCGGCGGTGAGCGCCGCCCGGGTTTCCTCGGCCCATTCACGCAAGGTGGGCACGGCGCGGGCCTCGCGCCAGGCGTACGGCAGCGCTCCCATGGCGAGTGGCGCGGCCGGCGTACGGACCAGATCATCGGCGACCGCGTCGCAGAACTGGCGTACCAGTGCAGCCGGTTCGGCGATCCGTACCGGAGCAGGGCCAGGCTCGGGCAGGCAGTGGGCGTGTGGCGGGAAGGCGGCGGCCAGGGCGTCCAGCGTCTGGCGCTGGGCGGCGGTGCAAGGACCCACCTGCCAGGTGTCGTAACCGGCGGGGGTGAGGGCCGGGTGAAGGCGGCCGTCGGCGAGCAGCCGCAGGGCGAAGCGAGTGGCGGCCTGCCAGGCGGCGCCGGAGGGATGCGTCGGCTCCGCATTGGCCAGGGCGGAGACAGCGACGGCGACAGGCAGCGCGTAACCCTCGACCCTGCGCCGCCTGACCGAGCGGCCGTGCGGCAGGACCAGCTCCACCGCCTCGGTCTCAAGGCCGGTGGGCGCCATACTGTCTCCCCTGCTGCCCCGGTCGGCTTCCACAGCAGCAGCCGCCCAAGGCGGGCGGGCTCACCGGGCAGGAACACCGCCGCCCAGCCGGCGCCGAGCAGCCCCTCACGAAGGCGGATGTTTCCTGCCGGGCCAGCGGCGGTGCGCTCCTCGCGCCCGTGCTCGGCTCTCGTACGACGACTCGTGCCACTCTCTTCCGCCCTGTCGCTTGCCGGGCCCTCCCCTGGGCCGCTCACTTCCGAACCCCACCAGGCAACGTCGCACGCTGGCAACCGCGAGCCTTGGCTTGACTGCTGGCGACGGCGCCACGACGGATACGCCGCTGCTGGACACACCGGTCCTCAACAGTACGGTGCAGCGCTACGGTGAGGCCATGAGCACCTGGGCCCCAGCCGCGCTGGAGGCGTTGATCGAAGAGGCCACCGTCGACGCCTACGGCGAGGATGAGCCCAGCTCACCGGCTTCTGGACCTGCCGCTGCCGGAACCCGCCCCCGGGGGCTCGCAATGGATCGAGGCATACCGCTGCTGGGCCCGCTGAACTGGCGCGTCGTACGACTGCCCAGCTGAGCCCCTGCTCGAACGGACAGTCGTCCCGACTGCCGCTGACCGGACCGACTGCGGGGAACAGACAGCGCGTAGCGCGCATACCGTAGTATGCTTGCGGCTATGGCTGACACCACACGCATCACGGTGACACTCCCCACCGAGCAGGTGGCGGAGCTGAAGAAGATCACGGACAACATCTCCGGCTACGTGGCCGAAGCGGTCGCCAGGCAGATCCGGCACCAGCTCCTGGGGGCCGACCTGCGCAGCCACACAGACGAGCACGGGGCCTTCAGTGAGGAAGAGCTGGCCGCGGCGCGGGCGCGCATCTTCGGTACGACGTCGGCCGCCGGCGGCGCGAGCGCCGCGTGAGCGGGCACATTGAGACCGTCGTCCTGGACAGCGAGGGGCTGTCGGCCTGGGTGGCGCAGGACCGGAAGGTTCTGGCGATGTTTCAGGTGTTCCATGACATGGGAGCGGACCTTGTCGTCAGCGCCAACACCATCGTGGAGGTGAGCCACGCCAGGGTGAACCTGCCCCGACTGCAATGGGCACTCTCCCGGGTCAAGGTGGAGCCGATCACGGAGGCAGCGGCCAAGGCGGCGGCCCAACTGCTCAAGGGCGCCGGCCTGCACGGACACAAGTGCGCGATCGACGCCACTGTCGCGGAAGCGGCCTTGCGTCAGCCTGGCCCGGTCGCCATCCTCACGTCGGATGTCGATGACATGACCCGGCTGTGCGGCAGCAAGGTCCGGATGATGGGGCTATGACCGCGACATCGTCCCGGGACCATGGACAGATCCGCGTGGATCCGCCGAGACCAGAGTCGCCGCAGGCCAACCCATGATGGGTGAATAAGGCATCGACGGATGCGGGGGCATGACTGCGTTCGGTGTCAAAGCTCCTCAGGGCGCAACGCCTGCTGGCGGCTCAGGGCGGCGACTGCCTCTTCGTCTACGCCGTTGAGGACGGCCAACTCATCGTGTGGGTCCTGGCGGCCGGTAACCGTCGTGACGTATCCCGTCAGATGGTGTGTCCCCGCAGTCTGCGCCGGTCGCCCTATAGGGACATGAGCGTGCGCCCTTCCTGCTTGAGGAAATTCTGTGATGGTCACCGAGTAGGCCCGCGTTGCAGCGCGGGTCGGGAAGGCACGCCCGGTGCGACGTGAAAGTCACATCGCACGCAGTGTCCGCAGGAGAGGAGATGTGTCATGCGGATCTGACCAGTGACCAACGGTCAGTCCCCAGCCTCCGGTGCGGCGGGAGTAATCCCGGGGTGCTAAGCGGAGGTGGTCAAGCCCAAGGGCTCGCGGGCCATTCGCAAGCTACAGGTGAAGGGGAAGTCCGGAAGGGTGAGTGAACACGAACTCTCGTCGACTCGTCGTCAGACTTACACCGCTCAATGGTCAGCGCTCGGCGGTGGAATCCTCTAGGGCTGGGAAGCCCAGCGTGGCAGGTCCCCATCGGGAAGGGACCTGTAGGTCACCACGGAGGACGGCGTAAAGGGGGTCTTCAAAGTTGAGCGGTGCGGAGGTGTCCGCGGGCTCGGCGGGTGGCGACGCAGCGTGTCCGTAGCCGTTGGTTGTCGGCATTGCGGAAGCCGAACGCGTTGCGGGCGACGAGCTTGATCACGCGGTTGACACCC
>NZ_JACTVI010000150.1 GCF_014495685.1 Streptomyces sp. TRM68367 | reverse complement strand
AGCTGAATCATCGCAGGTCGGAAGCACCCTTCCTCCATGAAGTGACTGGCTGTCACTGAAGCTCCTGGTGCCGTGAATTCGTGAGGTCTGACTGTCTCCGCCGAGGACTTGCTCGCGTACATCGCCGCGATCACGGCCCACCCCGGTTTCCGGTCCCGCTTCGACGACGAACTCACGACCAACGGCGTCCGCGTACCCCTCACCGGTGACGCCACGCTGTGGTCGGAGGCGCTGCACATCGGGCGGAAGGTGATCTGGGCGTCCACCTTCGGAGAGAGGCTCGTGGACCCGGTGGCGGGGAGGCCCGGTGGGCCCCAGGAGGTCTGGACGACCGCACAGCCAGCGATCACGTACCGGAGACAGGTCGGCAGGGACGAATTACCCGAGAGCTTCGTCCACGATCCCCACCGTCTCGAACTCCACTTCGGCCAAGGCGTTTTCGGGCCGGTGACTCAACAGATGCGGGAGTATCAGGTCAGCGGACAGAACGTTCTCGACGGCTGGTTGAAACGCAGGACAGGACCGCCGTCACGCAGAGCCGTCAGCGAGCTGGACCGCATCCGGCCCGAGCGGTGGCTACCTGCCTGGAGTGAGGAACTCCAGTACGTGTTGGCCGTTCTGTGGCATCTGGTTGAGCTGCAGTCGGCTCAGAATGAGCTGCTCGACCGTGTTCTCATGTCACCGCTGGTCAGTGTCGCCGAGTTGCAGCGTCGGAACGTCCTGCCCGTCCCGGACACCGCCCGTCGTTCTGCTCCCGCACCGCTACAGACCGACCCCATCCCCGGGACCGAGGGCATCGAGGCGCGTGAGCCGCACGCCGTAAGGCCGCTCACCGCAGAAAGGAGCTCTCCGGCCGGCGCTTCCACGCGGCCACGGGGGAGCAGGAATTCCGGCGCCACGCAGTCGTCCCGCAGAAAGCGACAAGATCCGTAGAGCTCCTGATGACGGTGACGCGTCTGCCGTACCGAGGGCGGGTGCCAGCGGTACCGACTGACCCGACTCATGGCTGGTTCCTGCTCCTGCACGGAGACGAGGAGCGGACCGTGTTCGCCGTCGAGTCTGAGGGCATCGGCCTACATGCGCTGCACCCGGTTTTCGAACCACACCTGCGTGCGGCACGAAGTCCACCGTGTTCGCCGTCCGATGTCACGGATTGTCATCGCCGAGTAGCGTGGACTGTTGCTTGTCAAAGTGCGTCAGTCCTTCGATTCCTCTTGCGTCCACTCCCGGGCGAAATACTCCAGCTGCTTGGTGATGAGCTCGACCGCGTCCAAGACCTCTGCGGGTGGGTATCCGTGCCGGGCGAGCAGTCGTTTGATGGTGCTGCGCAGTCTGGCGCGGACAGGTTCGTGGGAGACCCAGTCCGGTGTCAGTTGCCGACGCACAGTCGTCACCAGCGCGCGGGCGATGTCGGCAAGCGCTGCGTCACCGATGAGGTCGCGGGCCCTGCCGTGGCCGGCAATCGCGTCGTAGAAGGCGAGTTCGTCCTGGCTCAGTGGCGGATCGAACCGCTCACCGCGGTGGGTGTCCGAGGCTATCTCGTGCACCATCTCGGTTAGTTCGGCGATGATCTCCCCGCTGGTGAGCCGCTGCCGTTCGTATTCGCTCGTGAGGTCCCGCAACCGTGCCGACAGGACGCCGCGCCGTACGACATTGTGCTGGGTGACTTCGTGTACGGACCGCTCGGCCAGCCGCCGCATGGCCTCGGTGGCCAAGTGCGGGGTTTCGGACGCCTGGAGTCCTGAGGCGGGCGCCTCCGGTCCGGCGATCTGCGCCAGCTGTTGCACCATATCTTGGGATTCGTCCGGGCCGATTGCCTCGCGGTCTGCGGCGTCGAATCTGGCCATCCAGATACGGACCTGCGTCATGAACTTCAGGTCGGATCGCCAGTCCGGAACATCTGGAAACCGTTCCGCGATCTTGATGCTGGCGAAGGTCAGTGCATGGAAGCGCTCCAGGCGATAGGCGTGCTCGCGATAGCGCCGCCCGAGATTGCGGGCCGGGTCAGCAGTGTCGTTTCCGGGAGTGCGGGGGTCGCGCAGATAATTCAAGGTCTTCAGTACAGCGTCCAGGTGTGACCGGGGGCCTGGTCTTGCGAGCAGTGTGCGCCAGTCGATGCCCGCGAGGATGCCACACAAGGCGTCGTACTCCTTGCGCAACTCATCCAGTGCCGTGTCGATGTCCGCGGCCGCGTATCGGACGGCCTGGCCGGTGTCGGAGCGTTCGGCGAGCATCTGCCGGAGGCTGTCGGCAAGAGGCACGTAGCCGACCAGGAGACCGTCCGGCTTGCCGCGGAAGCGACGGTTGACCCGAACCATGGCCTGCATCAGCAGGTTGCCTTTGAGGGAGCGGTCCAGATACATGGTGTGGACCGGCGGTGCGTCGAAGCCGGTGAGCAGCATGCTGTGCACGATGAGTAGTTCGAGCTCGTCGTCCGGATCCTGGGCCCGTCTGACTACCGTCGAGCGCTCCGCCGGAGTCAGAGCATGGGAACGCAGCCGATCCGGGTCCATGCCCAAGCCCGAGAAGACGATCTTCATCGTGCCGTGGTCAACCGCCTGACGAGCCCACCCGGGCCGTAGTTCCTGGATGGCCTCGAACACCCGCACGCACATCTCGCGTGTGGCACAGACGACCATGGCCTTGCCGGGTGTGCCGATGAACGGCGTCATGTGCGCGCGACGTTGCTCCCAGTGCTCCACCAGGTCGGAGGCCAGGGCGTGGACCCGAGCCGGGGTGCCGTGTGTGGCGTTCAGACCGGCGACGGTCCGCTCGGTGCGACGGCGTCCGGATCCGGCAGTCAGTCCGGACTCCTCGTCGAACTCTGGAAGATCCGGCCAGGATTCCCCGGCGAGTTCGAGGGTCCGGTCCTCGTAGTGGACGGGGACCGTCACCCCATCGCCGGTAGCCCGCTCGAGGTCATAGGTGTCGATGGAGCCACCGAATACCTGGCGGATCATCCGGTCGGCTGACGAAAGCGGTACGGAGGTGAAGGCGAGCAGGGTTGCGTTCGGCAGGGCCCCGCGGAGATGGCGGGCGTGCAGGGAACGGTGCGATCGGTGGGCTTCGTCGACGATGACGACGATGTTCCGCCGTTCGGACAGCGTGGGGTGTCCGGATCCTGACGTGTGCTCACGTGTGGTGAGGCCGAATTTCTGCAAGGTCGTGAAGACGGTGCCGCCGGCACGCATGTCGGACAGCAGCCCACGCAATTTTTCACGGGAGTCCGCGTGGTACAGGGGTTCCAGCGGAGGCCCGTGCTCCTGGAAAGTCGCGAACAGTTGGTGGTCGCGCTCGGTATTGTCCGTGACAACGACGAGGGTAGGCCAGTTCAGTGCCGGGTCACGAGCGATGACGCCGGAAGTCAACACCATGGTCCAGGATTTGCCGCTTCCGGCGGCGTGCGCCACGACACCGGCCCTCCCGTCGGTGCGGAAGGCGTCGACCACGCTTCGTGCGGCCTTGGTTGCTGCGAAATACTGGTGCGGTCTGGCGATGCGCTTCCCGGTGGACGTGAAGTCGATGAACCCATCGACGAAGCGCAGCAGCCGGGTCCGGTCGAACAGGCCGCGCAGGGCCAGCTGTTCCGCTGTCGCGTCTCCCTCACCGGCTTGGTCCGGCCGTACCGGCCGGCCCGACTCGTCTACGTTCCAGGCAGCATATTGCTCGTACGGAGTGAAGGGCGTCCCGTATACCGCTTCGGTCCCGGATGAGAGCAGAGTGACGGCGTTGTAGCGGAAGGCGGCGGGGAAGTCCTCCGCACACCGCTGAATCGTGCGGTGCGCCCCTCGCAGCGCCCCGTCCCCGTCCTGGGCCCGCTTCGTCTCGATCACGGCCACCGGCAGCCCGTTGACGTAGAGGACGAGATCCAAGCGGCGACGCTGCCCGTCCCCGCCGGCGAGTGCGGTGTTGGTCGACACGACGTACCTGTTGGCGTCCGCATTCCTCAGATCGATCAGTCGGATCGGGGGGTTGTGCCGTGCGCCGAACTCGTCCGTGTAGACGACGGATCGAATCCCATGAGTCATATACGCGTGCGTCTGCCTGTTTTCGGTGTACGCGTTCTGGGATACGGGAGCGGCCGCGACGGACACGGCTTGGCTCACCGCCTCCGGAGGCAGGCCAGGATTGAGGCGGGTGATCGCCTCGCGGAGCTGGTCGTGGAGGATCAGACCGTCCCAGTCACGGCGGTGGCCGGACCCGGGCGCGAGCCGGTTTCCGGGACATGCCTCCCAGCCGAGCCGCGTCAGCTCGGTCACCGTGAGCTGCGCCAACTCGGCTTCGGTGGGCAGGCTGGTCACGTAGCGTCCTCCACGACTGCTTCGGCGTCTCTCACGCGCAGGCGGCCCGTCATCAGCTGGGGAAGAAGACTGTCGCGGAGCTCGGCCAGGGTGGCCGACTCAGCCTGTCCGTGGTCGGCCCGGTTCTCCAGCGCCTCGAGCGTAGCCCGCAGCGCGGGCCGGTGGGCGTCGGCGGGCAGGAGGAGCTCCAGGGCTGCCAGGTGGGTCTCCCGAAGTCCGGTCTGCCGGGGCGTCCCCTCGGCCATGGCCTCGATGCGGGGCTGTGCACGCAGCATCGCGAACCCCGCGCAAAGGGGGTCGATCAGTTCAGGCGCGAAGCGGACCGTCAGCAGACGGGCGCCCGGCACCGCATCCGCATCCGCGGTCCAGCGGGCGACACGGCCGAGTGTACCGGCGCCGTACGAGGTGACCAGCACGTCGTGGCGCTGCAGTATCCTGGCGGCGTCCACCTCCTCCCTGAGCGCCCGGCGCGCGGACTCGGTGATCACCCGGCCTTCTCGGACGCACTCCTGGTCGAGCAAGATCACCCCGTGCGGGGCGTCCGTGTAGGGGTGTGTGACGCCCCGGTGCAGCGCACTCGTGACGGAGCCAACGGCGACCCGGACCGGGTCTGCTGACTCGACGGCCCGGCCGTAATGTGCCAGTGCCAACTCGCGGGTGGCGGCCACGATGCGACTGTTGGCGGCGATCTTGTCGTCCAACGCGCCGAGGACGGCGACCACCCCCTCCTGCTCGGCCATCGGAGGGTGCGGGACCGGAAGGGTGCGGATCGACGTCAGGGGAGCGGCCATGCCCGACCCGCCCACAGCCGACGTGTGGGTCAGAAGCGAACGCCGTCCCGCCTCCGACCGGAACCAGTAATGGTAGAACTCGGGCAGTGCTCTCGCCAGATCCAGCCGGGACCGCAGCTGGGACGAATCGATGACGTACCGGCTGTATCCCAGCTTGCGAGGCACCACAGACACCTGGCCGATGGCACCCCGATGGGTGAACACGAGGTCTCCCGGGAAGACGTTCGCCGACAGCACCTCGTCCGCCTTCTCCTCCGTGAGGAAGACGAATTCACCGTCGAGAATTCCCCGTGCCAGATTCGTCCCGCGGATGACGGGGACTCCGTCCCGAACGTAATCCTCCTTCGTGATCCGTGATCCAAACGGGCCCATGGCGAAGGCCGAACGGTCTTCGGGCGCGGCCAGCGACTGGTACTCGACGAACTTCCAGTCAGCCATCGACCCTCCGCAACTGTGCTCGCACCGCCTCCGTCAGGTCGTCCGCCAAGCCGAAGAGCCCATCGAGTTCCTTCGTCAGGCGCCCGATGCGTTCGGCAGCCGACTCGACACCGACCTCGGCGATGTACCGGTTCGGCGACAGCACATGGCCTTCGCGCCGGACGTCTGCCACATTCGCGGAGAAACAGAATCCGGCAACGTCCTTGTACCGCTTGCCCCCGGCCGAGGCCGTGCCCCGCCATGTGCGATACGTGCTGACGATCTTCGCGAGCTCGCCGTCGGAGAGGGTGCGCTCTCCTCGGCCGGCTGTCTCGCCCATGGTTCCGGCGTCAATGAACAGTATGCGGCCACGCCGGTCTTCCAGGTTCTTGGTTCCCCGGGTGGACTTGTCCTTGTCCAGGAGCCACAGATATACGGGAACGCCGGTGCTATGGAAGAGGTTCGGCGGTAGCGCGACCATGCAGGCCACCAGATCTTCCTCGATCAACGCCCGGCGGATCTCGTCTTCGCGGCCCCGGCTGCCAGTGACCGAGGCACCGGCCAGAACGACACCGGCGGTGCCCTTGTCTCCGAGCTTGGCGATGATGTGCTGCAACCATGCGAAGTTCGCGTTCGCTTGCGGCGGCACACCGAACCGCCAACGCGGGTCCTCCGGGTTCCGTGGCCATTCCTTGAGGTTGAAGGGGGGAATGGACAGGACGAAGTCGGCTTCCAGACCGGGGTACCGGTCCTCGCTGAGAGAATCCCCCCGCGCCAGGTCGCTTTCGACACCGTGCAGTGCGAGGTTCATCCTCGCCAGCCGCCACGTGCGTTCATTCCGCTCCTGGCCGTGCACCGCCAAGTCGTCTGTGTGTGCTGTGGACCCGTGTCCGGCAGCGAATTTTCCTGCCCGGACGAGCAGCCCGGCCGTGCCGCAGACCGGGTCGTAGATCCGGCCCGCGTATGGCTCCAACATCTCCACCAGCAGCCGGGCCACGCTCCCCGGGGGGTGGAAGTCACCGCCTCGTTTCCCTTCCGCCCGGGAGAACCTGTCGAGGAAGTCCGCGTACACCGCGCTCAGGACGTCCCGTGCCGGTCTGCCTCCGGGGCCCGTGAGCCGCGCGTCGTCCATGAGGGCGACCAGTTCGGCGAGACGGCGCCAGCCGATGTCCTCCTGACCGTAGATTTTCGGCAGGACACCGGCGAGTGGCGGATTCTCCCGCATGACGGCGTCGATCGCGTCATCGAGGTACCGGCCGACGTCCTCGCTCCCCGTGCGGGCAGCGATGGCGTGCCAGCGTGCGGACTCCGGCACCCAGCAGGCGCCGTAGCCGATGTACTCGTCCTTGTCCTCCAGGAAGACGGCCCGTTGTGCCGCGTTCATGCCTTCCTCGGCGAGCTCCTCGTCGAGCTCGGCGCGGCGCTCGTCGAAGGCGTCGGACAGGTATTTCAGAAAGACCAGGCCGAGGAGGAATTCCTTGTACCGGGCAATGTCCATCGAGCCGCGCAGCTTGTCCGCGGCTGTCCACAAGACGTGCTGGATCTCACCGGAGCCCGGTACGCCGGACAGCTCGGCTCGGACGTCGGCCCGGTTCATCCGCGACGACATGGCAGCGGTTCCTCTTCCTTGAGCGGCGGATCACTGGTCGGCATGCAGGGTAAGGGTGCCGTCGGCCATCCCGGCGGTGGCGAGGCTCCCCAGCTCGTCGAGAGCCCCGATCTGCTGCCGCAGTACCGACGACCGCCTCTCGATCTCTTCGAGCAGGGCATCAAGACGTTCGGCTTCCACCGGACCGACATCGGGAAATTCCAGCTCTTCGAGCGTACGCGCGGAGTGTACGGAGCCCCGGGTGCGCCGGTACTCCGCGGCTGCCATGGACAGGAAAGCGGCCAGAACCCGGGGCCGCACAGGGCGCGCGGCCTCCGACCGAATCCTCAGCACCCGGGCGGGATAGGCGACGACGGAGAAACCGTCCGCGTCGATGTACGCGCCGAACTCTGGCTGAGCCGTGATCACAAGATCACCGGGTTCGGTAAAGGCGACGTGCCGGTATGCCGTCATCAACAGGGCACGGTCGATGCGGTGGGTGCCGACCGGTTTCCGGCCGAGGACCTCGGCGGGGGTCAGGACGTTGTGGTCACCACGGTCCAGCAGGTACTCGGCGGCGATCCGGTGCCCCGGGAGCATACGCAGGCGACGCTCCTTGCGCAGCCGCGCGATGGTGGTGGACGGTGGGGTGCTGCTCTCCATGCGGAGTGAGGCATGGGCCGTCGGTTCGTCACCCGCACCGGACTCGCGGTGGGCCCGCTCGCCGAGCTCCTTCAGCCGAAGTTCCAGATCGGCCATGCGAAGGACCCTGTCCGGAGCCCCCGTAGTAGCCCGCATCCGGGGCGTGAGCGCGGCACCGGCACGGCTGTTCAGCCTCTCGACGGACACGACCACGCCGTGCTGGAGCGCGGAGGGACCGTCGTCGTCCCAGCCACCGGCTCGCCACCGCCGGATGTCCTCGGTGATCCCGGTGAGAGTCCGCTCGGTCATCTCCTGGCCCGATAGGTCGGCGAGGAGGACTCGGCCCCGCCTCTCCTGCTCCGGTGTACGGGCCAGCACCCAGAGCGCGGTGCGGTACCCCGGCCGGTACGGCATGACCCCGCCCGGCAGAGCGACCACGGCCTTCAACAGGCCGTTGGTCAGGAAATCCCTGCGGAACCGGTCGGCCCAGTCGTGGGGACGCAACGGCTCCGTCAAGGCGTCGGCGGGACCGAGCACGACGGCTGTGCACCTCTCGGCAAGGAGATCGGTCAGGGCCTCGATCCGCTCCAGCGTTTCCTCTGGCAGCCGTTCCTCGCGGGCCAGGTAGGGGAGGACGGAGGCGACGACGTTCGGTCCGTCGACCGCGTCGGGGACGCTCTCGCCTTCCTGCACGTCAAGCGCCTGTCCCAGCACGCCGCGGACCAGCATCCGACGCCGTACGAGACGTACCAGTGAGCGGTTCGTGTCGGAGGCCACGAACCTCGGCGTGATACCGGGCCCGGCCGCGGAGTGCAGGGCGACGAGGAGGTCTCCGCCGCGGGCACCCGGGTTGGCGACGACCGGGTCGGTCATGCCATCGATCCCCGTGAGCCGCGCGATGCACTCGGTCATCCCGGAGGTGAGGGTGTCTGCGGTCAGATCGTGGAACCCCAGCCTGTGGCGCACGCCGAGCAGCCATTCGAAGGCATCCGCTGCAGGCCCGTGACGAACCGCCAGCATGCCACCGTGGCGTCGGCGTGTGTTCCCGGCGGCCGCCACCAGTTCGTCGGCGAGCCGGGACAGCGGCGGTCCCCAAGGGCCGGCGTTGGTCAACTCACTGATCAGACAGGTGTCGTCCTCGTCCAGCATTCCAGCCCGCTCCACGATCGACTCCCAAGTGGTGTCTTCCCCCGAAAGCAGCGGCACGCCCTCGTGGTGGCGCAGGCACATAAGCGCGGTCAGTACGTCCAGCAGCTGCCGACCGGGAATGCGCGAGGTCCAGGCTGAGAGGCTGTGCAGTGCCAGCTCCGTGCCCAGGTCGTTCTCGTCGGCGTTGCCGTGGCCCGTCGTCAGAAGCCAATCGACGATCTCTCGGCCGTCGAAGAAGGTACGGCCGCCGTCCCGGGCGATGGGTTCCGGGAAGTCGCCGTGGCGGCGGCGCCAGTTGGCGGGCACGGCTCGCTCCACCCGGGCGAGAGCCGCGATCTCCGTTGGCGAGATGCGCCACGTCGTCTCCCCGGACGGGCCGAGTGCATGGGTTTCGTGCGTGCTGGGCATTCCGGTCCCCCTCTTCGCCCGACCATGGTGCTGCGGCACCGGCGCCGTTCGCACTCTACGACCGACCTGGAAGTGCCAATACAGGAAAGCCTGATAGCAGGTGCTATCAGGCCGTCAGGTTCTGGACGTGGACTTCGCCTGCCAATGTCGATGTCCGTCACCCCGACCGGCACGACCGCGGTCCTGAGACCGGTGACGCACGCGACCGACTGGAGACACACATGGCTGCCAGCACGTCCCTTCGCACCCTCTACCGTCTCGTCGACGTCGTCCCGAACCGAGACGGCATGCGCGCGGCCCTCGACCACGAGCAGCTTGCGTCGCTCGACGCCGAGTTCCACGACGCCCACCGCGAAAGGCTCCCGGTGCCCTGGCTGTTCCTCAGCGCTGGAATCGATAAGGAGAAGGCGGCCTGGTGCGACGAGATCGCCCGCACCACCGGATGCGACGTGTCCGAGCGTCTCCGGAGGACGGCCGCACTGCTCATGCTCGCCGTCGACGGGGAGGTGTACGCCATCGGGTACGACCAGGGGTACCGGCTGATCCCGGACCGCCTGAAGGACCGGCGTTTCGGGCTCCGCTACGCCGCACGCCAGGTCGACCCGCTGCAGGTGAGGGGCCTCATCGCGCACACCATGGGCGAGGCCAGGACCGACATCGCCCTCGTGCCCGGCGGGACGTCCGTCACGCGCTTCGGCGTGCGCGAGCACCAGCAGTTCGTCACCAGCCTGCGTGGCGTCCTCCAGTCCAACGGTCTTACGCGTGCCCAGAGCGGCAGAGGCGGCACCGTCAGCGTGGAAGGGGGTGCCGGACTCCGGCTTCCGCTCGGGATCGAGCCGGCCGACCTGGTCGCGGACATCCGGGAGATCGCGCGGGTGTGCCGTGACGACTCCCCCCATCCCGCGCTGGAATTCGTCGAGCACATCACGCCGGTCAAGGACACGGCAACGCTGGCCCTCCTTGAGCAGGAGCTCGAGGCCGCGTTGGGCGATCCCGCCGACGGACGGATCACCCAGGGGGTCCCCGGGGACCACTGGGCGTACTACCAGGCTGCGGGTGCCGTCCAGCTGAGGATCGCCGGCTGCGGTGTCACCATGGGGGACGCCTTCGAGCTCGACCATGTGTTGGACCGCCTGCGCACACGCCCGGCAGGCGGGCACCTGGCCGCGCTTCGGCGCAGCACCGTCACCCTCTACCGCCACCACCGGGCCGCTCCCGAGGACCGGCTCGTCGCCACACCCCTGCTGCGGTGGATCGAGGCCGGTATCTCCCTCGAGGAACGACGTTTCCTCCTGATGGACTGCGAGTGGTACGAGATCGGGGCGCGGTACCTCGCCGCGATCAGGGACACCGTGACACGGTTGATCAAGCGTCCGCCGTCGGTGGAGCTGCCTGCCTGGGAACCGGGCGAGAAGGAGGACCTGTACAACGAGTCGGTCGCCCGGATGGGGGACGGCTACGTCTGCCTCGATCGCAAGAACGTGGGCAACCCGCTCAAGGCTGGCAATGAGGTGGAGATCTGCGATGTCCTCACACCTGACGACACGCTGGTCCTGGTGAAGCGCGCCCACCGGTCTGGTCCGCTCAGCCATCTTTTCAGCCAGGGGCTGGTGGCCGTTCAGATGCTCAAGGAGTCGGCCGAAGTGCGCGCGCAGTTCGCCCGCAAGGTTTTCGAGCAGAGCAGGGGGAGGCGCATCATGCCCCTCGACTTCGTCCCCCGGCGTCTTGTGTTCGGCATTCTCTTGAAGGATGGTACGGAGGAGCTGACCTCGGAGACGCTGTTTCCTTTCTCCCAGGTGACGCTTGTCGAGACGGCCAAGACACTGCGGTCGTGGGGAGTGGAAACCGAGGTCGTCGGCATCCGGGCAGCCCCTTCGCAGACTCCCCGGGCTGCATAATTGAGCGTCACGGTTCGTACGGGTCAGGAGCGACCGCGGGGCGGCCCGAGATGGCCGCGCGTGACAGCGGGGCCGCTGAAGTGCAGCTTGCCCGGTCCCCTAAGGTGTGCATCCCTCGCCGAAGACGTAGGTGCACAGGTCGGGATGCCGACACCGGTTGGGTCGGAGACCCTCTGCCAACGTCGGACGGTTCCGGTCCCTATTGGATGATGTGCGGTGTGGTTTCGGCGATGCTCCTGCCGGAACCGCATTGTGGAGCTGGTGGAGTCGGCCCCGATGTCTGGATCATGGGACTCCTTGAGGAGCTGGGTCGCGAGGTCGTTGGCCCGCTCCGCGGCCCAGGTACGGAGAGCGGTGATGGTGGCCTCCTCCACACCGTAGGCGGCGAGGCTTGGTCGTCATTCCACTCGGCGCTTCCGTGACGTTCGCCTGCAGGTCCTCGTGGCCGAAGCGGCCGCGGGCGTGGCGGCGGCCGACCTCCTTGAGCTTGGCATCGGATCAGCAGTGGGAGACTGCGAACAGGTTGATCAGGTCGCAGGGCTCTTCGTGATCGGGGAGGGAATGGATCTTGGTCCCGACTGTCGGCCATGACGCTCATTTGACGCTCTGGGCGTCCGTATACAGACCGATGAGCCGAGAAAGTGCATCTGACCTGGGCTTTCCCGTGACTCGCCCAGGCCGACATCTTTCCGATGACCTCGCATGTGGAGTGCGTGGCTACTCTTGAGCCTACCGAGAAGGGCCTCTGACCTGCTATTTTGTATTCCAGGTGGTCAGTTCGACTTGTTTTCGCTCGCGGAATGCGTCGACTGAGGTTCGCTTGTGCAGAACGGTCTGAGCTGCAGCTTCAAGGGCTGGCGCGGGTCTCGCGGGCGACGTGGCCATGCGGAATGCAGAATTTTGACGCTCGGATGACGCTCGAAATCGGAAGTCTCAACCTCGCGGACCTCTCCGGCCCCGGGCCGCGCGGACCGGGGCCGTCGGCACGGGGCAAGACTCCGGTTCGGGGGTCCGACTGCACCTCGCCAGCGGTGGCGCGTGCTGCTATCTCGTCGCACGCACCTTCGCGGCCCGACCGGGCCAAAAGGACGGCGCCGTGGTCCGAGGTCTTGAGTGGCTGGTATCACCTCGCACCTAGATACCAGTCCGGTATCATCGCTGTATGGCGATGACACTCCGACTCCCCGACGATCTTGACGCGAAGCTCACCGAGCGGGCTCGTCGGGAGGGCCGCAGCAAGCAGGAACTTGCCATTGAGGCCATCCGTGACGCCCAGGATCGGGCCGAACTGAAGGTCGATGACGTCCTGGCCGAGCTCATGGACAGCGATGCGGAGATCCTGGACTACCTGAAGTGACCGAAGTGCGCTACATCCAGATCGACGAGATCCTGGCCATCGCTCGCGCGGTCAACGGTACCGAGCACAGCGTGCGTGACATGGGACTTTTGGTGTCAGCGATCGAACGGCCCCGGACGAACGTGTTCGGAGCCGAGCTGTATCCCACGCTGCACGAGAAGGCGGCGGCACTGCTGCACTCCGTTGCCCGCAATCACGCGCTGATCGACGGCAACAAGCGCACCGCCTGGCTTGCCATGCGTGTCTTCCTGCGGCTCAACGGCGTCAGCGCCAGTACCGTCCCGCCACCCGTCTCCATTGCCGGCCCGTTCGTCGAGGAAGTCGCGCAGGACAACATCGATGTACCGGCCATTGCCAAGCGCCTGTCGGCCTGGTTCCCCGTTTCCTGACGTCGTGAGGTACGGGACGGAATGAGGTTCCGTGAGCGGTGCCGGCTCCTGGCAGTCCGCCGGGCGGACTGATCCCGTTCTTGTGGGACCCGTTCGTTCAGCGGGTTGATTCGTATGCTTTCGCGAGACGGGGCAGCGGGTCCGCTCGGCGCGGAAATGGCGTCCCGAGAGCGCCTTCCCGTTTGGGCGGCAGGCAAGGTCCACATCGGCTACGGCGGTCTCTTCCCAACCAACACCCGCCCCTGTTTTCCCAGCGGTCACGGAACGCGCTGTCCGTGCCCCCGTGCGCACTGAGCCGGTCCTTTCGCCTCCAACAAGCTGTGTCTGCGGTGATCCACCGTCCGCGTCCACAGCTTGGAGGGGGACAAGATGCCGGAGGAGTGGATACGGGCTCTCGTGGCGGATACAGAAGGAGCGGATCTCCAGAGCCTGCTGCCACGCTCTCACTTGCTCGGTCAGGACCTTCGCCCGGTGCCGCTCGACCTGCTGCTCGCGTGCCTGCGCAATGAGTCTTTGCCAGTAACGGATCATGGCGTTGTGTGATCGTTCAGATGGTGCGGTCGTACTCGAGCTGGAGCAGGACGAGGGCTGCGG
>NZ_JACTVI010000015.1 GCF_014495685.1 Streptomyces sp. TRM68367 | reverse complement strand
GGTCGCCGCACTGGGCGTACGGCAAGTACGACCTGAAGAAGCTCAAGGACCCCAAGGGCGCCTGGGGCAAGGGCGAGCAGATCCACACCGTCGCGAAGAAGGACTTCCGCAAGGAGTTCCCGGAACTCAGCGGCTGGCTGAAGAACTTCAAGCTGTCCGAGGAGCAACTCGCCTCCCTCGAGGTGGAGATCCAGAAGGGCGGCGCCGGGAACGAGAAGGAGTCCGCGCGCCGCTGGCTGGACGCGAATCCCGGGCTCGAGGACAAGCTGGCCCCGGTGGCGTGACACCCCACGGACCTCGGTAAGGAGACAGGCCCCGGGCCGGGCTCACGGACAGGTGAGCCCGGCCCGGGGCTTTCTGCCCCTTGCGGCACCCGCTCCCGGCCCGAGGTCTACGAAAAGGATCCGGACAACCACAGAGCGCTACCTCATCCCCCGAACCGGGCCTTGCCGACCGCCCATGCCCAGCCCCGGCCCGACGACCTGGCGTACCCTCCCCAGCACCCGTCCGACCAGACATTCCGGCCCGGACACGGGCGGGAACACAGGGGAGGTCCCGAGCATTGAACTGAACAGGAGCTGTCTCGCGCTGATCGGGGGTCAGCAGTGGCGGTTGCGTGCCGCGGTACTCATCCACTGGCGCGAACCGTCATGTCGTACCGTCCCCCGTGTGTCGTCGATGTGACGGCCGCATGAAACGGTTTGCCGAACATGCGTAGGGTGCAGACAACTCAACAGAAGGCGCGCACCGTGGGCGGTCGCGCGGAAGGCGGAACGACGAGCGAAGGAGGGAGCCGGAGCGATGGGCGACCACAAAGAACAGCCCTTGCGGGTGGGCGCGGCCGTGCGGCGGCGGCGCCGGGCTCTGGAGCTCACCCTCGCCGTCGTGGCCGAGCGCAGCGGCCTGTCCGTGCCCTTCCTGAGCCAGGTGGAGAACGACAGGGCGCGGCCCAGCACAAGCTCCCTGGAGAAGGTCGCCGACGCGCTGCGCACCACCGCCGTGGAACTCCTCGCGGCGGCCGACCCGGCGTGCAGCGTGGACGTCGTGCGCGCCGAGACCGTCGAGCCGACGCCGCAGCCGCAGGTGCGGTCCCTGGTGCGCGGCCACCACCAGATGCACGCCTCGGAGTTCCTCGGCGACCACGACGCCGGACGCGAATTCCAGTACCGCAACGACCAGTTGATGTACGTCGCCGACGGCGCCGTGGAGATCGAGGCCGAGGGCCGCGCGTACCGGCTCGGCCGCGGCGACACGCTGTATCTGACCGGCGGTGTGCGGCACCGGTGGCGGGCGACGGTGCCGGACACGCGGCTGATCGTCGTCGCCGTCGCGGAGCACATCGAGGCCCTCCGGAACCGGCCGCGCCAGTGAGGGTCGTCTCCCTGGTGCCGTCGCTGACGGAGGCCGTGGCGGTCTCCGCCCCCGGCGTCCTGGCCGGCGCCACCGACTGGTGCACCCACCCGGGCGGACTCGACGTCGCGCGCGTGGGCGGCACCAAGAACCCCAGGACGGACCGGATCGTCGCGCTCTCCCCCGATCTGGTGATCGCCAACGAGGAGGAGAACCGCGAGCCCGACCTCGCGGCCCTGCGCGCGGCGGGGGTCGAGGTGCTGGTGACCGAGGTGCGGGACGTGCCGCAGGCCTTCGGGGAACTGGCCCGCGTCCTGGACGCCTGCGGCGTGCGGGTACGGCCCCGCTGGCTGGACGAGGCCGAGGAGACCTGGTCGGCACTGCCGCCACCGGAGCACCGTACGACCGCCGTCGTACCGATCTGGCGCCGGCCGTGGATGGTGCTCGGCCGGGACACCTTCGCCGGTGACGTACTGGCCCGCCTGGGCGTCGACCACCGGTACGCGGCGCATCCCGAGCGCTACCCGAAGATCCCTCTGGACGAGCTGCACGCGGCAGCCCCGGACGTCGTCGTGCTGCCCGACGAGCCCTACCGCTTCACCGCCGACGACGGGCCCGAGGCGTTCGCGGGGCTGCCCTGCGCCCTGGTCAGCGGGCGGCACCTGACCTGGTACGGGCCGTCGCTGGCCGAGGCGCCCCGGGCGCTGGGGCGGGCCCTGCGAGCAGCGTGCCGCTGACCAGCCCGCGCGCGGTGACACGGCGGCGGTCGCCCAGGCGGCGACGAGGACGCCGTACAGGACGGCCGCGAGCCCGTCGTACACGACGAGCCCGGTGTGCCGGGCCAGTGCCTCGGCGCCGGTGACGCAGGTGCCCACGGGGAAGGCGAACGCCCACCAGGACATCGAGAAGCCCATCCCGTGCCGCCGGGCGCGCAGCACATGGGCGGTGGCCAGGCACAGCCACAGCAGCGCGAACCCCATCACGGGCACGCCGTAGAGCCCGGCGAGCAGCCCGAAGCCGTCGCGGTACGGGCCCGGTACGACGCCGGGTGCGACGTCGGCGAACTTCCCGACGGCGGTGGTGGACTGCCCGAGCGGGCCCAACACCAGGAACAGCGTCGCGGTGAGCGCCGGCGGGAGCGGTCCGCCGGTGATCAGCCGGGCGAAGAGCAGCGGCAGCATGAGCAGGGTCGCCGGCAGGCTCAGCCCGAACAGCGCGAAGCAGGCGAACAGCAGGGTCGCGCGGGGCTGCCCGGCCGGCAGATGCGGCACGTGCAGTGGCCCGAGCGCGGCCGACACCATCGGCGCGACCAGCGGCAGCAGCCACACCGGCGTGGCCTGCCCGGGCTCGATCCGGTGGCGTACGGCCATGAGGTACGGCACGGCGACCGCGGCCGCGAGTCCTACGGCCGTACCGGCGCCGAACAGCACGGCGTCGAGGGCGACGGCCGCACGCAGCCTGGTCCAGTCCCGGCCGACGGTGAGGGCGCCGCAGCCGACCGCGAGCAGGGCCATCGCGAGGCAGCCGTAGAAGGGGGCGGTCGCCGGGTCGAGGAGGTGGGCACGGGCCTGGTCGCGGTGGTGCCGCCGGTACACGGCCCGCGCGGTGAGGAGCGTGAGGAGCAGGGCGAGGGAGAGGGCCCAGACGGCGGTGAGGGCCGTGCGCAGGCCGGGGAAGGACAGCGGGAGCGCGGCCCCGGCGGTGGCGACGACGGCGGTGTCCATGACGGACGCGTACCAGTTCGGCCCGAGGTGCCGGACCGCGGTGGCGCGCGGGGGCCGCGCGGTGGCACGCGGAGGACCGGCAAGGGGCTGGGCTGCGGTGACCATGCCCCACGATCCGTGTCGGCGCAGGCCGCGACCAGGGAGTATGCCTCTATGAGGGCATAAGGTGGAGTTATGAGCAGCACGGAGAGAAAGCCGGAGGCATCCGCCGACGCCGGTCGCCCGGCCGCCGGATCGCTGGCGCACCGGGTGCCGGACCTCGGGGCGCTGGAGCTGCTGCTGGCGGTGGCGCGGCTGGGCAGCCTGGGCGGGGCGGCACGTGAGCTGGGGATCACCCAGCCGGCGGCGAGCAGCCGGATCCGGTCGATGGAGCGGCAGCTGGGCGTGGCGCTGGTGGACCGCTCGCCGCGCGGGTCCCGGCTCACCGACGCCGGTGCCCTGGTCACGGACTGGGCGCGGCGGATCGTCGAGGCGGCCGAGGCCTTCGACGCGGGGGCGCAGGCGCTGCGCGACCGCCGTGACTCCCGGCTGCGGGTCGCGGCGAGCATGACCATCGCCGAGTATCTGCTGCCGGGCTGGCTGCTCGCGCTACGCGCCCAGCGGCCGGACACGGCGGTGTCGCTGCACGCGGGGAACTCTGCGGCGGTGGCCGAGCGCCTGCTGTCCGACGAGGCCGACCTGGGGTTCGTGGAGGGCCTGACCGTCCCGCCGGGCCTGGACTCCGCCGTCATAGCCCACGACCGCCTGATCGTCGTGACGGCCCCCGGCCACCCCTGGGCCCGCCGCCGGCGTCCCATCGCGGCGGACGAACTGGCGGCGACCCCCCTGATCCTGCGGGAGGAGGGCTCCGGCACCCGCCAGGTCCTCGACGCCGCGCTCGGCGGCCTGGCCCGTCCCCTGATCGAGCTCTCCTCCACCACGGCCGTGAAGGCGGCCGCGGTGAGCGGCGCGGGCCCCTCCGTCCTCAGCGAACTCGCCGTCGGCGAGGAGCTGGCGATGCGCCGCCTGGTCCGCGTCCCCGTGGACGGCATCGCCCTGGCCCGCGACCTGCGCGCGGTCTGGCCGACGGGACACCGGCCCACGGGGCCGGCACGCGACCTGCTGTCGCTGACGCGGGGGTAGGGGCGGACGCACGGCCCCGCTACCGGCCGAGCGGTACTCCGTGCTCGTCGGCGAAGGCCCGTCGGCACAGGCCGTGGCAGAAGCCGTACAGGACCCCGTCGTGTACCAGCGTGAGGGTGGAGTCGTCGAGGTCCACACGCATGCCGCAGACCGGGTCGATCAGTCCGCCCTGCGGCGAGTCCGGGACTGGGCGGGCGGTGGCGTTGTCGCGGTACGGCCGGGAGACGAGTTCGGTGAGGTCCAGGCTGCCCATGGCCCTTCCGTGGATCCCGATGCCGCCCTCGGAGATGCCGTCCACGAGAATCACCGCGTGCGGCTCACGCCGCATCCGCTCCGGGTCACGGCCGGCGGCCCGTTCCGTCTCGGCCAGCACACCGGTGATGATCTCCACCGTGTAGTCGCACATCTCCCTGCGCCATGACGCCGGAACGGTGACCCGCACCAGATAGCGCGGTGGATCCGCCGGGTCCGCCGCCGGCCTCTGACCGAGGACCCAGGCGGCGGGCTCGTGCACGAGGACCTGTGTCAGCGTGCGCTGGGCATCGATGATCTCGATGGCGTGGCCGTCGTCCTCGACCATGAGCGTGTCGATGAGCCGCTGCCCCAGTACCTTCCGATCCTCCTCGCTCAACGCCCCTCCGGGAACGAAGACTTCGATCAGCAGCATCCCGTACTCCTGTCATGTGACCGGCTGTTGGCACGCCGGCCACTCTGCCCAGGAGGCGGAAATGTGCCATCCCCCGGAGGGAGGCCCTTTGCTCTACTCCGCGCGGAGTAGGCGATGCGCATGGCGGCAGCGGCGTATCCCGCCGGCGAGGCGTCAGGACGCGTCACTCGGCCAGGGCGCGGCGCAGGGCCCCGGTGAGTTCGGCGATCTGCCGCTGGGAGATCCCGGCGGACGGGATGGCCTGCGAGCCGTGGAAGGTGCCGGGCCACTGGTGCAGTTCGACCGGGACGCCCGCCTGCAACAGGCGCAGTGCGTAGTCGATGCCTTCGTCGCGGTTCGGGTCGAACTCCGCGGTGGCGATGCAGGCCGGCGGCAGGCCGGACAGGTCGGTGGCCCGGGCCGGTGCGGCGTACGGCGTGGCGGTCGCGGAGCCCAGGTAGTGCCCCAGCGCCGCGGCTCGTCGGCCCGCGTGTTCCAGGGCGTGGCCGTGAAGTTCCGCGCCGACCAGGTCTGCTGCCGGTCGTCGAGGATGGCCTCGTTGAGCAGTTGGAAGCGGATCGGCGGCCCCTGCTCGTCACGCGCCCGCAGCGCCACCGCGGCCGCGATCCCCGCGCCGGAGCTGTTAGCGGCGATCGCCCCGCACGCGCGCGTGCAGGTGCATGTCGTGCCAGCCGTCCGGGTGCAGGGCGGCACTGCGCTTGGTGCCCTCGAGGGCGAAGCCGCACTTCGCGGCGACCCGGCAGGACGGCTGGTTGCCGACGGCGTGCACCAGTTCGAGGCGGTGGAAGCCGACCTCGTCGAGCGCCCAGCGGGCGAGTGCGGTCGTGGCGCGTGCCGCGACGCCCTGTCCGCGGGCCGCCGGCACGGTCCAGTACGCGACCTCGGCCAGGCCCTCGTCCAGCGCGATGTCGCGCAGCGCCACCCGCCCGAGCAGCCCGTCGGTGGCCGCGTCGGCGACCGCCCACTGGATCCTGCGCTCCTCGCCCCACTCCTGCCGCCACTCGGCGATCCAGCCGCGCGCCTCGTCCTCGGAGTCGGCGGAGCGGATGTGCCACTGGTGGATCACGGGGTCCTGGAACGCCCGGTAGACCGCCGGCGCGTCCTCGGTGCGCCAGGGGCGCAGGACGAGTCCGTCGCCGGTGGGGATGGTGGGCTGGAGGGTGCGGGAGAGCGTGCCCGTGGCAAGGACCGGGCTGACGAGGTCTGGCATACCCGCATCCTGCCAACGCGATGGCGGCCGGGCCCAGCGGTTTTCCGGCGTCCCGTACGCCCTCGTAGGCTGGTCGGCGATGAGACGCCGCACCCCGCCCCCGCGCTCCCCGCTCCCCCAGCGCCACGGGGTCGACGCGGTGCGGGTGCGGCTGCCCGCCGAGGGGTCCTGGGCCACCGTGCGGGAGCATCTGCGGGAGCGGCTGTCGGGGGCGGGTGCCGGTGTCGTCGAGGGCATGTTCGACGCGGGGCTGGTCGTCGGTGCGGACGGGCGGCCGGTGGCGTCGGACGCGGCATACGTGCCCGGCATGTTCGTGTGGTTCCACCGGGAGCTGCCCGACGAGGTCCCGGTGCCCTTCCCATTGCCGGTCGTGTACCGGGACGCGCACATCGTCGTGGCCGACAAGCCGCACTTCCTGGCCACCACCCCGCGCGGCAGCCATGTCGCCGAGACGGCGCTCGCGCGGCTGCGCCGGGACCTCGGCATCCCGCAGCTGAGCGCCGCGCACCGGCTGGACCGGCTCACCGCCGGGCTCGTGCTGTTCACCGTGCGGCCCGAGGAGCGCGGCGCGTACCAGACACTGTTCCGCGACCGGCGGGTGCGCAAGGAGTACGAGGCGGTCGCGCCGTACGATCCCGGCCTCGCCCTGCCCCGGACCGTGCGCAGCCGGATCGTGAAGGAGCGCGGGACGCTCACGGCGCGGGAGGCCGAGGGCGAGCCCAACGCCGTCAGCCGCGTGGAGCTGATCGAGCGGCGCGGCGACGGGCTGGGCCGCTACCGGCTGGTGCCCGGCACCGGGCAGACGCACCAGCTGCGCGTGCACATGACCGCGCTGGGCGTGCCCATCCTCGGCGATCCGCTCTATCCCGAGGTGACCGGCCCCGTGCCGACCGGTGACTTCCGGCGCCCGCTGCAACTGCTGGCGCGGGCGCTGGAGTTCACCGACCCGGTCACGGGCGCCACGCACCGGCTGCGCAGCGGGCGGCTGCTCGGGGCGTGGGCGTCGTACGGCGACTGGGCCGCCGGCCGGTAGCCGGGCCGGTCAGTCCCCGCGCCACCAGTGCAGGAAGCGCTGCCAGACCCCCCTCCGGCGGGCTGGTTCCGGTTGCGGAACGCCGTCCGGCCGGGGTTGCGGGACCTCCGGCTGCGGCTGTGTGGCCACGGGCTGGGGCTGCGGAGCCGCCGGCTGGGGCTGTGCGGCGGCCGGCTGCGGCGGCGGGGAGCTGCTGATGTGCCACGCGGGGCGCGGCGCCGGAACCGGCCCGTACGACGGCATCTCCATCACGTCCTGCGGCGGCCCGGGCTCGAAGCGCACCGGCAGCTCCACGAGGTGCCGTGAGGCAATGGACTCCCGCCAGCGCAGGTCCTTCTCGGCGCAGTCGATCCGGATGTCCGGCAGCCGCAGCAGCAGCGCCTCGACGCCGATGTCGGCGATGGTACGGCCGATGTCCTGGCCGGGGCACTCGTGCGGGCCGCCGCCGAACGCGAGGTGGGAGCGGTTGCCCATCATGTGGGCGGACAGGTCGGGCCGGATCCGGGGGTCGACGTTGCCCGGCGCCGGAGCGAACAGCAGCCCGTCACCTTCACGGATGCGCTGGCCGCCCAGCTCGACGTCCTGCTTGGCGAAGTAGGCGAACACGGTGCTGAACGGCGGCTCGTCCCACAGCGACTGCTCCACCGCCTGCGGCACCGTCCTCTGCCCGCCGTTGAGCTGGGCGCGAAAGCGCGGGTCGGTGAGCACCACGCGCAGCACGTTGGCGAGGAGGTTGGTGGTGGCCTCGTAGGCGGCGAAGAGCACGAGGCGCAGGTGCTCACTGACCTCGTCGTCGGTGAGCCGCGCCGGGTGGTTGATGAGGTGGCTGGCGAAGTCCTCGTCGGGTTCGGTCCGGCGGCGGGCGGTGAGCCGGGACAGGGCCTCCAGGACGTAGGTGTGGCTGGCGATGGCGGTCTCGGTGCCCCTGAGCGCGTCTCGGGTGGCCTCCACCAGGCGGTCGTTGAACTCCTCGGGCATGCCGAGGATCTCGCACAGCACGCCCATCGGCAGGTGCTCGGCGAACTGGCTGACGAGGTCGGCGCGGCCCCGCTCGCAGAACCGGTTGACGAGGCCCTGGCTGTGCCGGTTGACGTGCCAGCGCAGCGTGCGGAAGTTGATGGTCGACAGGCCGCCGGTGACCGCGCCGCGCAGCCGCTTGTGCTCGTCGCCCTCGACGTGCGAGCAGATCGGCTGCCAGGCGATGTGCGGCATGAGGGGGTGGTCGGGCTTGACCAGGCCCTCCCTGAGCGGTGTCCAGATGCGGCTGTCCCGGCAGAACTGCGCGGGCGTGCTCACCATGTGCAGGTTCTCGGCGTGGCCGAGGACGACCCAGATCGGTACGTCGTCGTGGAGCAGCACGGGCGCCACGGGGCCGTGTTCGTCCCGGAGGTTCTCGTACAGCTCCCCCAGGTCCTGCGCCTCGTGCAGCCGGTGCAGTCCCCCGGGCCCGAGGCCGTGTGCGGGGCAGCCGGGGGGCGGGGCGAGCCCGAGGGTGTCCGTGCGGGGCGGGGATGAGGATTCAGGCGTCACAGTGGTCGCTCCGAAACAGGAGAGAGGAGGGGAAGTTCGGTGCCGGCGGGCACGGCTCTCAGGTGAGGGCGCCCGCCATGTGGAGCGAGTGCAGGAAGCGCATCAGCGTGACCAGGACGTCACGGCTGGAGGCCCGGCGGCGCGCGTCGCACTCCATGATGGGGATGCCCGGGCTGAGGTCGAGGGCGGTGCGCAGTTCCTCGATGTGGTAACGGGGTGCGTTCGGGAAGGTGTTGACGGCGACCACGAACGGCACGCCGCGTTCCTCCAGCCGTCCCATGACCTCGAAGCTGACCTCCAGGCGGCGGGTGTCGACCAGCACCACGGCGCCGAGCGCGCCCTCGAACAGGCCGTGCCACAGGAACCAGAAGCGCTGCTGGCCGGGTGTGCCGAAGAGGTACAGCACGAGCTGGTCGGTGATCTTGATACGGCCGAAGTCCATGGCCACGGTGGTGGCCGTCTTGGTCGCGGAGCCGAAGTTGTCGTCGACCCCGATTCCGGCCTGGGTCATGGTCTCTTCGGTGGTCAGCGGTTTGATCTCGCTGACCGAGCCGACCATGGTCGTCTTGCCGACTCCGAACCCGCCCACGATCACGATCTTGGCCGCGGACTCTGCCGTGTGCGGCAGCTGGTCCTCGGCCCGCGGGCCCGGGATGGTATCAGAGCCTTTGAAGTCCATGCATCACCGTTTCGAGGAGGGACCGGTCGGGGAGCGTCTGGCGGACGATCGGGTTGCGCGCGGTCACCAGTTCCGCCATCAGCATCTCGGTGATCAGCACGGTCACCGAGCTGAACGGCAGGCTGAGGTAGGCCGACAGTTCGGCCACGGACATCGGGGCGACGCACAGCCGCAGCAGCGCCGCCTGCTCGGGTGTCGCGGAGCGCGGCGGGTCGGCGCGCGCCTTGATCAACGTCACCAGGTCGATCGTGATGCGCTCGCCGTTCGGTCCGGCGACGACGTACAGCCGCTCGGGGTTCTTCTCGGGCGGGCCCTCCTCGGATGTCGCCGGCTCCGGGGGCGGTTCCTGCTGGGGGTGGCGCCGCTGGCGCTGCGGAGGAATCATGCGGTCTGCCCGTTCCGCCGGGGCGGGCTGGTCAGGTGGGCGCCGATGCGGACTACGAGGTCACGCATCCGGTTGCTCAGGTAGCCGGGCTCGGCCCGCACGTCGGAGAGCACCGCGAGGAACGCGTTCGCGCCGGCGTTCATGAGGTAGAAGTAGCCCTTGTCGATCTCGATGAGGATCAGCTGCATCTGGCCGTTGCCGATGGGGAGTTCCCCGGCGACGGCACCCGCGAGGCTCTGCATGCCCGCGCAGGCCGCGGCGACCCGGTCGGCGGCCTCGGGGTCCCCGCCGTAGCGGGCGATGCGCAGTCCGTCGGCCGAGAGCACCACGATCATCTCGATGCCCGGTGCGCCGTCGTAGAGCTCCTTGAGCATCCAGTCGAAGTTGCCTCGCTGCTGGATCACTTGGGGTCTCCCTCGTCGTCGGCCTCGGTGGGGGCCGCCGCGTCGTCGTTGAGCAGGTACAGGTATTTGGTGGGGTTCCGGGTGAAGTCGGTCGGGTGGGTGCCGGGGGGCAGGCCCTTCTTGAGGCCCTCCCAGAAGTCCTCGACCCACAGACCGGGCAGGCGCTTTTCTTCCTCGGGCTCGGTCTCGGACAGGAGCTCGCGGTAGATCGGCGTCCAGGGCGTCTCCTCGCCGCGTGCGGCGGCCTCCCGTTCGGCCTTCAGGTCGGCCGCCTGCTGGGCGAGCCGGTCGGCGAGGGAGGTCTTGACCTTGCTGCGGCGCTGCGGCAGGCCGTTGGCGGTCCACTCGGTGACGACCGGGACGTCGTCGTCCATGTCCCAGGGCTCGGGGGGCGGCGAGCCGGGGATGCGCGGGGCGGTGGGACGCCGCTTCTTCTCCGGGCGGGCGGGCCCCCGGAGGCCGTCGATGATGATGGGCACGGAGGTGGCGCCGATGCCGTGGGCGAGTCCGACGCCGGGCTCCTCGGTCAGCATCTTGCCCGGCACTACGAGGATGGCGCGGACGCCGCCGTAGGCCGAGGCGCGCAGCGAGATCTGCATGTTGTGCGCCTTGCACAGTCGGCCGACCACGGCCAGGCCCAGGCGCGGGTTGTTGCCGAGTTCCTCCAGGTCGACCCCGGTCATGGCGTCTTCCAGCATGCCCTCGATGCGCAGCCGGGACTCCTCGCTGAGGTTGACGCCGGAGTCCTCGATCTCGATGGCGACGCCGGTCTGCACCTCGCTGGCGGTGACGTGCACCTTGCTCGCCGGTGGCGAGTAGCGGGTGGCGTTGTCGAGGATCTCGGCGAGGGCGTGGATGACCGGCTCGACGGCGGTGCCCTTGACGTTGACCTTGGCGATGGAGTCCAGCGAGATCCGGCGGTACTCCAGGATCCGGGACATGGCGCCGCGCAGCACGCTGTACAGCGCGACGGGCTCGGGCCACTGGCGTCCGGGGCGGCCGCGGCCGAGGACGGTGACGGAGTCGGCGAGGCGGCCGATCAGGGAGGTGCCGTGGTCGAGGCGCAGCAGGTCGTCGAAGACCTCGGGGTTGCGGCCGTGGTCCTCCTCCATCTCCCGCAGTTCGTTGGCCTGCTGGTGAACGATCGCCTGGATGCGGCGGTTGATGTCGACGAAGGAGCGCTGCACGGAATCGCGCAGGACCTGCTCGTGCTCGATGATCTTGAGCACGGTGTTGATGACCGTCACCTGCGGGGCGGGGAGATCCCGAAAGGCGGGATCCGTCATACCGAGTTGACGGACCACCTCCCGGGCGAGGCGTCCGCTTTGCACCTCGTCGATGGCTGCGGGCACGAGCTCTTTGGCGAGGCGGGTCCATTCGCTGTCGTGCGCGGCGATCCGCTGTTCGTGCGCGGTGATCCGCTGTTCCAGATACGCGGTGTGACGGGCGTGCTCGGCGCGCGCGTGGCGCAGCGTGCGGCCGCGGCGCACCGCTTCGGCAGCCGTCGCGATCACCAGCAGCGTGGCGACGGCGCCGCACCAGCCGACTGCGGCCCGGGCCGGCGGCGCCACCAGGGCGACGGCGGCTCCGGTCGCCACGGCCATCAGTATGGCCGGCAGCAACAGCACGCGCGCGCAAGGAAGTTCACGGCGGCCGGGCGGGGATTCAACACTCACCATGTGGGCTCTCTGAAATGAATCGGCTGACGGTTCGGGGAGCTTGCAGGGGGGTATGTCATGGAACTGTCTGGATCTTCCGCGCATTGGGAACAAGCGCACGAATACGCCTCAACTCGGGGCACTGCGGGCGAGCTTAGTCCGACCGGATCATCGCCGAGTCATATTCGGCAAGCCCCTGAAACGGGGCGCGCGAGGCTAGTAGGCTCAGACTTATTTTCACACTCGGAGAGAATTCGAACACACCGCGTCACGACGTACGGGCGTACGAAATCACTGACCGTGACGGGTGAAGAGGGGCCTCGGAGTGCTCTCAGACACCCGCGATGCGCAGCGTCGCATCGGCGGCGGCCCTCGCGAACTCCGAGACGGGGCGCTCCACTTCGTCAACCGCCGGTAGGTGTCCAGGTCCTCGTGTCCAACTGCCCGCAGATCAACAACCCCTGCAACGGCTTCGAGCCGACGGCGGGGAAGATGACGATCTCCGAGGCGGGCCCGGCATGACTTTCGGCACCCTGCTGGTCGCCAACCGCGGCGAGATCGCCGTCCGGATCATCCGCACCGCCCACGACCTGGGCCTGCGCACGGCCGCCGTGCACTCCGACGCCGACCGCGGCTGCCCCACACGTCCGGCTCTCCGACGAGGCCGTACGGCTGGGCCCGGCGCCCGCGAGGGAGTCGTACCTGGACGCCGACCTGGTACTGGAGGCGGCAAGGACAGCGGCGCGGACGCCATCCACCCCCGCTATGGCTTCCTCTCGGAGGACGCGGCGACAACACTCCCTCGCCCGATGACGCTCGGCAGCGTGCAACTGGCAGACGGCACCCGGGTCCCGGGTGTCCTGTGCGAACCGGGCGCCTCGCCGACGCCCAGGACATCACGCAGTACGGAGGCTGGCGTCACTGTCCAAATCCCCTGGGCAGGGCAGCCAGCCCAGGGGCGCGGGGAACTGCGCGACAAGCCACACACCACCCGCACCCGCCGACGACCGAGTCACCCCACCGACGAGTAGGCGACAACTCCCCGCAGCAACCCATCAACGGCCTTACGCGCAGCCTTCGGCACCGTAGAGCCCTCAGCCGGCGCCGCCGCAGAAATCTGACCCAGCACATCAATCACCTGCTTACACCACCGCACAAAATCCCCCGCCGGCATCTCCACCTCCCGCAGCACCTCATCAAGCCCCTTCCCAGAGGCCCACATATACGCGGCCCAGGCAAACCCGAGATCCGGCTCCCGCTGCCCGACCCCCTCGCTCTGCGTGATCCGGAACTCCTCCTCCAGCCCATCCAGCCGTCCCCAGATCCGCACCATCTCACCCAGCGCGGCCTTGGACTTCCCCGAGGGCAACTTCGGCACCATCGCATCGTCCGAAAGCCGCGCCTCGTACACCAACGCCGAAACACACGCCGCGAGTTCAGCCGGAGCGAGCCCCTCCCAGACCCCCTCCCGCAGACACTCACTCGCCAGCAGATCAAGCTCGCCGTACAGCCGCGCCAACCGCTTGCCGTGCTCGGTGACGTCATCCCCGCGCAGATAGTCCAGCTCGGTCAGCAGCGCCACAATCCGGTCGAACGTCCGGGCAATCGTGTTCGTGCGCCCCTCGATCCGCCGCTCCAGCTGCGACGTGTCCCGCAGCAGCCGGTGATACCGCTCGGCCCACCGCGCATGATCCTCCCGGTCACTGCACCCATGGCAGGGATGCGCCCGCAACGCCGCCCGCAGCCGCGCGATCTCCCGGTCGTCCGCGGCGGCGGACCTCCGCTTGCGGTGCCGGTCCGGCGCGATGTGCCCGGCCTTGCTGCGCAGCGCGGACGCGAGGTCGCGGCGGGACTGCGGCGAACGCGGGTTGAAGGACTTGGGGATCCGCATCCGCTCCAGCGGCTCGACCGGCACCGGGAAATCCATGGATGCCAGGCGCTTGACCTGCCGCTCGGCGGTGAGCACCAGCGGCCGCGGCCCGTCGTGGTGCTCGAAGCCCCGGTGGCCGTTCGACCGCCCGGCCGCCAGCCCCGGGTCCAGTACCAGCGCCAGACCCGCGTACTTGCCCGTCGGCACATGGATGACGTCACCGGGCTTCAGCTTCTCCAGCGCGACGGCCGCCTCCGCGCGCCGCTGCGCCGCGCCCTGCCGGGCCAGCTCGGTCTCGCGGTCCTTCAGCTCGCGGCGCAGCCGCGCGTACTCCTCGAAGTCGCCCAGGTGGCAGGTCATCGAGGCCTTGTAGCCGGCCAGCCCCTCTTCGTTGCGCTGCACCTGACGCGAGATCCCGACCACCGACTTGTCGGCCTGGAACTGCGCGAAGGACGTCTCCAGCAGCTCGCGTGAGCGGTGCCGGCCGAACTGCTCGACCAGGTTGACCGCCATGTTGTACGACGGCTTGAAGCTGGACCGCAGCGGATACGTGCGCGTACCCGCGAGCCCGGCCAGGTGGTCGGGGTTCATGCCGCGCTGCCACAGCACCACGGCGTGGCCCTCGATGTCGATGCCGCGCCGCCCCGCACGGCCCGTCAGCTGCGTGTACTCGCCGGGCGTGATGTCGGCGTGCTGCTCGCCGTTCCACTTGACGAGCTTCTCCAACACCACCGAACGGGCGGGCATGTTGATGCCCAGCGCGAGGGTCTCGGTCGCGAACACCGCCTTCACCAGGCCGCGCACGAAGAGCTCCTCGACGACCTCCTTGAACGTCGGCAGCATGCCCGCGTGATGGGCGGCGATGCCGCGCTCCAGGCCCTCCAGCCACTCGTAGTAGCCCAGGACGTGCAGGTCCTCGGCCGGGATGGAGGCCGTGCGCTCCTCGACGAGGTCGCGCACCTTCTCCCGCGCCTCCTCGTCGTTGAGCCGCAGTCCGGCGTACAGGCACTGCTGGACGGCGGCCTCGCAGGCGGCGCGGCTGAAGATGAAGGTGATCGCGGGCAGCAGGCCCTCGGTGTCGAGCCGCTCGATGACCTCGGGCCGGCTCGGTGTCCACACCCGGGACCGCTGTCTGCGCTCCCGCTCCCGGTCGGCCTCGCGCATGGCCCGACCACGCCTTCTGTCCGTGAACGACGGGCGGGTGGCCTCCATCCGCGCCATCCGCGTGAGGTCGGGGTTGACGGCCTTCTTGTGGCCCTCCCCCTCCTCGAACAGGTCGTACATCCGGCGCCCGGCCAGCACGTGCTGGAACAGCGGCACGGGCCGGTGCTCGGCGACGATCACCTCGGTGTCGCCGCGGACGGTGTCGAGCCAGTCGCCGAACTCCTCGGCGTTCGACACGGTCGCCGACAGTGACACCAGGGTCACGGACTCGGGAAGGTGGATGATCACCTCTTCCCACACGGCGCCCCGGAAGCGGTCGGAGAGGTAGTGCACCTCGTCCATGACCACGTACCCGAGGCCGAGGAGGGTCTGCGAGCCGGCGTACAGCATGTTCCGCAGCACCTCGGTGGTCATCACGACCACGGGGGCGCCGGAGTTGACGCTGTTGTCGCCGGTCAGCAGGCCGACCTTGTCCGTGCCGTAGCGGCGGCACAGGTCGGCGTACTTCTGGTTCGACAGCGCCTTGATGGGCGTCGTGTAGAAGCACTTCTTGCCCTCTTTGAGGGCGAGGTGGACGGCGAACTCGCCCACGATCGTCTTGCCGGAGCCGGTGGGCGCGGCGACCAGCACTCCCTTGCCCGCTTCGAGTGCCTGGCAGGCCTCTATCTGGAAGGGGTCGAGGCCGAAGTCGTACATCTCGCGGAAGGAGGCGAGCGCGGTGGCCTGCTCGGCAGCGCGCCTGCGGGCTGCCTCGTACCGCTCGGCCGGTGAGAGGTCCTCTGTCATCGTGCTTTCGAGCGTACCGGGAGCCACTGACAACAGGACGATCAATATCCGGATCGCGGCCCTCAGTACCGCATCCAGCCCGTGATGTGAGCCGCGTCACTGTGTTCGGCATGGCGAAAGGGCCGGACGGATGCCGTCCGGCCCTCTTCAGGTGCGCGGTGGGCCGTGGCCCTCGCGGGCCGCGTCAGGTGACGTCGTCGTAGCCGTTGACCCGGTCCGGGCCCGCCTGCTCCGGCAGGGCGCGGCTGGCCGTCACGGGCTCGATCTCGCCTATGTCGTCGGGCGTGAGGTCGAGGTCGGAGGCCTCTTCGTCGCTCAGTCCGGCATCGGGGTCGTTGCGGCGGCGCCGGCGGTCGTTGAGCAGGGAGACGCCGACCGCCATGAAGTACAGGACGACGATGGGCCCGGCGAGCGCGATCATGCCGACGGGGTCGGTGGTGGGCGTGGCCACGGCACCGAAGACGAAGACGCCCATCACGACGCCCCGCCACCAGCCCATCATGCGGCGTCCGGTCACGGCACCGGCGAAGTTGAGCATCACGAGCACGAGGGGAAGTTCGAAGGCGCCGCCGAAGATGAGGATCATCCGGACGACGAAGTCAAGGATCTTGTCCATCGGCAGGATGTTCGCCGAACCCTCGGGCGTGATCCCGAGGAGGACGCGCATGCTGATGGGCAGGATCGTGTAGGCGAGCCAGGCTCCGCCCAGGAAGAGGGGCACGGCCGCGGACACGAACCAGTACGTGTACTTCCGCTCGTGCTGGTGCAGACCCGGCGCCACGAACGCCCAGAGCTGGTACAGCCAGACCGGGCTGGCGAGGACAACGCCCGCCATGAAGCACACCTTCACCGTGGTGGTGAAGGGGGACAGCAGGTCGGTGTAGGCGATGACGGCGCAGGCGCCTCCCGTGGATTCGCCCAGTCCCGTGTCGCACCGCGGGACGGGATCCATGAGGAAGTTCATCAGCTCCTGCGAGTAGAAGGCGACCACCACGGTGATGACCGTGATCGCCAACATGCCCTTCGCGAGCCGGTTGCGCAGTTCACGCAGGTGCTCCACAAGGGGCATCCGCCCCTCGGGATCCTTCTCTTTCTTGCGGGCAGACTTGAGCAACCCACGTCCTCATCTCGTGCGGCAGGCCGGAGGCGTCCGGCCCTGCGTCAGCGCTTGGTGGTGTCCGTCGGCTCGTTGACCGGGCGCGAGCTGGTCATGTCGCCGGGGGCCGCCTGGATGATGCGCTGTGCCGGGGAGGACTGCTCGTCGTTGTTCGGCGGGTCGGCCGGGGCGGAGGACTTTTCGTCCTTCATCGCCTTGGCCTCGCTCTTGAGGATGCGCGCGGACTTGCCGAGCGAGCGCGCCATGTCCGGAAGCTTCTTCGCGCCGAACAGCAGGATGATGACGACGAGGATGAGAATGATCTCGGGAGCTCCGAGCCTTCCGAACATAAGTCTTTACCTTCTCACCGAGGCGGCTGGGTGGGGTGCCGTCCGACCGGTCGGACATGCGTCCGATCGACCGTGCTGACAGCGATCGTAACGCTCAGGGGTGAACGCGAGGCAATGCCCGTGCATATCCTGTGCGTACCCCCGATCCGCGGGCCGGGCCTCGTTTTCCGGTCCGCGACCAGCAGCGTACCTGGCGGGACCGGCAAGTTGACAGGGCGAAGCGGCCCAAAACACGGCCAACCCGGGACTCACAGGACACGCACAAGCCACCGCGCCGAAGGTCCACGGCGCCGTCGCCGGGCGGTCGGAGCGGGTCAGAGCGCGTCGACGGACCTGGCCGTGCTCACGGCGGCACGCTCCAGGTCCTCGGCGGCCCGGTTGATGCGCTGCGCCGAGTCCGCGACCTGCCGGCCGAGCCGCTGCGCCTCCAAAAAGACCCGCACGGCGAACACCCCGAGCACGGCGAGACCCAGGAACCCCACAGCTACCGCGAACATCGGCCAGAACATGGCGTCGAGCCTAGACCCTGCCGGGGAGCCGAACGTGCATAGGGCGGACCACGGCCCGCCCCCGGCTACACCGTTGAGTGCAGCCGCAGGGTCCTGACCCCGCCCCCGGTGAGCAGCTCCACGATCCGCTCCCCGGCCGGCTTGCGCACCGAGGCGCCGCATTCCGGGCAGGTGAAGGAGTAGAACGTGGTCCGGCTCGTGGCACCGATGGCCAGGCGCAGGGCGCTCGCGGCGAGCTCGAAACGGCCCCGGCAGTCCGGGCAGCCCGCCTTGAAGACCACCGGGGCCACGCTTCTCATCCCGGCGAACGCGGACGCCACCGTCATGCCCTGCACACCAGACCCCGACTCGCTCAAAGCCCCTGCTCCTGCCTGTCGTCCTGTCTGTCCTGAAGCACTCTTGCCCCGTGAGTGTCGGGAGCCCCCTCGGCCTCACGCGCCTCGACACCGTCGTACGCCGCCAGTGCCTCTCGGGCGGCCTGCCGGGCGCTGTCGGTGAGCTCGGATGGTGAGACGATCCGGCCGTCACGGCCGAGCCGCAGCGCCAGGCGTCTGAGCGACGCCGGGTCGGGGGTCCGCAGAGTGATACGCAGCCCGCCGTCCGGGAGCTCATCCGCGCTGTCGTGCGGGTAGTACTCGGCCACCCAGCGTCCGCCCGGGCCGACCTCCACGACGACCTCCGGGTCCTCGGCGGCAGGCTGCACCAGCGCCTCCGACAGGTCCCTGAGCTCGATCTCCGGCGGCGCGGCCGGCTCGTCGAGGATCTTGATCTCGGCGACCCGGTCGAGCCGGAAGGTGCGGCGCGCCTCGGAGCGGCGGCACCAGGCCTCGACGTAGGTGTGGCCGACGCTGACCAGGCGGATCGGGTCGATCTCGCGCTCGGTGACCTCGTCGCGGGCGGGCGAGTAGTAGCGGATCCACAGGCGGCGGCGCTCGGAGATCGCCCGGTCGACGTCGGCGAAGACGCCGCCCTCGGACTCGAAGGTGACCGACAGACGCGAGCTGGCGCCCGCCGTCTCGCCCGCCGCGGCCTCCACCTTGGCGGTGGCCCGCAGCAGCGCCTGCCGGTCACTCTCGCGCAGTCCGGGCAGCGTGGCCACGGCGCGGGCGGCCACCAGGAGCGCGGTGGCCTCGTCAGCGGCGAGTCTCAGCGGCTCCGCGACATCGTCCGGGTTGTGCCACCAGATGCGCTCGCCGTCCGTGTCGATGTCGAGCAGGTCGCCGCCCCGGAAACTGGTGCCGCACATGGGCAGCACGTCGAGGTCCGAGACCAGCTCGTCCTCGGTGATCCCGAACGCGCGCGCGACATCCCCGACCCGGGCACCGGGGCGCTCCTTCAGATAGGTCACCAGGGAGAGCATCCGCCGGGTCTGGTCGATGGCGTTCACGGGCCTGACCGGTTTGCCTGCCACTGTCCTCGTCCGCTCCCCCTCAGCCCTTGGCCACGGCACGCAGCCGGTCCACCACGTCGGCTCGCAGCTCGGCCGGCTCCAGCACCACCACGTCCGGCCCGAACTCCACCAGCCAGGCATCCAGCCCGTGCCCGTACGGAATCTCCAACTCGTCCCAGCCATCGCCGAGTTCCCGTACGGCCGTCGCTTTCGCCCGCAAAGGGTACCCGGCGCCAGAGCGCAGCCGGATCAGCGCGGAGCGGTCGGCGATCTCCCCGGCCCAGCTCGCGACGGTCTCCCGGACGGTGACGACATCGGGCACCGGGGCGGTGAACCGCGCGCCACGCGAGCGGACCCTGCCGGTGATCCGGGACAGCCGGAACACCCGCTCGGCGCCCCGGTCGCGGTCCCAGCCCGCCAGATACCAGTGGCCGCGCCAGCACTCCAGCGCCCACGGCTCGACATGCCGCGGCTCGGGGTGGGCGGCGGTGGCCTTGCGGTAGTCGAAGACGACCGGACGGCGGTCCCGGCAGGCCAGCATCAGCGGTTCGAACGCGGCCTCGTGCACGGGGATACGGGGCTCCAGCGCGCCGTGCGCCTCGTACGGGTCGACGTCCTCGGGCAGCCCGGCCGCGCGCAGCTTCTGCAGGGCGCCGCTCGCGGCACCGGCGAGCCGGGCCTGCTGCCACACCTTGGCGGCCAGGCCCAGCGCTGCGGCCTCCTCGGCGTCCAGGGTGATGGGCGGGAGGCGGTTGCTGTCGCGACGGGCGAGGTAGCCGACCTCGCCGTCCAGGCTGTCGACGGTCTCGATGACCAGCCCGAGCTCGCGCAGGTCGTCCTTGTCCCGCTCGAACATCCGGTTGAACGAATCGTCGGACCCGGCTTCCAGGTAGGCCTCGATGGACTCGCGCAGCTCGCGCTTGCTCAGCGGCCGCCGCGTCCCGAGCAGACACAGCGCCAGGTTCATGAGCCGCTCGGCCTTGGCAATGGCCATCGACGCCCTACGTCTTTCCCTATGGTTCCCGTGGTCCCTACGATCGACGACCGTACCGCTCACAAGTGCCCTGGCAAAAGCCGAGGGCCCATGCCGGACAGGCATGGGCCCCAGGTGGTCGGGCCCGGTCCGATCCTGCTCAGACCCCGAGCAGGTCGACCACGAAGATCAGGGTCTCGCCGGGCTTGATCGCCGGGGTCGGGCTGTGGTTGCCGTAGGCGAGGTGGGCGGGAACGGTCAGCTGGCGGCGGCCGCCGACCTTCATGCCCTGTACGCCCAGGTCCCAGCCCTTGATGACCCGGCCTCCGCCCAGCGGGAAGCGGAACGGAGTCCCGCGGTTCCAGCTGGCGTCGAACTCCTCGCCCGTGCTGAAGGAGACGCCCACGTAGTGCACGGTGACGGTCTGACCCGCCTGCGCCACTGCGCCGTCGCCCTCCCAGATGTCCTTGATCTCCAGGTCCGCCGGGGGCTCTCCGCCCGGGAAGTCGATCTCGGGCTTGTCGATGTTCACGTCTTTCAGCTCCTGCTTTGTCCGCGGAAAGGCAACAGGGACCAGTCTTACACCTGCGGGCCTCAGAGCTTCGCCAGGATGTCCACCGAGAAGACCAGCGTGGAGTCCTTCTTGATGCCGCTGCCCTGCGGCGGGTTGTTCCCGTAGCCCAGCTCCGGCGGGATGACGATCAGGACGCGGCTGCCGACCTTCTTGCCGGTCAGGCCCTGCGCCCACCCCTTGACGACCTGCTGGAGCCCGAACGACGCCAGCTGCTTGTTGGCGTACGACGAGTCGAACTCCTTGCCGCCGTCCCACAGCACGCCCTTGTACTGCACGAGCACGCTGTCGTCGGCGGCGACCTCGGGGCCGTCGCCCTCGATGACGTAGTTCGACACGAGCTTCTTCGGCGCGTCGGCCTTGGGCACCTCGATGGAGGGCGCCTTGCCGTCGGTGTTGGTGCCGACCTTGGGCAGGGCGGCGTCGTTCTGGGCGGTCTCGCTGCCCTTGGCGGAGCTCTTCGCGTTGTACGTGTCCTGCACGTCCACCACGAACACCAGCGTGTCGGTGCCCTTGATGCCCGCCTGCGCGTTGCCCTGCGAGCCGTATCCCCAGGTGGGCGGCACGGAGAAGAGGACGCGGCTGCCGGTCTTCTTGCCCGTGAGGGCATAGCGCCAGCCGTCGATGATGGCGCCCTGGGCGAGCTGGATGGCCAGCGGGGTCTTGCGGTCGTAGGAGTTGTCGAAGACCTTCGCGGTGTTCCAGACCTGGCCCAGGTAGTGCGCGACGACGTAGTCGCCCTCGGCGACCGTCTTGCCGCCGCCGGCGATGGCCGTCTTCACCGCGAGCTGCTTCGACGGGTCGCCGCTGCCCTTGGCGACCGTGGGTTTCTGCTCGAACTTCATGCCCGCCGTGATCGCCGGCAGCGGGCCGTCGACGATCTTCGGCGGCGGCGCCGCGGACGGCCCCGACGGCGAGGGCGACGCGCTGTCGCTGGCCTTGCTCGAGTCGGACTTGTCGTCGCCGCATCCGGCGATCGTGACCAGTCCTGCGGGAACGGCGATCAGAAGTGAGCGTCGGCGCACGGTGGGGGCCTCGTAATCGGTCGATCTTGCGATGGCGTGCGCGCAACTCTACGGCGTGAGCCGAGCGCCGCACTTGTAACGTGCGGCGCTCGTGTTGCGTTCCGGGGCTTCACCCCGAGCGCGGTGGCTCACATTCCGGCAATCAGCTTCTCCACCCGGTCGTCCACGGAGCGGAACGGGTCCTTGCACAGCACGGTGCGCTGTGCCTGGTCGTTCAGCTTGAGGTGGACCCAGTCGACGGTGAAGTCCCGGCGCTGTTCCTGTGCCCGCCGGATGAAGTCGCCGCGCAGCCGCGCCCGAGTGGTCTGTGGCGGAACAGACTTGCCCTCGAAGATCTTCAAGTCGTTGCAGATCCGGGCGGCTTGGCCCTTCTTCTCCAGCAGGTAGTACAGGCCACGGCGGCGGTGGATGTCGTGGTAGGCGAGGTCTATCTGCGCCACGCGCGGGTGTGACATGGTCATGTTGTGCTTGCTGCGGTACCGCTCGAGGAGCTTGTACTTCATCACCCAGTCGATCTCAGTGTCGATGCGGTCGAGGTCCTCGGTCTCGATCGCGTCCAGGGTGCGGCCCCACAGCTCCAGGACCTGTTCGACGATGCCGGTGCGGATGCCGCGGCGCTCGCAGAAGTCCAGGGCCTTCTCGTAGTACTCCCGCTGCACCTCCAGGGCGGAGGCCTCGCGGCCGCTGGCCAGGCGGACCTTGCGGCGGCCGGTGGTGTCGTGGCTGACCTCGCGGATCGCCCGGATCGGGTTCTCGAGGGTGAGGTCGCGCATCACCGTGCCCGCCTCGATCATGCGCAGCACCAGGTCGGTGGCGCCGACCTTGAGCAGCATGGTCGTCTCGGACATGTTCGAGTCGCCCACGATGACGTGCAGGCGGCGGTAGCGCTCGGCGTCCGCGTGCGGCTCGTCGCGCGTGTTGATGATCGGCCGGGAGCGGGTCGTCGCCGAGGAGACGCCCTCCCAGATGTGCTCGGCCCGCTGGCTGACGCAGTACACCGCGCCGCGCGGCGTCTGCAGCACCTTGCCGGCGCCACAGAGCAGCTGCCTTGTCACCAGGAACGGAATGAGAATGTCCGCGAGCCGGGAGAACTCCCCGTGCCGGGCCACGAGATAGTTCTCGTGGCAGCCGTAGGAGTTGCCCGCCGAGTCGGTGTTGTTCTTGAAGAGGTAGACGTCGCCTGCGATTCCCTCCTCGTGCAGGCGTCGTTCCGCGTCTACCAGGAGTCCTTCCAGAATGCGTTCGCCGGCCTTGTCGTGGGTGACCAGTTCGGTCACATTGTCACATTCGGGTGTCGCGTATTCCGGATGTGAGCCCACGTCGAGATAGAGGCGGGCGCCGTTTCGCAGAAAGACATTGCTGCTGCGGCCCCATGACACGACACGGCGGAAGAGGTACCGCGCCACCTCGTCAGGCGACAGGCGGCGCTGTCCCCTGAACGTGCACGTGACGCCGTACTCGTTCTCCAGCCCGAAAATGCGGCGGTCCATGAGTGAACATTACGCCCGATCCCCCGAGCTGAAACGAGGTTCGACGGCACGGTTTGGATCATTTTCCGAACCGGTGGCAACCACCGCCGCTGCGGCGGGAGCTGCGAGGACCCGCTGGGTGCCCACCAGAACCAGCAGGGAAACCGCCCCCGCCGCGCCCGGTACGGCGAAGCCCCACTGGGCCCCGCCGGCCTCGACGACCGGGCCCGCGATGCCTGTTCCGACGGAGTGGCCCACTGTGAAGGTCGTCACAAGCCAGGAGAACGCCTCGGTGACCGTGCCGCGCGGAGCATGCCGGTCGACCAGCACGAACGCGCAGGCGATGGACGGAGCCAGGAAGACGCCCGCGAGCACGGTGAGCAGCACCATCGCCACCGCGCCCGGCATCAGCATGAGCGGCAGGTAACACACCGCCAGAAGGGTCACCAGGATCCGCAGTCGCCGCGCGGGCTCGCCGGTCCACCGCCGTCCGCCGTAGACACTGCCGCCGATGAGCGCGCCGAGCCCGATGGCGGCCATCAGCCAGCCGTAGACCGTGTCGCCGCCATGGTCGTCCGCATACGGCACCGCGGCCACGGTGATGGACCCGAGCGCCATCCCGACGAACAGGAACGCGCCCAGCAGCGCCAGCATCCCCGCCGAGCGGAGCGCGCCGAGCCAATGCGCCTCGCGGGGAGCCGAGCGCCACGCGCGCGAGGGCGGCGACACGACCACCGAGAGCGCGCCCAGCACCCCCACGGCATTCAGGACCAGTAGCGCCGCCTGGGCCGACCACAGGGACACACACAGCGTGACGAGCAGCGGCCCGACCGTGAACATGATCTCCTGCGCCACGGCGTCCATGGCGTACGCGGTGTGCACGTGGTCCTCCTTACGGAGGACCGAGGACCACAGGGCCCGCAGGCCGCCCTCCAGGGGCGGCGTGAAGAGCCCGGCCGCCGCTACCGACACGCAGGCCACGGCCGCCGGATCGGTGCCGCTGACGGCGAACACGGCCATGGCGAGGGCGGAGGCGAGCGCCGCGGGCAGCTGGACGCGCGGCTGCCCGTACAGGTCCACGATCCGGCCGAGCACCGGCTGGCCGACGGCGTTGGCGACGCCGTACACGGCCGCGAGCGCGCCCGCCAGGCTGTAGGTGCCGCCCTCGGACCGGACGAACAGCACGATCGCGATGGCCGCCGTGGCGTTGGGCAGCCGCCCCACGAGCGTCCCGGCCAGCAGCCGGGCGGCGTGCCGGGCCCGGAGGATCTCCAGATATGTCGTGCCCACTGACCCCACCCTCTCTGGTTCGCGACGCTCCACTCGCCGCTGCCGGCGGCAGTGTTACGTATAACCCCTGGCGTCATACGTACCATGTCCGCTGTTCGCCAGTCCAGACGAAGGAGCGTCCGACGGTGGCACGAGGCAGCACACGGCCCACGAGCCGGGACGTCGCCCGGGCCGCCGGTGTGTCCCAGGCGGCGGTCTCGCTGGTCCTGGGCGACAAGTGGCGCGGCCGTGTCTCGGAGGCCACCGCGGAGCGCGTACGGCAGGCCGCGGTCGACCTGGGCTACCGCCCGAACCTCGCCGCCCGCAATCTGCGTCTGGGCCGCACCCGTACGGTTCTCCTGGTCGTCCCGGCGCTCACCACGGAGTTCTTCGCGGGCGTCTACACCGGTGCGGCCCGTGTGGCGGCCGAACACGGCTTCGGCATGGTCCTGTACCCCTCGCCCGAGGGCGTCGGCCCCGCCAAGGACCCCTTCGCGTCCGCCCAGGCGGCCCTGGACGGCGTGATCGCCTCCTCGATGGCCGCCGACGCCCTCACCGCGATCCGGGGCGACCAGCTGCCGCTGGTGATGCTGGACAGCGACCCGGAGGGCAGCCTCGGCGCGGCGACGGTCAACCTGGACATCGCGGACGGCGTACGCCAGGTCGCGAACCACCTCCTGGCCCTGGGGCACCGCCGCTTCCTGCACCTCGCGGCCGACGTCCCGTCCTGGACGTTCGAGGTACGCGCGCGGGAACTGGCGGCACGGGTGGGCGCGGTCCCGGGCACCTCGGTGCGCACGACCCGGGCCCCCATCTCGATCGAGGGCGCTGTCACCGCCACGGAGGCCGCCCTCGCAGGCGCTGATCCTCGACCCACGGCCCTGGTCTGCGACGACGACAAACTCGCCGCCGGCGCCTACAAGGCCATCCGCCGCCTGGGACTGCGCATTCCCGACGACATCTCCGTCACCGGCCTGGACGACCTCGCCCTCGCCACCGCCATCGACCCCGAACTGACCACGGTCCGTCTCGACGCGGAACTCTTCGGCGAACGCGGCATGCAGGCCCTCCTCTCCGTCCTGGAGGGCCACGCCCCCGCCCCCGGCGCCATCCCCGTACACCTGGTCGTACGAGGCTCCACGGCCCCGCCACGGGCGTGAGAGGGCCGCCACGGGTGACTGGCGCGGCGCTTTCCTCGCACCCGGCACCGGTGCGGGCCGGGGTGGGTGCGCTCGCCCGAGCTGGCGGGGTGCCTCCCCCACGCTCGAACGAGCTCGCGCGGGGGCACCCCCATCGCCCACCCGTGCCGCCCCAGCGGGACAACTGCCCGCAGCTATGTCGGGTGTGGGTGCCGGGGGCTGCGCCCCCAGACCCGGCTGGGGCCTGAACGGCCTCGTCCCCAAACGCCGGACGGGCTGAGAGATGCCGACCGGCACCGAGAAACACAGTCGCCCACCCACCGGCCGCACCTGCACCCCCACACAGGCACACACACGCCGCGCGCCCCGGCCGGTGAAGGCCAGGGCGTGCGCGGGCGGTGAGGGAGGGTTACTCCTCGTCGGACGAGGAGGGCTCCGTGTCGGTGGTCGGGGTGTCCGCGTTGCCCTCCTCCAGGAGGCGCGACAGCTGGGCGCCGACGATGCGCTTGAACTTGCGCTTCTGCGGCCGCGTACGGTCCAGCACCGCGACTTCCAGGCGCTCGGCCGGAATCTCCCGCTGCGTGCCGTTCGACTCTCGGGACAGGGCCTGCACCGCCAGCTTCAGCGCCTCCGCCAGGGTCATACCGTCCTGGTGGCGCTGGTCCAGGTAGTTGCTGATCAGCTCCGCGTTGCCGCCGACCGCGACCGAGCCGTGCTCGTCCACGATCGAGCCGTCGTGCGGCAGCCGGTAGATCTGGTCGCCCTCGGGCGCCTCCCCCACCTCCGCGACCACCAGCTCCACCTCGTACGGCTTCTCGGCCGAGGAGGAGAAGATCGTGCCCAGCGTCTGCGCGTAGACGTTGGCGAGGCCCCGCGCGGTCACATCCTCCCGGTCGTAGGTGTAACCCCGCAGGTCGGCGTACCGGACACCACCGATCCGCAGGTTCTCGTACTCGTTGTACTTGCCGGCGGCAGCGAAACCGATCCGGTCATAGATCTCGCTGAACTTGTGCAGCGCACGGGACGGGTTCTCACCGACGAACACGATGCCATCGGCGTACTGCAGCACAACCAGGCTGCGACCACGGGCGATGCCCTTGCGGGCGTACTCCGCCCGGTCGGCCATGGCCTGCTGAGGTGAAACATAGAACGGCGTCGACACCGGTTATCCGTCCCTTTCTGTGGAAGTCACTGGATCACCTGACAACAGCTCGCCGGCCGACTACAGCAGCGCCGCCCGCGGACCGTCCGGCTGCTCCAGCCGCCGCTGCAGAACCGACCTGGCGGTCTCGGACGCCTCGTCCTCGGTCAGCCGGCGGAAGCCGTCCTCGGTGATCACGGTGACGATCGGGTAGATCCGGCGGGCGACATCGGGACCGCCGGTCGCCGAGTCGTCGTCTGCCGCGTCATACAGGGCCTGGACCACCAGCGTCGTGGCCTCGGACTCGCTCAGATCATCCCGGAAGAGCTTCTTCATGGCGCCGCGCGCGAAGATCGAACCCGAGCCCGTGGCCGCGAAGCCGGTCTCCTCGGAACGGCCGCCCGTGACGTCGTAGGAGAAGATGCGGCCCTTGGCGCGGTCCACGTCGTAGCCGGCGAACAGGGGCACCACGGCCAGGCCCTGCATCGCCATGCCGAGGTTGGAACGGATCATGGTCGACAGACGGTTCGCCTTGCCTTCCAGCGACAGCTGCGCGCCCTCGACCTTCTCGAAGTGCTCCAGCTCCAGCTGGAACAGCTTCACCATCTCCACGGCCAGACCCGCCGTGCCCGCGATGCCCACCGCCGAGTACTCGTCGGCCGGGAAGACCTTCTCGATGTCCCGCTGCGCGATCACGTTGCCCATCGTGGCCCGCCGGTCACCGGCGAGCACGACACCGCCGGGGAAGGACGCGGCCACGATCGTGGTGCCGTGCGGCGCCTCGATCGCTCCCTGGACGGCCGGCAACCTCCTGTTGCCCGGCAGCATTTCGGGCTGGTGCTCGGAGAGAAAGTCCACGAAGGACGAAGACCCTGGCGTCAGGAAGGCAGCTGGTAGACGCCCGGTGCTACGAGTGTTGGCTTCCACGCGGTTCCCTCCAAGTAAGCGGCGGCCCGGCGGACGGCGTCGGGATCGTCTCCCAACTTGCCGATGGCCGAGTTGCAGTTGAAGCACAGTACGCCACGGACCCTACCCGTCTTATGGCAGTGATCCACATGTGCAGCCGGAGACTTCAGGCAGATCACACAGAGCCCCACCTGCGAGGCGACCAGCTCGTCACGCTCCGCTTCGGTGAGGCCGTACTGGCGCTTCAGGTGTCCTGCACGGCCTTTCAATGCCTTGCACGACTTGCACAAGGTCGCCAGGCCATCCGAGGCACTACGGTTCCGCGTCCACTCACTGTGCGGTTTGATCTCGCCACAGGTGCGGCAGTACTTGTGGCCTTCCGGCACATCTACCCTGGGCCGGACGTTACGCCCCTTGGCCACCTGCCTCTGCTGGTGATACGCGGCCGCACACTCCCGGCAGTAAGCCTGCAAGCCATCACGCATCGACTTGTTCTTCGCAAACGCTGCTCGCGGCTTGTGTTGCTTACACCGCGAACAGCGCTTGACGCTCTTTTCGATTGCCAACTCGAGCATCCCCCGTAACCTTCAATTCGAAGGCTACTCGCCACCTTTCTGAACGAAACTTCGAACGAAGTCCTCTGCGTTCTCCTCGAGTACGTCGTCGATCTCATCCAGCACCGAGTCCACGTCGTCGCTGAGCTTCTCCTGCCGCTCCTTGAGGTCCTCCGAAGCCTGCGCTTCCTGCGCCTGCTCCTCGACCTCCTCGGTGGACCGGGTGGCCTTCTGCTGTCCGCCGCCGGTGTCCTTGGTCGCCATAACCCTCACCCCGCTCGGTTCGCCCGACTCAGTTCGCTCGGTACAAGATCAGACCCTACAAGCCGGGTCTGACAATCGGCCCCGTTGTTTCTCCAACGTACGGGGACCACCTCGATGATTCCCGGGCGCCGGGGTTTCCACCCTGTTCCGCCCGCCTGCTCCGGGTACCCCCTCAGCCGCCCGACAGGACCCTGACCAGGTCTTCTGCCGTGCGGCAGCGGTCCAGGAGCTCCTTGACGTGATTTCGCGTTCCGCGAAGCGGTTCCAGGGTTGGAACGCGCTGCAGCGAGTCCCGGCCCGGCAGATCGAAGATCACCGAGTCCCAGGAGGCGGCCGCCACGTCGTCCGCGTACTGCTCCAGGCAGCGGCCGCGGAAGTAGGCCCGGGTGTCCTCCGGCGGCTTCGTACGGGCCCGCTCGATGTCCGCGTCGTCCAGCAGCCGCTTCACGCGGCCGCGGGCCACCAGGCGGTTGTACAGGCCCTTCTCGGGGCGGACGTCGGCGTACTGGAGGTCGATCAGGTGGAGCCGGGCGGCATCCCAGTCGAGGCTGTCGCGGCGCCGGTAGCCCTCCATGAGCTCCCGCTTGGCGACCCAGTCCAGCTCACCGGCCAGGCCCATCGGGTCGTTCTCCAGCCGGTTGAGGGTGTCCTCCCAGCGGGTCAGGATGTCCTTGGTCTGGTCGTCGGCGTCCGCGCCGTAGCGCTCCTCCACGTACTTGCGGGAAAGCTCGTAGTACTCCATCTGCAACTGCACCGCGGTGAGTGTCCGGCCGCTGCGGAGCGTGACGAGCCGCTTCAGGGACGGGTCGTGCGAGACCTGGTGGAGGGTGCGTACGGGCTGGTCGACGGCCAGGTCCACGGCGATGAAGCCGTCCTCGATCATCGACAGCACCAGGGCCGTGGTACCCAGCTTCAGATACGTCGAGATCTCGGACAGGTTCGCGTCGCCGATGATCACGTGCAGCCGGCGGTACTTCTCGGCGTCGGCGTGCGGCTCGTCGCGGGTGTTGATGATCGGGCGCTTGAGGGTCGTCTCCAGGCCCACCTCGACCTCGAAGTAGTCGGCCCGCTGGCTGAGCTGGAAGCCGTGCTCGTGCCCGTCCTGGCCGATGCCCACGCGGCCCGCTCCGGTGAAGACCTGGCGGGAGACGAAGAACGGCGTCAGGTGGCGCACGATGTCCGAGAAGGGGGTCTCCCTCTTCATCAGGTAGTTCTCGTGCGTGCCGTAGGACGCGCCCTTGTTGTCGGTGTTGTTCTTGTACAGGTGGATCGGCTGGGCACCGGGGAGCTGGGCGGCCCGTTCCGCGGCCTCGGCCATGATCCGCTCACCGGCCTTGTCCCACAGCACGGCGTCGCGCGGGTTGGTGACCTCGGGCGAGCTGTACTCGGGGTGGGCGTGGTCGACGTAGAGCCGGGCGCCGTTGGTGAGGATCACGTTGGCCAGGCCGATGTCCTCGTCGGTCAGCTGGCTGGCGTCGGCGGCCTCCCGGGCGAGGTCGAAGCCTCGCGCGTCCCGCAGCGGATTCTCCTCCTCGAAATCCCAGCGAGCCCGGCGGGCCCGGTGCATCGCCGCCGCGTAGGCGTTGACGATCTGGGACGAGGTGAGCATGGCATTGGCGTTCGGGTGGCCGGGGACGGAGATGCCGTACTCCGTCTCGATGCCCATTACTCGCCGTACGGTCATGCGGCCCTCCTTGCCCGGCGGCACCCTCGGTCGTGGGCGCCGCTCAAGTACCGCTGGCGCTCCGATGCGTGTGCGGTGCCCGTCCCCGCACTGCGCGACTCGGCGGTACGGAAGAGCCTAGAACGCCTTTGCGCTGGTGGGGAGATCATTTGCTTCATTGCCTTGCACGCCCCTTGGTCCGGCCGGTGCCTGAAAAACAGTCGGCTGCGGGTACCCGCCGAGGGCACCCGCAGCCGCCCTGTCTTTTACAGGTACTGACCGGTGTTCGCCACCGTGTCGATGGAGCGTCCGGTGTCCGCGCCCTGCTTTCCGGTGATGAGCGTCCGGATGTAAACGATCCGTTCGCCCTTCTTGCCGGAGATCCGGGCCCAGTCGTCCGGGTTGGTGGTGTTGGGCAGGTCCTCGTTCTCCTTGAACTCGTCCACGCAGGCCTGGAGCAGGTGGGAGACGCGCAGACCCTTCTGATTCTTTTCCAAGAAGTCCTTGATCGCCATCTTCTTGGCGCGGCCCACGATGTTCTCGATCATGGCGCCGGAATTGAAGTCCTTGAAGTAGAGGACTTCCTTGTCGCCGTTGGCGTAGGTGACCTCCAGGAAGCGGTTCTCCTCGGATTCGGCGTACATCTGTTCCACCGCGGTCTGGATCATGCTCTGGACCGTGCTGGTCTTGTCGCCGCCGTGCTCGGTGAGGTCGTCGCCGTGCAGCGGGAGGCGCTCGGTGAGGTACTTGCCGAAGATGTCCTTGGCCGCCTCGGCGTCCGGACGCTCGATCTTGATCTTCACGTCCAGGCGGCCGGGGCGCAGGATGGCGGGGTCGATCATGTCCTCGCGGTTGGAGGCGCCGATCACGACCACGTTCTGCAGGCCCTCCACGCCGTCGATCTCGGCGAGCAGCTGCGGGACGATGGTGTTCTCCACGTCCGAGCTGACACCGGAGCCACGGGTGCGGAACAGGGACTCCATCTCGTCGAAGAAGACGATCACCGGGGTTCCCTCGCTGGCCTTCTCACGAGCACGCTGGAAGACCAGGCGGATCTGCCGCTCGGTCTCGCCGACGTACTTGTTCAGCAGCTCGGGACCCTTGATGTTGAGGAAGAAGCTCTTGCCGGCGGCCACGCCGGTCACCTCGGCGACCTTCTTGGCGAGTGAGTTGGCCACGGCCTTGGCGATCAGCGTCTTACCGCATCCAGGAGGGCCGTACAGCAGGACACCCTTGGGCGGCCGCAGTTCGTGCTCCTTGAACAGGTCGGGGTAGAGGTACGGGAGCTCGACGGCGTCCCGGATGGCCTCGATCTGGCCGCCGAGGCCGCCGATCTGCTCGTAGCCGATGTCGGGGACCTCTTCGAGGACGAGCTCCTCGACCTCGCTCTTGGGGACGACCTCGTAGACGTAGCCGGAGCGGGGTTCGAGCAGGAGGGCGTCGCCGGGGCGGATGGTGACGTCCAGCAGCGGCTCGGCGAGCCGTACCACCCGTTCCTCGTCGGTGTGCCCGAGCACCAGGGCGCGCTCGCCGTCCTCGAGGATCTCCTTGAGGGTGACGATGTCCCCGACGCGCTCGAATTCCATGGCCTCGACCACGTTGAGCGCTTCGTTGAGCATCAGTTCCTGGCCGCGCCTGAGCTCGTCCAGCTCGACGCTGGGGCTCACGTTCACCCGGAGTTTGCGGCCCCCGGTGAAGATGTCGGCGGTGCCGTCCTCGTAAGCCTGCAGGAAGACACCGAAGCCGGCCGGCGGCTGCGCGAGCCGGTCGACCTCCTCCTTGAGGGCCACGATCTGGTCGCGGGCCTCACGGAGCGTGTTGGCGAGTCGTTCGTTCTGGGCGGACACGCCGGCCAGGTTTGTCTGCAACTCGACGATCCGCTCTTCGAGAATCCTCGTGTGCCGCGGAGAGTCGGCGAGCTTGCGTCGCAGGACGGCGATCTCCTGCTCAAGATAGGCGATCTGCCCGGCCGGGTCTTCGGACCCCCGCCCCGGGCGGATGCCGCGGTTCATGTCGTCGTCGTGGGCTGCCACGGTCCTCACCTCCTCCAAGGGGAGCTGGACGCTTCCAGACCCTACCTGGGTGGGTGTCGATTGAAACCCCTAGATCACAAGACGGTCGGGGTGTGTCCGATCTTCACCCTTGCGCTCTCCCTCACGCCAGGGGAATACCCATCCAACATGATTGGAAAGCGGACGGAGGTAGGGTCTAAGCGTTCAACACCCGTCAGAGCTGGCCGGATTCCCGTACGGCTCCCGCGCAGGAAACGGCAGGAGAGATGAGCGTGGAGCAGGAGGCCGGGGCCGGCGGCGAGGCACTGGAGGTCTGGATCGACCAGGACCTGTGTACCGGCGACGGCATCTGCGCCCAGTACGCGCCCGAGGTGTTCGAGCTGGACATCGACGGTCTGGCCTATGTGAAGGGCCCCGCCGAGGAGTTGCTCCAGGACAGAGGGGCGACAACGCCCGTGCCGCTGCCGCTTCTCACGGATGTCGTCGACTCCGCGAAGGAGTGTCCGGGCGAGTGCATCCACGTGCGTCGAGTTTCGGACAGGGTCGAGGTGCACGGACCGGACGCAGAGTGACCGGATCAATACGCTCCGTCGTCGCTGTCTGATTTCTCACATGTCGGGCGCGCGCGGCGTTCACGCACTGTGCGCACCGGCCTCACATGCTCGGGTGCCGGGAGGCATGCCGCAGGCGCCTTGCGGACGCGTGCTGCGGGCGCCTCGCGTGCTGCGGTGCCGAGTCACACGCTGCGGGCGCCGGCGGCCTTGGAGCGCACGAACGCACCGTCCTTCCACTGCCAATTCGCCCGGTCCGTGACGTCGGGGCAGCAGCGGGGCACGTCGCGGGACGAGTAGCCGAGGAGTGTGGCACGCACGACGCCGTCGCGCACAGTGAGGGCGCTGACGGTGTTCTGGTCCTTGGGGGCGACGAGGGTGGCCACCACGCGCGGCTTGCCGCTGCCGGCGGCCGCGGTGAGGACGTAGACGCCGTCCGGCGGGGTGCCCATGGGCGAGTCGCAGTGGACCGCGGCCACCGTCTCGGGTCTGCCGTCGCCGTCCAGGTCCCCGGAGGCCTGCTTCACCACGACGGCCTTCACCGGACCGCATTCGAGCGGGAACTCCACGGCCGCGGGGTCGGGCGCCGCGGTGGCCGCCGGGGCGGACCTGTCCCCCGGTCCCGACTGGGCCGCCTTCGCCGCCCCGGGTTGCAGGACCGAGGAGAGGGCCATGACGCCGGCGACGGCCGTGGCGGTGGCGAGCCAGTGGATCGGGCGGGTCTGGGTTTGCGCGAGGGCGAGCTCCGGGACGGCGGAAGGCTGCACTAGGAAGTGTCTCCTGTGAGGGCTGTGCCGGTGGGGTGCAGTGGGGTGGCCAGCATGGTCCCACACGTCAGGGGTCAGGGGAACGGCGGGGGTGGGGGCGGTGCCCGCCGCCCTGGAGGTGACCGTTTCTGCCGCCGTGTCAGCACAAGGGCGCCGTGCCGGACTTCCGGATCGTGTCCGGGAACTCCGCCACGGCGCCCGTACGTTGGTCGTCCGTACGTTGCTCGCGGCAGCGGGCCGGGTCAGCGGCCGGCGCCGCCGGAGGCGTTGGGGCCTTCGTAGTCCTCGCCGTAGGCGCCCTTGGCGGGACGGCGGCGGCGCATGGGCGGCTCGACGCCGTCGGCGAGGCGGCGGGCGGTGAGCAGGAAGCCGGTGTGGCCGATCATCCGGTGGTCCGGGCGGACGGCCAGACCCTCGATGTGCCAGTTGCGGATCATCGTCTCCCAGGAGGTCGGCTCGTTGAAGCAGCCGATCTCGCGGATGGACTCGACGGTCCGGGCGAGCTGGGTCGTGGTCGCGACGTAGCAGCACACGATGCCGCCGGGCACGAGCGCCTTGGAGACGGCCTCCAGGCACTCCCAGGGGGCGAGCATGTCGAGGATGACCCGGTCGACTTCCGTGTCGGACAGGTTGTCCTGGAGGTCGCCGACGGTGAGCTGCCAGGCGGGGTGCGGGCCGCCGAAGTAGCGCTCCACGTTCGCCTGCGCGATCTCGGCGAAGTCCGCGCGGCGCTCGTAGGAGTGCAGCATGCCCTGGTCGCCGATGGCGCGCAGCAGGAAGGTGCTGAGCGAGCCGGAGCCGACGCCGGCCTCGACGACGCGGGCGCCGGGGAAGATGTCGGCGAAGGCGAGGATCTGCCCCGCGTCCTTTGGGTAGACGACGGCTGCCCCGCGGGGCATGGACAGGACGTAGTCGGGGAGCAGGGGGCGCAGCGCGAGGTAGGCGACGTTCCCGGTGGTGCGGACAACGCTGCCCTCGGGAGCGCCGATCAGTTCGTCGTGCGGGAAGGAACCCTTGTGGGTGTGGAAGTTCTTCCCGGCTTCGAGCGTGAACGTGTAGTGGCGGCCCTTGGGGTCGGTCAGCTGTACCTGGTCCCCGACCTTGAAGAGCCCGCGCCTGCGGGCGGCACCGGTCGGTTCGGACATGTGACCAGCCTACCGGCGTTTCCAGGGACCGCCGACCACGCGCGCGGGCGGTGGGGCTTCAGCTGGGCCTTGCCATCGCCTTGACGAAGGCGCGCTCCACGTCGGCCGCCGACAGGACGCCGTAGATCTCGCCGGTCTCCTCGACCACCAGGTACTCGGTGGTCGGGGTTGTGCGCAGGGCTTCCAGGAGTTCCTCCCCGGCCAGCTCGGCGGAGACGCGCATGCCCTCGGTGAGCTCTTGGGAGAGGCCGCTGACCGCGACCCAGGGGCGGCGGTGTTCGGGTACGCCGACGATGGCGGCCTCGCGGACGAGGGAGAGGGGGTTGCCGTCGGCGTCGACGACGACCAAGGCGCGGGCCCCGGCGGCGTTGGCGCGGCGCAGGGCCTCCGAGAGGGGCGTGTCGGTCTGGACGGGGACCGCGCGGCGGGTGAGGGTGCGGGCGCGCAGTTCGGGGAGGTGCTCGCGCAGCCGGGCCATGCGCAGGCTGTTGCCGGCGCCGGTCCAGATGATCGCGGCGAGGATGGCGGCGAGCAGGGCGTCCAGGACGGTGTCCATGCCGACGCCGGCCTCGGCGGCGGAGCCGAGGGCTCCGGACTGGGTGAGCAGCGGCAGTCCGATCAGGACGGAGACGGCGAGGGCGCGGCCGACCCAGGCGGCGGCGACCGTACCGCTCATCGGCCTGCCGGTGATCTTCCAGACGACGGCGCGGAGCATGCGGCCGCCGTCCAGGGGCAGGCCGGGCAGGAGGTTGAAGGCGGCGACGATGAGGTTGGAGATCATCAGTCCCGCCAGCAGGACGCCGGGGACGGTGCCGGGTTCGACGGTCTGCATGGCGAGGTAGAAGAGCCCGGCGAGGGCGAGTGAGAGCAGCGGGCCGACGAAGGCGAGCACGAACTCCCGTCCGGGGGTCTCGGCCTCCTTCTCGATCTCGGATACGCCGCCGAAGAACTGGAGCTGGATGCGGCGGACCGGGAGTTTGAAGCGGAGGGCGGCGACAGTGTGGGCGAGCTCGTGGACGAGGACGGAGGCGTAGAAGGCGACCGCGAAGAAGAGGGAGACAAGGTAGCGGGCGGCGCCGAGCTCGGGCAGCACGCGGTCGAGCTGTCCGCCGAACACCCAGGTGATCAGGGCGGCGACCAGGAACCAGCTCGGGGCCACGTACACCGGCACGCCGAACGGCCGCCCCATCAGCAGCCCGCCCCGGGGCTCGGGCCGCTGCGGCCGCCCCTGCCCGGCCCCGGAATGCGCGAGCGACCGGTCCCTGTCCGCAACGCCCTCACCTGCGGTACGACGCTTGTCGCGCGGGGGCTTCCGCAGCGACGGGCGGCCGGGCTGACCGGAGCCGCCGGACACGTGGTCGTCGTTGCCGGACGCGCTGTCGGGGTGATCCGAGGTCCGGGCACCGGATGCGGTGGGGGAACGATCGCCGCGGCCGGGACCAGCGGGCGCGCCCGCGTGGGGGGCAGCGCTGTCGCCGGACGCCTCGTCCGCATCCGGCGGGGTCCTCCGGTTCGGAGTCCGGCCACCGGGGCCGGCATCCGCACCATCGGCCGAGACGGCACTATCTGCTGCCCCGGCTCCCGTACGACTCTCGGTCCGCGGCTCGGGATCCCCCCGTCGACTCTCCGACGCCGCCCCGGCACCCGCATCTCCTTCGGATCCGGTCCCGGCCTCATGGCCGCCCGCAGATGCATCGGAACCCGGCCGACGCCCAAGGCCATCCGCAGAACCGCCGGCGACCGGCCGGATCTCGCCCCCGTCGGCAGAATCACCGGAAGGCTGCCGAGCCTCTCGGCCGACCGCAGAACCGCCGGAACCCGTCCGGGGCTCATGGCCGTCCGCGGAACCGTCGACGTCCGGCCTGGCGTCGCGACCGCCCGCGGAATCATCAGAACTCCGCCGGGCCTCATGGCCATCCGCGGAATCATCAGAACCCCGCCGAGCCGACGAGCCGTCCGCAGAACCGCCGGAACCAGGTCGGACCTCATGGCCGTCCGCAGAATCGCCGGAACTCCGCTGGGTCTCGTGGCCGTCGGCGGATGCGGTTGCGGTCTGATGTGCTGGGGAGTCGGAGCTGGGTTCCGTGGCTCGGGGGGTGGTCTCGGGGTGGGTGGGCGGGTTCGTGGTGTCGTTCCTCTCCGGGGGCGTCTCGGGGGACTCGGACTGCCGTTGCCGCGTGGGGTGTTCGGCGGGCGTGGGGGCGGGGTGCGCGGCGGTGTCCGGGCCTGCGGGGCCGACGTCCGGGGCCGTAGGTCCTGCGTGGTGCTCGGCCGACTCGTCGCTGCCGGACCGCGGCTGCCCGCTCCCGCCGCTCTCGTCCACGGTGTCCCCTCGCTCGAAGCGTCTCCCGTGCCTGCCGGACGGGAGGGTCTCAGGTCGATGGTATGCGGCCCTGGCGGTGCCCAACGCCCCGGCACCCCAGTGTCCTCCCCCGCTCGGTTCCCTCCCGCGTGCTTCGCCGTTGACCTCCGCCGCCCACCTCACGACCGCGGCTGGGTCACTGTCAGTGGCGGGCCGTAAGGTCTGTCGTCATGGAGACGAGCACCGAGGGCGTCGTGGCGGACACCGGCAGTCCTGACGTGGCGGCAGACGTGCCGCAGACGGCCGGGCCGACGGCGGCGGCAGTGGACCCGGCAAGCGAGACCGAGCCCGTCGCGGAGCGCGTCGCCATACCGCCCGCCGCGCTGTCTCCCTCGCGTGCCAGTGACTTCATGCAGTGCCCCCTGCTGTACCGCTTCCGGGTCATCGACCGGCTGCCCGAGAAGCCCAGCGAGGCGGCGACCCGGGGCACGCTGGTCCACGCCGTGCTGGAGCGGCTCTTCGACGCCCCGGCCACCGAGCGCACCGCGCCCCGGGCCAGGTCCCTCGTCCCGGCCCAGTGGGACCGGCTGCGCGAGACCAGGCCGGAGGTCGTGGAGCTGTTCGCCGACGACCCGGAGGGGGAGCGGCTGGCGCGCTGGCTCGGGGAGGCCGAGCAGCTCGTGGAGCGCTGGTTCACGCTGGAGGACCCGAGCCGGCTGGAGCCGGCCGAGCGCGAGCTGTTCGTCGAGGCCGAACTGGACTCGGGGCTGCGGCTGCGCGGCATCATCGACCGGGTCGACGTGGCGCCCACGGGCGAGGTGCGGATCGTCGACTACAAGACGGGCAAGGCACCCCGGCCGGAGTACGCCGAAGGCGCGCTGTTCCAGATGAAGTTCTATGCCCTGGTGGTGTGGCGGCTCAAGAAGGTCGTCCCCCGGCGGCTCCAGCTGGTGTACCTCGGCAGCGGGGATGTCCTGACGTACGACCCCGTCCCCGCCGACCTGGAGCGCGTCGAGCGCAAGCTGCTCGCGCTGTGGGACGCGATCCGGCGGGCGACCGAGAGCGGCGACTGGCGTCCGCGCCCGACCAAGCTGTGCGGCTGGTGCGACCACCAGGCGCACTGTCCGGAATTCGGCGGCACTCCCCCGCCCTACCCCCTCCCGGTGAGGGCGGCTGAGTCCGGGGCCGGGGAGCAGGGCAGAATGGGGCCGGACTAGCGAAGGAGACTTACGTGGCCATCCGCGTCCTACTGGTCGACGACCAGCCGCTGCTGCGTACGGGCTTCCGGATGATCCTGGAGGCGGAGCAGGACATCGCGGTCGTCGGCGAGGCCGGAGACGGCCTCCAGGCCCTGGACCAGGTGCGGGCCCTGCAGCCCGATGTGGTCCTGATGGACATCCGCATGCCACGGATGGACGGGGTGGAGGCGACCCGGCAGATCACCGGGCCCGAGCGGGACGGCCCGGCGAAGGTGCTGGTGCTGACGACCTTTGATCTCGACGAGTACGTGGTGGAGGCGCTGAAGGCGGGCGCCAGCGGATTCCTGCTGAAGGACGCCCCGGCCAACGAGCTGGTGCAGGCCATCCGCGTGGTGGCCGCCGGCGAGGCGATGCTCGCGCCGAGCATCACCAGGCGGCTGCTCGACAAATACGCCACGCATCTGCCCTCCGGCGACGAGCCGGTCCCCGACACCCTGCACACGCTCACCGAGCGCGAGGTGGAGGTGCTGAAGCTGGTGGCGCGCGGCCTGTCCAACGCCGAGATCGCCGCCGACCTGTTCGTCAGCGAGACCACGGTCAAGACGCACGTCGGGCATGTGCTCACCAAGCTGGGCCTGCGCGACCGGGTGCAGGCCGCGGTGTACGCGTACGAGAGCGGGCTGGTGCGCCCCGGCGCGCAGTAGGCAGTCGTACGCAGAGCACGGGGCGGTCCTTCGGCCAAGGACCGCCCCGTGCTCGTGTGAACGCTCAGCTCTTGCTGAGTTCCCAGAACCGGAACACGGTCGAGGCGTCCAGGCAGTACTCCAGGCCGTAGACGCCGTCGCGGACGACCGCGTACTGCTTGGCCTGCCACACCGGCAGGACGGGGAGTTCGTCGGCGACGATGTCCTGGAGCTGTCCGAACTCCTTGTCGGTCGCGGAGCGGTCGCTCTGGGCCGCGGTGGCCGGGATCAGCGAACCGGTGATGGTGTTGTTGGAGTAGTTGTTGCCGAGCACGTTGCCGTTGCCGAAGAAGGGGGCCGTGAAGTTGTCGGCGTCCGGGTAGTCCGGCACCCAGCCCTTGACGTACACGCCGTACTTGCCGGCGGCGATGTCCTTCTCGTACTGGTCGAAGGCGACGGACTTCACGTTGGCGGCGAACAGGCCGCTGTCGTTGAGCTGCCGGGCGATCTCGGTGAGTTCCTGGTCGGTGGCCGGGCCGTAGCGGGACGGCGTGGACCACAGGGTCAGCTTCACCTTGCCGGTGATGCCGTCGGCGCGCAGGGCGGCCTCGGCGTCGGCCTTGGAGGGGCGGGCGCCGTAGGTGTCGAAGAAGGCCGTGTTGTGGCCGGCGATCCCGGCCGGGATGATCGAGTACAGCGGGGTCGCGGTGTCCTGGTAGACGTCCTTGATGAGGGCCTCGCGGTCGATCAGGTGGGCGATGGCCTTGCGTACGCCGAGCTTTCCGGCGACCGGGTCGTCCATGTTGAACACCAGGTGCTGGACCTCGGCGCTGCTGCCCTCGACGACCTCGACGCCCGAGCCGTTGTCGGCCTCCTCGATGTCGGCGATGTCGCCGGCGGTCAGGCCGCGGTAGGCGATGTCGACCTTGCCGCCCATGAGGGCCTGCTTCAGGGCGGGCTGGTCGCCGTGGAAGAACTTCAGCGTCACGCCGGAGTTCTGGGTCTTCGCGGTGCCCTTGTAGTTGCCGTTGACGGAGAAGACGGCCTGGTCCTTGCCGAAGGAGTCCAGCTTGTACGGGCCGGAGCCGACCGCCTCGCCGTCCTTGCGCAGCCCGTTCGCGTCGTACTGGCCGGAGGCGACGATGGAGCCGGCGCCCGAGGCTATCTTGCTCGGGAAGGTGGCGTCGGAGGTGTTGAGGCGGAAGACGACCGTCTTCTCGTCGGGCGTCTCGACCTTGTCGAGGGTGGGGAACATGACGGCGGGGCCGTCGGCATCGTTGATCTTCAGCATGCGGTCGAAGGAGAACTTGACGTCCTTCGAGGTGAGCGGGTCACCGTTGCTGAACTTGAGCCCGTCCTTCAGCGTGCACTTGTAGACCTTGGTCTCCGTGTCCGTGAAGGCGCAGCTCTTAGCGGCCTCGGGCTGCGGCTCGGTGGCGCCCTTGGGGAAGCTGAGCAGGGACTGGAAGACGTTGTTGAACAGCAGCCAGGAACCGGGGTCGTACCCGGAGGCCGGGTCCGTGGCCAGGACGTCGTCGGACATCCCCACCACCACGGAGGAGCCGTCGCCTCCGGATTCGCCGTTCTCGGTGCCGCAGCCGGTCAGCAGGCCGGAGGCCAGGCCCGCCACGATCGGCAGGACTGGCCACTGGGTGCGCATGTTCACGTTGCGAGTGCCTTGTCGTCGGTTCTCGGATGCCCGGGGCCGTCGTCCCCAGCCCCGGGCACGGACGGTCCGTCAGCCGCTCATACCGCGGCCGAGCTCCCAGAGCTGAAGCGTCGAGGAGGAGTTGAGGGCGTACGCCGCGCCCGTGATGCCGTCGCGTACGGCGACGTACTGATTGCCCTGCCACAGCGGCAGGACGGGTACGTCATCGGCGACGATGTTCTGGATGTCCGTCAGGCTCGGCGCGGCGGCGAGCCGGTTGGCCTCGCGGCGGGACTCCGGAATCAGCTTGTTGCGGATCCGGCTGTTGGCGTACGGCGAGCCGAGGGTGTTGTCCTTGTCGAGGAACGGCGCGAGGAAGTTGTCGGCGTCCGGGAAGTCCGGGAACCAGCCCATGCCGTAGACGTCGTACCGACCCTTCTTCTCGGCCGGGCGGAAGGTGTCCCACGGCGTGCCCTTGATGCGTACATCGAACAGGCCGCTGTCGTTGAACTGCTTCTGGAGGACCTCGAACTCCTCCTTGGTGGCCGGGCCGTAGTGGTCGGTCGTGTAGTGCAGCGTCAGCTTGACCGGCGTGGTGATGTCCGCCGCGGCCAGCAGGGCCCTGGCCTTGGGCACGCTCGGGTCGCCGTACTTGTTCAGGAACGAGTTGGAGTGCCCGGTGATGCTGGCCGGCACCATCGAGTACAACGGCTCGGCCTGGGCGCCGTACACCTTGGAGACGAGGTCGCTGCGGTTGACGATCTGGGCCATCGCCTGGCGCACTGCCCGGGACTTCACGGTCGGGGCGTCGGTGTTGAAGCCGAGGTAGCGGATCTCCAGACCGGGCATGTCGACCAGGTCTATGTGTTCCTGGGTGCCGTTGGACAGCCTCTGGATCTGCTGCGGCGACATGGTGCGGGTCATCATGTCGATGTCGCCCTTCTCCAGCGCCGTGCCCATGGCGTCGGCGCTGTCGTAGGAGACCAGGTCGACCTTGTCGTTGTTCACCTCCAGCGAGCCCTTGTAGTTAGAGTTCTTGGTGAACTCGGCCCTGACCAGCTCGTCGCCCTTGACGTCGGCGTGGAAGGTGTAGGGGCCGGAGCCGTCGACGTCGAAGCCGTCGCGCAGCTTGTTCTTCGGGTAGTCGTCGGGGTTGACGATGCCCGCGACCGGGGTCGACAGCTTGAACGGGAAGGTGGCGTCGGCGGTCTTGAGGTGGAAGATGACCTCGCGGTCGCCCTGCGTCTCGACGGTGTCGATGGTGTTCAGCAGGCCGGACACGCCGCTGTCGGCCTTGAGGGCGAGGGCGCGGTCGATGGAGTACTTCACGTCGGCCGCGGTGACCGGGTCGCCGTTCGCGAACTTCAGGCCCTCGCGCAGGGTGCACGCGTAGCGCTCGTTACCGGTGTCGGTGAAGCCGCACTTCTCGGCGGCCTCGGGCACCGGGTCGCCCCCGCCGCGCGGCTGGATCATCAGCGTCTGAACGGTCTGGCGGAGGATGTTCCAGGGGCCGATGTCGTAGGCGTACGCCGGGTCGAGGGGAGCGGGGGCGTCCTTCGAGGCGATGAACCGGTCCGTGGTGCCGACGACGATCGGATTGCCGCCGCCGCTGCCGCTGTCGGTGGCGCCGCACCCGGCGAGCACGGGCGCGAGCAGGCCGACCACGGCCGGCAGCACCAAAGTCTTGCGGTTCATGCTCGCGATTCTCCAGAGCGGTGTACTCCGTGCGCCCGGCACGCATGGGTGGTGCGGCGGGCTCACAGGGGTGGGGCGATGTTCTCGCGACGAGATTAGTCCGCACCTGCAGCAGGGGTCGCAGCCACCGGAGTTGAACGTTCGTCACTCAGTGAAACCGGGCGCGGACGCACTGAAGGCCCGACAGCGGAAGGATTGGTACAGGGGTTCATCAATCGGGACACAAGGGCGTGCGTCCGGGCCTCGAAGGGGGGTGACCGGCCGGTACCGGGTCCCCTGCCATCCCTGCGTGAAGTGGTGAACGTCACACGATCAACAATGTCAGGTGAACTCCCGGCGTATTTCCGTCCTCAGGCCGCCATCAGACCGTGCAGAAATGTCAGGTCGACCCGTTCGAGCGAGGGCAGGACGGTGCGCCGGACGGCCGGGGCGATCGGGGCCACGGAGGGCACCGCCACGACGAGGCAGCCGGCCGACTCCGCCGCGGCGACACCGGTCGCGGTGTCCTCGACGACGGCGCATCTGGCCGGGTCCACGCCGAGGCCTGCGGCGGCGGCCAGGTACGGGTCGGGGTGCGGCTTGGTGCGCGGCACCTCGTCGCCGGCGACCGTGAGGGCGAAGTGCTGCGGGCCCAGGGAGGTGAGCACCCGGTCGATGATGCGTCGGTGCGAGGCGGAGACCAGGGCGGTGGGGATCTCGCACTCGTACAGCTCGGCCAGCAGCCGGGCGGCGCCCGGCATCAGCGGCAGGGCGCGGCCTATGCGTTCCTCGAAGCCGTCGTTGAGCAGCATTGTGAGCTCGGCGAGGGTGATGTCGGCGCCGGTGGCCTCGATCAGGAACCCCGCGCTGCGGGTCATGGGACCGCCGACCACGACATGGCGCCAGGAGTCGTCGAGCGTGTGGCCGAGGGCGGTGAAGACCTCGACCTCGACGTCCCACCAGAAGCCCTCGGTGTCCACCAGAGTGCCGTCCATGTCGAGGAGCACGGCCTGCAGGGCGGAGCCGTCGGCCGTACGGGTTACTGGCGCGGGGACCGTGCTGGTCATCCGGGCGCACCTCCTTGAGGGGCGAGCAGGCCGGTTCCCGGGTGGGGAACCGGCCTGCGGTGGACCGACCAGTCTACGTCGTCCGCGGACGAAGCGCCTTGTTTGGCCTGTGCGCCCCGGGGCACACAGGAATCCCAGCCGGGGGTGGCCCGGACGTGGCCCCGACTGGTGCCCTGACGTGCGCCCAGAGGGATGTCCCGGCGCACGCCGCTGGGCGCCGCCTCAGCGGGCGTTGAAGTACTTCGCCTCGGGGTGGTGGATCACGATGGCGTCCGTGGACTGCTCGGGGTGCAGCTGGAATTCCTCGGACAGCTGGACGCCGATCCGCTCGGGCTGGAGCAGGTCGGCGATCTTGGCGCGGTCCTCCAGATTCGGGCAGGCGCCGTAGCCGAGGGAGAAGCGGGCGCCGCGGTACATCAGCTCGAACATCCCCTGCATTTCGTCCGGGTCCTCGCTCGCGAAGCCGAGTTCGGAACGCACGCGCGCGTGCCAGTACTCGGCCAGCGCCTCGGCCAACTGCACGGACAGGCCGTGCAGTTCGAGGTAGTCGCGGTAGGAGTCGGACTCGAACAGCCGGGCGGTCTCCTCGCCGATCCGGGAGCCGACGGTGACGACCTGAAGGCCGACGACGTCGGTCTCGCCCGACTCCTCCGGGCGGAAGAAGTCGGCCAGGCACAGCCGGCGGCCGCGGCGCTGGCGCGGGAAGGTGAACCGGGTGCGCTCGTTGCCCTGCTCGTCCAGGAGGATCAGGTCGTCGTCCTTGGAGACACACGGGAAGTAGCCGTAGACGACTGCCGCCTCCAGCAGGTTCTCCGTCTGCAACCGGTCCAGCAGGCCGCGCAGCCGGGGCCGGCCCTCGGTCTCGACGAGCTCCTCGTACGACGGCCCCTCGCCGGTGCGGGCCTGCTTCAGCCCCCACTGGCCCTTGAACAGGGCGCCCTCATCGAGCCAGCTCGCGTACTCCTTGAGCTGGATGCCCTTGATGACACGGCTGCCCCAGAAGGGCGGGGTGGGCACGGGGTTGTCGGTGGCCACGTCGGAGCGGGCCGCGCCCTCCTCGGGACGCTCGGCGACCTCCACCGTCGCCGCGCGCACCCGGCGCTGCCTGAGCTCGGGCAGGGCCGCGCCGGGCACGCCGCGCTTGATGCCGATGAGCGCGTCCATCAGACGCAGCCCCTCGAACGCGTCGCGGGCGTAGCGGACTTCGCCCTCGTACAGCTCGTGCAGATCCTGCTCCACGTACGCGCGGGTGAGGGCGGCGCCGCCGAGGATGACCGGGTAATTGGCGGCCAGGCCCCGGGAGTTGAGCTCCTCCAGGTTCTCTTTCATGATCACCGTGGACTTGACCAACAGCCCGGACATGCCGATCACGTCGGCCTTGTGCTCCTCGGCGGCGTCCAGGATCGCCGAGACCGGCTGCTTGATGCCCAGGTTGACCACGTTGTAGCCGTTGTTGGACAGGATGATGTCGACCAGGTTCTTGCCGATGTCGTGCACGTCCCCGCGTACCGTGGCCAGCACGATGGTGCCCTTGCCGTCGTCGTCCGTCTTCTCCATGTGCGGCTCGAGGTGGGCGACGGCCGCCTTCATCACCTCGGCGGACTGGAGCACGAACGGCAGCTGCATCTGGCCCGAGCCGAACAGCTCACCGACCACCTTCATGCCGTCCAGCAAGGTCTCGTTGACGATGTCGAGCGCCGGGCGGGACTGGAGCGCCTCCTCCAGGTCGGCCTCCAGGCCGTTGCGCTCACCGTCGATGATGCGGCGCTTGAGCCGCTCGTCCAGCGGCAGCGCGGCCAGCTCCTCGGCCTTGCCCGCCTTCAGCGACTTGGCAGTGGCGCCCTCGAACAGCTGCATCAGTTTCTGCAGCGGGTCGTAACCCTCACGGCGACGGTCGTAGACCAGGTCGAGGGCCGTCTGCACCTCTTCTTCACTGAACCGGGCGATCGGCAGGATCTTCGACGCATGGACGATCGCCGAGTCCAGCCCCGCCTTCACGCACTCGTCCAGGAAGACCGAGTTCAGCAGGATCCGCGCGGCCGGGTTCAGACCGAAGGAGATGTTCGACAAGCCCAACGTGGTCTGCACCCGCGGGTGGCGCTTCTTCAGCTCCCGGATGCCCTCGATGGTGGCGATGCCATCGCCCCGGGACTCCTCCTGACCGGTGCAGATGGTGAAGGTCAGACAGTCGACGAGGATGTCCTCCTCGTGGATGCCCCAGTTGCCGGTCAGGTCCTCGATCAGCCGCTCGGCGATCTCGACCTTCTTCTCGGCGGTACGGGCCTGGCCCTCCTCGTCGATCGTCAGCGCGATCAGCGCGGCGCCGTGCTCCCGCGCCAGCTGGGTGACCTTCGCGAAACGGGACTCGGGGCCGTCGCCGTCCTCGTAGTTCACCGAGTTGATCACCGCGCGCCCACCGAGCTTCTCCAGGCCCGCCTTGATGACGTCGACCTCGGTGGAGTCCAGCACGATCGGCAGCGTGGAGGCCGTGGCGAAACGCCCGGCCAGCTCCTCCATGTCGGCGACACCGTCGCGGCCGACGTAGTCCACGCACAGGTCGAGCATGTGCGCGCCCTCGCGGATCTGCTCCCGCGCCATCTCCACGCAGTCGTCCCAGCGGCCGTCCAGCATGGCCTCACGGAACTTCTTCGAGCCGTTGGCGTTGGTCCGCTCGCCGATGGCCAGGTACGAGGTGTCCTGGCGGAACGGCACGCTCTGGTAGAGGGAGGCCGCGCCCGGCTCGGGCTGCGGGCTGCGCTCCGGCGGGGTGACGTCCCGGACGCGCTCGACGACCTGCCGCAGGTGCTCCGGCGTCGTTCCGCAGCAGCCGCCGATGAGGGACAGGCCGTAGTCGCGGACGAAGTTCTCCTGCGCGTCGGCCAGGCCCTCCGGGCCGAGCGGGAAGTGGGCGCCGTCCTTGGTGAGGACCGGCAGGCCGGCGTTCGGCATGCACAGCAACGGGATGCGGGAGTGGCGCGTGAGGTAGCGCAGGTGCTCGCTCATCTCGGCCGGGCCGGTTGAGCAGTTCAGGCCGATCATGTCGATGCCGAGCGGCTCCAGGGCGGTCAGGGCCGCGCCGATCTCGGAGCCGAGCAGCATGGTGCCGGTGGTCTCGAAGGCCATCGAGCACAGCAGGGGCACCTCGACACCGGTGGCCTCCATGGCGCGGTGGGCGCCCAGGATGGAGGCCTTGGTCTGGAGAAGGTCCTGCGTGGTCTCCACGAGCAGCGCGTCCGCGCCGCCGGCCAGCAGGCCCTCGGCGTTGGCCTGGTAGCCGTCGCGGATCGTGGCGTACCCGATGTGGCCGAGCGTGGGCAGCTTGGTGCCGGGGCCGACCGAGCCGAGCACCCAGCGGGTGCGGCCGTCCTCGGCGACGTACTCGTCGGCCACCTCGCGGGCGATGCGGGCACCCGCCTCGGAGAGGTCGTGGATGCGGTGGGCGATCTCGTACTCGGCCGCCGCCGAGTGGTTGGCGCCGAAGGTGTTGGTCTCGACGCAGTCCACGCCCACCGCGAAATAGGCGTCGTGGACGGAGCGGACGATGTCGGGCCGGGTGAGGTTCAGGATCTCGTTGCAGCCTTCGAGGTTCTCGAAGTCCTCCAGCGTCGGATCCTGAGCCTGGAGCATGGTGCCCATGGCGCCGTCGGCGACCACCACACGGGTGGCGAGCGCCTCACGGAGGGCGGACACGCGGGTCCGGCTGTCGGCGGAAGGGGTCAGTGGCAACGAGGCCATGAAAAGGGCTCCCTCGGGTGCGACGGCTGTCGGCTATGCGGCTCCCGCGCGTGTGCGGAAGCAAGGGCACCGGATCAGCCTAACCGGGAGTCGGCTCGGATGGGCAGGGCGTCCACGGGACGGACTCAGGTGGCGTCCGGATTGCCGACAGTTGGCCGAAAGGTCACGGGTACACGCCGCGGATGCCGGCGGATCGGGGGCGAATGGCGGTGGATGGCGCCGGAACATTAGCGGGAGGTCGGCATCGACCGGTAGTGTTCGACATTGCCGAACGGCGGCAGCGGCGTCGCGGGTCGACGGTCGAAGGGGACGGAGGCAGGACGGCGATGGCACGGAACATCCAGTCGCTCGAACGGGCGGCCGCGATGCTGAGACTGCTCGCGGGCGGCGAGCGGCGGCTCGGCCTGTCGGACATCGCCTCCTCGCTGGGCCTCGCCAAAGGCACCGCTCACGGCATCCTGCGCACCCTCCAGCAGGAGGGCTTCGTCGAGCAGGACGACACCTCCGGGCGCTACCAGCTGGGCGCCGAGCTGCTGCGCCTGGGCACCACCTACCTCGACGTGCACGAGCTGCGCGCGCGAGCCCTGGTGTGGACGGACGACCTGGCCCGCTCCAGCGGCGAGAGCGTCTACCTGGGCGTGCTGCACCAGCAGGGCGTACTGATCGTGCACCACGTCTTCCGGCCCGACGACAGCCGGCAGGTCCTGGAGATCGGGGCCATGCAGCCGCTGCACTCCACAGCCCTTGGCAAGGTGCTCTCCGCCTACGACCCGGTCGCGCACAGCGAGGCGATCGAGGCCGACCGCAAGCCGTTCACGGACCGGACCGTGTGCGAGCTGGAGAGATTCGAGCACGTCCTCGATATCACGCGCGCGCGGGGGTACGCCGCCGACGTCGAGGAGACCTGGGAGGGCGTCGCCTCCGTCGCCGCGCCGATCCACGACCGGCGGCGCATGCCGGTGGGCGCGGTCGGCGTCACCGGCGCCGTGGAGCGGCTGTGCCGGGACGGTGAGCTGCGCCCCGAGCTGATCGCGGCGGTACGGGACTGCGCCCGCGCGGTGTCGCGGGACCTGGGCGCCGGGCGGTTCTGAGGCGTACGGCGCCGGTACGGACGTACGAGACTTACGAGACTTACGAGACTTACGAGACACACGAGAGGACCGGGACGCCCCTGCCGGCGTTCCGGCCACCGGGCTGCCGGGCCTGCCACGAAGCACGCATGTCGGGCACATGTGGACACACAGTCACCGAAGATCGATAACCCGTCGCGATCAATAACGATCGTGCTTTCGATAACAGAACCCTTGACGGGCGCGTAACGCCGAAGCAAGACTCCCGTCCGTTGGTCGACATTGTCGAACACCTACCGGCAATACGCGCTAGAGTGTGACAACGCCAGGCCGGTAGCACTGCCCCTGGACGAAGGACAAAGGAGTCGCGGGTGTCCAGCTCCGACATCTTCATCGGTGAGACCATCGGTACCGCCATACTCATCCTGCTCGGCGGTGGAGTCTGCGCCGCCGTCACCCTGAAGGCCTCCAAGGCCCGCAACGCCGGCTGGCTCGCCATCACCTTCGGGTGGGGCTTCGCAGTGCTCACGGCGGTCTACATCGCGGCGCCGCTGTCCGGCGCCCAGCTGAACCCGGCCGTGACCCTGGGCATCGCGATCAAGGACGGCGACTGGAGCACCGTTCCGGTGTACTGGGCCGGACAGATGCTCGGCGCGATGATCGGCGCGTCCCTGATCTGGATCGCGTACTACGGCCAGTTCCACGCCCACCTCACCGACCGGGAGATCGTCGGCGGTCCGGGTGCGCAGGCCACCAAGGCCAAGGCCGTCGAGGCCCAGGAGCCGGGTGCCGGTCCGGTGCTCGGCGTCTTCTCCACCGGGCCCGAGGTCCGGGTCGCCTGGCAGAACGTCGCCACGGAGGTCATCGGCACGATGGTGCTGGTGCTCGCCGTGCTCACCCAGGGGCTGAACGTGACCGACAACGGCACCAAGGGCCTCAGCACGCTGGGCGGCCTGATCACCGCGCTCGTGGTCGTGTCGATCGGCCTGTCCCTCGGCGGCCCGACCGGCTACGCCATCAACCCGGCCCGTGACCTCGGTCCGCGCATCGTGCACGCCCTGCTGCCGCTGCCCAACAAGGGCGGTTCCGACTGGGCCTACGCCTGGGTCCCCGTGGTCGGACCGCTGCTCGGCGGTGCGCTCGCCGCAGGCATCTACAACGTCGCCTTCGCCTAGGAAGATCAGGCCTGCGGGTTGTGGAAACGCACAGCACGCGCCGTACGTACAGCCATTGACCACGGTACCTCAGGAGCACACAGTGACCGACGCCCACACCGCCGGCCCTTTCATCGCAGCCATCGACCAGGGCACCACCTCCAGCCGGTGCATCATCTTCGACCGCGACGGCCGGATCGTCTCCGTCGACCAGAAGGAACACGAGCAGATCTTCCCGAAGCCGGGCTGGGTGGAGCACAACGCCACCGAGATCTGGACCAACGTCCAGGAGGTCGTCGCCGGGGCCGTCGCCAAGGCCGGCATCACCCGTGACGACATCAAGGCCATCGGCATCACCAACCAGCGCGAGACCACCGTGCTGTGGGACCGGAACACCGGTGAGCCGGTCCACAACGCCATAGTCTGGCAGGACACCCGCACCGACACCCTGTGCAGGGAGCTCGGCCGCAACGTCGGCCAGGACCGCTTCCGCCGCGAGACCGGCCTGCCGCTGGCCTCCTACTTCGCCGGTCCCAAGGCCCGCTGGCTGCTCGACAACGTCGACGGTCTGAAGGAGCGCGCCGAGGCGGGCGACATCCTCTTCGGCACCATGGACAGCTGGGTCATCTGGAACCTGACCGGCGGGGTGAACGGCGGGCGCCACGTCACCGACGTCACCAACGCCTCCCGCACCCTGCTGATGAACCTCCACACCATGGAGTGGGACGACAAGATCTGCGAGTCCATCGGCGTGCCGATGCAGATCCTGCCGGAGATCCGCTCCTCCGCCGAGATCTACGGCGAGATCAAGGGCGGCAAGCTGGGCGAGCTGCTCGGCGGCATCCCGGTCGCCTCCGCGCTGGGCGACCAGCAGGCAGCGCTGTTCGGCCAGACCTGCTTCTCCGAGGGCGAGACCAAGTCGACGTACGGCACCGGCACCTTCATGGTGATGAACACCGGTGACAAGATCATCAACTCCTATGCGGGTCTGCTGACCACGGTCGGCTACAAGATCGGCGACCAGCCGACGGTCTACGCCCTGGAGGGCTCGATCGCCGTCACCGGCTCGCTGGTGCAGTGGATGCGCGACCAGATGGGCCTGATCTCCACCGCCGCCGAGATCGAGACGCTCGCGCTCTCGGTCGAGGACAACGGCGGCGCCTACTTCGTGCCCGCCTTCTCCGGCCTGTTCGCCCCGCACTGGCGCTCCGACGCCCGCGGTGTGATCGCCGGCCTGACCCGGTACGTCACCAAGGCGCACCTCGCGCGCGCCGTCCTGGAGGCCACCGCCTGGCAGACGCGGGAGATCGCCGACGCCATGGTCAAGGACTCCGGCGACGAGCTCGTGACCCTCAAGGTCGACGGCGGCATGACCGCCAACAACCTGCTGATGCAGACGCTCGCCGACGTCCTGGACGCCCCCGTGGTGCGCCCGATGGTCGCCGAGACCACCTGCCTCGGCGCCGCCTACGCCGCCGGTCTCGCCGTCGGCTTCTGGAACAGCACAGACGACCTGCGCCAGAACTGGCGGCGGGCCGCCGAGTGGACCCCCCGCATGGACGCGGAGACCCGCGACCGTGAGTACAAGAACTGGCTCAAGGCCGTCGAGCGGACCATGGGCTGGATCCCCGAGGAAGACTGACGAGGAGTAAGAAACCGCATGACCACTCAGTCCACCCTGCAGTCCGTGCCTGCGCTGGGGACCCGCCCGGCCTCCGGCGTAGGCCCGAGCCGCGCCGAGACCCGGGAACAGCTCGCCAAGGCGTCGTACGACCTTCTCGTGATCGGCGGCGGCATCCTGGGCATCTCCACCGCCTGGCACGCCGCGCAGTCCGGCCTCAGGGTGGCTCTGGTCGACGCCGGCGACTTCGCCGGCGCCACCTCCTCCGCCTCCTCCAAGCTGCTCCACGGCGGTCTGCGCTACCTGCAGACCGGCGCGGTGAAGCTGGTGGCGGAGAACCACTTCGAGCGCCGTGCGGTCTCCCGCCAGGTGGCCCCGCACCTGGCGAACCCGCTCACGTTCTACCTCCCCGTGTACAAGGGCGGGCCGCACGGCGCGGCGAAGCTCGGGGCGGGCGTCTTCGCCTACTCCGCGCTGTCCGCGTTCGGTGACGGCGTCGGCCACCTGCTCTCGCCGGCGAAGGCGGCGCAGGACGTGCCCGAGCTGCGCACGGAGAACCTGAAGGCCGTGGCCGTGTACGGCGACGACCAGATGAACGACGCGCGCATGGCGCTGATGACGGTCCGCGCGGCCGTCGAGGCGGGCGCGGTGGTCCTCAACCACGCCGAGGTGACGGGCCTGCGCTTCACCCGGGGCCGGGTCACCGGTGCCGAGCTGCGCGACCGCCTCTCCGGTGACGAGTTCGGTGTCACCGCGCGTCTGGTGCTGAACGCGACCGGCCCGTGGGTCGACCACCTGCGCCGGATGGAGAACCCGAACGCGGCCCCGTCCATCCGCCTCTCCAAGGGCGCGCACCTGGTCCTGAAGCGCACCTCCCTGTGGCGGGCCGCGCTCGCCACCCCGATCGACAAGTACCGGATCACCTTCGCCCTCCCCTGGGAGGACATGCTGCTGCTCGGCACGACCGACGAGGTGTACGAGGGCGACCCCGGGGATGTCGCCGTGGGCGACAAGGACATAGCCCAGATCCTTGACGAGGCCGCCTTCTCCGTCCGCGACCAGCAGCTCGACCGGGACCTCATCACATACGCCTTCGCGGGCCTGCGCGTGCTGCCGGGCGGCCCCGGCGACACGGCCAAGGCCAAGCGGGAGACCGTCGTCACTGAGGGCCGGGGCGGCATGCTGTCCGTCGCGGGCGGCAAGTGGACGACCTTCCGGCACATCGGCCGTACGGTCATGAAGAAGCTGGAGTCCCTGCCGGGCCATCCGCTCGGCGACGACTTCGAGCCGATCGCCTCCCTGCCGAAGAAGCTGCCGCTGCCCGGCATCGCCAACCCACGCGCGGTCGCCCACCGCCTGCTGACCGACCACCCGGCGCCCGGCCCGCGCATGGCCGCGGACACCGCCAGGCACCTGGCCACGCACTACGGCTCGCTGGCCTTCGACATCGCGCGGCTGGCCAACGACAACCCGGAGCTGGCCGAGCGCGTCCACCCGGACGCCCCGGAGATCTGGGCGCAGGTCGTCTGGGCCCGTGACCACGAGTGGGCCGAGACGCCGGACGACGTGCTGCGCCGCCGTACGACGCTGACCATCCGCGGCCTGGCCACGGACGAGGTCCGTACGAAGGTCCAGGACCTGCTCGACAAGGAGTAGGCGTGAGGTAGGTCCCACAGGCCCGGACAGGCCCGGCCCGCCGGGAACGGAAGGGGCGGCTCCACACCGACGGAGCCGCCCCTTTCACCTGCGCGGACAACGTGGGACCGCGGGCGAGCCGGCCCCCGTAACATCGGATGTCTTACCGACATGCCTGAGCGACAGGAGGCCGGCCATGGCAGTGACCGACGAGGCGATCGAGAAGATCAAGGGAATGATCGTCTCCGGTGCGCTGCGCCCCGGCGACCGGCTGCCCAAGGAGAGCGAGCTCGCCGCCGACCTCGGGCTGTCCCGCAACTCCCTGCGGGAGGCCGTGCGCGCCCTGTCGCTGATCCGGATCCTGGACGTGCGCCAGGGCGACGGCACGTATGTCACCAGCCTCGATCCGCAGCTGCTGCTGGAGGCGCTGAGCTTCGTCGTGGACTTCCACCGCGACGACACGGTCCTGGAGTTCCTGGCCGTACGCCGCATCCTGGAGCCGGCCGCGACCGCGATGGCCGCTCTGCGCATCAGCGAACAGCAACTGGACGCGCTCGGCGCCCAGCTGGACAAGCTCGGCGACGACCCGTCGGTGGAGGACCTGGTCGCCTGCGACCTGGACTTCCACCGCGGCATCGTGCAGAGCTCGGGAAACTCCGTGCTGTGCTCGCTGCTTGACGGACTGTCCGGCCCCACCACGCGCGCGCGTATCTGGCGCGGGCTCACGCAGGAGGACGCGGTCGGGCGCACCCTGCGCGAGCACCGGGCGATCCTCGCCGCCCTGCGCGACCGGGACGCGGAGGCGGCGCGGTCGTGGGCGACGGTGCACGTCGCGAGCGTGGAGCAGTGGCTGCGGTCCACGCTGTGAACGCCGGTTCGCGGGGTGGCCGCAGGCAGCGGAGGGGCCGTGGACAGCTCGGATGACTGCTCGGGTGTTCCGGCGTGGCTCGCGGGGCAGTGATGGGGTCACTCCCCCGTGCAAGGGGGCTGCGGGCGCCCCCGCGGCACACCGTAAGGTTGGGGCGTTAAGCGAGGGCACGTCGGAAGGAGGCACTGGGTGATCGAGCTGGAGGGAGTTCCCGAGCTGATCGACCCAGTCATGGTGGCCGCGTTCGAGGGCTGGAACGATGCCGGCGACGCCGCCTCCACCGCGGTCGCGCATCTCGACAGGGAATGGAAGGGCGAGGTGTTCGCGGCGCTGGACGCCGAGGACTACTACGACTTCCAGGTGAACCGCCCCACGGTGTGGATGGATGCGGGCGTACGGAAGATCACCTGGCCGACGACAAGGTTGTCGGTGGTCCGGGTCGGCGGCGACAAGCCGCGGGATCTCGTACTGGTCCGGGGCATCGAACCGTCCATGCGCTGGCGCTCGTTCTGCAACGAGCTGCTCGGCTTCGCGCACGAACTGGGCGTGGAGCTGGTGGTCGTCCTGGGCGCCCTGCTCGGCGACACCCCGCACACGCGTCCGGTTCCGATCAGCGGGACCACGTCCGACCCGGACCTGGCCCGTCGCATGGACCTGGAGGAGACCAAGTACGAGGGCCCCACGGGCATCGTCGGTGTCCTTCAGGAGGCGTGCACGCACGCGGGCGTGCCGGCGGTGTCGCTGTGGGCGGCCGTCCCGCACTACGTCTCGCAGCCGCCGAACCCGAAGGCGACGCTGGCTCTCCTCAACCGCCTGGAGGACCTGATCGACGTGCGCATCCCGCTGGGCGAGCTGGCCGAGGACGCGCGCGCGTGGCAGGTGGGCGTGGATCAGCTGGCCGCCGAGGACAGCGAGGTCGCGGAGTACGTCCAGACGCTGGAGGAGGCCCGGGACACCGCCGAACTGCCGGAGGCGTCGGGCGAGGCCATCGCCCGCGAGTTCGAGCGGTATCTGCGGCGCCGGGACGGCGGCAGCGGCCAGCCCGGCGGGCACGCCACCGCGGACGGCGGCGAGGCCCCGCCGGGTGCGCCTTTTCTGCGAGACCGGGACAACCCGGGCGGCCGGGCGCGGCCTCCGAAGCCGCCGAAGGCGAGCGGGGACGACGAGGACTCGTCGGAGGACTGAGACTGAGCCGTTCACCGGACTGGGAAGAAACGGGGAAGGGGCGGTACGCGTGCGCGTACCGCCCCTTCGCTTCTTGCCGCGGGCCCGGCTAGAGGGCGACGCCGAGCAGTGCGTCCGCGGCGCGGGAGACGACGCCGGGGGCGCCGGTGTCCGTGCCGCCGTGCTCGTGCTGGAGCGCGGCCCAGCGGTCGACCGCGGCGAGCGCCGCCGGGGAGTCCAGGTCGTCGGCCAGGGCCTCGCGGATCTCCTCGACGAGGGCCTCGGCGGGCGGGCCGTCGGGCCGGGACACGGCGGACCGCCAGCGCTCGAGCCGCGCGAGGGCGTCCTGGAGCACCTGGTCGGTCCACTCCCAGTCGGCCCGGTAGTGGTGCGAGAGCAGCGCGAGCCGGATGGCGGCGGGGTCGACGCCCTCGCGGCGCAGCTGCGAGACGAACACCAGATTGCCCTTGGACTTGGACATCTTCTCGCCGTCGAGGGCGACCATGCCGGCGTGGACGTACGCCCTGGCCATGGGGAACTCGCCGGTGAGGGCCTGGGCGTGGGAGGCGCCCATCTCGTGATGCGGGAAGACGAGGTCGGAGCCGCCGCCCTGGACGTCGAAGCCCATGCCGAGGTGATCGAGGGCGATGGCCACGCACTCGATGTGCCAGCCGGGGCGGCCGCGGCCGAGCGAACCGCCCTCCCAGCTGGGCTCGCCGGGCCGGGCGGCCATCCACAGCATCGGGTCGAGGGGGTTCTTCTTGCCGGGCCGGTCGGGGTCGCCGCCACGCTCGGCGGACAGCAGCCGCATGGCCGTGGCGTCGAGGTTGGAGACCTTTCCGAAGTTCGGGTCGGACTCGACGGAGAAGTAGACGTCGCCTTCGAGTTCGTAGGCGGCGCCCGCGTCCCGGAGCCGCTCGACGAGCGGGACGATGCCGGGTATCGCCTCCACGGCGCCGATGTAGTGCCGCGGCGGCAGCATCCGCAGCGCGATCATGTCCTCGCGGAAGAGGGCCGTCTCCTGCTCGGCGAGGGCGGCCCAGTCGACGCCGTCACGGTCGGCCCGCTCCAGCAGCGGGTCGTCGACGTCGGTGACGTTCTGGACGTAGTGAACCTGCCGCTTGGTGTCGAGCCACACGCGCTGCACGAGGTCGAACGCGTTGTAGGTCGCCGCGTGACCGATGTGGGTGGCGTCGTACGGAGTGATGCCGCAGACGTAGATGCGGGCGACGGGACCGGGGTCGAGGGTGACGAGGCCGCCGGTCGCGGTGTCGTGGATCCTCAGGTCGCGGCCCTGACCGGGCAGGGCGGGGACTTCGGAAGCGGGCCAGGCATGCATGTCATGAGCCTAACCGGACGGATGTTCCGGATACGAACCGGAGCGGGGCAGCTGGCCGGGACGGTGGTCTTGCGGGTTCCCTGCCGGTGTGCGGGGGCGTGGAGCCGGTATGCGGAGGTGACCGGCGCCGGTATGTGCGAGTGACCGGCGTGGAGGTGGCCGTCGGTGCGTTTCACTTGCCCGCGCCCTGGGGCGGTCAGACCGGGGGCCAGGGGATGGCCGGCCACTCTCCGCTCGGTTCCGGGTGTCTGCCTGACGTGAGCAGGGTCTCCACGCGTGCGCGTGTGGCCTGTATCTCGGTGACTGTGATCAGGTCGGTGAGGCGTGCGGTCAGTGTTCCGGTCTCCTCCAGGGCGGCCTTGAGCGTCTTCAGCACCTCCACCGCCTCACCGGTGAGGGGCTCCCCCGCCCACCCCCACAGCAGCGTCCGCAGCTTGTTCTCGGCGTTGAACGTGACCCCGTGGTCGATCCCGTACAGCCGTCCCGCGCCGGCGGGCAGCAGGTGGCCGCCCTTGCGGTCGGCGTTGTTGATCACCACGTCGAGGACGGCGAGGCGCCGCAGCCGCTCGTCGTCGGCGTGCACGAGCAGCGCCGTACGGCCCTCCCCCACCTCGGCGAAGCCGATCGCCTTCCAGCCGGGCCCGGGCTCCTCGCCCTCCACCAGCGCGAGCAGCTCGGCCTCCTCCGGCACCAGCTCGATCCACAGCTGGCACATGCCCTCGCCGTACGGCCCGTCGCGCAGCACGGTCGGGGGCACCAGCCCCCAGCCGGTCGCCTCGGACACCTCGTACGCGGCGACCTCGCGCTGGGCGAGCGTCCCGTCGGGGAAGTCCCACAGGGGGCGCTCACCGGCGACCGGCTTGTAGATGCAGGCGGCCTCCTGCCCGTCGTAGGTCACCGTGCAGTACAGCGCCGCGTTGGAGGCCTCCCGGATGCGTCCGCGCACGGTCAACTCGCCGTGCGCGAGCAGGTCGGCGGCCGTCACGCTCCGCGGCGGTATCCGTTCTGGCGCGGACATACGTGTCCTTCCGGGTCGAGCGGGAGGCTGCACAGCGGGCACGGCGGCCGCCCGGCGTTGACGACGTCGAGGGCGCGCTTGGTGAAGGCCCTGGCCTGGGCGCCGGTGAGCCGGACCCGTAGCATCGGGGGCCCGTTCTCCTCGTCCTGCAGCAGCCGCTCCTCGGCCTCGGCGAGGTCCTCCTCAGAGTCGGCGTCCAGTTCCACCAGGGCCTGCGCCTCGACGATCATGCGCTCTTCCTCGCCGTCCCAGGCCAGCGCCATGGTGCCGACGCGGAACTCCTCCTCGATGGGGCTGTCGAGCGGGGCACTGTCGGCGATCTCCGTGGGCGCCACGGCCGGGACGGCCGCGCTGCCGCCACTACGGCGTACGACCTCGTCGAGCAGCTCTTCCATGCGCTCGGCGAGCGCTGCGACCTGGGTCTTCTCCAGGGCCACGCTGGTCACCCGGGAGCCGGCTGAGGCCTGGAGGAAGAACGTACGGCGCCCGGGCAGTCCGACCGTACCGGCCACGAAGCGGTCCGGTTGGTCGTAGAGGAACACCTGACGGGACACGTCCTGTCTCCATTGGAATCGTGAGTACGTGAACGTCCATGCTGAACGCGCGTGTGTGTGAACCGCTTCACCCTACTGCGGCCGACGATCACGGTGCGCCCGCACCGCCCCCGACTTGGGCTTCGTCGGCCGACGGCGCCTCGCGCGGCACCAGGGAGGCGAAATCCCCGGTGTCGCCGAGGCGGACGAGAAACGGCCTGAGACGTGTGTAGCGGATCGCGGTGATGGAACACGGTTCAACAGAGATCCTCTGGAAAAGGTCCAGATGAAGTCCGAGTGCGTCCGCGGCGAGGGACTTGATGATGTCGCCGTGCGAGCACATCAGATACACCGCGTCGGCGCCGTGGTCCCGCTCCACGCGCGCGTTCCACTCGCGCACCGCCTCGGCCGCGCGGGTCTGCATGGCCCGCATCGACTCGCCGCCGGGGAACTGGGCGGCCGACGGGTGCGCCTGCACGACCTCCATCAGGGGCTCGTCCTTCAGCTCTGCGAGCTTGCGCCCGGACCAGTCGCCGTAGTGGCACTCCCCGATCCGCTCCTCGGTGTGCACGGGCAGACCGGGGCGGGCGTCGAGGAGGGGCTGGATCGTCTCTTGGCAGCGTTGCAGCGGGCTCGTGACGACCTCGGACAGGGGCAGCTCGGCGAGCCGCCCGGGCAGTGCGGCGGCCTGTGCGGCGCCGCGTTCGTCGAGAGCGACGCCGGGCGTCCAGCCGGCGAGCAGTCCCTCGGTGTTGGCGGTGGAACGTCCGTGCCGGACCAGGATCAGCGTGGGCATGCGGCCCAGGGTAGGCATACGCCGTGGTACGGCGGACGCCGGACGACGGGAGAATGCGCTCCGCGACCGTCGACTGTGCCGTCTGCCGCGACGGACACCGCACGGATGGCCCCGAGGACCTCCCGGACGCGCTGGGCGAGGCGCGGGCCGTGGGCGGGTCGTCTGGATCGGGCTGCCCGAGCCGTCGGAGCGGGAATTCGACCGGGTCACCGAGGAGTTCGGGCGGAGAGTCTGGACCGGCTGGTGTCGGACATCCTCTCGGCGCATCTGGCGCAGATGAACGTGCGGCAGAACGACAACAGGCTAAAGATCTCCGCGTGGGCGGCCATGGCCGCGATTCCCACGATGATCGCGGGGATCTACGGCATGAACTTCGATCACATGCCGGAGCTGCGCGGGCTACGGTCGTATCCGGCGGTGATCGTGGGGATGGCCGCCCTGGAGGTGCTGCTGTACCGGCTGTTCAAGCGGCGGGGGTGGATGTAGGGGTCGGGTGTGTCCCGGGCGCTCAGGCGAACTCGGGTGCCGTGGTGGCCGGGCCGCCCAGGGCGTTGCGGTGGTCCGGCGTCTTCAGGGACACCATCCGGCGCCAGCCGCCGAGGCGTTCGTAGCCGTGGACCGCGTGGATGCCGGCCGCGAGCGCCGCGGCCTTGGGCCTGGACCAGCCGAGGATGCGGCCCATGTGGGCCATGACCGCGAGGCTGACGTCCCGGTAGATGCGGATCTCGGCGAGCGCGCACTCGCGCAGGGTCCGCTGGATGGCCCGGCCGTGTCCGGCGTCCGTCAGGCGGAGTAGTTCCTCGTGGCAGTAGGCGAGGTGGTTGTCCTCGTCGTTGGCGATCATCCTGACTGCGCGGCCGAGGTCGGGGTGGTCGGCGAAGTGCTTGCGGAGCATGTCCATCTGCTCGGAGGCGCGCTGTTCGGTGACCCGGCTGTGCGCGAGGTAGGTGACGATGTCCTGGACGGTGAGCTTCTCGTCGCGCCTGAGTTTCTCGTGCGCGAGGCCGACGCCATGCTGTTCCAGGAGCATGGTGTAGTCGGTCTCCGGCGGGACGGGGACGGGTTCGAGGCCACGCTTCTTCATCAGCGCGTTGAAGATCCGGCCGTGTTTGTCCTCGTCGGCGCCGTGCCGGGTGATCTTGGGGGCGAGTGCGCGCTCGGTCTCGGGGACGAGCGCGGCGATGCGCGCGTTCTCCCAGCCGCCCTGTGCCTCGCCGCTGGCGGCGATGGAGCAGAACAGGGCGTAGGACTCGTCGTTGTCGAGGATCTCCTGGAACAGACTCTTGGCCGAAAGCATCGTGGGCATCCTCTCTGCCGGGTTCCGCGAAGTCTGCAAAGAACGAGTCAAATGCCGGGCGAGGGGTGCTGCAACAGTTGTGTCGGACAACTCCGCCGAAAGAAGGACGGCGGGGTCATGACGCGGGCGCATCGCGCGCGTGTGTGGGCTGGTTTCGCAGTGTGCGGGGGCGTAACCGGGGTGTGTGTCGGCGCGTTGTTCCGCATGACGGCCGTGGCGGGGAAGACCCCCGAGCCCCCACCACGGCCGTGGAAAGCTCCGCTGGGCGCCGGGAAGCTATGCGAGCCCGGCGCGTTCCAGGGCCTCGGTGCCGGCGCGGAGTGAGGCGATGCGCTCGTCGAGGCTGAAGCCGGCCGGGGCGAGTGTGAGGGTGGTGACGCCGGCCTCCGCGTATGCCTTCATGCGGTCGGCGATCCGGTCGACGGAGCCGAGCAGGGTGGTCCTGTCGATGAGTTCGTGCGGTACGGCGGCCGCGGCGCCCTGCTTGTCGCCGGACAGGTACTTGTCCTGGATCTCGGCGGCTGCCTTCTCGTAGCCCATGCGCTGGGCGAGTTGGTTGTAGAAGTTCTGCTTGCGGCTGCCCATGCCGCCGACGTAGAGCGCGGTGTAAGGGCGGAAGGTGTCGGCGAGGGCGGGCAGGTCCTTGTCGTCGCCGACGGCGAGGGGCAGGGTCGGGCACACGTCGAAGCCGTCGAGCGTCTTGCCTGCCTTTTCGCGACCCGCGCGGAGATACTTGATCGTGGTCTCCTCGAGATGATCGGCGGAGGGGAAGATCAGCAGGGCGCCGTCGGCGATCTCGCCGGTCTGTTCGAGGTTCTTGGGGCCGATGGCGGCGATGTAGAGGGGGATGTGCTCGCGCTGCGGGTGCACGGTCAGCTTGATCGGCTTGCCCGGACCGCCGGGCAGGGGCAGCGTCCAGTGCTCGCCGTCGTGGGTCAGGCGCTCGCGGGTCATGGCCTTGCGGATGATCTCGACGTACTCGCGGGTGCGGGCGAGAGGCTTGTCGAACTTGACGCCGTACCAGCCCTCGGAGACCTGCGGGCCGGAGACGCCGAGGCCGAGGCGGAAGCGGCCGCCGGAGAGGGAGTCCAGGGTGGCGGCGGTCATCGCGGTCATCGCGGGCTGGCGGGCGGGGATCTGGAAGATGGCCGAGCCGACGTCGATCCTGGTGGTCTGGGCGGCGACCCAGGTCAGTACGGTGGCCGCGTCCGATCCGTAGGCCTCGGCGGCCCAGCACACGGCGTATCCGAGCCGGTCGGCCTCCTGCGCGACGGCGAGATTGTCCGCGTCCATGCCGGCGCCCCAGTAGCCGAGGTTGATCCCTAGCTGCATGCCCGATTCCCCTTACCGATCAGTAACGTCCCTTGGCGGAGACCTTAGCGCGGGGGCGGGGGGTGTGGGCCAAGCGGTCCCTTTGGGCGCCGTCGGCAAAGCTCAGCCCTCGAGGTCCACGGACGATGATGCATCTGCCACCTCTCAGCCCGTCCCGGCGTTTGAGGAACCGAGGCAACAGCAGCCGTGGTAGCTGCGGGCAGTCGTGCCTCCCATGGCGAAATCGGTCGTCCACAGGCCCCCACAGCGCAGGTTCTGACCAGTAATCTCGGCGTTCATGGAGCAGAGGCATCTCGGCCGTACCGGCCTGCGCGTGTCCCGGATCGGGCTCGGCACCCTCACTTGGGGCAGGGACACCGACGAGCACGACGCGGCGGACCTCTTGAAGACGTTCTGGGAGGCGGGCGGGACCCTCGTCGACACGGCGGACGTGTACGGCGACGGAGAGGCCGAGTATCTGCTCGGGCGCCTGACAGACGGCCTGGTGCCGCGCCGGGACCTGGTCATCTCGACGAAGGCGGGCAGCGTACCGGACCCCGACCGCCGCTTCGACGGCTCCCGCGGCCACCTGCTCTCCGCCCTGGACGCCTCGCTGTCCCGGCTCGGTACGGACTACGTCGACGTGTGGCACGTCCACGCCTTCGACCCGCACACTCCGCTGGAGGAGACCCTCCACGCCCTCGACCTGGCGGTCGGCAGCGGCCGCGCCCGCTACGCCGGCGTCTCCAACTTCTGCGGCTGGCAGCTCGCCAAGGCGGCGACCTGGCAGCTGGCGGTGCCGGGCACGCGGACGCGGCTGGCGAGTACGCAGATGGAGTACTCGCTGTTGCAGCGTGGTGTGGAGCGCGAGGTGCTACCCGCCGCGCTGGACACGGGCATCGGAGTGCTGCCCTCCTCACCCCTCGGCCGCGGGGTCCTGACGGGCAAGTACCGGGGCGACACGACACCCCCGGACTCGCGCGGTGCCTCGGAGCACCTGGCCCCGTTCGTCGCGCCGTACCTCGACGACACCGCCAGCCGCATCGTGGACGCCGTCACGACCGCGGCGGACGGTCTCGCGGTGACCCCGCTCCAGGTGGCGCTCGCCTGGGTCCGCGACCGGCCCGGCGTGGCCGCGCCCATCGTTGGCGCGCGCAACGCGCAGCAGCTCACGGCGGCATTGTCAGTGGAGACCCTTAGTCTTCCTGGCGAGATCTGCCGGGCGCTCGACGACGTGTCGGCGCCCGTGCACCGCTATCCCGATCACGACTGGAGCACGCTGTGAGCACGGAGCCCGAGACCACGGAGGACGCCGAGCCGGGGACGCCGGGCGCCGACGGCGGACAGGCTGCGGAGGACGTCGACGGTACGACCGACGCGGAAGGCGGCGAGGCCGGCGCGGGGGGCGACGGTGGTGACGCCGACGCGTCCCAGCTGTCCGAGGCCGAGGCCGAGTTGCTGGCACAGCAGGCCGAGCGGGAGCGCATCGAGCGACGCAAGGCCGAGAAGAAGCGGCCGGTCGAGAGCGGCGCGAAGCTGAGCGGCAAGGCCGCCGATCTGCTGGCTGCCGTGCGGGCCGTGGAGAGCGGGGAGAAGCCCGTGGCGGCCGTCTTCGCCGGGCCCGAGCCTGCCCCTCGTCGGGCTGCGCCGGAGCCGGCGCGGCGGCCGCAGCCGGTGTCGGCGCAGGCCCAGGTTCAGGCTCAGGCTGTCCTCGCGCCCGCGGCGGAGAGCGTGCAGGCCGTGCGGCAGGTGCTGGCCGAGGGCGGCGCGCCCGAGGCGCTCGCTTTGCAGGTCGCCGCGGTACTCGGCGAGGGCGCGGAGGCGAGCCTGCGGGCGGACCCCTGGCAGTTGCTGCGCATCGGCGGCGTACGGCCCGAGCAGGCCGACGGGTTCGCGCGGGCGCTGCTCGGGCCGGAGTGCGGGCCGGACGACGAGCGGCGTGGGCGCGCGGTGACCGTGTGGCTGCTGGAGCAGGCGGCCCTGGCCGGGCACACGACCCTGGAGTTGCCGGCGCTCACCGCCGCGCTGGCCCAGCGGGGCGTGCCGGACACCGGCGCCGCTGTACAGGACGCCATCGCGGAGGGTGAGGCCCTGGTCTTCCAGGACGCCCTGGAGGGGCCCGGCGCCCAGGACGGGGACGAAGAGGACGAGGAGCGTCCCGTCCGTGTCCTGGTCGGGCTCGAGCGGTACGCGCTCGCCGAGGAGAGCCTCGCCGACGGGCTGGCCCGGCTGGTCAACTCCGTGCCGAAGCAGGATGGTTCGGCACAGGAGTGGGAGCGGGCTGCGGCTTCCGCGGAAGGGGCGGGCGGCGGGCTGATCCGGGCGGTCGCGGGGCACGGCGTGGTTCTTCATACGGGTGGGGAGGCGTCGCTGGCCGAGCCGGCCGCGCTGGTGCAGGCGGCGCACGGGCTCGGGCTGCGTGCCTGGGCCGCCACGCACACCATGATCGGGCGCGGGCGTTTCGCGGCGCTGCTGCGCCGGCATGCCGGTTCCGATACCGGCGAGTCCGGACCTGGCGTGGCCACCGTCGCCGGGTTGCTGTCGGGTGCCGAAGGGCCGGGGCGGGACGCGGACGGTGCCCTGGATCTGGACCTTCTCGTGGTGCTCGACGCGCCGCAGCTGGACGTCGAGGCGGCGGCGCTGCTGACGGAGTCGCTGCCGGACGGGGCCCGGCTGGTGCTGTCCGGGGATCCGGCGGTGCTGTGGTCCGTGGGCCCGGGGCGGGTGTTCGCGGATCTGCTGGCGGCGCGGGTCTGTCCGCAGATCGCCTCGCGGCGCCCGGACCCCGGTCCGCTGGGCGAGCTGGTCTCCGGCATCGGCGTTGGCGAGCTGAACCAGGTGGAGGCGCCCGGCAAGGAGGTCGTGATCGTGCCGGTGCGGGACGCGGGCGAGGCTGTGCACCGGACCGTGCAGCTCGTCGTGGACTCGGTGCCGCGGGCGATCGGCGTCCCGGTCGAGGAGACGCAGGTGATCACGCCGGGGCATGGCGGTGCGGTGGGTACGCGCGCGTTGAACGCCGCGCTGAAGGAGCGGCTCAACCCCGGTCCCGGCCGTTTCGGCGGCTTCGACCCCGGCGACCGGATCGCCTACTCCCCCGCGCCGGGTCGTACGCTGCCGGGCCGCGTGGTGACGGCCGACGCCGAGGGGCTGCACCTGTCCTGCGCGGGCGAGGCGGTCGTCGTACCGAAGGAGCGGGTGGAGCAGACCGTGCGGCACGGGTGGGCGTTGACCGCGCACCAGGCGGTGGGCTGCCGGTGGCCCGCGGCGGTCGTGGTGCTGCCCGGAGACGCCGCGCAGGCACTCAGCCGCCCGTGGGTCTACACGGCGTTCGGCCGGGCCGACCGGCACCTGTCCGTGGTGCACGGCGTTGAGCAGGCGCTCCCCCGGGCCGTGGCCGAGACCCCGCACAAGCCCCGTACGACCCGCCTCCCGGCCCTCCTCGCCCCACAGATCCCGACGACGGCGGCCTGAACCGCACGCCGACCGCGGACGCCCGGGTGTGCCCGACGGCAAGCCGACCGCGCGAGTCGCACGGCGACTCGCTCGCAGGCCGCGATGGCGGGGCCCGGCCCGCCCGCCGACTCCGCGGGCCCGATGGCGGCCCGACCCATGCGGGGCCCGGCCCATGCAGGGGCCCGAGCCCTCGCGGCCCGACGACGGGCCCCCACATGAACAGCCCACCGCGCCGGCCGGACGGTGAGCCGGTGCCGGAGTGCCGGATCTCCCGGGTTCGCAGGACGTGCCAGGCGCCCGGGGCAGACGAACGGCGGCGGTCACCAGGGAGTCTCCCGGTGACCGCCGCCGTCGTGGTCGGGCCTGCCGTCGGCAGGCCGCGTCAGCGGTCCGCGTCCAAGGGTTCCAGGTCCTCGTCCTCGTCCAGCTCCGAGTCGAGGTCGGCCGAGTCCTCTTCGTCGTCCTCGTCGTCGAGGTCCTCGTCGTCGAACACCGCGCTGACGTCGAAGCGGCACACCACCCGCTGCGGATCGATCTGCTCGAACGGCGCCTCCAGCCACTCACCGGGGTCGGCCGGCTCGTCCGCGGCGGTCACCCACAGCGTGGAGTCGCCCTCCTCCAGACCGAACTCCTTGTGCCGGGTGACGATCTCGTCCGGTTCGAACTCGCCGAACAGGATACCGAGCGCGCCGTGGATCGTGCCGGAGGCCGCCACGCCCACGCCGTCCGCGCCGTCCTCCTCGTCCACCGCCTCGATCCGCTGGGCCTGGGCCAGCAGCCGCTGCGGCTCCACCACGGCGTAGTCGCGGCGGATCAGCACGCTCAGCGCGTTCGGTTCCTCGGGGCCGGTGTACGGCGGCAGGGATTCCTCCGTACCGGGGATCTCGAAGGGTGTGACCTCGTCGTGGCGGTCGTAGAGCAGCTCGTCGTACGCCTCCGCGGCCGCGGCCAGCTGGTTGAACGCCTCGTAGACGGCCGGGTCGTCCTCCCCCGACCTGCGTTCGACCGCGGCCAGGTGGCGGTCGAGCGCGGTCTTGACCGCCTCGGCGGCGGCGCGTACCTCGGCAGCGGTGGGCTGCACAGCATCAGACATACTGCAGACGCTATCCGTACCGAGGCTCCGCACGCACAATAGATGCGATGCCGGAATACGAATTTGTCGACGTGTACGTGCCGCGCGGGGTCTCCCGCAAGGAAGCGACACGGCTGCTGACGGACCACGCCGAGTACGGACACTGGGAGTTGGACCGCCTGAGCCTGCTGCGTGACGGCAGCCGCAGGGTGCGGTTGCGGCGGCGGATCATCCGCCAGGTACGCGCCACGTGGTGAGCTGAGGCAGTGCACACGCACGGAGCGGGCCCCGCCGACGCGGAGCCCGCTCTGTGCGTGTGTCCTGGCGTTACGCCGAGGCCCGTGCCTTGCGGTACAGGACCGTGCCCGCGAGCAGCGCGGCGGCGCCGACCGGCAGGACGACGCCCAGGGGCAGGTCACCGCCGGTACGGGCGAGCTGCGTGGTGCCGTCGGGCTGGGCGACGGACAGCGCGCCCGGCTGGTTCGGGTGCGCGGGGTCGCCAGGGGTGTGCGCGCCCGGGGTGCCGGGGCGGGAGGGCTCCACGGGGTTCTCCGGGCCGCCCGGCCCTCCCGGGCCCCCGCTTCCGGGGTTGCCCGGGTCATTCGGGTCGCTCGGATCGCCGGGGTTTCCGGGCGGCGTCTCGTGGCCGCCGCCCGGCGGGGTAGCGGAGTGGCCGCCGCCCCCGTTGCCGCAGTCGTTGCCCGTGGTGGTGCTGCCTGCCCCGGCGACGTCGACGCCGTTGCCGCAGATGTTCACGGGGACGTGGATCGGCGCCTGGACGTGGTTGCCGGAGCCGACGCCGGGCGAGTCACTGGCGTGGCCGTCGGCGTGCGAGCCGCCGTTTCCGCCGGAGTCGCCGTGCCCGCCGGACGACGAGCCGCCGCCCAGGTTGGCGCATGCGTTGCCCACCGACGGATTGAGCACGCCGACGACGTTGACCGTGTTGCCGCAGACGTTGACCTTCGCGTCCACCGGCGCCTGAACGGTGTTGCCGGACAGCACGCCGGGCGAGTCCGAACTGGAGCCGCTCGCGCCCGAATCGGCGTGGGCGGAGCTGCCCGCGGCGGCGATCAAACCGGTCGCCGCGGCCACAGTCATCAGGCCCTTGCGGGTGACGTGTCGCATTGCTGAATTCCTGCCTTCGACCTTGTGCCGGGAACGGGCGCGGAATGTGCCCGTACTCGGCGTTCCGACGTATCGAAAAGACCGGTCGGCCCCGGAGCGCATGGCGCGCGGTCCGGGGCCGACGGACTTCAAAGCCCCCCCCACAAATGCCGGACGGGGTCAGGCCCTCATGAAATGAGGCACAACGTCACTTGTTGATGCAGGTGTTGCCGAAGGCGGGGTTCAGCAGCCCGATCACGGAGACCGTGTTGCCGCAGACGTTCACCGGGGCGTGAATCGGCGCCTGGACAACGTTGCCGGACAGGACACCCGGGGAGTGCACGGCGGCACCCTGGGTACCCGCGTGGGCGACGGCCATGCCCGCACCCGCGAGAACCAGCCCACCAGTGGCAGCCGCAGCAGCGACGACCTTCTTGATCATTATTCCTCCTTGTTGGCAATGCGATCCAAAATTGCGGATCACATGACCAGTAACGAGGACGGAGTAATGAGGCTACGAGCATATGGTCCCATTCACTCTTTATCGGGCCCACTCGTACACGCAGCCTATTACTGTGGCGTTATCCCGATTACTGTGGCGTTATCAATGGCCAACGGACGCGGTGACCGAGGGTTCAGGACGCGTCGATGAAACGGTCCAGCACCCGCACGCCGAAGGTCAGGCCCTCCACCGGCACCCGCTCGTCGACGCCGTGGAACATGCCGGCGAAGTCCAGCTCCGGCGGCAGCTTCAGCGGCGCGAAGCCGAAACAGCGGATGCCGAGGTCGTCGAAGGACTTGGCGTCGGTGCCGCCGGAGAGCATGTACGGCACGGCCCGCGCGATCGGATCCTCGGCGCCGAGCGCGCTCTGCATGGCGTCGACGAGCCTTCCGTCGAAGTCGGTCTCCAGCGCCTTGTCGGCGTGCACGTCCTCCCGCTGCACGCGCGGGCCGAGGATCCGGTCGAGGTCGGCGAGGAACTCCTCCTCGTGGCCGGGCAGGAAGCGCCCGTCGACGTGCGCGGTGGCCTGGCCGGGGATGACGTTGACCTTGTAGCCGGCGCCGAGCATGGTGGGCGCCGCCGAGTTGCGCAGGGTCGTGCCGATCATGCGGGCGATGCCGCCGAGCTTGGCGAGGGCCTCGTCCATGTTCTCGGGGTCGAGCTCGGTGCCGAGCGCGTCGGACAGCTCGTCCAGGAAGGCCCGTACGGTCTTGGTGATCCGCACCGGCCACTTGTGCCGGCCGAGCCGCGCGACCGCCTCGCACAGCTCGGTGATCGCGTTGTCGGTGTTGGTCATGGAACCGTGCCCGGCCGTCCCGTCGACGGTGAGCCGCATCCAGTGCATGCCCTTCTCGGCGGTCTCGACGAGGTAGAGCCGCAGCTTCTCGTTGACGGTGAAGGAGAACCCGCCGACCTCGCCGATCGCCTCGGTGACCCCCTCGAAGAGGTCGGGGTGCTTGCGTACGAGGTGCTTGGCACCCCAGGTGCCGCCCGCCTCCTCGTCCGCGAGGAAGGCCAGCACGATGTCCCGGGGCGGCTTGCGCCCGCTGCGCATCCGGTCGCGGACGACGGCGAGGGTCATCGCGTCCATGTCCTTCATGTCGACGGCGCCGCGCCCCCACACGCACCCGTCGGCGATCTCCCCGGAGAAGGGGTGGTGGGTCCAGTCGTCCGCGTTGGCCGGGACGACGTCGGTGTGCCCGTGGATGAGCAGCGCGGGCCGGGAGGGGTCCTCCCCCTCGATCCGGGCCACGGTGGAGGCGCGCCCCGGGTGCGATTCGAAGATCTTCGGTTCCAGGCCCACCTCGGCGAGCTTCTCGGCGACGTACTCGGCGGCCTTGCGCTCGCCCGGTCCCGAGTGGTCGCCGTAGTTGCTGGTGTCGATCCGGATCAGCTCGCGGCAGAGGTCCACGACCTCGTCCTCCCCGGTGACGCCCCTGGCCGTGTCCGTGTCGCTCACGTGCTTCCTCCCGACTGTAACTGCTGGTGGGTCCCCCTCATCCTCCTCCTGCCCGGGTCCGGCCCCAAGACCGGGACGCGCCCGTCACGTGCCGTTCACACGGGGGCCGGGGTGATCGGCCCCCTGCGAAAGCCTGGTAATGTTTATGTCGTCGCCGCGGGGGCACACCGCGCGGCAGGCAACCTGTCCGGGTGGCGGAATGGCAGACGCGCTAGCTTGAGGTGCTAGTGCCCTTTATCGGGCGTGGGGGTTCAAGTCCCCCCTCGGACACACACAGAAACAGAACACAGCAGGACGAACACCCGCTTCCGGCTCCTGGCCGGAAGCGGGTGTTCGTCGTTTCAGCCTCCTACGACACCGTCGAGCTGGAATGCCGTGACGGCACCCCGCGGGAACAGGTTGGCGATCGTGTCGGTTCTGCCGGTGGCCGCGGCGGACGGTGGCCACACCGATGGCGGCGGTGGCGCTCTGGCCGGCCGGCGAACGGGGCAGCGGATCGGGGACCGTTTCGAGGTCTCCGCGCCGGGTGCGGCCACCCAGCGCATGGTGATCGCGAGCAAGTACGAGACGGGAATGCTGCGTTCGTCGCCGATGGTCGCGGTGCGAGAGGGGGACGTGAAGACGGTCAAGTCGTGCGTCGAGTTCGCCGGGAGCGGTGAACGGGAGAGCTCCCGGCCGTGACGGGCGTGTGCGCGGAGGGCGACCCGCCCGTCGCCCATTGTGTGGGGCATCTCTCGTCCGGCCCGGAGATCAGCAGGTCAGGGCCGTTCGGGCGGCTCCCAGGCACCCCCGAACGGCCGTGCCGAGTGGGCGGGCACAGGGGCGGAACCTAGCGTCGTACTAATATTTTCGGCTTGTTACCGAGCTGGAGCCGGACAACCCCAGGCAGACCTGCGGGCCCGCCAGCGCCCCGGAAGCTTCCGGGAATTCAGACGCGAGGACCGATGGCAGCCATTCACGAGAGCAGCGCTCTCGGCCGGCTCGACGACGAGCTCGACGCAGAGATCCGCGACCGGTTCGGCGACACGGCACGTTTCTCGGGAGGCCAAGCGGCCTCCCCGCGCACGCTCGTCGACATCCTGGACGCCTCCGTGCGGTCGTACCCGGACGAGCTCGCCCTGGACGACGGCACGACCCGGCTCACCTACCGTGCGCTGGCGGTCGAGGTGGAGCGGCTGCGACGGCGGCTCGCCGAGGCCGGGGTCGGGCTCGGCGACCGGGTGGGCGTGCGCGTGCCGTCCGGCACCGGCGACCTGTACGTGGCGATCCTGGCCGTGCTCGCGGCCGGTGCCGCCTATGTGCCGGTGGACGCCGAGGACCCGGACGAGCGCGCCGAGCTGGTGTTCGGGGAGGCGGAGGTGCGGGCCGTCGTCGGGGCCGGGCACGAGCTGACCGTCCACGGCACGTCCGACATCCCCGCGGCCCGCCCGGGTGTCGAGCACGACGCGTGGATCATCTTCACCTCCGGCTCCACCGGCAAACCCAAGGGCGTGGCCGTCAGTCACCGCAGCGCGGCCGCGTTCGTGGACGCCGAGGCGGCGCTGTTCCTCACCGAGGATCCGATCGGGCCCGGCGACCGGGTCATGGCGGGGCTGTCGGTGGCGTTCGACGCGTCGTGCGAGGAGATGTGGCTGGCCTGGCGGTACGGGGCCTGTCTGGTGCCCGTGCCCCGCTCCCAGGTGCGCAGCGGCGCGGACCTCGGGCCCTGGCTGGTCGAGCAGGAGATCACGGTCGTGTCGACCGTGCCGACGCTGGCCGCCCTGTGGGAGCCGGAGGCCCTCACCGACGTACGGCTGCTGATCTTCGGCGGTGAGGCCTGCCCGCCGGAGCTGGCGCAGCGGCTGGTGACGGAGGGGCGCGAGGTGTGGAACACCTACGGGCCCACCGAGGCGACCGTCGTGGCCTGCGCCTCGCTGATGAGCGGCGAGGAGCCGATCCGGATCGGGCTGCCGCTGAACGGCTGGGAGCTGGCCGTCGTCGACGAGGCCGGGGAGCCGGTGCCGATGGGTGGCAGCGGGCAACTGGTGATCGGCGGGGTCGGGCTCGCGCGGTATCTCGACGCCGACAAGGACGCGGAGAAGTACGCGCCGCTCCGGTCGCTGGGCTGGGAGCGCGCGTACCGCAGCGGTGACCTGGTCAGGGCGGAGCCCGAGGGGCTGGTGTTCCTCGGGCGGGCGGACGAGCAGGTCAAGCTCGGCGGGCGGCGGATCGAACTCGGCGAGGTGGATACCGCGCTGCAGGCGCTGCCCGGCGTGGCGGGAGCGGCGGCCGCCGTACGGACCGCGCGCAGCGGCAACCAGCTGCTGGTCGGCTATGTCGTCACCCAGGACGGCTGGGACCACGCGGCGGCAGTGGAGAAGCTGCGCACCGAACTGCCCGCCGCGCTCGTGCCGTTGCTGGCGCCGGTGGACGACCTGCCGACCCGCACCTCCGGAAAGGTCGACCGGGCCGCGCTGCCGTGGCCGCTGGAGGGCCTGGAAACCGCCGGTCCGGCCGAGGAGCTGTACGGCACCGAGGCGTGGCTCGCCGAGCAGTGGACCGAGGTCCTCGGCATCCCGGTCACCAGCGCGTGCGACGACTTCTTCGCGATCGGCGGCGGCAGCCTGGCCGCTGCCCAGCTGACCACGCGGCTACGCGCCCGCTACCCGGCCGCCGCCGTCCTCGACATCTACCAGCAGCCGGTACTGCGCAAGCTGGCCCGCCGGCTGGAGGAGTCGGCGCAGGACGACGGGGCGGAGCGGGTCGTCGCGCCGGTGCAAAGGCGTGCGCAGCTGACCCAGCTCCTGCTGCTGGTCCCGCTGTTCACGCTGGCCGGGCTGCGCTGGACGGTGGCGCTGGCCGCGCTCGGGAACGTCCTTCCCGCGTACTCCTGGCTGCCGGCCGCGCCGTGGTGGCTGGTCGCCGTGGGTGCCGTGGTGTTGTTCAGCCCGCCCGGGCGGCTCGCGATCGCCGCGGGCGGTGCGCGGCTGCTGCTGCGCGGCGTGCGGCCCGGCCGCTATCCGCGCGGCGGGTGTGTGCATCTGCGGCTGTGGACCGCGGAGCGGCTGGCCGAGTGCAGCGGGGCGACCTCGCTGACCGGGGCCTGGCTGGAGCGGTACGCGCGGGCACTGGGCGCCAAGGTCGGTCCGGATGCCGACCTGCACTCGCTGCCCCCGGTGACCGGGCTGCTCAAGCTGGGCCGGGGTGCGGCCGTGGAGTCCGAGGTGGACCTGTCCGGGTGGTGGCTGGACGGCGACCGGCTGGAGATCGGCCCGGTCAAGGTGGGCGCGCACGCCGTCGTCGGCACGCGCAGCATGCTCTTCCCGGGCGCCCGCGTGGGCAAGCGGGCCGAGGTGGCGCCGGGGTCGGCGGTCACCGGGCAGGTCCCCACCGGGCAGCGGTGGGCGGGCGCGCCCGCGGTCAAGCTCGGCAAGGCCAAGCGCAACTGGCCCAAGGACCGGCCGCGCCGGGGCACGTACTGGCGGGTGATGTACGGCGTGACCGGCGTCGCGCTGACCGCGCTGCCGGTGCTGGCGGGAGTGGCCGCGCTGCTCGTGGCCCGCGCGTGCGTCACGCCGGACGCGCCGCTCAAGGGCGCCGCCCTGGCCGTCGTCCCGGCGACGCTCGCCTTCGGGGCGACGTACGCGCTGCTGATCCTGATCGCCGTACGGCTGCTGAGCCTCGGCCTTGGCGAGGGCACGTATCCGACGCACAGCCGGGTCGGCTGGCAGGCCTGGACGGTCACGCAGCTGATGGACCGGGCCCGCGAGACGCTGTTCCCGCTGTACGCCGGGCTGGTCACGCCGGTGTGGCTGCGGCTGCTCGGGATGCGGATCGGGCGGGGTGCCGAGGTGTCGACGGTGCTGGCGCTGCCGAGCCTGACCACGGTGGGCGAGGGCGCGTTCCTGGCCGACGACACGCTGACCGCGCCGTACGAGCTTGGCGGCGGCTGGATGCGGATCGGGCGGGCGGAGATCGGGCGGCGGGCGTTCCTCGGGAACTCGGGGATGACCGCGCCGGGGCGGTCCGTGCCGGACGGCGGTCTGGTGGGCGTGCTGTCGGCGACGCCGAAGAAGGCCAAGAAGGGCACGTCGTATCTGGGGCTGCCGCCGGTGAAGCTGCCGCGCAGCGCGGCCGACGGCGACCAGAGCCGGACGTACGAGCCGCCCGCGCGGCTGCTGTGGGCGCGCGGTCTGGTGGAGCTGTGCCGGATCGTGCCGGTGTTCTGCTCGGCGGGGCTCGCGGTGCTGACGGTGGCGGCGCTGTGTGCGCTGGGCGGCTGGGCGTGGCTGCTGTGCGGGGTGGTGCTGCTCGCGGCGGGGACGGTGGCGGCCGGCGTGTCGGTCGTGGCCAAGTGGCTGCTGGTGGGCCGGCACCGCAGGGGCGAGCATCCGCTGTGGAGTTCCTTCGTGTGGCTGGGCGAGCTGGCGGACACGTTCGTGGAGGTGCTGGCGGTGCCGTGGCTGGCCGGTTCGGTGCCGGGTACGCCGGTGATGACGGCGTGGCTGCGCGGGCTCGGGGCGCGGATCGGCCGGGGCGTGTGGGTGGAGAGCTACTGGCTGCCGGAGGCCGACCTGGTCGCGCTCGGCGACGGGTCCACGGTGAACCGGGGCTGTGTGCTGCAGACCCACCTCTTCCACGACCGGATCTTGCGGACGGATACTGTGGTCCTCCGTGAGGGCGCCACGCTGGGCCCGGGCGGAATCGTCCTGCCCGGCAGTGCCGTCGGGGCCCGTACGACGCTGGGCCCGGCGTCCCTGGTCATGGCCGCGGAGTCCGTGCCCGACGACACGCGCTGGCTGGGAAACCCGATCGAGGCATGGCGTCGCTAGCGGCGCCGGGGAAGTGCAGGTGCGTTCCTGCGTCGTTCGGAGAGTGCGTGCCGGGCGGCGCGGGGGCGTGCCTGCACTTCCCCGGCGCGGCTCCTGCGGTGCCGGGGGACGATGGACCTCTTACGAGCACAGTGCAGGGAGCAGACGCAGCAGTGGCGGTTCAGCAGGCAGTGGGTCAGGACCCGTACTTCCCGGCCAACGGCGATCCCCGGTACCGGGTGCACCGGTATGAGCTGGCGCTGGACTACCGCCCCGGTCCGAACCGGCTGTCGGGCACGGCCCGGATCAACGCCATAGCGGGACGGGCGGCGCTCACCGAGTTCGTACTGAACCTGGCCGAATTCAAGATCGGCCGGGTGCGGGTCGACGGCCGGCAGCCGCACTACACGCACCGCGGCGGCAGGCTGCGCGTGCGCCCCGCGAAGCCGGTCCGGGCGGGGGCCGCGTTCACCGTCGAGGTGCACTGGTCGGGCAATCCCCGGCCGGTGAACAGTCCCTGGGGCGGGCTCGGCTGGGAGGAGCTGGCCGACGGGGCGCTGGTGGCGAGCCAGCCGGTCGGGGCGCCGTCCTGGTACCCGTGCAACGACCGGCCCGCCGACAAGGCCTCGTACCAGATCTCGGTCACCACGCCGTCGGCGTACTCGGTGGTGGCGGGCGGCCGCCTGCTGACCCGCACGCCGAAAGCCTCGACGACCACGTGGGTCTACGAGCAGTCGGCGCCGACCTCCAGCTATCTGGTGGGGCTGTCGATCGGCAAGTACCAGGCGGTCCTGCTGGGCGATCCGGGCCCGGGCGGAGTGTCGCAGCACGGGCACATCCCGGCGCATCTGCTCCCCGAGTTCTCCCGGGACTTCGCGCGGCAGCCCGCGATGATGGAGCTGTTCCAGGAGCTGTTCGGCCCCTATCCGTTCGACGAGTACGCGGTGGTGGTGACCGAGGAGGAACTCGACGTGCCCGTCGAGGCACAGGGGCTGTCGCTGTTCGGCGCCAACCACGTGGACGGGGCGCGGGGCTGGGAGCGGCTGGTCGCGCACGAGCTGGCGCACCAGTGGTTCGGCAACAGCGTGTCCATCGCCGACTGGCGGCACATCTGGCTCAACGAGGGCTTCGCGAAGTACGCCGAGTGGCTGTGGTCGGAGCGGTCCGGCGGGCGTACGGCGCAGCAGCTCGCCGCTGCCGCGCACCGGCAGCTGTCCGCGCTGCCACAGGATCTCCGGCTGGCGGATCCGGGGCGCAAGTCGATGTTCGACGACCGGCTCTACGAGCGCGGCGGGCTGACCCTGCACGCGGTGCGCTGCGCGCTGGGCGACATCGCCTTCTTCCGCATGCTGCGCAGCTGGGGACAGCTGCACCGGAACGGAACGGTGACGACCTCGGCCTTCACCTCCCACGTGGCCCGCTTCGCGACCGAGCCGGTGGACGAGCTGTTCGAGGCGTGGGTGCACGGGACGGCGCTGCCGCCGCTGCCCGGAGCCGGGACGCGGGCGGCTTTCTAGTGCCCCGGCAGATCAAGTCGCAGGAAAGCAACGGCGACTGATCAGCGCACGTCTGCGGCAGGATCCGCCGGACAGGCCCTGGCACAATGGCGCGCATGACCACGCGTTCCTGTCCCTGCGGACGGTCCGAGGCGTACGAGGCCTGCTGCGGCCGCTACCACTCGGGGGCCGCCGTCGCGCCGACCGCGGAGGCGCTGATGCGGTCGCGGTACTGCGCGTTCGTGCGGGGGGACGCGGGCTATCTGCTGCGGACGTGGCATCCGCGGACGCGGCCGGAGCGGCTGGACCTCGATCCGCGGATGCGGTGGACCGGGCTGGAGATCCTGGCGACGGGCGACGGGTCCGCCTTCCACTCCAGCGGCACCGTGACCTTCCGGGCGTCCTGCCGGGGCGGGTCGCTGCACGAGCGGAGCCGGTTCGAGCGGGTCGACGGGGCCTGGGTGTACGTCGACGGGGAGTTCCTCGACCAGTAGGGCTAAGGGCGTGCAGAGGATTAACTTGCCTTCGAACACCGAGCCTGAGCTGCGGTGTCAAGAGCGCCGCCACGCAACTTATTGTCCTGCAAGCCCTAAGGGTCCTTGCACTATGCCCGCCCGGGGCGCGCGGCCTGGCACCGCACCTCGCCGCGTTGCCGAAAAGCCCCAGACGAGTCTTTCCAAATACGGTCAGTGGTCGTAGGCGGTCAGTGAGCGGCTGACCACCTGGCCGGTCTGGAAGTTGTGCCAGATCGCGGCGGCCAGGGCCAGCACGCGCTGAGCGACGCGCACGGCGACGCCCTCGACGGTGCGCCCGCCGTGTTGTTCCAGATCGAGCTGGCCTTTGAGGGTGTCGTTCACCGACTCGATCAGCTGGCGGACCTTCTTGAGCATCGGCTCGCCGGGCCGCAGGATCTCCTTCTTCCTCGACGGCCGCAGCAGGGTGACGCCCTGTACGGACAGTGACCGCTCGAAGGTCTTCGAGGCGAAGCCCTTGTCGCTGATCAGCAGCAGGCCCTGCCGCACGCGCACCAACTCGGCATCGATCTCCAGCATCGCGGCCAGCACCTCGCGCTCGCCGAGCTTCGGATCGGCCAGCGCCCACAGGATCGGCATCCCGGCCGGGGTGCACACCAGGTAGAGCCGCAGCCCCCAGAAGAACCGCGAATGCGACGCGCAGTAGCCGTAGTTGGCCCAGCCCGCCAGTTCCGGGCGCTTGACCGTGGGGCGGGACATCCCGCACGGCACCGGGGTCGAGTCCGTGATCCACACCGTGTCGTGCCAGAAGTCGGTGTCCTTGGCGAGCACCCGTATCAAACGTTTGACGTGCCGGGTGTCCCGACGGGGCGAACGTCGCCTGCCGGCGCACCGGCTAGGTGATCAATTCCAAGATCCCCATCACCGGTGGGCGACGGCGACAGCGGAGCGACCGACGCGGGACGCCGGCCAGCCCGGCGTCCGGCTGCGCTGCTACCTCGACACGAGCCAGGGACCCGACGCGTCATGCAGGGCAGGCCAACCGTTCGGCGATCTGCGAGGTCATGACGCGACGGCCCGTCGGGGACCGTTTCACCGCCGAACGTGGCGCGGCACAGACCCGTCACCGCCGAACATCTCAAAAGGGCAGTCGCACACCGGGCTGCACTGGTCGTCGGCGCCCATCGACCAGCAGGCGAGGGCACGGGCGCATGGGCGGGCCGGCGGCACCGGGGCCGTGCGATGGGGCGCCGGGTCCGGACGGGGAGCCGCCGGGTGCCCGGTGGGGGATGAGGGACGGGGTAAGGCCATGGTTGTCCTCCGTGGGGGGGGCCTCAGCGCTGTCGGGAACCGCTCCAGCGGAGCAGTGCCGTGCCCAGTGACATGCCTCCGCCGAAGCCGGCGAGCAGGACCAGTTCCCCCTCCTTGAGCAGGCGGCCCGTGTTCGCCTGGTGGATGGCCAGCGGTATCGAGGCGGCACTCGTGTTGCCGTGCTCGGCCACGGTGAGGGTGGTCCGCGCCTGGGGGAGGCCGAGTTTCGGCACGATGTCGTGGAGCATCGCGCCGTTCGCCTGGTGCGGGATGAAGTGGTCGACCTGCCATCCGCTCATGCCGTGGGCATGAAGAACTCCCGTGACTGCCTTGGGTAGTTCGGCAGTCACGAACTCCTTGACCCCGCGCCCGTCCATCTTGAAGGAGTGGCGGTTGTCGGCGAGTGTCTGCCGGCTCGCCGGCTCACGGCTGCCTCCGGCGGGAACCGCGATCAGGTGGGACAGGCCGCCGTAGCTGGCCAGGCTGAAGCCGAGCAGTCCGCCGCGGCTGCCGACCGGGCCCAGGACGACCGCGCCGGCACCGTCGCCGAAGAGGACGGCGGTCCTGCGGTCGGTCGGGTCGATGATACGCGAGTAGACGTCGGCGCCGATCACCAGCGCATAGCCGGGCGAGCATCCGGCGTGCGGCTGGGCGAGCAGCCGGGTACCCGCGGCGAGGGCGAAGACGAAGCCGCTGCACACGGCGTTCACGTCGAACGCCGCCGCGTTGTGCGCACCGATCAGGCTCTGGACCAGGCAGGCCGTCGCCGGTTGCGGCTGGTCGGGGGTGGAGGTGGCGACGATGATCCAGCTGATCTCGTCGGCCCGGAGCCCGGCGTTGCGCAGAGCGGCCCGTGCGGCCTCGGCGGCGAGGTCGGAGGTGGCCTCGCCGCGGGCGGCGTAGCGGCGACTGCGGATGGCCGTCTTGCGGACGATCCAGTCGTCCGTCACTCCGGCGCGTGCGGCCACCGTCTCGTTGGAGACGATCTCGGCCGGGAGATAGGCTCCCGTACCCACGATGCCGATCCCCGGGGCTCCGGGGAAGTGGATGGTCATGCCAGTGTCCCTTCGGCGGGCTGCCGCTGGGCGAGGGCAGCGATGAGGCTGGGGTCGTCGCCCACAGCGACCGGGTGACCGACCAGGCGCAACATCGGCAGGTCGCTGAGGTGGTCGCCGTAGGCCCAGCAGTCCTCGGCCCGTACCCCGGGGTGCTCGTCGAGCAGGCGCCGGACCGCCCGCGCCTTGCCGTCGCCGATCACCGGCTCCGGAACGTGCCCGGTGTACCTGCCACCGCGGGTCCCCGGGCGTGTGCACAGGATGAGCCTGGCTTCCACGGTGCGGGCGATGGGGGCAAGGCACGGTTCGAAGGAGCCGGAGACCAGGACGAGTTGTGCTCCGGCCGCGCGGTGGGCGTGCAGGGCCCGCATGGTGGAGTGGATGAAGAAGTCCGGATCGGCGGCGCGATTGGTGAACCACCGCTGCCCTGCGGCAGCGACCTCGTCGGCCGCCTCGCCCTGGTACACACGGTAGAAGCGGCGGTTGATCTCCTCGCGCGGGACGCCGGCGTCGGCCGCCTTCTGGAGTCCGTGGTGTATCTCGCGGTACCGCTGGGCACCGCCGGGTCCACGTCCTTCCAGCCAGAAGGACAGGAAGTCGAACATGCTCTTGCGGCTGATCAGGGTCTCGTCCACATCGGTGAAGACCAGATACGGTGCTGTCACGAGATCATCTTCTGCTCTTCAACCAACTCCCCTGTTGCGTCAGGTAGTTGGATCGCCACCAGGACCAGTTCGCCGTCCCCGGTGTTGTGCATGGCGTGGCGGACCGGTCCGTCCGGCAGCGGGTTCAGCTTGACCTGGCCACTGGCCAGTTCCACGGTGCCGGTCCGGTGCCCGTCGGGGCCGAGGATGTCGGCCTGGCCGCCGTTGACGACGACCGTGAGCCATGGGACGCGGTGGGTGTGCAGCGGACGGGTGGCTCCGGCCGGGATGCGCTCGACCCAGACGCGGGCGTGCGGGGTGTCGACGACCAGGGGCGTGCCGATCTCCTCCCAGGGGCCGTTCACGAGGTCCTCTGCGGGTGACCGAACAGGGGGTTTAACGGGTGTGGGCATGACCGAGTCCTTTCCCAAAGGCGTCGGCGGGGGCGGGCGCGGGAGGCCGTCGTACGGACAGCCCGGCCAGTACGTCGTCGAGCGCGACCAGGTCACCGGAGTGCCCGTGGAAGGCGATGTAGCCGTCGGGCCGTACGAGGTAGAACCCGGCGTCGCCACGCGGGAGCGCCGACGCCTCGCCGGTCAGGCGGATATGGGTGAGCACCGGGGACCAGCGCGCGGCGGTCCGGGCCGCCTTCTCGTGCAGGGCACCCGACGCCTCCCGACCGACGGTGACCAGATGGTACGGCTGCGGTGTCGCGTCCGGGCCCTGCGGCCGCGGGATCCGGAGCGAGGCGGGCAGCAGATGGTCGGGGAAGACCGTGCCGATGCCGCTGCGCGTGCGCCGTCGGCGCGACAACGTCCGGGAGGGGAGGACCGACGGCGGCAGGACGGCCGGATAGGTGACGCGCCTGCCCGCCATGACCGGCGCGTACTTCCGCAGCATCCCGGTGCGGTCGGCGCCGCGCAGCAGCGCGTCCCGCGCGCGGATCTTCCAGGGGACGGAGACCAGCCACGCCCGCGTCTGGATGTCCGTGTCGCGCACGACCTGCCGGGCCACGGCGTGGCGTTCACGCTCGTAGGTGTCGAGCAGCGGTGTGCCGAAGCGGCCCTGGATGACGCCGGCGAGTTTCCAGGCGAGGTTGTGGGCGTCCTGGAGCCCGGTGTTGAGGCCCTGGCCGCCCGCCGGGGAGTGAATGTGCGCCGCGTCGCCGGTCAGGAAGCACCGGCCCTGACGCATCCGGGCGGCCAACCGGTGGTGCACCCGGAAGGTGCTGATCCACTCAGGGTCCTCCAGGGCGACCCCTCCGGGACCGCGTTCGTCGACGAGCCGTTGCAGCAGCGGCAGGGTCGCGGTCTCCTCCCCGTGCGGCGCGTTGACGAACCAGCGGTGCCGGCCGTCGGGCAGCGGTACGACGACCAGGACCCCGCCCGGCGACTGGAAGTAGTGCGCCTCGTCACGGGCGAGGTGCCGTCCGCCATGGGCGTCGGCGAGCATGAAGGCGTTGGCGTAGGTGGCGCCCTCGAACGGGACGCCCAAGGCGTCCCGGACGGTGCTGTGGGCGCCGTCCGCGCCGATCACCCAGTCCGCGGTGAGGGTTCGGTCGGCTCCCTCGGGGTCGGTCAGCCTCAGCTCGACGGCGTCGGCGCGCTGGTCGAGCCCCTGGAGGGTCCAGCCACGTTCGACCCGGCCGCCGAGTCGGCCGAGGAGTTCCCTGAGGACGTCCTCGGTCCCGCGCTGCGGAAGGCACAGCGGCGTGGTCTCCGCATCGAAGTCCAGCCGCGCCACGGGGCGGCCCGACGAGTAGTACGAGAACCGCCCGATCGGGATGGCCCGCCCCCGCGCCTCCTTCTCGACGCCGAGCTGGGCCAGCACCTCCACCGTGCGCGGCCACAGCAGTAGCGCCTTGGAGTGGCCGGACGGCTCGTCGCGCTTGTCGAGCACCCGTACGCGCACCCCGTGCCGCAGCAGTTCACAGGCCGCGGTCAGTCCGGTGGGTCCCGCACCCACCACGACGACCTGCTCGGCTCCGCGGGTCATGCCGCACCTCCAGCGGCCTCGGGATAGGTGAGTTCGGCGACGGCCGTGGCAATGTCCTCGCCACGCTGCCGCAGAGCCAGCTCGACCGGTACGAAGAGGGCGTCACCGTGCGCCTCGGCGGCTCGCGGCCGAGCGGTCGCTGTGGTGGCCAGGTCCAGTTCCCCGAAGCGGGTGTACGTGACGTCGAGGAGGGTCAGCCGGCCGCGGGAGGGATGCAGGGCGTGGGCGGCGTCCGCGGCGAGCACGGCGATCTGGCGGAAGGCCTCGTTCATCACCATGCCGGGGACGTGGTCCTGCGGATGGTCGAACATGCTGGGATGACTCTGATCCACGCGGACCGGTGCCGTGAGCGTCTCCCCGGCCCAACGGGGCTCGCCGAGCACGACGTTGGCGGCGTCGTTGCGGCCCACGAGGCAGGGCGAGACGGGAACGACGGGCTCCGCGTCCGCACTGCCCGGCAGCCCGGCGGCCAGCCGCCCGGAGGTGCGCAGTCGCCGGTAGGAGTCGGGCGACTTGTACGCCATGCCCATCGTCACCCGGGCGACCTCGGTGCCGTCGAGCGTGAGGCAGGTGTAGAAGGACAGCGCGCAGACCACGCCGTCCCTGACCCTCTTGTCGGTGACCCTGATGTTCAACGTCAGGTGGGCGGGTCGGGTGCCGATCACCAGGGACGGCAGGGACCGTATCTCGATCCGGTTGTGGGTGAGGATGAATCGAACGTCGGCGGCCAGGCCGTAGTACTCGTGGGCGCCGAGCATGACCGCCTGCCGTACGGCCTCCAGTACGAGTAGCACGTCGAAGTGCTTGGGATCGTCGTGTACGTCGCCGTAGTAGGCGTGGGAGCGGGGCAGTTGGGCGCCGCAGAGGAAGAGGTCATCGGTCACGGAGACGCTGTCGGTGACGAACGTCTCGCCTAGCGCCGCGCGGTGCACGCGGTCTCGGTCGACGGTCGTGCGGAAGCTCAGGGCGCGCACGGTGGCCAGTGGCCGTATGGAGGTGGTGGCCGTGGACGGGTGGGGGTCCGCCGTCGGACCGGGGCTGAGCGGCATGGTTTCTCCCATCGGAGACGGTCGTTCCTCCGTCGGCGAGGCGGAGGCACGTCGGGATGCCACGGGTGCACAGCGCTGTGCGCCCGACAGTTCGTTTGTGAGGCGTACGGGAGCAAGCGCAGTCGTAGAACTCGTAAGGGCCTGAGGGCTCACAGGCGTCCGGGCTCAGAAGCGGGTTCCGACCGCGGCGGGCAGGCCGTCGAGGTCCCGCAGGTCGGCGTCGGTCAGTTCGAGGGCGGCGGCGCCCACGTTATCCTCCAGATGCGCGAGGCGCGTGCTGCCCGGGATGGGGACGACGCTCGGGCCCTGGGCGAGCACCCAAGCGAGCGCGACCTGGGCGGGGGTGGCGTCGTGGCGCTGTGCGACCTGTTCGATGCCGTCCACGATGCGCAGGTTGTGCTCCAGCGCGTTGGCGGCGAAGCGGGGCTGCTGGGCGCGGAAATCGGTGGGCGGCAGTTGGTCGGCGGTGCGGATGGCGCCGGTCAGGAAACCGCGGCCGAGCGGCGAGAAGGGCAGGAATCCCACGCCGTTGTCCTGACACCAGGGCAGGACGTCGCCCAGCGGGTCGCGCGACCACAGCGACAGTTCGGACTGCAGCGTGGCCACGGGCGCGACGGCGAGGGCCCGCTCCAGGTGGTCCACGGTGGCCTCCGAGAGGCCGATGTGCCGTGCCTTGCCCGCGGCGACCAGCTCGGCCATGGCGCCCCAGGACTCCTCGATGGGCACTTCCGGGTCCACGCGGTGTAGCTGGTAGAGGTCGACGCACTCGGCGCCGAGCCGACTCAGGCTGCCGTCGATGGACTTCTTGATGTGCTCGGGGCGTCCATTGGGGGTGACCTCGACCTTGGTCGGGTACTGCGTCATGTCCGGTACGAGACCGCACTTGGTGGCGAGAACGACCTGGTCGCGGCGGCCCTTGAGGGCGCGGCCGACCAACTCCTCGTTGCGGAAGGGCCCGTAGAGGTCGGCGGTGTCGATGAGGGTGATCCCCATGTCGACGGCGCGCTGAATGATCCTCACGGACTCTTTGTCGTCGCGCTCGGACACCGCGTAGACCCAGCTCATGCCCATACAGCCGAGACCGAGGCTGGAGACTTCGAGACCGGACGTGCCAAGAGAACGCGTCTGCATGACGGTGCCTCCGATGGAGAGAAGGGTGGGGGAGAGAAAGGTGAGGGCAGCGTCGTGGCGGCGGGCGGAGGTGTCGCGTGCCCGCCGTACCGGACGACCGGCAAAACCAGTCGACTCAGTAGGGGCTGACCTGCTCGAAGTAGCGGCGCGGGTTGTCCACGAGCATCGTGCGCAGGGCGGACTCGCTGACCCCGAGCTCCCTCAGGGCTGGCAGCACCCGCTTGTGCAGGTGGGTGTAATCCCAGTCCGGAAGCGCCTCGGCCCGCTGCTCGTCGGTGAAGTAGTCGATGTGGCAGGGGCAGTCGTGCGAGAGGACCATGCGGTCGGCGTAGCCGGCCGCTACCAGGTCCGCCACGATCTTGACCCGCGTGCCGTGCGGGGTGAAGTTGTCCAGGCCGAACCGGTCCATGCCGATCATTGAGCCGGCGTCCATGAGCTGCTTGAGGTAGTCGAGGTCGTCGGTGTCGCCGCTGTGGCCGATGATCACGTTGCTCAGGTCGACGCCCTCCTCGCGGAACACCTTCTGCTGGAGCAGGCCGTTGCGCAGGAAGGCGTTGGAGTGCGTGGTGATGGGGGTGCCGGTCGCCCGGTGGGCCCGGGCGGTGGCGCGCAGGACGCGCTCGACGCCCTCGGAGAGACCCTCCTCTTCGGTGGCGCACTTGAGGACCGCCGCCTTGACGCCGGTGTCCGCGATACCGGCCGTGATGTCCCGGATGAGCAACTCGGTGATCGGCTCCGGCTGTTCGAAGAGCCGACCGGGTCCGCGGTAGTGAAAGAAGTACGGGACGTCGTGGTAGGTGTACACCCCCGTGGCCACGATGATGTTGAGGGGTACCCGGGCGGCGACCTTTTGCACCCGGGGCACGAACCGGCCCTGGCCGATGACCGTGAGGTCGACGAAGGTCCGTACGCCCATGTCGTGGGCGGCAGTGAGCCGAACGACGGCGTCCTCGATCCGTTCCTCCTCGTTCCACAGGTGCGGCTGGTTTTGCTGGACGTCCGGGGTGAGTACGAAGAGGTGCTCGTGCATCAGCGTGACGTCGAGCGAGTCGAGGGGGATCGGCCCGGCGACCGTCTCCACCAGGGACCGCGCCCCGGCCTCCGGTGCGGTGGCGGCTGCCAAGATTGACTCTGACATTGCTGTCTCCTCTTCGCGTGAATGGTGTGGGGCTTTACATCTGCTGGTGCCGTGCGGGCTGCCACGTCGGGCATGACGGCATACCGGCAGCGGTGTGCGCGAGGACAGAAACGGAGGAGCGTGGCGGGGTCGGCAGTCGGCGATCTACGGTTGACGGGGCGGTCGACGGACGTTGCTGAACGGTCGTCAGCCGTCGGTCGGGGGAGGCCCGACGCCTGTCACCGAGTGTGTCGAGTGCCGGCGCCCCGCAGCCCGTTCGGCGGAGCCGGAGTCGGTCTCCCGGCGGCGCGGGCGGCGCAGGGTGCCGTAGCCCCACACCGCCAGGGCGCCCAGGGACATCAGGCCGCCGGCCACGCTGGCACCGACCCAGCCGTCGTGGCGGTAGGCGAGGGAGCCGATCGCAGAACCGGCGCCGCCTCCGATGAAGTAACTCGTCATGTAGACCACGGTCAGACGGGCCCGCGCTTGGGGCAGCAGCCCGTAGACGACGCTCTGGTTGAGCAGATGGATCCCCTGCACCGCGGCATCCATGACCAGGACGCCCAGGACCAGAAGGACGAAGCTCCACCTGCCGAGCGCCATGGCCGCGAACGAGGCGACCAGGGCCGCCAGCAGCGTGCCCGAGAGGATCACCTGCCGTGAGGCGGTCAGATGGCGGCCCGCCACGTTGGTGGTGAGCGCTCCGGCCACGCCGACCAGGCCGAACAGGCCGATCTCGCCCTGGCTGAAATGGTACGGGTGAGTCGTCAGCAGGAACGCGGCGGTGGTCCAGAAGCAGTTGAACGCGCCGTATATCAGCGCTCCGATCAGGGACCGGCGCCTGAGCACGGGCTGGCCGACCGCGAGGGAGGCGATGGAGCGCATCTGCCGCCGGTAGGTGATGGACAGCTCCGGCGACCGCGTTCCGAGCAGCCCGTACAGCAGTGCGGCCGCCAGCAGCATGAAGACGGCCGCCAGGGCGTAGACGGTCCGCCAGCCGGCCAGTCCGGAGACCACGCCGGCGAAGGTCCGGGACAGCAGGACACCGAGCAGCATGCCGCTGAGCAGCGTGCCGATGACCCGATTGCGTTGGTGGTCGGCGGCCAGGGTGGCCGCGAAGGGCACCAGGATCTGGACGACCACCGAGGTGATGCCCACCAGCAGCCCGGCACCGGTCAGTGCCTGCAACGTGGGCGCTCCGGCACAGGCGGCCAGGGCCACGGCGTCGGCGATCAGCAGCCCGCACACCAGGGGGCGCTGGCGGACGATGTCCCCCAGAGGGACGAGCAGGACCAGGGCCACCGCATAGCCGACCTGGGTGGCGGTGACCACGAGGCCCGCGTCGCTCTCCGAGACGTGGAAGCCGCTCGCCACCTCGTGCAGCAGTGGCTGTGTGTAGTAGAGGTTCGCCACGGTGACGCCGCACACGAGTGTCAGCAGCCACACCAGCCGTCGCGGGATGCCGCCCGCCTGATCTGCCACCAACTGTACGGACACCGCTGCTCCAACCGTTCAGTTTGACCAACTGGTTGGATTGATTACCCCATAATCCAACCGGGCGGTCAAACTAAATAGTTGTAAACTGAGCGGCTGCGGCGTTGGCTGTGCTTTGGCTGGCGCCCGCTTCTCCATTGGAAGAGGAAAGGACTGCCCATGGCATACGATCCGGCGGCGACTCGTGAACGCATCCTGACGTCCGCCCTGCAGGAGTTCGCCGCCTATGGGCTGGCAGGAGCGCGAGTCGACCGCATCGCCCTCAACGCCCGCGCCAACAAGGAGTCGATCTACCGCTACTTCGGCAACAAGGAGCAACTGCTCGATCGGGTCCTGAGCGAGTACCTGCGTACCAACGGCGACGGGGTGTCACCCCAGGCCGACAAGCTCGACAAGTACGTGGCGGAGCTGTTCCGGCACCATCGGGCGCATCCGGAGTTCCTGCGGCTGTGTCTGTGGGAAGGGCTGGAGAGATCGGACGGACTCACCCCGGAGGCCCTGCGCGTCCGCCAGGGACACTACGACGACAAACTCGCCGCGATCCGTGCGGCGCAGGCCGACGGTTCCGTGGATCCGGCGCTCGATCCGAGGCATCTGCTGGTCGTACTGCTCGGAATGGTCAACTACTGGTTCGCGGTGCCGCAGATCGTCCGGCTGGTCTTCGGGGAGGCCCCGGACGACGAACTGTTCACCCGGCACGAGGAGTTCCTGCACGAGTGCTACCGCCGCCTGACGGCCGTCCCGGGCCAGCCCGACGAGTCGCCCTAGATGTTCTGTCCCGGGAGCTTGTGGACGGGTGAGCGAGGTCTCGGCTGAGGGATCTTGAACAGGTGAGGGCCTTCCGGTTCGGTGTGGATTGCGACGTCTACACCAACAGAAAGGCCCTCGTGCCCCACCGTAGTGCACCCCTGGCCGAGACCGGCCGTCTGCGTCTGGCCCGCTGCGTGGTTGAGGACGGCTGGCCCCTGCGCCGGGCCGCCGAGCGCTTCCAGGTCTCGCCGACCACAGCCCGGCGATGGACGGATCGCTACCGGCAGTTCGGCGAGGCCGGGATGTGCGACCGGTCCTCCCGCCCGCACATCAGCCCGCGCCGCACCCCCGCCCCGTACCGAACGCCGGATCATCAAGGTCCGCGTCCTGCGCCGGTGGGGACCGGCCCGCATCGCACCTGCTGCGGCTGACGCCCTCGACCGTGCACCGCGCCTGACCCGCTTCAGCATGGCCTGCCTCACCTGCCTGGATCGGGCAACGGGCCGTGTCATACGCCGCTACGAACGCGGCGCGGCGTGCGCTGGTGTGCCGCGCGACGGCGTCAGCCGCGGCCGACGCCCCCGGCCGGACGCCGGACCGGCACCACCACCGCGTCGGCGGTGGTGGTGCCGGAGGTAGGGTGCGCAATTGCCCGCTGGCCGTCGTGCCGGACGGCATTCTCCACGTTGCTGACCGAGCGCCCGCATGGCCGGCGCCCCGAGCAGGGAGCCGGGCGTGAGCACGAGGAAGGCGTAGCACCGGCCGACGAGGTCGGCCGGCACGAGGACGAGGGGTGATCGTCACCCCGGTGACCCCTTGGAATTGATCATCTGGGTAGCGTCCCGGCAGCGCAGGCGCGACCGGCTTCCAGGCCTTCCGAACTGGTGGCGCAGGCCGGAGAGAAGAGCCGCCACAATCACGACCAGGCGGCGACCGAGCCGCACGCCGTCGACCACCCGGACCGGGATGCCGCTCTCACCCCGGCGCAGCGGGCCGCCGCCGTCCACGCCCACCAGCAGGCCGCGATGCCGGAGCTGCTGGAGGGCCGGACGACCGACCCCGCGACGTGGATGCGTACGCCGGAGAACCTCGCCCGGTTCGCCGCCTTCAAGCGCAAGGCTGACGCCCGCCGCCGCGCCATCGCGGACCAGGACCGGGAGCAGAACCGTGCGGCAGGGCGAGGGCCTGCTGCTCCGGCTTGGCCCAGGGTTGCGCCTCGTCACGCCCACTTCAACCTCCAGGTGCGGCTTGAGCTGGAACTTCCGCCAGATCCGGCCAACTGTGGACTTGGACAGGCCGCTGTGCTCGGCCATCGATTTGCGCGACCAGTGCGTGGCGTTCTTCGGGGTCCCCTCCAGTGTGGCGATCACGACCGCTTCGACCTGGTCGACACCGATGGTGGGCGGCCGGCCCGGCCGGGGCTCGTCGGCCAGGCCGTCCAGCCGCTCGGCGAGGAACCGCCGCCGCCATTTGCGGACCGTGTCCGCGGAAAACCGCAGGTGGCGGGCCACTTCGACGATGGGCGGGACGTCAGGTCCGGCACAGGCCAGCACGATCCGCGCCCGTAACGCCAGCGCCTGGGCGGAGTTCGCCCGCCTCGTCCAGCGTTCCAGAACAGCACGTTCGTCATCGCCGAGCAGCAGCGGTTCCAGCTTCGGACCACGACGCGGCACCGGCACCCCGGCAGAAGAACTCATGCAAGATCCAACGACGGACTACCGGGCGCAGGACACTAGTAGCTCCTCCCCCACTCTCGGCTCCGCTCGAGCGGGGGCACCCCCATCGAGGGCTCTCCGGCGCCTGGCGATGCACGGCACCAGACCACGCGACCTCATCGGGCGCCCATAGTGCAAGGATCCCTAAGGCGCCAGGATGTCCAGCTCCTCGAGCGCCCCCACCGTGATTTCCCGGGTGAGTTGCTCCGCCCGGGTGGCGTCGCCCGCGCGGACCGCCTCGGCGACCTGGACGTGGAGGGTGACGGCGGCCGGGTCGGGGTCGTGGAACATGACGTCGTGGTGGGTGCGGCCGGCCAGCACCTCGGCGACGACGTCGCCCAGCCGGGCGAACATCTCGTTGCCGGAGGCGTTGAGGATCACGCGGTGGAAGGCGACGTCGTGGACGAGGTAGCCCTCCAGCTTGTGGCCGCGTGAGTTGGCCACCATGCCGAGCGCGCACTCGGTCAGCGCGGCGCACTGGTCCGCGTTGGCGTTCTTCGCCGCCAGGCCCGCGGCCACCGGTTCGACCGCGGAGCGCAGCATGGTGAGGGAACGCAGTTGCTGGGGGCGGTCCTTGCCCGCCAGGCGCCAGCGGATGACCTGCGGGTCGTAGACGTTCCACTCGGACTTCGGCAGGACCGTGACGCCCACGCGGCGGCGGGACTCGACCAGGTGCATGGACTCCAGCACGCGGACCGCCTCGCGCATCACCGAGCGTGACACGTCGAAGCGCTGTGCCAACTCGTCCGTACGCAACACGCTGCCCGGCGAGTACTCACCCGCGGTGATTTCGGGGCCGAGGGTGTCCAGTACGTGGCCGTGCAGCCCCCGGCCCGGTGTGCTCATGCACTCAGCGTACGTGGCCCGTCACCGAATCAAAAAGTCAGACTTATTTATAACAAGCTCTTGAGTTCGTCTTACCTAATGAGTTTCAGTTGCGTCGGCATCGCATGTCGACACATGTCGACGAGGACAAGCGGACAGCGAGGGCAGCATGAACACCCCCCATGTCGTCGTGGTCATGGGCGTCTCGGGCACCGGCAAGACCACCATCGGCCCCCTGCTCGCGGCCAGGCTCGGCGTTCCGTACGCCGAGGGCGACGACTTCCACCCGCCGGCCAACATCGCCAAGATGTCGGCCGGCACCCCACTCACCGACGAGGACCGCCGGCCCTGGCTGGATGCCATCGGCGCCTGGGCGCACCGGCGGGCCGGGCTCGGCGGGGTGGTCAGCTGCTCGGCGCTGAAGCGGTCGTACCGCGACCGGCTGCGGGCCGCCGCGCCCGATGTGGTCTTCGTGCACCTGACCGGGGACCGCGCGCTCGTCGAGGACCGGATGTCGCACCGGCAGGGGCACTTCATGCCCACGGCGCTGCTCGACTCCCAGTTCGCCGCGCTGCAGCCGTTGCAGGCGGACGAGGCGGGCGTCGAGGTGGACGTCGCAGGCAGCCCCGAGGAGATCGCCGAGCGGGCGACGATCGCCCTCGACGCCCTCCCCGAACCGGGCCGGTAACCGGCCGGCCCCGGCCGGACGGAAACCAGGCCGGCCGAACCGGAGACCAGGCCCCGGCCGCTGCCTCCCCCAGAGCAGGCCACCCCCCGCATTCCCCAGTCCCCGTACACGCAAGGGAAACCCCACCGTGACCAGACTCAGCGTGGAGATGCTGGCAGCGGACGCACCCGAGCCGATCACCTCGGCCGGCCACGCTCAGCTGGGCATCGCCGTCCTGGCGGGCATCGCCGTCATCGTCCTGCTCATCACCAAGTTCAAGCTGCACGCGTTCCTGGCGCTGACCATCGGGTCACTGGCGCTCGGCGCCTTCGCCGGCGCACCGCTCGACAAGGTGCTCACCAGCTTCAGCACCGGCCTCGGCACCACCGTCGCCGGTGTGGGCGTGCTGATCGCCCTCGGCGCGATCCTCGGCAAGATGCTCGCCGACTCGGGCGGCGCCGACCAGATCGTCGACACCATCCTGGAGAAGGCGGGCGGCCGCTCGATGCCCTGGGCGATGGTGCTGATCGCCTCGGTGATCGGCCTGCCGCTGTTCTTCGAGGTCGGCATCGTGCTGCTGATCCCGGTCGTGCTGATGGTCGCCAAGCGCGGCAACTACTCCCTGATGCGCATCGGCATACCGGCGCTCGCGGGCCTGTCCGTGATGCACGGCCTGGTCCCGCCGCACCCCGGCCCGCTGGTCGCGATCGACGCGGTCAAGGCCGACCTGGGCGTCACGCTCGCGCTCGGCATCCTGGTCGCCATACCGACGGTGATCATCGCCGGTCCGCTGTTCGCGCGGTACGCCGCCCGCTGGGTGGACGTCCCGGCCCCGGAGAAGATGATCCCCCAGCGGGCCTCCGAGGAACTGGACAAGCGCCCCGGCTTCGGCGCCACGCTGTTCACGGTCCTGCTGCCGGTGGTCCTGATGCTCGCCAAGGCGCTGGTCGACATCGTCGTCGACGACCCGGAGAACCCTCTCCAGCGCGTCTTCGACGTCGTCGGCGCCCCGATGATCGCCCTGCTCGCGGCCGTGCTCGTCGGCATCTTCACGCTGCTGCGGCCCGCCGGGTTCTCCAAGCAGCGGATCTCGCCGCTCGTCGAGAAGAGCCTCGGACCCATCGCGGGCATCCTGCTGATCGTCGGCGCGGGCGGCGGCTTCAAGCAGACGCTGATCGACTCCGGTGTGGGTCAGATGATCCTGGACATCTCCAAGGACTGGTCGATCCCGGCGCTGCTGCTGGCCTGGCTGATCGCCGTGGCGATCCGGCTGGCGACCGGCTCGGCGACGGTGGCGACGGTCTCGGCGGCCGGTCTGGTCGCGCCACTCGCGGCCGACATGTCGACCACCCACGCCGCCCTGCTCGTGCTGGCCATCGGCGCCGGCTCGCTCTTCCTGAGCCATGTCAACGATGCCGGATTCTGGCTGGTCAAGGAGTACTTCGGGCTCAGCGTCGGCCAGACCCTGAAGACCTGGTCGGTCATGGAGTGCATCATCTCCGTGGTCGCGGGCGGCATCGTCCTGCTGTTGTCCCTGGTCATCTAGGAGCGCTACGACGATGACAAGTCACCCGCTCTTCGACATCGGCGGCCGCACGGCCCTGGTGACCGGCTCCAGCCGGGGTATCGGACTCGCACTCGCCCGCGGCCTGGCCGAGGCGGGCTGCACGGTCGTCCTGAACGGCCGGGACCCGGACCGGCTCGCCAAGGCAGCCGCCGGGCTGCCCGGCGACCGGGTGCACACGGCCGCGTTCGACGTCACCGACGGGGCGTCGGTGACGGCCGGGATCGCGGATGCCGAGGAGCGGGTGGGCCCGCTCGACATCCTGGTCAACAACGCGGGCATGCAACTGCGCGCCCCGCTCCTGGAGTTCGCCGAGTCCGACTGGCACCGCATCCTGGACACCAACCTCACCAGCGCGTTCCTGGTCGGCCGCGAGGCGGCCCGACGGATGACCGAACGCGGCCACGGCAAGATCATCAACATCTGCTCGCTGCAGAGCGAGGTGGTCCGGCCCGGCATCGCGCCCTACGCCGCGACCAAGGGCGCGCTGAAGATGCTCACCAAGGGCATGTGCGCGGACTGGGGTCCGTCCGGCGTGCAGGTCAACGGGCTCGGCCCCGGCTACATCGAGACCGAGCTGACCAGGCCCCTGGTGGACGACGAGGAGTTCAGCGCGTGGGTGCGGCGGCGCACCCCGGCCGGCCGCTGGGGCCGCACCGAGGACCTGGTCGGCGGGGTGCTGTTCCTCGCCTCCCCTGCCGCGGACTTCGTCAGCGGACAGGTGCTGTACGTCGACGGCGGCATGACGAGCGTGCTGTGAAGTGCGGGAGGCTGTGATGCAGGACTGTGTGATCCGCGGTCAGGGCGACCCGCGGGTCGAGGAGTTGCGGGTCCCCTCCCCCGGGCCCGGGCAGTTGCTGGTCGCCGTCCGGTACGGCGCGATGTGCGGGTCGGATCCCGGCCGAAGGCCGGGAGCACCGCCCACCCACCCGCACCCGCCTCACGGCCGCCAAAGTGAATGCTCCCGCTCCGCCCACCCCCGGCTCACCTTCCCCGTGCGCATCCCGCGCCGCGCTTCCGGATCGCCCAGGGCCATGCCGATGTGCCCTGCCAGCACGATGCCGATGGTCAGGGCCAGCCAGTCGTGGACGAAGGTCGCGCTGGTGCGCCACACCAGCGGAGTGAGGTGGGTGAACCACATCATGAGACCGGTGCCCAGCATGACCAGCGTGGCACCGGCGATCCAGGCCGCGTAGATCTTCTGCCCGGCGTTGAACTTGTCCGCCGGACGGGACGCGGACCGCCGGTCACGGCGCCGGACGGCACGCAGCCAGACGCGGTCGTGCGGGCCGAAGCGGTTCAGCCGGCCGAGGTCGGCGCGCAGGGCGCGGGAGACGAGGCCGACCAGGACGGGCACCGGCAGGGCGAGCCCGGCCCACTCGTGCACGGTGACCACGAGCGCGCGGCGGCCGACGAGTTCGGCGAGCTGCGGGACGTACAGGCAGGCCGCCGTCACCACGCTCACGCTCATCAGGACGGCCGTCGTACGGTGCACCCAGCGTTCCGCGCGGCTGAAGCGGCGGACCTGCGCGGGCGCGGACGCCGCCGGGGGCCGGGTGTCAGGCCGTAGGCTCATCGTCGCGTCCGTTCGAGCGGCCCACCCAGGCGTCGACGTCGTAGCCGCGCTCCTCCCAGTAGCCGGGCTTCACGTCCTCGGTGACGGTGATGCCGGAGAGCCACTTGGCGGACTTGTAGAAGTACATGGGCGCCACGTAGAGGCGGACCGGGCCGCCGTGCGCGTGGCCGAGGTCCTTGTCCTGCATGCGCAGGGCGACCAGGACGTCCGCGCGGCGGGCCTGGTCGAGGGTGAGGCTCTCCGAGTACGTGCCGTCGAAGCAGGTGAAGCGGATCGCCTTGGCCGACGGGCGCACTCCGGCGGCGTCCAGGAGACGGGACAGCCGCACCCCCTCGAACGGCGTGTCGGGGACCCGCCAGCCGGTCACGCACTGCACGTCCCGGACCAGGCGGGTCTGCGGCAGGGCCCTCAGGCCGGCCAGCGTGTAGCTGCGCGGGCGGTCGACGAGGCCGTCGACGGTGAGGCGGTAGGTCTCGGCGTTCTTGTGCGGGACGGAGGAGGCGACCGAGTAGTAGCGGAAACCGCCGCCGTTCGGCAGCAGCCCGGTCAGTCCGGTGGGGTCCTTTTCGGAGGCCCCGGCGAGGAAGGACTCCAGGCCGCGCTGCAGGGCGGGCGCGGCGACCATGCCGAGGGCGCCCAGGCCGAGGGTGCCGAGCAGGACACGGCGGCCGACGGGCTTGCCCAGCGGATCTGGTCGTACCGGCTCGCCCCGCGATTCCGGTCGTACGGGCTCGCCCCGCGGTTCCGGCCGTTCGGGCTGCTCCTCGGATCGTTCGGAGTTCACGGGTCCATTCGAGCACCCGCGACCCCCACCGGGCCAGGGAGTCGCGGGTACTCGTCAGGGTTCCGTAACCACTTCTCACTCAGCTCTCAGGAATCCGCCCCGGCCGCCTTCTCCAGCTGGAACGCCTCGTTGCCGAGGCCGATGCGGGCGTGCGCCTCGGGCCTGCGGGAGCGCAGCACCAGGCCCTGGACCAGGCCGGTGACAAGGGCGAGGCCGATCACACCGGGTAGCAGCCAGCTCAGGGACGAGTCCGGGCCGGCGCCGATCAGCACGTCGAAGTCCTTGACGGTGTACACGACGATGAAGAGCAGCCCGACGACGGCGAGCCCGGAGGCGGCCAGGCGCCAGAACTGGGCGCCGACGGCCCCGCGGCGGACGAAGAAGACGAGTACGGAGACCGAGGCGGCGGCCATCAGGAACGCGACGCCGAGCGCGCCCAGGCTGCCCATCCAGGTGAACAGGCGCAGGACCGGCGCGGTCGGGTCGCCGGTCGGGTGGCTGTCGGTGATCGTGAAGGCGGCGACCACGACCAGGGCGATCAGGGTCTGCAGCAGGGAGCCGGTGCCGGGGGCGCCGCTCGAGTTGCTGGTGCGGCCGAAGGCGGCGGGCAGCAGGCCCTCGCGGCCCATGGCGAAGGCGTACCGGGCGACGACGTTGTGGAAGCTGAGCATCGCCGCGAACATGCCGGTCACGAACAGCACGTGCAGCACGTCCGTGAACGTGTTGCCGAGCAGGTCCTCGGTGAGGAAGAACAGCAGCCCGGCGCTCTGCTTCCCGGCGGTGCCGACGATGGCCGAGGGCCCGGTGGCGACGGTGAGCGCCCAGCAGGTGATCGTGTAGAAGACGGCGATCCCGCCGATGGCCAGGAACATCACGCGCGGCACGAGGACGTGCGGGCGGCTGGTCTCCTCGGCGTAGACGGGGGCCTGCTCGAAGCCGAGGAAGGCGGCGACGGAAAAGCACAGCGCGGTGCCGAAGCCGGCGCCGGTGAGGGTGTCCGGGTTGAAGGCGTGCAGGGACAGGCCCTGCGGGCCGGGGTTTCCGATGGCGGCGACATCGAAGATGACGACCAGGATGACCTCGATGACCAGCAGGACGCCGAGCACGCGCGCGTTGAGGTCGATCTTCAGCCAGCCGAGCGCGCCGACGACGAGCACGGCCGCCAGCGGGGGTATCCACCAGGCGACCTGGGTGTCGAGGTAGGTGGCGAACAGCCCGGACACCTCGAAGCCGAAGATGCCGTAGATGCCGACCTGGAGGGCGTTGTAGGCGACGAGCGCGACCATGGCGGCGCCCGCGCCGGCGGTGCCGCCGAGTCCGCGGGAGATGTACGCGTAGAAGGCGCCGGCGTTGTGGACGTGCCGGCTCATCTCGGCGTATCCGACGCTGAACAGGGCGAGCACCGCAGCGAGGATCACGAACAGCAGTGGCTGTCCGACGATGCCCATCACTCCGAATGTGGTGGGCATGACACCTGCGACCACCATGAGCGGCGCCGTGGCGGCCAGCACGGACAGGAGCAGGCCGAGGGTGCCGAGCCGGTCGGCGCGCAGGGCGCGGTCCTGCCCCCTGAACGTGCTGATGCCGCCGCTGCCTGCCGTGGGTCTCGTCGTACGGGAACTGCCCGTCGTCATCGCGGGTGTCCTTTCAAGGGGAACAAGAGGAAACAGCAATCAAAAGGGGCTCAAGTGGTCATAACGCGCCGAGCGCTTCGGCGCGGGCGGCCCGGAAGGCGGCGAGCGGGTCGCGGTCGGGGTACGACCACGGCGCCGGGGTGAGATGGTCGCCGATGCGGTGGAACAGGGCGGCGGCCTCGGCGCCGCGTCCCTCGCAGACCTTGGCGTGGGCGAGGAAGTTCAGGTCGATCAGGCGGCGCGGGTGGCCCTCGTGCTCCCACTCCAGCCACCAGTCGAAGGCGGCCTTCATCACCAGCCGGGCGCGGCGGCCGACCCAGTGCCGGGAGGCGGCCGGGTCGGCTACCGCGTGCCCGGCGGCGGCCAGCACGCGGTAGCGCTCGGCGTGCGCGACGACCGGCAGGATCGCCAGCGGGGAGTCGGCGGGGGCCTGCTCGGCGGCCCAGGCGGCGAACTCGTACACCTCGTGCAACGGGTCCGGGCCGGCGTCGGGGCGGCGCTCGGCGAGCCGGGCGACCATCAGGTGGTGGGCGTGGTGGTGGTCGGCGTAGCGGGTGCGGACCTCCTCGAAGACCCGCACGACGTCCTGCTCGGCGCCCAGGGTGTGCTCCAGCAGGAGCAGCCCCAGCCAGGGTGTGGGGTCGGCGGGCGCGAGTGCGGCGGCCCGGTGGCAGGCCTCGCGGGCGCGGGGCGGCTTGTCCTTGCCGCGCAGGGTTCGCCGGACCAGGGCGAGCGCGAGCAGGGCGGAGGCGTCGGCGGAGTCGGGTTCGGCGAGCTGCCACTCGCGAGCCCAGGAGGCGGTGTGCCCTTCCCGGGCGAGCACGGCGACGCGGTGTCCGCGGAGGTCCCAGTCGTCGCCGGTCCGGCCGAGCAGCGAGCGGGTGTTCTGCCAGCGCCCCTGCGCCAAGGCGGTCCGCGCGGCGACGAGATCGGCGTCGTCGAGAGCCTCGTCGAAGCCCTGGGCCGCCCGTCTGCGACCGCGGCCGAGGGATGGCGGGGGTGGGGACACCGCGGACTTCCTCACGCACTCTGGTGTTGGCTCGGTCGGTGACGCGGCCCCTCTGAAACCGAGGTCCTGGCCCGGGTGGGTGACCGGGGCCGGTATTCGGGCCGCCACGAACTGATCACAGACAGCCAACCCCCAGCCAACACTTGGCGTCAAGGGCGGCCCCCGCATTACACGCGTCAAGTCTCCATGTTCGAGGGGGATTTGTGATGCCCCTTCCTGCACCGGAACCGCCACCCACCAGCGACTGTGATGTACGCCATAGCGGGCTGTCCCCCGACCCCTGACCATGGCCGGACGTGCGGTCCCCGGGCACACCGGCCCGAGGACGCTGGACCAGGCCGTTACGCACTCCGGGACGCGGCCTGATGACCAAGGTTCGCAGCGTGTCGGTTCTGGTTCTGGTGCTCGCCGTGAGCGCCGCGTGCTGCCTGGGCTTCGGGTACGTCCTCCAGCAGAACGCCGCCCAGCGGGCCCCGCTCAGCGACTTCCTCTCCCCCCGCCTGCTGTTCGACCTGATGCGCGTGCCGCGCTGGCTGGGCGGTATCGCGCTGATGGTGGTCGGCATGGCGCTGGGCGCGATGGCGCTCGGCCAGGGCGAGCTGTCCCTGGTGGAGCCGCTGCTGGCGACGAACCTGCTCTTCGCGCTCGCGCTCTCCCGCCGGCAGACCCGGCAGCCGCTCGGCCGCCAGGGCTGGGCAGGGCTCGCGCTGCTTGCGGGCGGGGTGACGACGTTCATCGTGGCCGGGCAGCCGCGCGGCGGCACCGCGGTCACCGACCCCCTGCGGCACTGGCTGATCATCGGCGTGATGCTCGGACTCGCCCTGCTGCTCACGGCGCACGCCAGGCGATCCCGGCTCGGCTCGGGCCCGGTACTGCTGGCCCTGGCCGCCGGGCTGCTGTACGGCCTCCAGGACGCGCTGACCCGGGTGAGCGGCCAGCGCTTCTCCGAGGGCGGCCTGGTCGAGCTGGTCTCGGGCTGGCAGCCGTACGCCCTGCTGGCGCTCGGGGTGACCGGCCTGGTACTGGTGCAGAGCGCCTTCGAGACCGCGTCCCTGCGCGCGTCCCTGCCCGCCCTGACCGCGGCCCAGCCGCTGGCCGGCATCGCCTGCGGGATCGGCTTCCTGGGCGACCGGCTGCGCACCGACACGGGCGCGCTGGCCTGGGCGGCGGCCGGGCTGGCGGCGATCGTGGCGGGCGTCGTCCTGCTGGGGATGCACCCCGCGATGCCGAGCGGGCCGGCGACGCGGCCGGAGCGGGCGCGGGATCTCCAGCCGGGCTGACCGGCCGTGCGGGGTCCTGGCGTTAACTGGAGCCATGAACCCTGCTGACGAGATCCTCGACATCGTCGACGAGCACGACCAGGTCGTCGGTCAGTACCCGCGCGGCCGGGCCTACGCCGAGGGCCTGCGCCACCGCTGCGTCTTCATCCAGGCCCGCGACCCCGAGGGCCGGATCTTCGTCCACCGCCGCACGCCAACCAAGCTGGTCTTCCCCTCCCTGTACGACATGTTCGTCGGCGGAGTGGTCGGCGCGGGCGAGCCCTACGACACAGCGGCCCTGCGCGAGGCCGAGGAGGAACTCGGCGTGACCGGCCTGCCGCACCCCGAGTACCTCTTCAAGTTCCTGTACGACGACGGCGCCGGCCGCACCTGGTGGTCGGCGGTGTACGAGGTGCGCTGTGCCCTCCCGGTGCTGCCGCAGGCGGAGGAGGTGGCCTGGCACGGATTCCTGCCGGAGGAGGAGGTGGAGCGCAGGCTGGCCGAGTGGGAGTGGGTGCCGGACGGGCTGGCGGCGTACGAGCGGCTGAAGGCGTACCGGGCGGGGGTGTGAGGTGGGACCGCTCATGTCCCGGGGAGCACCGATCGGTGTCCGGAACGGACCGATAGGGTCCTGCCTGTGATCGGATTCGCACGGAACGTCCGGCTGTGGTTCGCGCCCCGGGACATCCGGCAGGAGGGCGACACCCCCGACTACCGGTTCTCGCTGGCGAACGAGCGCACCTTCCTGGCCTGGCTGCGCACCGCGCTCGCGCTGATCGGCGGCGGCTTCGCCGTGGACCAGTTCCTGCCGGACCTCCGCTGGGGCTGGCGCGTCGGACTCGCGCTGGCGCTGCTCGCGGCCGGCGTGCTGTGCTCGCTGCGCGCGGTGAACCACTGGGTGCGCTGCGAGCGGGCCATGCGGCGCGGCGAGGACCTGCCGGTGTCGCGGTTCCCGGCGCTGCTGAGCCTGGTGATCGCGGTCGTGGCTGTCGCGATGGTGTTCGTCGTGCTCGTCGGGTGGGAGGGGTGAGCGCGGCGGCGGCCCGGGACGGGGAGCGGGATCCGGGACTCCAGCCCGAGCGGACCCGGCTCGCGTGGCGCCGTACCACGCTGTCGGGCACCGTCTCCGCCGTCCTCGCCGTACGGACCTCGCTGTACCAGGGCGTCTCCCCCCTCGGCGTCACCGTCGGCGCGCTGACCTGCACCCTCTGGCTGGGCTTCCTGCTGGTGGCCCACCACCGCATCCGGGCCCTCGCCGCGCCGGGCACCCCCGCCCCGCTCGTCCCGCGGCACGCCGCCGCGGCGGTGCTGTGCACGGTGGCGATGGCGGTGTGCGCTGCGGCGCTGGTCACCTAGCGCCCCGGCACGACATCGGGATCGGGCGCGGAAGAACCTCGCACGGCTCCCTGCCGTCCCACCTGCACGGCCGTCGGCCTATCGTGGCTCCGATCACCTTCGTCCCGCGTACTGGACGGCATACCGACCGGTCGGCATCATGTGTCGGGTACTGTTCACCTGCCCGTAGGAGCGCCGATGAGCCCCGACCACCCGCCAGGACTCGATCTCGACCGGCTGCGCGGTCTGCTGGAGCGCGAGCGGCCCGGTCTGGTGACCGGTCCCCTGTCCGGCCGGCTGATCGAGGGCGGACGGTCGAACCTCACCTACGCGGTCTCCGACGGCACCGCGCGGTGGGTCGTACGACGGCCCCCGCTGGGCCACGTCCTGGCCACCGCGCACGACATGCGGCGCGAGCACCGGGTGATCAGCGCGCTGCATCCGACCGACGTGCCGGTGCCGCGGCCGGTGCTCCTGTGCGAGGACGAGGAGGTGCTCGGGTCGCCCTTCTACGTGATGGAGTTCGTCGACGGCACCCCGTACCGCACCGCCGAGCAGCTCGCCCCGCTCGGCCCGGAGCGCACCCGCGGTGCCGTGCTGTCCCTGGTGGACACGCTCGTCGAGCTGCACGCGGTGGACCCCGGCGAGGTCGGGCTCGCGGACTTCGGCCGCCCCGAGGGCTTCCTGGACCGCCAGCTGCGCCGCTGGGGCAAGCAGCTGGACGCCTCCCGCAACCGCGAGCTGGCCGGCGTCGACGAGCTGCACGCGGCCCTCGGTCGCGCGCTGCCCCGCTCCCCCGCACCGGCCGTCGTGCACGGCGACTACCGGCTGGACAACGTCCTGATCGGTGCGGACGACACCATCCAGGCGATCCTCGACTGGGAGATGTCGACGCTCGGCGATCCGCTGACCGACCTGGGCCTGCTGGTGATGTACAGCATGCCGCTCGGCGCGCCCGGCTCCCCCGTCTCCACGACCGCCGAGGCGCCCGGCCATCCGGCGCCGGCCGAGCTGATCGAGCGGTACGCCGCGCGGTCGGGGCGCGATGTCTCCGCCGTCTCCTGGTACACGGCGTTCGCGTGGTTCAAGCTCGCCGTGATCCTGGAGGGCATCCACTACCGCTACACGCTGGGCCAGACGGTCGGCCGCGGTTTCGACCGCATCGGCGAGCTGGTCCCCGTCTTCGTCGAGCACGGGCTGACGACTCTTCAGGAAGGCTGACGGACATGGACTTCGGGTTCGACGCGCGCACCGAGGAGCTGCGCGGCAAGCTGCTCGCCTTCATGGACGAGTACGTCTATCCCGCCGAGGCCGTCGCGCACGAGCAGCGCGCGCGGCTCGCCTCGCCGTGGGACACCCCGGCCGTGGTCGAGGAGTTGAAGGCCGAGGCCCGCAGGCAGGGCCTGTGGAACCTCTTCCTCCCGGACTCCGAGTACGGCGCGGGACTGACCAACCTCCAGTACGCGCCGCTCGCGGAAATCACCGGCCGCTCCCCGCAGTTGGCGCCCACCGTGACGAACTGCGCGGCGCCCGACACCGGGAACATGGAGGTGCTCGCCCAGTTCGCGGACGAGCACCAGAAGAAGCAGTGGCTGGAGCCACTGCTCGCCGGTGAGATCCGCTCGGCGTTCGCGATGACGGAGCCGGAGGTGGCCTCCTCGGACGCCACGAACATCACCACGCGCATCGAGCGAGCCTCCGACGGCACGGACGAGTACGTCATCACCGGCCGCAAGTGGTACATCTCCGGGGCGATGAACCCGGACTGCAAGATCTTCATCGTGATGGGCAAGACAGCGACTGCCGAGGGCCCTGACGGCCCGGACACCCGTCGCCAGCAGTCCATGGTCCTGGTCCCCCGCGACACGCCCGGCGTCACGGTGCAGCGGGCCATGCAGGTCTTCGGCTACGAGGACCACTACCACGGCGGCCACGCCGAGGTGATCTTCGACCACGCGCGCGTGCCGGTGGCGAACCTGATCGGCGAGGAGGGGGGCGGTTTCGCCATCGCCCAGGCCCGGCTGGGTCCCGGCCGTATCCACCACTGCATGCGGCTGATCGGCATGGCCGAGCGGGCGATCGAGCTGATGTGCCGCCGCGCCGTGTCCCGTTCGGCGTTCGGCAAGGCGCTGGCGCAGCAGGGCGTCGTGCACAACTGGATCGCCGACGCGCGCGTGACCGTCGAGCAACTGCGGCTGCTGGTGCTGAAGACGGCCTGGCTGATGGACACCGTCGGCAACCGGGGCGCCCACACCGAGATCCAGGCCATCAAGATCGCCACGCCTCGCGCGGTCGTCGACATCATCGACCGTGCGATTCAGCTGCACGGCGCGGGTGGTGTCAGCCAGGACTTCCCGCTGGCCGAACTGTACGCCGGGGCACGCACGTTGATGATCGCCGACGGCCCCGACGAGGTGCATCAGCGGTCGCTGGCGCGGCGGGAGCTGAAGCGGTACCTGTGACGCTGCAGGGGTGGCGCTACGGCGGCCGCGGCAGTGTTCTTCGCCCCCGGCGTCCCTACCCGTCCCAAGATGCTGGCCGGCACTGAGTAGCCCCCGCGAGTCGGTCTACCGAGTCGGACAACCCCGCGCGATCACGGGCGCAGTGCCCGCAGCAGCAGGTCGGCCAGGTGGTCGGCCACCTGTTGCGGGCTGAGCGGGCCGTCGGGGCGGTACCAGGTCGACAGGTGGTGGACGGAGCCGAAGTGGTAGTCGACAATCAGGTCGGCGGGGGTCGCCGTGGAGAAGACGCCCGACGCCTGGCCCTCCTCGATGAGCGCACGGAACCGCTCGTGGTACCGGCGGCGCTCGGCACGGACCTGTTTGTTCTTCTCGGGGCTCAGATGGTGCATGGACCGCCAGAAGATCGACGCGTCGTCGAGGTTCTCGATGGTCGTGACGACGACGTCCGCCGCCGCGTCCCGCAGCCGCTGCTCCACGGGCGCGTCCATGTCGGCAAAGGCGTCCAGACGTTCCTGCTGGAGCCGCAGCACGCGCGCGTACACCTCGTGCAGCAGGTCGTCCTTGGACCCGAAGTAGTGGTAGAGCGCCCCTTTCGTGACGCCGGCCGCCTCCACGATCTCCTGCACCGAGGTGCGGTCGTAGCCCTGCTCCGCGAAGAGCCGGGTGGCGGCGGCCAGGAGCCGCTGGGGCACGGGAGTGCCGCCTCCGTCCATCGTCCTGGGCACTGCCGCCACCTGCCTTTCCGTTCTGCTGCTAGTTGTCGTGCGTTTGCGAACGCAGTTCCCGACGGAGGATCTTCCCACTCGCCGTCTTCGGCAAGTCCGGCAGGACCTCTACAAGCCGTGGGTATTTGTAAGCGGCCAGTCTCTCCTTGCAGTAGTCGGCGAGTTCACCGGGGTCCGCTTCGGCGCCCGGACGCAGGCTGACGCAGGCCTTGACGGTCTCCCCGCGATATCCGTCGGGCACCCCGACGACAGCGGCCTCGCGCACCGCCGGGTGCGTGTACAGCACGTCCTCGACCTCGCGCGGCCACACCTTGAAGCCGGACGCGTTGATCATGTCCTTCTTGCGGTCGACGACGTACAGCCACCCCTGCGGGTCCATGAAGCCGATGTCGCCGGTGCGCAGCTCGCCCCCGGGGAACGTCTCGGCGGTGGCGTCGGGCCGGCGCCAGTAGCCGGGCACGACCTGCGGTCCCCGGACGACGATCTCGCCCTGCTCCCCGAAGGGCACCTCGGCGCCGGTGTCGTCGACGATCCGGACGACCGTGTCGGGGCCGGGCAGGCCCACGGCCAGCGTCCCGGAGGCCGGGTCGACGGGCGCCACCAGGCCGGGTGGGACGGAGGCGCAGGGGGCGGTGCACTCGGTGAGGCCGTAGCCGTTGCGGATGTAAGGGCCGAAGCCGGCCCGGAACTTCTCCACCAGGGCGGGCGGCAGCGGGGCGCCGCCGGAGGAGATCACCCGGAAGGATGAGAAGTGGTCGCGGGTGACGGAGGGGTGGGCGGCCAGCGCCATGAACGCGGTGGACGGGCCGACCGTGTAGTGCGGCCGGTGCTCGGCGAACGCGTCCAGGACGACGCCCGCCTCGAAGCGGTACGTCAGCACGAGCGTGCCCGCGCTGTTGAGGCAGGCACCGAGCTGGCAGACCATCCCGGTGATGTGGAACAGCGGCGCCAGCGCGTAGTAGACGGGTGCCTCGGGCAACTCCAGGCCGGTGCGCTGCCGTTCGGCGTTGTACATGACGTTGCCGTGCGTGTTCGTGGCGCCCTTGGGGGTGCCGCTGGTGCCGGAGGTGTAGCTGATCAGCGCGATGTCGGCCGGGCCCGGATCGCGTCCCTCGGGCGCCTTGTGGCCGGCCCCCGCGACGGCCGTCAGATCGTCGGCGTCCGGGGCCTGCGGCAGCCGTTCGAAGGTCAGCACGCGCGCGTCCTGCCGGGTCTGGAAATCCAACTCACAGCCGGTGAGCGCGAACCGCACCGGCGAGTCCGCCGCCGTGGCGCGCAGATACGACTCCCAGGCCCGGTCGGAGCAGATCAGCGCGGCCGCCTCGGCATCCCGCAGAACGTGCGCGACCTCGGCCGACTTGTACATCGGGTTCACGGGCACCACGACCGCGCCCGCCTTCCAGGCGCCGAAGAGGGCGAGCACGAAGTGCGGGGAGTTCTGCAACAGCACCGCGACCCGGTCACCGCGCTCCAGACCGCGCGCGGCGAGGTGCCCGGCGACGGAGTCGCTCCGCTCGTCCACCTCCCGGTAGCTGAGCCGCCCGTCGAAGTAGGCGAGGAAGGTGCGGTCCGGGGCGTCGGCGACGGCCCGGCGCAGGGCGTGCACGAGCGAGTCGGCGGGACTGACCGAGGCCCTCTGCGCATCGGTCAGCAGACCCAGCCAGGGCTTGGCCGCGTACCGCGAGGAGCCGGTCACCGATGCGCCTCCCACTGCTGCTGGAGCCGGTTCATACCGGCCAGCCAGCGGTCTGGATCACTGGCGCGCGCCTTGTAGTACTCGGCGACGTCGGGGTGCGGCAGGATCAGGAAGCGGTCCTCCTCGATCCCCTTGAACAGGGCGTCCGCCACGTCCTCCGGCTCGATCGCGGTCGGCCTGAGCACCAGGTCGCCCGCGCTGCCTGCCGCGTCCAGCATGGCGGTGCGCACGCCCTGCGGGCAGATGGCGTGCACCTTCAGACCGCGGTGGCGGTACGTCAGCGACAGCCACTCGGCGAAGGCATACGCACCGTGCTTGGTGACGCTGTAGGGGGCGGCGCCGACCATGGTCAGCAGCCCGGCGGCCGACACGGTGGACGCGAACCGCCCGCTGCCACGCTCCAGCCAGTCCGGGAGAAGCTCATGGGCCGCCCGGACGTGAGCCATCACGTTCACGTCCCAGGAGGCCGCCCAGCCCGCCTCGTCGAGCGGTCGCCCCAGGTCCTCGCCTCCGGAGCCGACACCGGCGTTGGCGCAGTAGACGTCAACCGTTCCGCCGAGCGCCTCGCGAGCCGCGGCGACGATCACGGAGGCGTCCCCCGGCACCGCGATGCCCCCGATCTCACCGGCAACGTCCTCGGCCCGCCCGGCATCCAGATCGTTGACGACGACCCGCGCCCCCTCGGCAGCGAACCGCCGGGCAAGGGCTGCCCCGATCCCACCCCCGGCCCCCGTGACGACCACTCCAGCACCCTGAACGGCTTCCACCATGTGTCTCCTTCGACTGCGGCTCCACCAGGTGCAGACTAACCGGTCGGTATGTCACGGGGAAAGGGTGACTGCAGCCAACCAAAGGCGCGGGGGTGTATCGATATGCGGCTTTGCCGCATGGGCGCGACCAGCCCTCACAACCCGCGCCTTCCCCACAACCTGCGGGAGCAATACCGTGCCCCCATGCGCCTATCCAGACGAGCCCTGCTCGCAGCGACAACGGCAGCAGCAACCCTGCCTTCGGTACCCCCAGCCACGTCGGCCGGGCGCCCCAGCCGACTCCGTACCGGATTCGACCGGCTCGCGGCCGACGGATACGCCGTCCTCGACGGACAGCGGGCCGGGATCGTCACCAACCCCACCGGCGTCACTCGCGACGTCCGCCACATCGTCGACGTGATGCACGCCGACGACCGCGTGCACCTCACCGCCGTCTTCGGCCCCGAACACGGCTTCCGCGGCACCGCCCAGGCCGGCGGCTCAGAAGGCCGCTACGACGACCCCGCGACCGGCCTGCCGGTCTACGACACGTACCTCAAGAGCGGCCGGCCCCTCGCCGACATCTTCACGGCCTCCGGTGTGGACACGGTCGTCTTCGACATCCAGGACGTCGGCGCCCGTTTCTACACCTACATCTGGACGCTCTACGACTGCATGGAGGCGGCACACCTCGCCGGCAAGCGCTTCGTGGTGCTGGACCGCCCGAACCCGGTGACCGGACGGTCGGCCCAGGGCCCGGTGCTGCACAAGGACTTCGCGACCTTCGTCGGGCGCCAGCCCATCGCGCAGGCGCACGGGATGACCGTCGCCGAGCTGGCCCGGCTGTTCAACGGGGAGTTCCTGACCGCGCCGGTGCCGCTGGAGACCGTACGGATGAGCGGCTGGAGGCGATCGGACTGGTACGACGCCTCCGGGCTGCCCTGGGTGCCGCCGAGCCCCAACATGCCGACGCCGGACACCGCCCTGGTGTACTCGGGGACGTGCCTCTTCGAGGGGACGAACCTGTCCGAGGGACGCGGCACGACCCGCCCGTTCGAACTGCTCGGCGCAGACGGCCTGGACGGCCGCTGGGCCGCCGCCGTGAACGACCTCGGCCTGTCCGGCGCGCGCTTCAGGGAGGCGTACTTCACGCCCACGTTCTCCAAGTTCCGGGGGAAGACGATCGGCGGCGTCCAGGTCCATGTGCACGACCGGGACGCCTACGACCCCGTACGCACCGGGATCGCCCTCCTGGTGACCGCCAAGCAGGCCTGGAGCGGCTTCGCCTGGCGCTCCGACCACTGGATCGACAAACTCACCGGCTCCGCGCGCGTGCGCACGATGATCGACGCGGGCGCCGACACGGACGAGGTCGTGGCGGGCTGGCGGGAGGAGCTCGCGGTGTTCCGGCGGGTGCGCAGGAAGTACCTCCTCTACAGGTGACGGGGAGTACCAAGAGAGCCCGCGGGCTGATGCCACGCGCTTCGGCGGCAGCAGCGAGGCCGGGTGATCGGGCAGCTCGCGCGCGCCGTACCGGACGTGCGGGTGCACCTGGTCGGGCACAGCTTCGGCGGGCGGCTGGTGTCGTTCGCGCTGCGCGGGCTGCCGGAGGGCGTACGGGCGGTGAAGTCGGTGACGCTGCTCCAGGCCGCCTTCTCGCACTACGCGTTCGCTGCCCGGCTGCCGCACGACACGCGCGCGGGAGGCGTGCTCCAGGGGCAGTACAAGCGCGTCGATCGGGCCGCTGGTGTGCTGCCACTCCCGACACGACTCGGCCCTCGGCACGCTGTACCCGCTCGCCTCGCGCATGGCGGGTGACGCGCGCGGGATCGCAGGCCTCGACCTCGGCCGTGCGCTGCGCGCCAAGTGGGGTGCGCTGGGATACGGCGGCGTCCAGGCCGTACCGGGCACGCGCGCGTTCACCCTGGCCGAGGCGCTGAGGGCGAAGCTGCCCGCGTCCGGCTGCGTGAACGTCGACGCGGCGGCGGTGGTCAGGCGCGGCGGCCCGCCGTCCGGCGCCCACAGCGACATCCTCCACCGCGAACTGGCCCAACTGGTGCTGACCGCGGGCCGCGTCGGCTGACGGCCGCCGTCAACAGCCGTTGGCCCGCGCACGCCGGATCAACGGGCGTTGGCCCACGTGCGCTGGCCACCACACGTTGGCAAACCGGCGTTGGCCAACAGCCGTTTGCCAACGCCGGTTTGCCCACAGTCGTTCACCGGTGCGAGGTGAACTCCACGACCTGCTGGAACGTCGGGCGGTTCTGCCAGCTGATCTTGCTGTGTTTGATGCCGCCCAGCTCACGATGGTTGATCGAGTCGGCGCACCACTGGTCGCCGGCCGAGCAGACGTCGTCACCGGGGTACACCTGGGCCGCCGTCTTGCCGGCCGCCTCCTTCAGCGTGCTGATGAGGGTGTCCCGGCAGGCGCCGAGGCTGCCGTCGCCGCAGTACTTGCGGGCCAGCGGACCCTGCACGGACTCGCCGAGCACCGCCCGGATGTCCTTGTCGACATAGCTCCACCAGCCGTACTGGAAGGCGCTTCCGGCGTGCGAGCCGGTCGGGCCGTGCGCGGCCGACGGGGACTCGTCGATCGGCAGGTTGGCGGTGAACGCCTCGTACAGCTCGCTGCCGAGCCCCGGCTCGAACTCGGCCTTCACCAGCAGCGGCCACCACGCGTCCAGGATGCGGATCGCGTCGGCGTGGGCGTACTTCTTCGACCCGGCCGCGGTCTCGGTGCGCTTGGCTCCCGCCGACACCCAGGCCTGCAGCTTGTCGGCCGCCGCCTTGGCCGCGGGGTCGGTGACGGGCGAACTGCCCACCACCCTCAGCAGCTTCGGCAGCACGTCCTCCGCCCGCAGGTCCGCGAGCCCGGCGTCCGCCATCGCCTTCACCAGTGAGGCCCGGGTCACCCCGCCCTGGTCGACCAGTTTCTTCACCCGGTCCTCCAGCAGGTTCCCGCGGTGCACGGACCCGTTGCCCCAGGGCGCGGTCGTGTAGTCCTTTGCCTGCTTGTTGTTCCAGGAGATGTAGTAGTCCTGGTCGATGGAGTTGGGGTGCGCCGACGGCGGCGTGTAGTCCGCGGTGTTCGTCGCCGGCTGCCAGTTCCGCCACTCGTACGCGGGCCGCGCCCACACCGGGAACTCGGCGTCGACGCCGCTCGCGCGCACCGGGTTGTCGCCGCTGTTGTAGTACGCGGCGTGCTCGGAGTCGGCGTAGAACCAGTTGAAGGTGTAGTTGATGTGCTGCACGGCCTTCTGGAAGTCCTTCGGGCCCTTCACATAGTCCGGGTCGTTCAGCATCTGGAAGCCGATGATGGAGTCGGCCTCGTGCATGAAGGACGAGCGCAGGGTGGTGTAGGCGACCTTCTTGCCATCGACCGTCGCGCGGTGGGTGACGGGACCGTACTTGGTGCGCCAGACCCGCATGGTGTAAGAGCCGGCCGGGGTGCCGTCGGCCGCGGTCGGCTTCCAGGCGTTCTTCTGCTCGGCCTTCTCCATGGGCGTGCAGGTGCCGCGGTACAGGTAGTGGTGGTCGTCCTGGCAGAGTTCGACGGCGTACGTGTCGATGATGTCCTGGCCGGAGGTCGTCGCGCTCCACGAGTAGTCCTGGCCGCGGCCGAGGTGGACGTAGAAGCTCAGGCCCGCGAAGGAGGCGCCGCGGGCGCTGATGCCCGGGCCCTGGATCTCCTGGAGCAGGAGCAGCTGGGGCGCGAAGTAGCCGGTCTGCGGGCCGAAGACGGCGACCGGGTGGCCGCTCGCGGTGTGCTCGCCGTTCACCACCAGGGCGTTGGACATGCCGCGCTTGGCCGAGGAGACGGCCGCCTTCGCCGCCTCGGTGGAGGCGCCGGTGGCGCCGGACGTGGCTGCGCTGCCCGTACGGTCGTACACGAGCTGTTCCTCGGCGACCGAGCCGGCGTCGGGCAGGGCCTCGCCCCGCGGGTCGTCCGGCTTCGGGGCGTACGGGAAGCTGCCGTCGTGGACGGTGAGGACCGCCTCGGGGTCGTTGCGCTCGCGGAAGGACTCCCACACCTTGGTGCCCTGCGCCACGCCGTACTTCTCCTGGGCGGCGAGCAGGGATATCGCGTTGTTGACCTCGCCGCCCCCGCCGGAGCCGAACAGGGTGCCGATCACGGAACCCAGCGCGATCATGTCGGTCACCTTGAAGGGCTCGATCTTGCCGGCGTTGGTGACGGAGTCCTTGTGCCCGGTCAGGACGTACTCGCCGGGGAAGTAACGGCCCTTGTCGGCGGCGGCGATGTAGGAGTTGATGCCGTCGATGTATGCCTTGGCGTCGGCGAGGGCCTGCTTGCCGCGCTCGCCGTTGGTGGCCACGGCGTTGTCGATCTGAGCCTGCAGATCGGCCTCGGTGTACGGGGCGTGCCGCCAGAACTGCTGCTCCAGGCCCTGGTTGGCGGCGTCGCCGCCGGCGAAGCCGGTGAGCTGGCCGCGTCCGACGTGCCGGAAGACGTCCATCAGCCACAGCCGGTCCTGGGCCGCCGCGTAGCCCGCGCCGAACTCCGTGCCGTAGCGGGTGGTGCCGGTGATGTGCGGCACACCCGTCTTCTTGTCGCGGACGATCGTGACGTCACTGCGGCCGGCGGGCTTGACGGTGGAGGCGACCTGGTCGGCGGGCACCCCGAACGACGCGTCGTTGAAGAAGGTGTTGATCTTGTCATTGGTCAGCCCGGAGTGGCCGGTGGCCAGGTTGTTGTACGGTCCGAGCTGGTCGTCCGCGTGCGCCGGCTGGGCGCCGAAGGCCTGGTTGAGCAGGATCTGGGCGAGCGTGGCGCCGCCGTTCTGCCCGGGCGGCAGGATGTCGGAACACTGGCCGCCGCAATAGTCGTTGGCGGCCGCGCTGACCTCCGACCCAGTCGGTTCGGCCGCGGTCGCCTGAGTCAGCGGGGACAAAAGACCGGCGACAAGGACGCATACGGAGGCGGTCTTCAGGAACCCGGGGAATCTGCCGGGAGTTCTCAGTTTGGCAAGTGTGCTTCGTGGGGTGCTCCGTGGCATGGCAGCTCCTACCGAGGGGGAACGGGCGGGACGTTACCGCCGGTATCCCCGAGATTGAAGATGAGCATGCGTCATTTTTTGGAGTCGCTACGGCCGAGATTATGGGGGTCATCGGAAAACGGATGGATACGGAGGGAGCCGAATCGCTTGTCGATACGTCTATTCGGCGACGTCCGTTCGACGACGCCGAAGTGACCGAAGTACAGGTGCAGGTGTGACGGAGGTGCAAGGCGATGGCCGGTTTCCGGAGTCTGGCGAGACAGGTGCGCGACCCGCGGTGCGATCTGGCGCTGCGGCGTTACTCGCTGCGCAAGTGCCTTGAGCGGTTCGCCCCTTATGGGCACCGGGCCACCTGGGACCATTTGTGCTCCCGGTGGGGGTTCGGACCCGAGGACAGGTCCCCCGATCCAGCGCGGCTCGTGGCCGCACTGGACGAGTTGGAGGAGGCGCGTTCGGTCTGGCTGGCCTACGAGGTCGAGTTCGCCGAGCGCCGCAAGAAGGAGAAGCACGACGGGCTGCGCAGGCCGGGCACGGTGGACGACTGGCACCGGCTGACCTGGGGCGGTTTCGGCGTGGCATGGTGCGACGACCCGCGGCTGCACCCCCCTGAGCCGCTGGCCGAGGTGCTGCGCCGGCTGATCGCCGCACTGGAGCGCGAACCGGGTTCGGGCTGCCCGGTGTGCGCCGGGGAGCGGCTCGTATGGCGGTACGACCTGGACCACGAGCCGTCGGCGGGTCCGGTCTGTACGGACTGCGGAATTCTGGTACCGCGGCCCGTGCTCACACCCGAGGCCCTGGCGGGCGCCAGGCGCGGGCGACTGCTGGTGTCGGCCTGAGCCGACGGCAAGGGGGATGACCATGAGCCCGGAGCAGCCCCGGGCCTGAGGATCCGAGCGAGCCCCGACCGGGCCGGTCGAACCGTGCACAGCGGGGGTGCGCCGGGGCTGCCGCACCCCCATTGACCAGGTGCCGCACGGTGATTCGGGCACTGTCAGTGCCGACTGGCACCGTCAACTCATGGCGCAGGTATGCCTCAACGGCCCCCGAGGGTCCGCCCGGGGCGGAGCCGGACCCGGTGGCACGCGGGATGGGGGTGCCCCCGCGCGAGTTCATTCGGGCGCGGCGGAACATCCGGAACTGGACCGTGCTGCCCGACCACGCCTCGGTCAACTGGCATGAGCCCGGCGCCGAGGAGGCGGCCCGCCGCGTTGCTCGCCCTCGACGGGGGCGTGGAGGCGGGCATCTGGCCGGACACGGAGGCGCGGCGCGGTTCGCGTCCTCGCCGCCCGGTCCGCGGGTCCTGCGCGTCCTGGCGGAGGGGCACGCTGCTCCTGCCGGACGGCCGAAGAACCGAGCCCAACGCGCAGTTGGCGACAGAGGCACGGGCCAACGGCGTCCAGTGAACCGCGTATGTCAGTGACCGTCGTTTCAGCAGTCGGTGTCCCGTTTTGCGGCCGGGCGCTGGACCAAGAGGCGGGAGCCTGTCTGGCGTTCGCCGAAGACGTCGTTGGGGTTGGAGAGGACGCAGGAGTCCAGGGACAGGCAGCCGCAGCCGATGCAGTCGGTGAGATGGTCGCGCAGCCGGTTCAGCTGCTTGATGCGCTCGTCCAGTTCGGAGCGCCAGGCCTCGGAGAGGTTAGCCCAGTCCTCGCGGGTGGGCGTGCGCTCCTCGGGGAGTTCGGCGAGGGCGTCACGGATCGTGGCCAGGGGGATGCCGACCCGCTGGGCGGCACGGATGAAGGCGACCCGGCGCAGCGTGTCCCGGTGGTACCGGCGCTGGTTGCCCGACGTGCGGCGACTGCTGATCAAACCCTTGGACTCGTAGAAGTGCAGGGCGGAGACAGCCGACCCACTGCGCGCGGCGAGCTGACCGACCGTGAGCTCATGGATCTTCTCTGGAATCTGGGGCACTCCTCGAACCCTACCCAACCTCACCTCGCCCGTTCCCCGGTCCGGATCCGTTGACATCCATCCCGCACGCGACCATGCTAAGCAGTTGCTTAGATGTAACGGAACAGCGCACATCCGCGACGCGAGAGGCCGGGACGACAGATGGCAGAGCCGAGGACATTCACCTCCGCCGACGAACTGAAGGCGGCCGTGGGCGAGCAGCTCGGATACACCGACTGGCTGGAGATCGACCAGAAGCGGATCGACCTGTTCGCGGAGGCCACCGGCGACCACCAGTGGATCCACGTCGATCCGGAGAAGGCCGCCGTGGGGCCGTTCGGAACGACGATCGCGCACGGGTACCTGACCCTGTCGCTGCTCCCCCGCTTCGGCCCGCAGCTGATCTCCGTCGCCAACGTGAAGATGGGCGTCAACTACGGCACCAACAAGGTGCGCTTCCCCGCCCCCGTCCCGGCCGGCTCCCGTCTGCGCGCCACCGCGAAGATCACCGGCGTCGAGGACGTGCCCGGCGGCGTCCAGGTGACCGTCGCCTTCACCGTGGAGCGCGAGGGCGGCGACAAGCCGGTGTGCGTCGCGGAGTCCGTCTCGCGGTACTACCTCTGACCTCGCCCAGGATGGCCGGGGGCCGCCCTACTTGGCCCCCACCATCCGCAGCACGAGGTCGGCGTACAGCGCGCCGACCTCCTCCGGCGTGCGCGGCCCGTCGACGCTGAACCAGCGCGCCACGTCGATGCACAGCGAGAGCACGGCCAGCGTCGTGCCCTGCACGTCGATCACGTCGAACTCGCCGCCCCGCACACCGTCCTCGATGATCCCGCGCACCTCGGCGTCGACCTGCCGCCGCAGCGCGATGATCTCGGCGCGGGCCTCGGGACCGAGCGAGTCCAGTTCGTACTGCACGACCCGCGCGGTGGTCCGGCCGCCGGCGTGCCAGCACACAAAGGAACTCACGGCGTCGGCGAGCCGTTCGGCCGGCGTGCCCTCGCGCCGGGCGGCCGTCCGCAGGATGTCCAGGGCCTTCTCGTGGCCGATCCTGCTGATGCGGTGCAGCAGCTCTTCCTTGGTCTTGTAGTGGATGTAGAGCGCGGCCGGGCTCATCCCGGCACGGCCCGCGATGTCACGGGTCGTCGTGGCGTGGTAGCCGCGCTCGGCGAAGGCCTCCACGGCAGCAACGAGCAGCCGCCGTGCCGCGTCGGGCGTGACCTCGCCCCACGGCTGCACCTCACCACCGGCCGTCTCCTCCGCCGCACTCATCGCTCACCCCTCGTCTCTGGCAGGGGTAACACCATACCGTCCAGGGTGAGCGAGCGCTTAGGGCACCCGCTCGGCCGGCCCCCGCCGTCTCTCGTACTGCCCCTCAGATCTTCTCGAACGGGTCATGCTCGGCCAGCAGCTTGTCCAGCCGCGCCTGGTCGACCCGGCTCAGGATCTGCCCGGCCTCCTGGCGGTCCCGGATGACCTTGGCCAGGGTGAAGGCGGAGGTGACGAGGTAGAGGACGGCGATGCCCAGGAACGCGCGCACCCAGGCGTCGGCCTGGAGGTTGAAGATGCCGATCGCGGTGGCGGCCAGGGCCACCCCGAAGGACGCCACGGCCTGCCCGTAGAACGCGGCCGTACTCTGCTGTTTGACCGGTGTGTCGCTCATGCGGACCAGGGTCGGCGAGGGTGACGCCGGCCACATCCGCTCAGGTACTCAACCCGGTACTCAGAACGCCGACACTCCGGTCAGCGCCCGCCCGATGACCAGCTTCTGGATCTGGCTCGTGCCCTCGTAGAGGGTCATCACGCGGGCGTCGCGCAGCAGCTTGCCCGCCGGGTACTCGTCGATGTAGCCGTAGCCGCCGAAGACCTGGACGGCGTTGTCGGCCGCGCGTACGGCGGCCTCCGAGGCGAACAGCTTGGCCTTGGAGGACTCCACGGAGAACGGCAGCCCGCGGTCGATCAGGTCGGCGACCCGCCAGGTCAGCAGCCGGGCGGCGTCGACGTCCACGGCGATGTCACTGATCAGCTCCTGCACCAGCTGGTGACCCGCGATCGGCTTGCCGAACTGCTCACGCTCACCGGCGTACTTCACCGCCGCGTCGAGGGCCGCCTGGGCTATGCCGACACAGCCCGCCGCGACCGACATACGGCCCTTGGCCAGGGCGGACATGGCGACCGAGAAGCCCTTGCCCTCCTCGCCCACCATGGCCGACGCGGGGACACGTACGTCCTCCAGCACCAGCTCGGCGGTGGCCTGCCCGCGCAGACCGAGCTTGCCGTGGACCGTGCGCCGGGTGAGTCCGGGCGTGTCGGCCGGCACGAGGAAGGCGGAGACGCCCTTGTGGCCGGGCGCGTCCGTGGAGCGGGCGAACAGCAGCACGACGTCGGCCCAGGTGCCGTTCGTGATGAACATCTTGGTGCCGCTGATGACGTAGTCGCCGTCGACACGGACGGCACGGGTGGAGAGGTTCCCGGCGTCCGATCCCGTGCCCGGCTCGGTGAGGCCGAAGCAGCCGACGTACGCGCCGGAGGCGAGGCCCGGGAGCCAGCGCCGCTTCTGCTCCTGGCTCCCCCAGGCGGCGACGGTCTTGGCGACCAGGCCCAGCGACACGGACACGATCCCGCGCACGGACGAGTCGCCCCGCCCCAGCTCCTCGGTCACCAGGCAGTACGCGAGGTGGTCACCGCCCGAGCCGCCGTACTCCTCGTCGATCGTCAGGCCCAGGAACCCGACCGCGCCGAGCTTCTTCACGATGCCCCGGTCGACCTCCTCGGCGCGGTCCCAGGCCACGACATGAGGGGTGATCTCGCGTGCCACGAAGTCCCGGGCGAGCTGCCGGACGGCGGTCTGCTCCTCGCTGAGCTCCAGGTTCACCGCTGACCACCTCACTGAAGACATAGCTTTAAATTAGCGCTGCTAGTTTAAGGCGCAGCCCTACTATGTGCGCCATGGCCCGACCGCGCAAGCCCCTCCTGAGCACCGAACGGATCGTCGAGACGGCCCGCGCGCTCGTGGACGCGGAGGGCCTCGCGGCCGTGTCGACCCGGCGGCTCGCGGCCGAGCTGGGGGTGAGCGGGCCCTCGCTCTACAACCACTTCCGGACGAAGGACGAGATCCTGGAGGCGGTCGCCGACTCGGTGAGCGCCCGGGTCGACCTGTCGATGTTCGAGGACGCCCGGGACTGGCGGACCGCGCTGCACGACTGGGCCGTCTCCTACCGGACCGCACTGCGCGCCCACCCGAACATCGTCCCGGTCCTCGCCCGCGGCCCCGGCCGCCGCCCGGCCGCGCTGCGCCTGGCGGACGCGGTGTACGGCGCGATGGTCGCGGCGGGCTGGCCGCCGGCGCAGGCCACGTCCATCGGCGCGCTGATGCGGTACTTCATCATGGGCTCGGCGCTCGGCTCGTTCGCGGGCGGCTTCGTGGACGACGCGAGCGCGTACGACCCCGCCGACTATCCCCACCTCGGGCAGGCCCACCTCCTCGCCGAGCAGCAGGAGAAGATCGACGAGCGGGCCTTCGAGACCGGGCTGACGGCGCTCCTGGACGGGCTGGCGCGGCAGTACGAGCAGGTGCGGCGGACGGCGTGACCGCCTCTCGGACCGCCGCCGCCACCATGCGGATCACCGCCGCCACCACACTTCGGCGGGCGCCGAAGTGTCCGTGCCCGATGCTGGAGCCATGACCACGAGGGACTCCGGGGCGCCGGGGCTGGCGCGGCTCGCCGGGCTGATCGCCGACGAGACCAGGGCCGTCTGTCTGCTCGCCCTGCTGGACGGGCGGGCGTGGACCGCGAGCGAGCTGGCGCGGCACGCGGGTGTGGCCGTCTCCACGCTGAGCGAGCACCTGGGCAAGCTCGTCGCGGGCGGGCTGCTGACCGAGGAACGGCAGGGGCGGCACCGGTACGTACGGCTGGCCGGCGCGCGGACTGCCCAGCTCGTGGAGGACCTGGCCGCGCAGGTCGCCCCGGGGACGGCTCCCCCGCCTCGCACGCTGCGCGAGTCCAGTGCCGGATCGGCGATGGCCCGCGGCCGCACCTGCTACGACCACCTCGCCGGACGTCTCGGCATCGCCCTCACCGAGGCGCTGACCGCACGCGGCCTGCTGCGCGCGACGGGTGCGACAGCCCCCGGGTTCGCGCTCACGGACGCCGGGCTGACCTGGTTCGACACCACCGGCATCCCCCTGGACCGCCGGACCCGCCGCCCACTGGCCCGCGCCTGCCTCGACTGGACCGAGCGCCGCCCCCACCTCGCGGGCGCCGCAGGCGCGGCCCTGTGCCGGCACGCCCTGGACACCGGGTGGTGCGTGCGCATCGGCTCCGAGCGGGCGGTGAAGGTGACGCCGGCCGGCGAGCGAGCGCTGTCGGAACTGCTGGGCATCGAGTCCGACTCGCTGCGCTGACCGGACGCCGCACGCCCGAGGCCCGACCCGCCGGAGCGATCCAGGTGGGAATCCCCCGCCCTGCCGGGGAGAGCTCCAAACGGTCGCCCTGAACTGGGCGAGGTCGGTACGCCCCGGCCCCGGCAGTCGGCTCGGGGCCGCCGTGCATCAGTCGTCCTCTACCTGGGCGTGTTCCCCACCGCCCTGGCCTTCACCACGTGGGCGTACACCCCGGCCCGTACGACCGCCACCCGCATGGGCGCGACCACGTACGCGGTGCCCGCTCTGGTCGTGATGTCGTGGCTGGCGCTCGACGAGGTGCCGGAGCCGCTCACGCCGGCCGGCGGGGTGCTGTGCCTGGCGGGGGTCGCGGTGTCCCGGTCCGGGCCGCGGCCCGCCCGGGTCGTGGCGGCGGAGCCACGGACCGAGCGGGCCGAGAGGTCAGCGTGAACGCGCCCGGTCCGCAAGGACCTTGATGGAGACCAGCGCGATCACCGACAGGGCGATGATGTAGCCGGACACGGCCATCGAGGTGCCCGTGGCCTCCAGCAGCAGCACCATCACGAACGGTGCGAGCCCGCCGCCGGCGACGGCCGCGATCTGGTAGCCGAGGGAGGCGCCGGTGTAGCGCATCTCGGGCGTGAACAGCTCGGCGAACAGGGCGGCCTGAGGGCCGTACATGATGCTGAGGAAGCAGCTGGCGACGAAGGTGCCGACCGCCAGCCACAGCAGCGAGCCGGTGTCGATCAGCAGGAACAGCGGTACGGCCCACAGGGCGATGCCGACCGCGCCGAGCGCGTAGATGCGGATGCGGCCGATCTTGTCCGAGAGCGCTGCGGCGGCCGGGATCAGCACGAGCTGGGTGAGGCTGACGCAGAGCGAGACGGTGAGCACGGCGCCGCGCTCCATGTCGAGTTCGCGGGTCGTGTAGTCGAGGACGCCGGTGATGAGGATGTAGAAGGTCGCGGTGTTCACGGCGAAGGAACCGCCGGCGAGGAGGACCGTGCCGAGGTGGTCGCGGAGGATCGTGCGCAGCGGGGAGGTGCGCTCGGTCTTCTCCTGTTCGGTCAACGCCCGTTCGGCTGCCCGGAATTCGGGGGTCTCCTCGACTCTGGTGTGGATGTACCAGGCGAGGCCCAGGACGAGCAGGCCGACCAGGAACGGCACGCGCCAGCCCCAGGCGGCGAACGCGGAGTCCGTGGTGAGGGCGCCGGCCAGCAGGAAGACGGTGTTGGCGGTGACCACGCCGATGGGGACGCCGAGTTGGACGACGCTGCCGTAGACGCCGCGCTTGCCCTCCGGGGCGTACTCGGTGGCCAGCAGCATCGCGCCGCCCCACTGGGCGCCGACCGCGACGCCCTGCGCTACGCGGAAGAGGACGAGCAGGATCGGGGCGGCGACGCCGATCGTCTCGTACGTGGGGAGCAGGCCGATGCCGGTGGTGGCCAGGCCCATCAGGGTGAGCGCGAGGACCAGCATCGGCTTGCGGCCGCGTTTGTCGCCGAGCTGGCCGGCGACGATGCCGCCGAGGGGGCGGGCGAGGAAGCCCACGGCGAAGGTGGCGAAGGAGGCGAGGACGCCGGCGGTGGGGTTGCCGGCCGGGAAGTACAGGTCGCCGAGGACGAGGGCGGCGGCGATGCCGAAGACGAAGTAGTCGTACCACTCCACAGCGGAGGCGAGGGCGGCGGCGGTGGCGACCCGGCGGCGGTTGCCGGTGGGGAGAGCCGTGGTGGAGGCGGGGTGAGCGGATGGGGCGGTGTCCATGCGTGCACGCTCCGGTGGGTGCGAGGGGACGTTGCGGGGAACATACTGACCGGCCGGTATGGGGTCAACGGGTGTGCACGGTGTTTGCCTGGGCCAGTGGTGTGCGGTGCGGGCCCGACTGATGGCCGAGAACGCCGACGGGCGGCGTACGCCGACTTGGTGTCGGTGCACGCCGCCCTGGAGTGGGACGAGTTGCGGGAGGTGGCCCGCGCTGTCGTGGCGGTTACTTCGGGTCGCGGTTGAACTTCGAGGTAGACCAGAGGTAGCCGAGCACCGCGAGGCCCAGGCACCAGATGACGGCGAGCCATCCGTTGTGGCCGATCTCGGTGCCGAGCAGCAGGCCGCGCAGGGTCTCGATGGCGGGTGTGAACGGCTGGTACTCGGCGACTGGCTGGAACCAGCCGGGCATGGCCTCGACCGGGGTGAAGGCGCTGGACAGCAGGGGCCGAGCCACCCGTGGCGGCGCCGCCACGCCAAGCGGCTCGGGGATCCCGAAAGAGACCCCTCAGAACACCACCAGCGCCCGGCCCCCCTTCCCCGCCAGCATGTTCTCGAACGCCGCCGGGATGCCGTCCAGGGCGATGCGTTCCGTGACCAGGGTGGTCAGGTCCAGGCGGCCCGTGCGGACGTGGTCGGCCAGTACCGGCAGGTCGCGTGCCGGGTCGGAGTTGCCGTAGACGCAGCCGGTGAGGGTTCTGCCCCAGTGGAAGAGTTCGAGGGCGTTGAAGGTGACCTGCTCGGTCTTGGCACCGATGCCGACGACCGTGGTGCGGCCGCCGCGGCGGGTGGAGTCCCAGGCCGCGCGGATGGCGGCCGCGCGGCCCGCGCACTCGACGGCGGCGTCGACGCCCTGCTTCCCGGTGAGGGCGCGGATCTCGCGGGCGGTGTCCTCGGAGGCGAGGACGTAGTCGGTGGCGCCGGCGGCGCGGGCCAGGGACTCCTTCTCCGGGGAGACGTCGACCGCGACGATGCGCGCGGCGCCCGCGATACGGGCCGACTGGACCGTCGCGAGGCCCACTCCTCCGAGGCCGAACACCGCCACCGTTTCGCCCGGCTGGACCTTCGCCGCGTGGTGCACGGCGCCGTAGCCGGTGAGGACGGCGCAGCCGAGGAGGGCCGCGTCGGTGAGCGGGACGCCGTCGGGGACGGGCAGGGCGCAGGACGCGGGGACGACGGTCTCCTCGGCGAACGCGGCGACGTTGAGGCCGGGGTGGAGGTCGGTGCCGTCCACGGTTCGGGCGTACATGTTCGCCGAGCCGGCGAGCGCGTTCGCGCAGAGCCAGACCTCGTCGAGGGCGCAGGCGGGGCAACTGCCGCAGGACGGGGCCCAGTTGAGGACCACGCCGTCGCCGGGCGAGAGGTGTGCGACGCCCTCGCCCACGGCTACGACCGTGCCCGCGCCCTCGTGGCCGAGGACGGCGGGGACCGGGACGCGCAGGGTGCCGTTGGACAGGGACAGGTCGGAGTGGCAGACCCCGGCGGCGGCGAGCCGGACACGGATCTGACCGGGGCCGGGGTCCGGCAGGTCGATACCGGTGATCTCCAGCGGCGCTCCGACGGCGGGCAGGACGGCGGCGCGGACGGCCATGGCGTACGACTCCCTGAACGCTGGACTCAGAACTGGAGGGACTTGGTCTGGAGGTACTCGGCGAGGCCGTGCACGCCGAGTTCGCGACCCACGCCCGACTGCTTGTAGCCGCCGAAGGGGGCGAGCGGGTTGAAGCGGCCGCCGTTGATGTCGACCTGGCCGGTCTCCATGCGGCGGGCGAAGGCCACCGCCTCCGCCTCGTCCCCGGCCCAGACGGCGCCGGCGAGGCCGTAGACCGTGCCGTTGGCGATCCGCAGGGCGTCCTTTTCGTCCTCGTACCGGAGGACGGAGAGGACCGGGCCGAAGATCTCCTCCTGCGCGATGGTCATGCCGGGTGTCACGTCGGCGAAGACCGTGGGGCTGACGAAGTAGCCCTTCTCGCGCGGGGATTCGGGGCCGCCCGCGATCAGGCGCGCGCCCTCGGCGATGCCCTTCTCGATGTAACCGCGCACCCGTGCCTGCTGTGTGGCGTTCACGACCGGGCCGATGCGGTCGCCGTACTTGGCTGCGGCCGTCGACGCCAGCTCCGCGGCCTCGTCGTACTGGTCCCGGTGCACCAGCATGCGCGTCCAGGCGCTGCACGTCTGGCCGGAGTTGGACATGACGTTGGCGACGCCGACGTTGACCGCGCGGGCCAGGTCGGCGCTCGGCAGGATCACGTTGGCGGACTTGCCGCCCAGTTCGAGGGCGACCTTCTTGACGGCGCCCGCGGCGATCGCGCCGATCCTCCGGCCGACGGCCGTGGAGCCGGTGAAGGAGACCAGGTCGACGTCCGGGTGCTCGGCGAGGGCCTGGCCCGCGACCGGGCCGACGCCGGTGACCAGGTTGAGGACGCCCGCCGGGATCCCCGCCTCGTGGACCGCCTCGGCGAACAGCTGGGCGACCAGCGGGGTGTCCTCGGCGGGCTTCACCACGATCGTGCAGCCGGCCGCCAGCGCCGGGGCAGCCTTGGCGACGATCTGATGCAGGGGGTAGTTCCAGGGCGTGATCGCGCCGACCACGCCGACCGGCTCGTGGTGGATCGTGGAGTTGCCCGCCTTCTCCTCGAAGGCGTACGTCGCGGCCAGCTCGGCGTACGAGCCCGCGACCGCGACCGGCACGGCCGCGTGCACCTTCTGCGACAGGGCCAGCGGTGCGCCCAGCTCGGCGGTGACCGTCTCGGCGATCTCGTCCTTGCGGGCCACGAGCACGTCCCGCAGCGCGGCCAGGCGGGCGGCCCGCTCGGCCGGCGGGGTCGCGGCCCAGGCCGGTAGGGCGGTGCGGGCGGCCCGTACGGCGGCGTCGACGTCCTCGACGGTGCCCGCGGGGACCCTGCCGATCACCTGCTCGTCGGCGGGGTTGACGACGTCGATCGCGTCCCGGCCCGCGGCGGGGCGCCAGGCGCCGTCGATGTACATGCCGTCGTGTGCCTTCATCGCGCTTCCTCCCGGGCGGGGCATTCTCGTCCGGGACACAAACTAGCGGCGTTAGTTTTCGGCCGCCAGTGTGCCGGACGGAGCCATGATCGGGCCTCCGCCGGGCCCCGCGTCATTCGTCCAGGTCGGGCAGGCGCGCCGGGTGGGGGCAGATGCGCTCGCCGTGCTGGTCGAAGACGAACAGGTGGGCGAGGTCGACGAGGAGCGGGACCTGCATACCGTGCCGGAGGTCGAGGTCGGGGGTGGTGCGGACGACGAGGTCGCCGGGCAGGCGGGGCTCGGCCGTCGGGGGCGCGGGATCGGCGCCCCGTGCGTCGTCCAGGACCACGACCGGTCCGGCGCGCCGCGCGCCCGCCCGCTCCCGCAGCCGGCCCAGGACGTTGCCCTCGCGGCGGCGCCGCCGGGCGGGCCTGGCGAGCCCGGGACGTGGGGCCTCCAGGTCGGGTACGACGGCGGGCTGGGAGCCGGTGTGGAAGTGGACGAGGATCTCGTGGCCCTGGAACTCCACGTGCTGCACCAGACCGGTGAGCGGCACCTCGCCGGGCCGGGCGGCGGTGCGCTGGGCGATCCGCACGGCCTCCGAGCGCAGGCCCACGATGACCTCCCGGCCCTGCTGCACGCGCAGCAGCTGGTGGTCGAGGGACAGCGGTTCGGGCAGCCGCAGGTACTGCTTGCCCAGGCTGATCGTCATCGCCCCGTCCAGCGGGGCCCGGACCAGTCCGCGCAGCAGGTTGATCCGCGGCGTGCCGATGAAGGCGGCGACGAAGACGTTGCGCGGCAGCGCGTACACCATGCGCGGGGTGCCGACCTGCTGGAGCACGCCGCCGCGCAGTACGGCCACGCGGTCGCCGAGCGACATCGCCTCGGCCTGGTCGTGGGTGACGTAGACCGTGGTGACGCCCAGCTCCCTGGTGAGCCCGGCGATCTCGGCCCGCAGGTGGTTGCGGAGCTTGGCGTCGAGGTTGGACAGCGGCTCGTCCATCAGGAACGCCGACGGGTGGCGGGCGATGGCCCGGCCCATGGCGACGCGCTGGCGTTCGCCGCCGGAGAGCTGGGCGGGGAGGCGGTCGAGGAGGTCCTCGATGCCCAGCATGTGGGCGGTGGCGTCCACGCGGGGGCGCGGATCGGCGCCGGGGGCCTCGATGCGCAGGGGGAAGCCGATGTTGTCGCGGCTGGTCATGTTCGGGTAGAGGGCGAAGTTCTGGAAGACCATCGCCATGTCCCGGGCGGAGGGCAGCCAGTCGTTGGCGTGCTCGCCGTCGAGCAGCAGCTCGCCCTCGTCGATCTCCTCCAGGCCGGCGATCATTCTGAGTACGGTGGACTTGCCGCAGCCGGAGGGGCCGAGCAGGACGAGGAACTCGCCGGGCTCGACGTCCAGCGACAGCTCGTCCACCACGCGGACGCCTCGCGGGTAGGCCTTGCTCACTTCGTGCAGAGAGATGGCGCGTGTCATGAGGGTGTCCCCGGGGGCCGGTGAACGCCAGGTGCGAGTCGCACTGGGCGTGTTGCCGGTGACGGAAGTTAACGGGATGTGGGTGCCCGGGGGAAGATGCGTGACGAGATCCAACGCTCCGGTCCGGATGGCGAGAAAATGGACGATCACATTCCGACCTTTGGGCCCGCCAGACGGGCGAAATCCGATCACCCTGACTCTGGTTCTCCCTTCGTGGTGAGCATCCGCTCGACGCGGTCGAAGCGTTCGTGCAGCGCGTGCGCGGTCTCGTCGGACAGCCGATGCACGGCCTCTTCGGCACTCCGGGCCAGGTGCATTCGCCGCCTGTCCTCCCGGCCCACGAACCAGGTCGCCAGGGCGGCGGTGACGATGCCGTACGTGGTGATGCCGACGACCATCACGACCGCGCCGATGACCCGGCCCCATGGCGTCACCGGGTAGAAATCCCCGTAGCCCACCGTGGTCGCCGTCTCGATCGACCACCACAGCGCCCTCGGGTACGTCGTCAGATTCGCGTTCCGTGAGCCGTGTTCGGCGGCCACCACCGCCCAGGACCCGGCCAGCATCGTGATCGCCAGGACGGCCGTGGCACCGCCCGCGGCCTTCAGGTGCAGCGAGCGGCCCTCCCGGCCTAGCAGCACATCGATCGCCCTGGTCAGGAATCCGGGCAGCACGACTGGTCCTCCCGTCTGCGATCGCCGCGACGGGCAACGGTGATGGGCACACGCGCACGGCAGTCGGCAGCGGTCCCGGCAGCGGCTCGCGGGCGGTCCTCGGCGCCTCCCGGCATGCGCCCAGTGTCGGCCCACGTGGGGTGCGCCGCCACGCCGGCCGGGACATTCGAGGGGGGCGACCGGGGCCGCAGCGGTTGTCGGCCGCACGACGGCGACGCCTGACGCGACCTCACCCGTACGGGCTGCCGCGCTGGTGGGAGAGAAACGCCGGTGGTGCCCTGAGAGAAGCACCCCACCTTCAGGAGGCATCCACGATGGTCCCACGCCCGGCCGCCCGCTCCGCCCGTCGCCTCGCCTGCGCGCTCGCGGCCGGGGCGCTGCTGCCCACGGCGGCCTGCTCGAACAGTGACAGGGCGGGCGGCGGCTCAGGGGGTACGGATGTCCGTGCCTCGTCCGTGGTCAGGGGCTCCCCAACGGCCTCGGGGGGAACACTGACCGGGGCGGGGGCGAAGACCGCACTGATCGACGAGACCGATCTGGAAGGCGACTGGAACGAGGTCAAGGACGCGGCCACCTGGCGTGACTCGCTCCTCATCGGCAGGGTGGACGTCGCCGACTTCCTCACCGGCAAGGCGGCCGCCGCCGACTGCCAGCGGCTGCTCGACGCCCTCTACGACGACGACCTGCTGGGCAAGCCGTCGGGGCCGAGCGCGCTGACCGGTTTCTCCGACGGCGGCCAGGCCCGGATGTTCTATCAGGTCGCCGCCTACGACCGGAGCAGCCTGGACAAGTCGCTGGACTGGATGAAGTCGCTGCCGGTGAACTGCGACAGCTTCACTGTCACCGACAAGGACGGCGGCAACGAGCGGACCGTCCAGGTCATCGAGAACTCTCTGCCCCACGCCGGCGACGCCCGCCAGGGTCTGCGCGTGACGATGAAGGGAGACACGGACGGCATGCCCGCCACGCTGACGCTGGACGTCGCCGCCGTCCGCGTCGGCTCCGACGCCATCACCCTCACCAACGGCGGGCTCGACGGTGCGTCGCACGACTCCACCGAGCAGGCGGTCACCCTCGGCACACAACGGCTCAAGGACGTGCTGGCGGGCAGGACCCCCGCCGAGCAACCCCCCGGTCAGCAGGACTGACCTCGGCGCGGACGCCGGGCAGCCTGGTCAGTGCTGAATGGCGACCTTGGCAGCGACGAGCACCAGGCCGAGCGCGAGGTTGACGGCGCCTACGGACACCACCACACGGCGGGACGCGCCGGCCCGAATTCCCCCGGCGCCGGCCCAGACCGCCTGCTGGGCCACGGCAACGCCGAGCGCCAGCCACGCAGTGCCCGCGAGCCCCAGACCGAGCAGCGGACTGATCCCGACAGCGGCGGCCGGGGCAACGGCCGCCTGGGCGATCGGCCACTCGTGAGCGCAGAGGCGACGGACCGCCGACCACGTCAGGGGCCGGCGCGGCAGCAACTCGCCGACGAGGGCGGAGTAGACGTGCGCGGCCCAGAACACGACTCCTGTGCACAGCAGGAGCAGTACGAGCTGGACGCGCGGGTACGGGCCGGGCGTACTGGCTCCGGCGACCACGGAGGCGGCCAGGAGCGAGCCGTGTACCGCACCCGTGTAGTCGGTTGGGACGGTACCGGACGGTTGCCCGGTAGGACCCGGTTCTCGCAGAGAGGGCCGGTGTGTCACCTTTCTATGGTCATCACAAGGGCCGGGTCGCCGCCTACCCAACCGGGCCGTGCAGCGCGGCAGTCGGCGCACCCCGAAGCAGAACCCGGCGCGGCGCACCATGCATCCGGGCTCGAGATGCCGAGTCGCCGATCTGGTGCAAATCTGGACACAGGGCGCACCGGCGCCGGTGACAGCACGATGGGACAGCCCGAAGGAGCGCGGTAATGACCGGTCACGCCACAGATGCGCGGCACACCAGTCAACGCCCCACCGATCAGTGGGCGGCCCAAAGCCCATGGGCGACGGGATGGACCGCCGCGGCGGCGATTCTGATGATCTTCGGCGGGATCATGTCGATCTTCCAGGGCATCTCCGCCATCGCCGAGGACAATGTGTTCGTCGCCACGCGGAACTTCACCTACGAGTTCAGTCTCACCGGCTGGGGCTCGCTGCACCTGGCCCTCGGCATCGTGGTGGCCATCGCCGGCTTCGCGGTGTTCACCGGTGCGCTGTGGGCCCGCGCCGTCGGTATCGTGGTCGCCGGGCTGAGCATGGTGGCCAATTTCGTGTGGCTGCCTCATGCGCCGGTCTGGGCCATCGTGCTCATCATCGTGCACGGCTTCGTCATCTGGGCCCTTTGTGCGCCCCGCCGCAGCGTCGAGGCATAGAACCAACCGGCAACTGCCCAGAGGCGACCGTCGGCTGAGGACTGCGCGAGGAGCAGCGCATGGGCTTGGTCCTGCCGACTCTCTTCGCGCTGCTGGCCGCGGGCAGCAACGCCCTCGCCACCGTACTCCAGCGGCGTGCCGCGCTGACCGTGCCGCAGTCCCGGGGATTCCGCCCCGGACTGGTTCTCGACCTGCTGCGCCGGCCCGTCTGGCTCGCCGGGATCCTGGCCGTGATCGCCGCCGGCGTGTGGCAGGCGGCGGCACTTGCCACCGGCCCGCTCTCGCTCGTCCAGCCGCTGTTCGTCCTCGAACTGCCGCTCGCGCTGCTGCTTGCCTCGCTGCTGCAGCGCCAACGGTTGCCCGGCACGATGGTGCTGAACGTGTCGGTCGTCGTCGCGGGGCTGGGGCTGGCGCTCATGTCCGCCTCACCCGACGGCAACCGCACCCATGTGTCCCTCGACCGATGGCTTCCCGTCCTGGCCGGAAGCGCGGGCGCGGTCCTCTTGCTGGCCGTGGCGGGGCTGAGAAGACCGCCGGGCAGGGCTCGCGCCGGCTGTCTCGGCGCGGCCACCGCGATCTGCTTCGCCCTGACGGCCGGCCTGATGAAGACAGCGGTGCACATCCTCACCGACGACGGCATCACGGACTTCTTCACCGCCTGGCAGACGTACGCCTTCGGCGCCACCGGCGTCTGCGCCATGCTGATCCTGGAACACGCCATGCAGGGTGGGCCCTTGGTCGCCTCGCAACCCGCGCTCACCCTCGGCGACGCCACCGTGAGCCTGCTGCTCGGCGTGCTGGTGTACGAGGAGCATGTGCGGGCCGGCTGGTGGGTGCTGCCGGAGTTGCTCGGCGTCGGTCTGGTGGCCGCCGGCGTGTTCGCCCTCGCCAGGGGCGAGGCCGGCTCGGCCTAGATGATCAATTCCAAGGGATGCCTGCGGAGGGTGTGGGGTGGGCGGCGGCCGAAGCCACCGCGAGACGGTCAGGCGGCGGGCTGCCGGCCCTGGTTGTCGAGGTGGCAGCGGGCGGTCAGGCGTCAGGGTCGACTTCGGGGTGCGTGAACCGCACGGGCTTGCCCAGCGACCGGGCGTAGGCGATCTCGGCTCGGGTGCTGTCTCCGATGTAGTCGCCGACTAAAGCGCCTGAGTTCGCGATTACTGAGCGATCGAGGACGCGAACCTAGGCAGGGGTACTGATCGGGCAGGTGCTCATCGTCGTCCCTCCGTCCAGCAAATGAGGAAGTTCCATCGTGATTCGTGCAGGTCAACGGTCCTGGTGTGACGAGTGGTTGGGGTGCTCGCGCAGCTCATCACGGTGATC
>NZ_JACTVI010000149.1 GCF_014495685.1 Streptomyces sp. TRM68367 | reverse complement strand
CCCTCGCCAGCGCGGCAGGACTCACCCACCCACCGGAGATCAAGACAGCGAGTTATTAATCGGCAAGCCCTAACTACACGGCATTGGGAATAGACCTGCGGGGCGGTGATCGACATGCCCGCCCCCAGACAGGCGAAGCCGGCCACCCCCGCCAGCGGTCGGCCGATCATCAGGGACGTCCCCATCCCGATCGAGGCCAGGACGCCGCAGAAGCGTACGAGCGCCACCGGGCCGAACCGGGCCGTGAGCCGGTCGCCGAGCAGCCGTCCGACCGTCATCATCACGGAGAACGCGGCGAAGGCGGCAGCCGCGAAGCCGGGAGTGCTGCCCAGGCTCTCGTGCAGGTACACGGCGCTCCAGTCCGCGGCAGTGCCCTCGCCGACCAGCGTGCACATGGCCAGCACCCCGAGGAACCACAGGTCGAACGAGCGCATGACGCTCCTCACCGGTGCACCGGCCGGCTCGCGGCGCTCGGCCGCCGGCGGCGGCCGGTCCGGAAGCGCCCATGCCGCGGCCCACACGGCCATGACGACGGCGGCGCCGCCCACTGCGGCGAACGTCGTCTGTGCGCTCAGGTTCTGACGCGCGAACAGTCCGCCGACCGCCGCCCCGAGGAAGCCGCCGACGCTGTACACGGCGTGGAACGACGACATGATCGGTCGGCCCCAGGCCCGCTGCACCACGAGCGCGTTGGCGTTCATGGCGATGTTCAGCGTCCCGTGCACCAGGCCGAACAGGAACAGCGCCAGGATCAGGGTGACCAGGCCCGGCATGTGGGCCGGAGGGATGAGGAGCAGCCCCTCGAGTACTCCGAGCGGCACCATGAGCCGGGTGCTTCCGAACCGGTCGGCGAGCCGCCCCAGTACCGTCATGCCCGCGATGGCACCCACCGCGAACGCGAGCAGCGCGAGGCTGAGCAGTCCGTCGCTCAGCCCGAGCCGGGCCTTCACGCTGGGGATGCGGCTGGTCCAGGCACCCAGCACGGCGCCGAAGAGCAAGAACAGCAGTGAAGTGGCCGTGCGTCCGCGTCGCAGTACCGCACGGCTGGTCGTTTTGGCCGTCATGTACGCAAACCTCCGTCCCCGGCTGCGCCGCGGCCGATGTGTCCTGGCCCGCCGGGAGCGCAGAGTTGCGGCTCAGGTCCCCTTGGTGAGTGCGTCCGGTGGGTGGGTGTCCTTACGACGCGGCCCCGCCTCCGCCCGGGAAGACCGGTGGGGGGAGCAGGGCTGGGCAGGGTGGACCGGGACTCCGGTGGGCGGTCGGGCGTCAGGTGGTGGGTTTGCCGGTGAGGTCTGCCAGGAGTGCGGTGATGACGCGATCGGTTGAGGCGGCCATGTCGACGGAGTCCGGGGCGAGCAGCCATTGCACCTGTAGACCGTCCATGACAGCAATGATCGTGTTGGCTGCTTCGTCGATGTTGGCGTCGGCTCGTACCTCGCCGAGTTCACATGCCTCCGCCAGCGCGTCGGCGACGTCGGAGCGCAGGCCCTCGTAGCGGTCGCGGAAGTACTCCTGGGCCGGGTGGCCGTCGGTGGTGCTTTCCGCTGACAGCACCGCGTACAGGCGCACGATGCCCTCGCGTTCCGCGTTGCGGCGCATGGTGTCCACCAGGTGGTGCAGGAACGCCAGGCCGCGCGGGCGCTCCAGGTCCTGATCGGTGTCCGTCGCGTCACGCAGTTGCAGGACGCTGGCGAGCAACAACGTCTTGGAGCGGAAGTAGTGCAGCACTCCGGCCTGGGTGACCCCGGCGCGGTCGGCGATCTCCTGCAGGGATGCGTTGTTGTAGCCGCGGGCGGCGAAGGTGTCCATGGCGATCCGGAGGATCTCCTGCCGCCTCTGCTGGGCCTTGAGGCTCTTGGCGGGGCGTGGCTGCCGCTCCCCGGTCGGCGTGCTCTCGCTCACCCCGCGGAGTCTACGGGTCTGTCGATCAGTGGTCACCTTCCGATCAAACCTGGGAAAGAACTTCCACACAAGGACTTACTAAGTACTTAGTAGGTGTGCTTTCCTGCTGCCGTTCCACCCGCTTCGTGCCGCAACGCGGCCTGGAAGGACGAGCATGAGCCGCCCTGCCCTCCCTGATGACACCGAGCTGTCCGACCGCATCCGGACCCTGGATCTTGAGTCGAAGGTCCGTCTGCTGACGGGTGCCAACGTGTGGAGACTCCCGGCCGAGCCCCGGCTCGGGCTGTCGGCGGTGACGATGTCCGACGGCCCGCAGGGGGTGCGCGGAACCGGTGAGGTTCCCGGCGCCACGGGCCTGCTGGCTCCGGCTCCGAGCGCACTGGCGGCCACGTGGGACACCGGACTCGCCAAGCGCCTGGGGACCCTGTTCGCAACGGAGGCGCGCCGCAAGGACGTCGACGTCGTCCTTGGCCCGGTGGTGAATCTGCAGCGCACCCCGGTCGCCGGGCGGCACTTCGAGTACTTCTCCGAGGACCCGCTGCTCACCGGCACCCTGGCCGCCGCCCTCGTACGCGGTCTGCAGAGCCGGGGCGTGGGCGCGTGCCTGAAGCACTTCGTGGCCAACGACTCCGAGACCGACCGCACCCGCTACCGCTCCCGGCTCGACGAGCGGACGCTGCGGGAGGTCTACCTGGCCCCTTTCGAGCAGGTCCTCGCCGAAGCCGAGCCGTGGAGCGTGATGGCCGCCTACTCGGGCGTCGACGACGGCACCGAGTCGGCACCGATGACCGAGAATGCGCGGTTGCTGCGCGAGGTGCTGAAGGAGGAGTGGGGTTTCTCCGGGCCCGTGGTCAGTGACTGGGCCGCCACCCGCTCGACCGTGGCCTCGGCGGTCGGCGGTTTGGATCTGGTGATGCCCGGACCCGACCCCTTGTGGGGCGAGCCTCTTGTAGCGGCCGTGCAGGCAGGCGAGGTAGACGAGCGGCTCATCGACGACAAGGTGCTGAGGCTGCTACGCCTGGCCCGGCACACCGGCCGGCTCGGCGAACCCGGGCAGAGCCCCGCGCCGCCCGCAGCCCCGGCGGGACCCGGAGAAGAGGAGTTCCGTCTCCTGCGTGAGGTTGCGGCCCGCGGCATGGTGCTGCTCCGCAACGAGGCAGACCTGCTGCCGCTGGCGTCAGACGGCATCCGCAGTGTCGCGCTGATCGGCCCCAACGCCGTGGCGCCGTACCTCCAGGGCGGCGGCAGCGCCTTCGTCCCGGCGGTGCGGACGGTGTCGTTCGAGGACGGGCTGCGCGCCGCGCTCTCGGAAGACGTGCGCCTGTCGGTGCATCGGGGTGGCGATGCCCGACTGCGCCCGCCGTTCCTCTCCGGCGCCCTGCTCATCGATCCCGACACCGGCACCGCCGGCGTGCGCGCTGACCACCTCGACGCACACGGCAATCGCGTGGGTGGCGAGATACGCCCCTCCGGTGACTGGAGCGGATACACGGCCTTCGGGCCGGCGACGCGTCGTGTGGTGCTGCGTACCGTGCTGACCCTCACTGAGCCGGGGACACACCGCCTGGAGATCGGCTGCGTCGGCCGCTACACGGTGACCGTGGACGGCGAGGAGGTCCTCTCCGGGGACGACGACCGGGGCGTGGAGCTGATCCTCGATTCCACTCACAACAACCCGCCGCTGCGGGGCATCGACCTGGAAGTGGGGCCGCAGCCACGCCGGATCGCGCTCGGCATCGGCCTCACCGTGGTCGAGCCCGGCGGCTACGACCCCTTCGTCACTGCCCAGTTGCGCCACGCGCCGCCCGGGTCCACGCCGTACGAGGAGATCGCCGAGGCCGCCGCGGCGGCTCAGGCGGCCGATGTGGCCGTGGTCGTGGTGGGTACCAACGAGGAGGTCGAGTCAGAGGGCTGGGACCGCACCGGGCTGGACCTGCCCGGCCACCAGAACGACCTGGTCCGCAAGGTGCTGGCCGCCAACCCGCGCACCATCGTGGTCGTCAACGCCGGCGCGCCGGTGCTGCTGCCCTGGGCCGACGAGGCTCCCGCCCTGCTGTGGGCGTGGCTGCCGGGCCAGGAGGCCGGGCACGCAATGGCCGACGTCCTGCTGGGCCGGACCGAGCCATCGGGCCGGCTGCCGTGGACGTTGCCCGCCCGCGCGGAGGATGTCCCCGTCCCTGACGCCCGCCCCCGCGACGGCGTCGTGGACTACAGCGAGGGCGTCCACATCGGTCACCGGGCCTGGGAGGGGGCGGGGCTCGTCCCGGCCTTCCCGTTCGGCCACGGTCTGGGGTGGACCCGATGGACGTACGAGTCCGTGACCCTCTCCCCATCTCCCGTCTCCGCCATTCTGCCCAGCCCCGCGGGCGGAGACGGGCTCAACCTGACCGTGGAACTGACCAACACCGGCCCCCGGGAAGGCCGTGAGGTCGTCCAGGTCTACCTGGAGCCGCCGCATGACGGCCCCGACCGGCCGGTGCGCCTGCTCGCCGGCTTCGCCACGGTCGAGGCGGCACCGGGCGCACGCGTCACAGCCGAGGTGCACGTGCCCGCCCGCGCCTTCCAGATCTGGGACGTCGAGGCGAGCGCGTGGCGTACTCCGCCCGGCCGCTACCGCCTCCACGTCGGACGCTCCAGCCGTGATCCGCATCTCGCCGCCGAGGTGACCGTCGACGACGGCCGCCTGCACACCGCAGGATGACCCATCCGGCCGCGCAGTCCCTTTTGCCCCACTCACCCCCCCTCGTCCTGTTCTGCACGACCGCAAGGAGCCGCAACCATGCACACCACCCGTTCCACCACGAGAATCCTCCAGATAGCCTGCGCCACCGTCGCGGCGGCCCTGCTGGCCACCGGCTGCGGCCGCAGCGCCGACTCGGCCACCGACAAAGCCCCGGCCAAGATCAGCAGCGGCAAGGCCAAGGGCAAGCTGGTCATGTGGTCCATGGGCGACCCTGACAAGGCTCTGCAGAGCCTGGCCAAGAAGTTCGAGCAGCAGAACCCGGACGTGAAGGTCCAGATCACCGCGGTGCCGTGGGACGCCGCACACGACAAGCTGACCACCGCGATCGCCGCCGGCAACACCCCGGACATGTCCCTGATCGGCTCCACCTGGATGGCCGAGATGGCCGCCATGAACGGCTTCCAGGCCACCCCGGCCTCGTTCAAGCCGTCGGTGTTCTTCCCCGGCCAGTGGGACACCACCAAGTACAAGAACACCGCATACGGCGTCCCGTTCATCGCCGACACCTCCGTGATCTACTACCGGACCGACATCACCACCAAGGCCGGCATCAAGGGCGCCCCTGCCGACGACTGGGCCGGCTACCTGAAGGACCTCAAGACCATCCAGGCCACCGCGGGCAAGCAGAACCCCAAGCTGCGCCACGCCACCCAGCTGCTGACCGGCTTCAACTCCTGGCTGTTCTGGCTGCCGCTGGTGTGGCAGCAGGGCGGCGACATCTACGACGCCAGCACGAAGAAGTTCACCTTCGACTCGCCCGCGGTCACCAAGGCCCTTCAGTACTACAGCGGCATCATCAAGGACGGCCTGTCGCCCAACGACAAGACCGACCAAAGCCAGAACTTCCAGAGCGGGCTGATCGGCACCCTGCAGCAGGGCGCCAGCACCGGCGGCAACCTGCACCTGAACGCCCCCCAGCTGGACAGCAAGTGGCAGACCATGCCGCTGCCGAAGGGCACGCAGTCAGCCGGCCTGGCCGGCGGCAGTGACCTGGCGGTCTTCAAGGACGCCAAGAACCCCGATGCGGCCTGGAAGTTCGTCAAGTTCCTCACCGACCCGAAGAACCTGGCCGAGTACGGGGACGCCACCGGCAACCTGCCCGCGGCCGTCCAGTCGTGGTCGGAGGGGAAGCTCGACCAGAACCCGAAGATGGCGGCCTTCGAAGCCCAGCTGAAGGTCACCAAGGCACCGCCGGCCATCACCACCTGGCAGCAGATCGCCGACACCATCGACTCCGAGCTGGAAAAGCTCGCCTACGGCAAGGCCACCGTCGCCCAGGTGGAGCAGACCCTGCAGTCCAAGGCCACCAGCATCGGCACCGGCCGCTGAAGCCGTCGCCCGCATCCCTCGTACGGACAGATGACAACCATGCCCACAAGCACCCTTCCGGGGCAGGGCGGCACCCGAGACGAGAGCGCCTCCGCCGGCCACCAGCCGGCGGCAGGCCGCCCGCGCCTCTCCCTTGGCCGCAGCGCGCAGGGCCGTCAGGCCCGCGCCGCCTGGATTCTCGCCGCCCCCTTCCTCGCCCTGTTCCTCGCCTTCATGCTGCTGCCGGTCGTCTGGTCGCTGCTGATGAGCCTGACCGACACCCAGAGCGCCGACCTGCGCACCCCGCTGAACGTGTCGTTCATCGGCTTCGACAACTACGTCCGGCTCTTTGAGGACCCGCAGTTCATCACCGCCCTGCGCAACACCGCCGTCTTCGTCCTGGTGGGCCTGCCCCTGACGCTGGCCGCCGGGCTCACCGCCGCGGTCGCCCTCGACCGCGGCATACGCCGCTTCCGCGCCATCTTCCGAGTCGGCTTCTACCTGCCCGTGATCACCAGCATCGTGGCCGTCGCCGTGGTCTGGAAAACCCTCCTGGCACCGCGCGCGGGACTGGTGAACACCGTCCTCGCCTGGTTCGGGATCGACGGCCCAGCGTGGCTGGCCGACACCCGCTTCGCCCTCCCCGTCATGATCCTCATGGCCGTATGGCGCAACCTCGGCACCGTCATGATCATCATGCTGGCCGGTCTGCAGTCCGTGCCCCACTCCCTGATGGAGGCGGCCGAACTCGACGGGGCCGGGCCCTGGCAGCGGTTCTGGCGAGTCACGTTTCCCCTGCTGCGCCCCGCCCTGCTGCTCACCGCCGTGACCACCGGCATCGGCTACCTGCAGTTCTTCGACGAGCCGTTCGTCATGACCCAGGGCGGCCCGCTGGATTCCACCCTGTCGGCCACGATGTACGCCTACCAGCAGTTCGGCAACGGCAACTACGACGTCGCGTCCGCCGCCGGCTACGTCGTTTTCGTCCTCATCGTCGCTCTCACCGTGCTGCAGTTCCGCGTGCTGCGAGACAAGGACTGAACCGCCATGAGCACCCTCTCCCACCCTCGCACAGGACACGCGAACACCGACCGGGGACTGCGCCGCCGCCGCACGCGGCAGACGTGGGGCCTCCCGTGGCTGTACCTGCCGCTCACCGGTGTCCTGCTGCTGATGATCGCGCCGTTCTTGTGGATGCTGTCCGGGGCGTTCAAGCCCGAGGCCGACATCCGCCAGGTGCCGCCGGTCCTGATCCCCACCCATCCCACGCTCGCGAACTTCCGGGAACTGTTCAGCAACCTGGACTTCACGAGCATGTTCGCCAACTCCGTGATCGTGGCCCTGTCCGTCACCGCAGGGAACCTGATCTTCTGCTCCATGCTCGGCTATGCCCTGGCCAAGCTGGAGTTCCGCGGCCGACGGGGCGTGTTCATGCTGGTCATAGCCACCCTGATGGTGCCGGGCCTGGTCACGTTCGTCCCCCTGTACATCCTGGTGGCCAACATGGGGCTGACCGGCTCTCTGCTCGGGCTGATCCTGCCGTTCCTGGCTACACCGTTCGGGGTGTTCCTGATGCGTCAGTTCATCTCCACCCTGCCCGACGAACTCATCGACGCCGCCCGCGTCGACGGCTGCCGCGAACTGGCCATCTTCTGGAAGATCATCCTTCCACTGACCAAACCCGCCCTCGCCACCCTCGGGATCATCACCTTCCTGGGCTCCTGGAACAACTTCCTGTGGCCCCTGGTCGTGGCCCAGAACGAGAGCCAGTACACCCTCCCCGTCGGCCTCGCCCTGGCCAGCAGCGGACAGGACTTCACCCGCTTCGGCGTCCTGCTCGCCGGCGCCGTCGTCGTCCTGCTCCCGGTGACCATCGTCTTCCTCCTCTTCCAGCGCCACTTCGTCGCCGGCATCGCCACCACCGGCCTGAAGTAGGCCCCAGCTCCGGCGCCCGTCCGCGGCCCCCACGCGCCGGTCCGCACCACCACAGTCATGCACCCCAGCCGCGCATGGCCGTCATGCCCGCAAGGAGCCGCACCATGAAACCCACCACCCGGCCATGGCGCCGGACCGCCCTGACAGCCGCCGCGACCCTGCTCGCTACGCTCCCCGTCCTTCCGGCAGCCACCCCCGCCTCGGCCGACACCGCGCCTGGCAATGCGTCGGTCTGGCTCACCGATCTGTCCACCAAGACCCACCTGGCCAAGCAGCCGTCCGTGACCTGGAAGACCGGACCCGCACCGACCGGTTCGACGATCACCGTGGACACCACCCGTAAGTACCAGCCGATGTCCGGTTTCGGGGCCTCCTTCACCGACTCCTCCGCCTGGCTGGTCGGCACCAAGCTCGACTCCAAGCAGCGCAACGCGCTGATGCGCGACCTGTTCAGCCGCCGCGACGGCATCGGCCTGAGCTTCCTGCGCCAGCCGATGGCCGCCACCGACTTCACCACGAGCGGCAACTACTCCTACGACGACATGCCCGCCGGCCAGAGCGACCCCACGCTCGCCAACTTTACGATCGACCACGACCGGTCGTACACCATCCCTCTGCTGAAGCAGGCCCGCAAGATCAACCCGCAGCTGAGCCTCATGGCCACCCCGTGGAGCCCGCCCGGGTGGATGAAGACCACCGACACGATGAACGGCGGGCAGCTCAAGCCAGGCGCCTACCAGCAGCTCGCCGACTACTTCGCGAAGTTCCTCAAGGCGTACGCGGCCGCCGGCGTGCCGGTGCGCTACGTCACCCCGCAGAACGAGCCGCTGAACAACACGTCCGCCTACCCGAGCATGGGCCTGACGGCGGACGAGGCCAAGACCTACATCAACGACTACCTCGCCCCCACGCTGCGCAGGCAGCACTTGTCCACCGGCATCTTGGGCTACGACCACAACTGGGACGTCACCAGCTACCCCGAGTCCCTGTACACCGACGCGGCGAGCGCCAAGAACGTCGCTGGCACGGCCTGGCACTGCTACGCCGGCGACGTCTCGGCACAGAGCGTCGTCCACAACGACTACCCCAACAAGCCCGCCTTCCAGAGCGAATGCTCCGGCGGCAGCTGGGAAGTTGACGAGCAAGGCGCCTTCGCCGGCGCGATGGACAACGTCATCAACGGCCCGCGGAACTGGGCCCAGAGCATCATCCGCTGGAACCTCGCCCTGGACGACAAGAGCGGTCCCACCAACAACGGCTGCCAGGGCTGCCGCCCCGTGGTGACCGTCTCCCAGAACAGCGACGGCACGTGGGGCTACACACCGACGGCCGACTACTGGGGGCTCGCGCAGGCCAGCAAGTTCGTCCAGCCCGGCGCCCGCCGGGTCGCCTCCAACACCTTCGGCAAGGGCAACCTGGAAGACGTCGCGTTCACCAACCCCGACGGTTCCACAGCACTGGTCACCTACAACTCCGGCAGCACGGCACGCACCTTCAACGTGGGCTGGGGCGACCGCCACTTCACCTACACGCTCGCCGCGGGAGCAGCCGCCACCTTCACCTGGACCGGCACCCAGCAGGGCAGCACCGACCCGGCCGCCATCGGCTCCGTCGACATCCCCTTCCGCAACCCCGACGGCAGCCAGGCCCTGATCACCTACGACAGCAGCCTGCTCGCCCAGCAGCCCCAGGTACGTATCGGCGACCAGTGGCTCGGCTACACCCTGCCCACCGGCGCCTCCCTCACTCCGCCCACCGGCGAGACGGCCCTGCCTCGCGACAACTGGCAGGCAACAGCGTCCGCGAGCAGCTCGGACGACCCGCCGTCCAAGGCAATCGACGGTGACGCGGCCACCCGCTGGAGCCTGGGCCACGGCATGCAACCGGGCGACTGGTTCCAGCTCGACCTCGGCTCCACCCAGACCTTCGACCAGATCGTCCTGGACACCACCGCCTCGTCCGGTGACTTCGTCCGCCAGTACGAGGTGTACACCTCCAACGACGGCACCACCTGGGACAAGCCCATCGCCACCGGCCCCGGCAGCACCGTGACCCGGATCCTGCTGCCCAGCACCACCGCCCGCTACATCCGCGTGGTCAACAAGTCCAGCTCCGGCAGCTGGTGGTCCATCCACGACCTCTCCGTCCTCGCCCCCGACGGCAAGACCACGTCGACCCCGGCCACGAGCGACGGCCTCCAGCGCAAGAACGCGACCCTGCCCAACGGCATCAAGCTGAAGGTCACGTACAACTCCGGCAGTGAAGCTGCCACGTTCGACGTCCCCTGGGGCGGCACGACGTACAGCCACCGACTGCCCGCCGGCGCCGCCGCGATCCTCACCACACGGCCTGCCTGAACGCACGCCTGCGGAAACCGCCTGTATGAAGCCCACACAGCGAAAGCCCGCGCAAAGGAAAACTGCGCGGGCCCTCGCCCCCTCACGCCCTCAGCCCGGCACTACTGCTCGGAGGAACGCGTGGAACGAGCCGGCATCGACGAGACCTTTGTCCGTGATCTTGTTCGTGATCAGCACCCGGACCTGGCGGACCTCGAGATCCGGCCGGTTCCCTCGGGCTGGGACAACCAACTCTGGCGACGCGGCGACGAACTGGCCGTGCGCCTGCCAATGACCGAACGAGCCCCCGCACGTGTGACGACCCACCAGACCGTTTGCGCTTCAGTGTGGCATCGGCACATTCAGGCAGGTCAGAAGGGGTTCTCGTGAGGCGGTGAGGCTGTAGTCCCCGGTCCGCGGCACGACCCTTGTTTTGGTGGCGGGCTGGGTCAATGGGCGCCGAGTTACGGCAGCTGTAGATAGGTCTGCCGATGCTCGTTGCTGCTGTTCAGCGACTTGAGAGGGTGGCTGCGGGCACGAGGCCGGCCGCCTTGATCATGACGTGGTGTGACGCAACATCAGAACGAGACGGCCGCGGTGGCAACCGTAGACCACGAAGGCCACGGCATCGCGTTCGGGGGCCTGTTGGCCTCGGTGGCCGACTGCTTCGCCCGCTGCGAGACCCGGGAGACGTTCGCTCGGATGACCCGGGGCATGCTGATGGAACTCGAGGACCTCAACTGCTGGAGCCTGTCCGAAGCGATCGGTGAGCGGGGCCCGCACCGCCTGCACCATCTGCTCTCCCGCGCGGTGTGGGACGAACAAGCGGTGCTGGAGCGGACGGCTGACTGGGCCGTCGGCCTGCTCGACGACGGCGAGGGGATCCTGATCGCGGACGAGACGGGGGATGCCAAGTCCTCCACCGATGCGGTGGCCGCGGCCCGCCAGTACTCCGGCTCGGTTGGCGGCGGCGCCCTGTGCCAGGTCGCCGTGCACCTCACCTTCGCCACGTCCGCCGGGCACTGCCTGATCGACCGGCGCCTGTACTTCACCAAGGACTGGACCGCCGACGAGGAACGCCGTGAGCTGGCCGGTGTCCCCGACGAGTTGTGCTTCGCCACCAAGCCGCACCTCGCGGTGGGCATGCTCCGCGCCGCGAGTCAGCGGGACATATCCGCCTCGTTCTTCCTGGGGGACGAGGTCTACGGAGGGCGGGAGTTGCGTACCGCCTGCCGCGAGCTGGGCCTGGGCTACGTCGTGGGAATGCGCTCCAACCACCAGGTCACCACCCCGGCCGCGAAGCTGAGCGTGGCCCAGGCCGGCGGCGGCGCCAGGTCGGTCGCGGCGGGGCGGCGGAAGGACTTGGTCTTGCGGCCGTCAACGGCTGACGGCGGCGCCTGCCGCCATAGGTCAGCCGGAGGCGCCACCAAAGGGGTGTTTCCGGCAGGCGGATGGGGGCGCCGGTGGATTCACCCGCCCCTCGCCCCTCAAGCAGCGGCAGAACACGGCAAACGCTGCTCCTGCACCGCCAGTTGGTACAGCCGCCATCCCGGCACATCCAACGAACACCTCACGATCCAGTAGGACAGCCGGGTACTCAGTCGGCGCCCTGACTATCGCCCTCCGAGGAATGCGACAGAGAATCGGCGGTTCTCGGAGCCGTCTCGCTCCGTCGGCGGCGCACGCCCCGGATCAGCCAACTGCCACCGGCCAAAACTCCCGTGGCGACGAGAGACCCGATCGTCTCGCTCAGCACACTCTGGCCGATGGCCTCCCAGGGCAGAGTGGATGCCCACATAGCAACCGTCCTTCTGATCGACAACGAGTGCTCAGCCAGGGTGCGTTGGCGCAGGACAGCACGGACGCGGGCGGACGACAGGCGGTATCGTCGGACGGCATCGGACAGAATCGGACGGGGAAGCCGGGGGCCATGCCGGGGTTGAAACGACCGCAGCTGAGCGAGGGGCCGAAGAAAGAGCTGAACGGTGCGCTCCATGACCTGCACCTGCGGGCGGGCCATCCATCCGTGCGTGATCTTGAGCATCGGATTGGTGTCGGCATCGCCGGCAAGAGCCGAATTCACGACGCCTTCTCAAAGCACCGCTTGCCCAAATGGGATCTACTTTCCGTGCTGGTGCCGGCCCTGGCGCAGACTGTTCCAGGAGTTGACTTGGCGGTGGAGGAGGCCCGCATATACCAACTGTGGTTGGCGGCATCGGGGTCCGAGACGCCCGAAGGGCCCATGAATGCGTTGCTGCCCGAAAACCTGACGCCACCACAGACTGACGAGGTATCGATAACGCCTGTTGATCGGAACATTTCAGTGTCGGCGAGACAGCTGACGAATCGGCGCCCGGTCCTCGCCATGCGTATCGAGTGGTTCAATCCCTCAGGTGTGGATATCAACACTCGGCGCAGTCTGCGCGCCTGGGTTGACAGTGCCCTTGATGATATTGGCTGGCCTAGCTACGGTGACCATCGGAGAAATCACAGTGCCGGTGTAACCATCGTCCTGGACGATCCAGATGAGAGCCCGAACCTGACGATCGGGACCTTCCTGTCAGCGCTCGATGCTGAAGTCGTACACCTCCGCAAAACAGTCTCGTATTATTCCCTTCCCCCGCTTAACCTTGCGTTTCTAGCCGCCTTAGCCGCGAGCGCAACTGGGCCCGAAGAGGCCGTGAGAGACCTGAGTACCATGTGGTCTGATGACCTGACACATCTCTGGCAGCGGTCGGGAGGAGCTATATCGGCAGTGGTGTACGGAATCGATATCCGGGATGGCCAGCTTCCGGGTACTTGGGCAGGGGACTACATGCGTCCCGGCGCTGAGTGGGCTGGATTGACGATGCCGTGCCACGTTCGGATCGAGTCTCATGACCCGTGGGCAGCCGCTCCGTTCTGAATTATCGAGGTGACTGACGTCAGTCGGCCCATGCACAACATGCTCCAAGTTCACGCGCACGGTATCTAAGCGCAGACGGCTCCGGAGCGCGGTAACTCTGTCAGATTTGTGTCCCCGCAGAGTCGGAGGCATGACGCTGAACCGACGATGTCCCAGGCCAGAACGCGGTAGACCGAGACCATGATGAGCGCCAGGGCTTCGGCGTAGTTGGCGTGCGCCCGTTTTGTGATCATGCGGGGCCGAGGAGTGCGAGGGGTCGGCGGGCGTCGCGTGCGTTGCGACGGAGGCCGGCGGCGATGTTCTTGACGCCGCTCAGCCGGAGGGCGCCGACGGCGAGGTTGCGCCAGGTCGCCATCGCGCGGGGCGCGTTGCCGGTCCGCAGTTGGGAGGCGTCCTCGGCGAAGATGGTGTCGCGGACGTGCTGCAGGGCCTCGATCTTCCAGTGGTCGCGGATCAGTCTGGCTAGTCCCGTACTTCGCGGGTCGTTGATTCGTATGGTGTGACCGGCCCGGGGGTGTCTCGGGCCGGGGGTGTGGCGTTGGGCCGGG
>NZ_JACTVI010000148.1 GCF_014495685.1 Streptomyces sp. TRM68367 | reverse complement strand
CCTGCCCAAAATCAAGGCCCGCCTCGAATCCAGCCAACCCGAAGAACACCCCACCGCCCGCCGCAACCACCCCAGCACCCCCTGGCACGAAGCCGCCGACGCCCTCGACAGCCTCCACACCGACCTCGCCGACGACACCCACGCCCAGGCCCACATCACCGCCCTCGGCGAACTGATCGAAGCCACCGCCCAGAAGGCACCCGCCCATCTGCACGCCGAACTCCAGGCCGCCTCGAAGACGTTCGCCCGAGCCCAGCGGTCCCAGGTCCGGGCCGAAGACCGAGCTGCCCACGCCCTGCGCAGCGCGGCACGCGACATCGTCCACACCGCCACCGGCCCCGACGGCAGCGCCTTGGCCGCACTGGTCGCAGCCCTCGTCTGGGCCGCCATCGTCGCCAGGCGCTGGCACGAAGCGAAACACCACGCCCACCAGGGCGACGCCGCCCGCCAAGCCGTCCAGCACCTCCAGACAGCCGCCGACCGCGCCCTCGCCCCGACGCTCGCCGAACTCACAGCCCGGCCACCCAGGGATCAAGTCCGCCGCATTCTGGCCAGCGACGTACGAGCAGCCGTCCCCGACCACGCCGAGCAAATCCTCACCGACCCGGCCTGGCCCGCGCTCGCCACCGTCCTCGCCGACGCCGAAGCCCGCGGCCACCAACCCCACCAACTCCTCAAGGAAGCCGCAGCTCAACGCGAGTTGATCATCGCGCGTCAGCCCGCCCGCGTCCTGATCACCCGCATCCAACACACCGGCCGCAACCCGGCACCCCACCGCCGCGCCGAAGCCGCTCGCCTGCAGTCGACCATGGCAGGCTCGATCTCCACTCAGCGGAGCAGCAGCGTCCAGCCCGCAACGGCGGCGCCCACCGAACAGCAGCGCCGGCAGCGCCGGTAGGTGTTCCGTTTTACTCTTTGCGGTTTCCGCGGCTGAGAGCTGGTGGGTTCAAGCCAACGTCGTCCTGAACTCGCCACGCGCCCTTGACGACCCTCGCACCCTTCGGAAGCGTCGCACGCAAGAACGCGCAACCGACTTGATCCGGGAGGGCATCGTGGACCTACGGTTCATCGGAATCGACCCGAACACCGGGGGCGAGGAGTCGCCGACGGTGTGGGTGGAAGAGGAGACGGCTGACCTGGTCCTCCAGGGCGTCAAGGCCGAGGAAGTGCTGGAGGCACTGATCAGTGGTACGGAGTGGGTGGCCGGGCACGCGGTGGGAATCCCCTCCCACGAGACGGTGATCCGCATCCCCGCCCGCATGGTGCCGATTCTGAGGGAGGCGTACGATGTCGCAGAACGGCGTGCCGAGCTTCGCTGAGCTGCTGGCCGGTACACGCCGCAGCGCGGTGCATCTGGAGATGCGTGACGCGTACGGCGTCGGTGACGAAGCTGAGGAGTTCGAGCAGTTCAAGCACACGGGCCACGTCGATCTCGACCCGACGGCGCGGTGGTGGCCCGACTGGCTGGGCATCGTGCTGGAGGCCGTCGGCCGTGGCGTGGTGATGCGCCGGGCCAGGATCGTTTCCGAGCCCGTGACGGACTACATCCGGTGGGAGCACGCCGCCACCTCGCTGAATGTCGATGCCGGTGAGTTGGTGCGCTGGCTGCCCCGTCGGCGGGCCGTGGACATCGCCCTGCCGGGAGCCGACTTCTGGCTGTTCGACGACCGCCTGGTGCAGTTCAACATCTTCACCGGGGACGGTGACTGGGCGGATCCGCCCAAGGAATTCAGCGAGGACCCCGCAGTGGTCAAGCTCTGCTCCGACGCCTTCGAGGCCGTATGGGAGCGTGCCGTCGACCACGAGAAGTACACTATCTGACCCCGCCTGCGCTCCATGACCGCCTCCCCCTCGTCCAGCGCGCAAGCGGCCCGTGAAGCGCTCGCCGTGCGCCTGACTCACCTGCGCAAGGACGCCGGCCTCACCGGGAAGGAACTCTCCGACCGGTGCGGCTGGCATCCCGCGAAAACCACCCGCATCCAAAAAGGCGAGGTACAGCCAACCGACGCGGACATCCGCTCCTGGTGTGCTGCCTGCGGGGCCGCCGACCAGGCCGACGACCTGATCGCCACGGCCCGTGCCGTCGACTCGATGTATCTGGAGTGGCGCAGGGCCCACCGGACCGGCATGCGCAAGACCCAGGAAGACTTCTACGACCTCTACGCGCAGACCGGCGTCACTCGCGCGTACGTCTCCAACGTCGTGCCCGGCTTCTTCCAGACCCCCGCCTACGCCACGGCCCTGATGGAGGCCATCACCGACTTCCAGGGCACCCCAAACGACGTCTCCGAGGCCGTCGCGGCGCGCGTTGCCCGGAGCCGGTTCCTGTACGAGGGCGGACACCGGTTCGTCGTACTCATGGAGGAGTGCGTCCTCCGCTACCGCGTCGGCGACGCCGAGACGATGGCCGGGCAGCTGAGGCATCTGCTGACCGTGATGCCGCTCCCTTCCGTCTCCCTCGGCGTCATACCCTTCACGGCTCGAAGGACCATGTGGCCACTGGAGGCGTTCTACCTCCACGACGGCACGCGCAGCGTCGTGGAAACCCTCACGGCCGAGGTCAACGTGGTGCAGCCGCGCGAACTCGCCGACTACCGCAAGGCGTTCGGGGAGTTGACGAAGATGGCCGTCCACGGCAACGCCGCTCGCGCCTTGATCAACGCGGCGATCAACTCTCTCGGATAACGTTGCGCAATTCCCCGCAATTTCGTTGAGACAGAACTCCGGCTCTCCGTACGGTCGTTGGCGTCGCCGGACAGGCCAGGCTCGCCCTCGGCGGCAGTGGAGGAGAGTCCCGCTCGTTCCCCCGTTGCGAGCGGGACGTCCCAGCCCCGAGGAGACGACCCCGTGAGCGTCATGACCAGACCCACCGCAGTCGGACCGCCCGCCTACACCGAAACCCTCCCCTGCAAGCCTGAGACGGCCCGTCGTGCCCGGCTGCTCGTTGCGGCCGCGCTGAACACCTGGGGCATGGGCGAGTTGGCCGACGCAGGCACGTTGATCGTCTCCGAGCTGGTGGGCAACGCGGTCCGCCACACCCCGTGCCGTCTGGTCCGGGTGTCCGTCCGGCGCGTAACGAACGATCTCGTGCGGATCGGCGTCACCGACAGATCCCCTGCGCTGCCGAAGATGGATCTGGTCGCCGGCGGCGATGAGACCGGACGCGGCCTGATGATGGTCGACGCGCTGTCGCACCGCTGGGGCTACGACGAGATGCGCTGGGGCAAAACCGTCTGGGCGGAGCTGGCGGTTCCACCGTGCTGACCTTACGGCTGCTCCCCGAAGGTGAACTGGCGGGCTTCACCGATCCGGAGCGATGGGTGGACCTGGCACTACCCCACCGCACCGAGGTCACGATCACCGTTCAGCCCGGGCGGCATGCTGACCACCAGGTCGTACCAGGTGGTGCTGTGGGGACGGACAACGGTGCGCGCCTCATCCAAGACTGTCATGGCGAGTCCTCCTGCACGCAGTGAGAGATGCGGTCGGGCACGGCACCCGAAGCACATGCCCATCTGTGGGTAGGGGCAACGGCGGCCCGCCTCCTACGTAAGAGCAAGTGGTCGCACGGAGAACCCCCGGGGGTCGGACAAGGGCCACCGGCACCTTCAGGCGGCACTGGACTCGCGACGATCGACGAGTAGGAACAACAGCCGAGCGCCGTGCGGTATCGGACGATCGGGCATCGTCTTGGAGGGCACTGACCTATGAGGCAACTTCAAAACTGCGTCAAGTCCCTTTACTTGAGCGAATATTGACCATTTACTGAACCCGCCCCCATGATGGCGCGCCTCCGGGCGTGGGTGACCGACCTCAACGACTGCAGTCCACACGGCCCTGACCAGCCATATCGGATTGGAGACGCGCTATGAGGGGAGCACAAATGTGCGACACCATCGACCCAACCAACCGGATCACGGTGTCGCCACAACCGCCGCCCAGCGCCGAAACCCCGGCTGGCAAGCAGCCTAAGGAGAGTAAGGGGATAACCGGCTAAAGCGGTCAGACAGAGACGAACGGGGAGACCACCGCTTTGACTTACCTCGCGACGGACGACCAGAGAACGGGACCGCAAGGGGGCTTCAGCTTCACCCCAGCCACTCCGCCTGCCCCAGGAGACCCCAACGCCATCCCCTCTCTCACCCCCCGAGAACGCCAAGTCCTCATGCTGCTCAGCCATGCGGCCGACAATCGCGAAATCAGCCGCCGACTAGGCATAGCCGAACGCACCGTCAAGTCACACCTGACCAACCTCATGACCAAGATCAAAGTAGCCGGCCGCACCGAAGCAGCCCTCTTTGCCTACGCCCATCACCGTCGCCTCGCCGACCGGCTCTGACGATCTCGTTCGCCCAGTCGGTCCAGGTGTTCTTCTTGTGCAGGGCTATGGGTGCCTCGGGTGTGGCGGTAAGGCGGTCGCCTCGTTCTGGTAGATCCATCAACGCGGTGCCGCGGGATGGACGCCGAACTCCTGGGCCGCCCTACGGATGGCCTCGGGGCAGCCGTCGGCGGGGCTCCTCTCGTGAGACCCGCCTTATCCGCCGCTACACCCTGAGCTTGACAGCGCGCATATCGCTTATCGATACTATCGATAAGCGATATGCGCGCTGCGAACGACAGGGGGAACCGTGGGTACGAAGTCCTGGTGGAGCCGGACCGACAATCGGCTGCTGGAGGCAGCTCTGGGCCTGGCCGCTCTGCTTGTCGGCGTCTTCGGGGTGTTGCTCCCGGCCCTCGGGGTGATCGGTCTCCTCGACCCCGTGGACACCCGCGAGGTCAAGGCCGAGACCACGACCCGGGTACCGGGCACCGTGACCGACGCGGTGGCGGGCCACGGCATGACCCTCACCGGAACCCACCAGGCCGACCTCGTCTTTGCCCACCCCGACCTGAGCCAGCGCCTGTTGCTCGCGCTGCCGGACGTCATCGGCGGTCTGCTGCTGCTCCTCGTCCTGGCCCTCCTCCTTCAGATTGCCAGGACGCTGCGAGCCGGCGATGTCTTCGTGCCGAAGAACGCCCGCCGCCTGAGCGCCATAGGGCTCACGGTGCTGGTGCAGGCCGTCCTCTCCCCGGTGCTGCCGACGCTCACCACGGAGGCACTGGTGAGCGGCACCCCCATGGCCGATCAGATCCCCTCCTCGATCACGTTCACCGGCGAGTACGTCCTGCTCGCCTTCCTCATCCTGGCCCTGGGTGAGGTCTTCCGGCGTGGTACGAAGCTCCGCGCCGACACAGAGGGGCTGGTCTGATGCCGCCAGAGGAGGAACACCGGGTCAAGGTCCACCTGGACCGGCTGCTGGCCGAGCGCGGCATGACCCTGTCCGAACTGGCGGCCAAGGTCGAGGTGACGGTGGTCAACCTCTCCGTCCTGAAGAACGACCGGGCGAAGGCGATCCGCTTCTCCACCCTCACCGCGATCTGCCGCGAACTGAACTGCCAGCCCGGCGACCTGCTCAGTATCCGCGAGGACTGACACCGGTCACCGGCATGGCCGGCGTTCCGTACGAGAGCGCCGTGTACCGCCTTCTAGCGTGTGGCCTTCGCCGAAGAAAGCCCATAACTGCGTTACCTAGACAAGGGATTACTCATGGAGATGACCTCTGGCCGACGTCTGGCACAGATTGGCGTGATCGCTGTGTGTGCCGCCGCTCTCGCGGCGTGCGGGACATCCTCGCGTTCCTACAACGTGTCGGGGGCTCCGGGGGGTGCCAGCGCCGCGTGCTCCAGTCTGGTGACTAAGGCGCCGCAGAAGCTGGGGGGCCATGAGCGCAATGATTCCGACCAGAAGGGAACGGCCGTGTGGGGGGACGGTGATGTGATTCTCCGCTGCGGGAATATCTCGGACGTCCCGGAGTCGGCTTCGTGCACGTCGGTGAAGGGGGTCGACTGGGTCGTGAACGCGAAGAAGACCCACGACGGGGTGAAGACGGTTCTGTCGTACGGGCGTAGTCCTGCGGCCGAGGTCACGATGTCGGAGCGAATCAAGGACAAGGACGCCGTCGTCAGTGAGCTGTCCGGGATCGTGTCGGGGCTGGCCAAGCAGAAGGCATGCACGAAGCGGGGCTGAGCTTCTGTGGCCTGAGCTCCTGAAGTAGCCCTGGAGGGCAGGATGCCCGAAGGTGCGATGGTCGCCGGTGCGGCCAGGACGTAGAAATCAGTGGAACGTGCGTGCAGGTGCCGTCTGCGGCGCCGGGCGCATGGTCAAGGAAGCATTTCCACTTCTACGGGGAGAAATCATGCGTACTCTCTCGCGCCTGGCCTCTGGCGGTGCCGCTGCGGTGGCCGCTGGCGCGCTGCTGTTCGCAGCTGCGCCCGCGCACGCCACGTCTGCCTCGAACACCTGGGGCATCCCGGGCCACAAGATGCAGGTGAACGCCTGGCACTGTGGCTCGTACGTGACCGCCTGCGACTGGAAGGCGTCGACCAAGCTGTACAAGGGCTCAGCTCACGACAATGCCCAGTGGGTGCAGAACCGGGCCATCCTGGCCGCTCACGGCGTCAGCGTCTCCATCAAGATCTCGAAGAACCCTGAGGCGACGCTGACGATGAACAGCAAGTCGCAGGGCACGGTCCGCTGGAAGAACTACGGCGGCCACAAGTGGATCGCGGACACCTACGGTCAGATGAAGCCCAGCAGCCTGACCGTGTACGTGTCGACGAAGTCCTGTGGCTCGGCCCAGATCACCAGCAGCATCAAGTTCACGGAGAAGTGCGTCTACGCCGGCGCTGCCTGATCCGCGCTTGACGCTGCGCACCACCTGAACGTCTCTGCCCCCGCCCCCTTGGCGGGGGCAGAGGTCTCTTACGGGGGAGAACGAGTATGTCTCACGCCAGGAGAGTCGCGAGGAAAGCGGCGTGGGCGGCTGTTGCGGCCTGCGTCTTGATGCCGGCCGTGTCCTGCACCTCGCAGGGCAGCCACCATGGAAGCAGGGAACCGGCCTACTTCCAGAGCCTCGTCAGCCAGGCCAACGGCCTGTACTACCACCCTTTCCTGAGGGAAGAGCGCGGCAGCCCCGAAGCCCAGTCCTATGCGCTGCGCATCCTGGAGGAGACCGGCGCGAAGCCGAAGGTCACAGTGGGAGCCACGACGGCCGCAGCGCTGCGCTCCGATGCGCTCAAGGCATCCGCGCTGTGGGGGAGGTACTGGCTTGTCCCACTGCGCGAGGCCGGGGCGTCGGCGGTGCTGGGGCCCGGCGACGCGCAGGATGTGGAGAAACTGCGAACCGGCAGGGGGTGGTACGAAGATCCCGCGCTCGGAGAGAAGAGCGACGAAGGGCGTCTGGGTGCCACTTGGGCGGCGCTGGAGGTGGAGGCTGCCACTGGAACTCTCGCGAAGCTTCCCGCCGCCGACAAGGCGGCCACCGCCGACTGGCTGGGCCGGCTGGCAGACGGCAGGCCGCAACTGGACGAGGCCGCGGCCCTGGCACGCTGCCTGCACCTGCTCGGCAAGTTCGTCCCTGGCTCCCTGACGTCGGTGGCGGCTCCGGACACGGGCCGGTTCACCGAGCGGCCGGACAAGGAACGCGCCGCCCTGCTGGAGGATACGTACAACTACGTACTGCTCCAGGAGTCGGCTGGCAAAGAGCCGCATGTGGACCGGAAGACATGGCAGCAGGCTCTGTCCCACAACGTCGTAAGCCTCGACTACGACCAGCTCTACAACCTGGTGCACATCCTGCGCGCCACCGGCAGCTCCAAGGGGGCGTTCTCGGCGGTCACCCGCCGTCTCGAGCAGGAGCGCATGCAGGACGGAACGGTGCGTGACCCGTCCTCCTACCTGGGCACGCCCGACGCGTCGCTGTTCGTGCAGCAGCTGCGGAGCGTGGCCGGATGGCCTGTGCGGGACAAACGTCTCCTGGCTGCGGTCGAGGAGCAGGCCAACTCCCAGGACGCGCCCCGCGACGGCGCTGCGCGGTTGAACCTGGCCGCGCTCAAGCACAGCGCCGGCGGTGAGCCGCTTTCCCGTCAGGAGGCCGCACTGTGCCAGGATCCGTCGACGGTGCCGGCCACGATTACCGCAGACAACGTGGTGGCCTGGCAGCGTGCGGCATGGGACTGCGCGGAGTCCGGCGTACCGATACCGGTTCCCTCCGTCACACGCTGGAGTGTTGACGATCTGGAACGCGCGCAGGCGGCTGCCACGCTGGTGGTCGGCCTGCACCAGGCCGGCCAGGAGGATCGGACACCTGGATGGCTGACCGCGAACGTGCTCAGGCGATGGGCAGCCGACCCGGGGCCCCGCGCAAGCGTCTATGACCGTGCGCTGATCGTCCGCGCCTACCTGCTGCTCGGCGGGCATGCCGACGAGTCCATGGTGAGACACCTTGCCAGTCAGTTCAGGGCGCACCGGGGCTGCCCGGGGCTGCCCGGCCTGTACCGACCCGATGACGAGCCGGGCTGCGACCTCAAGACGACATGGGCCGTGTGGGAGCTGGACAAGGCACTGGATCAGAAGCTGGGAACTCTGCCCTCGTAGGGCCCCTGAGACAGAAAGTGAGCAGAACCTCCTTGAACACACTGCTGACAGCGAGTGGGGTAGGCAAGTCCTATACGCTGCGCGGCCAGCGGGTCGACGTCCTCAAAGACATCGACCTTGCAGTCGCGCCGGGATGTGTCACCGCGCTTGTCGGACACTCCGGATCGGGCAAAACCACCCTAATGCACATTCTCGGGCTGCTGACGAAACCCGACACCGGCCGGGTGGATCTGGAGGGCCACGACACCCACGGCCTGTCGGACAGCGCACTCGCGGACCTGCGGCGTCGGCGTCTGGGGTTCGTCTTCCAGTCCTACAACCTGCTGCCGCAGCACAGCGCCCTGCGTAATGTCCTGCTTCCGTACACCGGCAGGCGCCGGGAGGCAGAGGCCCGGGCGCGCAGTTTGCTGGAGCGCGTGGGGCTGGGAGACCGGTGCGAGCACCGGCCCAGCGAGCTGTCCGGGGGCGAACAACAGCGCGTGGCGCTGGCCCGAGCGCTGGTGAACGATCCGCCACTGCTGCTGGCCGACGAACCCACGGGAAACCTGGACACCGAGAGCGAGGCCCTGTTGCTGGGCTTGTTCCGGGAGTTGGCGGACGACGGGCGGGGGGTGCTGGTCGTCACCCACAATCAGGCGGTTGCGGATGCGGCCGACGTCGTTCACCGACTGGGCCGGAGCGCTGGTCTTTCGGCACAGGACGAGACGAACGGCCGCTCCTGGGCAACCACCCGGCGTTCGCGGGAGGGTGAGCTGTGAACCTGCTTCAGGTCGCGTGGTGGAACGTGCAAGCGCTGCGCAGGCGGCTACTGGGGCTGGTGGCGATGGTCGCGGTCGCCGGAGCGGTGTGCCTGAGCGCGATCGGGATCGCCTCGAACGCGCAGGGGACGACAACCAGCCAGGTCGGGGAGTCGACTGCGAACCGGTCGGTCACGGTGGACTCCCCGGAGGGGCGTCCTGACACTGCTCAGCTGACGGACGCGACGGAGACGCGCCTGGCGAAGATCGCTCACGTGGAGTCGGTCCAGCACAGGCTTCAGGTGTCCATGCCGGTACGGGACAACCCTGAGGGGGCCGACCTGTTGTATGCGACGACCTACCGCAAGGCGCTGGCGCCCCCCGTGGTCAAGTCGGTACGCAAGCAGCTGTTCCCGCTGCACCCTGGAGAGGTGGTCTTTCCCGCCTCCACGCATGGGGTGGACATGTCTTCGATGGTGGGCAGGACGGTGACGGTGGACGCGCACCGATACGTGCGGCCCGGCGTGGGGGACACGGTGAGCGACCGGGTGAAGGTGGTGGGCCTGTACGACCCGAGCTGGCAGTTCGACGGCCCGGACGTCGCCTATGCGGACGATGCGACCGTGGTGAAGTGGGCGGCGGCTGCGGCCGGCAAGACGACCAACGACTACCTGCGCACGTCGGGGTGGGATCAGCTGACGGTGGTGGCTGACAGCGCCGCCCATGTACCGGGCGTGCTCAAGGCCGTGCAGAGGATGAACTACCCGGCGGCCTCCTTGCAGCAGCAGCTTCAGGCTCTGCCCGGAGTGCTGCAGTTGGTCAGGCTGACCGGGAACGTGCTGCTCGGCGTCCTAGGCGTGCTCGCCTTCGTCGGGGCGGTCACGGTGACGGGTGCGCTGGGGCGGCAGCGGGCTCAGGAAGTAGGCATCCTCAAGGCAGTCGGTTTCCGTAGCCGCTCGGTGATGGGGATGCTCGTGGCGGAGATGGCGATCGCCGGGGTGGTGGCAGCTGCGGCCGGCGTCGTGCTTGCGGTGGGCGCGTCCAGTGCGGCGGCTGCTGGTCTTCGGCACATCGGCGATATCGCCCCGTATGTGCGCGACACGGTGCCGCTTCCGGAAACGCCGACGCTGATCTCCCTGTCGATTGCGATTGTTGTCGTCGTAGCTGCCGGCGCCGTGCTCCCGGCGCGTCGTGCCGCGCGCATGTCCCCCACTGACGCCATGAAGGACTGGTGATCCCTGTCATGCGGCTCAAGACGTCGTACGCCGCGCTCGCGGTGTCCGCTGCCCTGTTGGCCTCCTGTTCCGGTTCCGACGATGTGGAGTTGGGAACGGACTGGAAGGGATCGCAGACCTTTGTGACTGCGAGCGTGTCCGGGCACACGGTGGTGGTCGGCATCAATCCCGAAGCCCACCACGCGCAGGCGCTGGCTGTTGTGCCGCAGAAGGACGGCGACGATGACGTGCTGGCTCCTCAGCTCGTGCAGTTGGCCGACGGGACGTGGTGGCTGTCAACGCCCCGCAAAGGGCAGCGTCCGGACCGGCTTTTCGCGTTGAACACCGCCCGGCACGCCCTGGATGAGAAGGACGATGCGGAGCGGCTGCGTGAACTCGTGCCGGGCGAGAGCCTGGTCGCGGCCGTTCATGAGTCCTCCGGAAGCGATCAGGGCGCTGCCACGGCGGACAGCGATACCACCAGTGTGCTGGTACGCGATGCGAAGACGTGGAAGAAGGTCCGGGACGTGCAGGTTCCGGGATCGGTCACGCTGGCGGCGTCCGATCCGTCCAGTGACACGGTGTGCCTGGCTACCGGACAGGGATCCGGCACGAAGGCGAGTGTGCTCGACCTCACCACCGGCAGGACCAGGCAGGTCGGAGAGACCGGCGGCGTGCAGGTGCAGCAACTGGCATGTCCGGCAGGCACCCCGGTCCTGGCCGGTACCCCCACCCGGAACAGCCAGGGAACCACGGTGAAAGTGACCCTGAAGAACACGGACGAGGCAACGGTGGTGAGCGCAGTCGGCGGAAGGGTCGATGCCGTGCAGGCGTCGAAGAACACCGTCGTGGTCGCGGTGAACACCGGGGAGGACAGCGATCTCATCGAGCTGGACCGGAGAAGCGGGCGTGAACTGCGGCGAGTGACAGCCAAAGGCGTAGACAGCTCGTCTCTGCTGCGACACACGCGTGATGGCTGGGTGATGGTCTCGGACAACACCGCAACCGTGGTGGACCTGGACACGGGGACGTCCCAGACGTTCAACCTGCCGGGGACGCTGACGAGCTTCTGAGCCTGTGTGCGAAAGGGACCTCCACGCGTTGTCCGGTGGGCAGGCTCCTCTCATTGAGCAAGTCGGGACGCGTGAGCGATGCGTGAGCGGACGTCGAAACATAGGCCGCCGCGCAGAGGATCGAGCATCAAGACGCGTGGCGCTGACCAGGCAGAACAGCGCCACCGGGCAAGACCCAGCACCGCTCATCAGGGATTCGATCCGTTTCGTGGTGGCAGGTCTCAGCGCCGTCGAACCACTGCCCCCACGCGCAACAAATGCAACGATCGCGTGGGTGCCCGTCGCCGAGACCTGAAGTAGTCGTTGCGCTCCTTCGGGTGGCGGGGCAGCATGGCACACCCCGCCGGGAAGCCGGTCCGAGGGTTGCAGTTTGGGTTGCATTCACCTCTGTTCAGAGGTGTCCGGAGTACTTCCATCGGGCCCTCTCGGCCCAGGTCAGGACGCTGACGGGTGTTGCCGAACCCCCAGACGAACATTTGGAAAGCGTGTTGGGGGCAACCCCTCACGAGTTCGAATGGGTGCGTTTCCGTGTGAGTGAGATGTGGCGTCCATGTCATGCGGCGAGGGCGAGTTCGTCGCTGTAGCGGGTGGCGTGGTCGCGGAGGTACTCACGTTGCTGGTGATACGCCCAGTAGTCCTCGAAGTCGCCGTTGTCGATGACGGCTCGCAGGAGGAGGACGGCGTCGGCGCTGGGCAGGTCCCAGAGGAAGGCAAGGAGCATCCCGTGCTCGCGGACGGGCACGCAAACCCTCGGTTTGATGCCCTGCTCGTCGTCACCAGGCACGTGGCCCGGCGCCTCCCACTCCGCGCACCGCTCGACCCCTCAGCGACCCCGACGGACCACTGAGGCGACGGCGACTGTTCGTGGTGCCAACGTTACGGCGACACGCTGAATCGGTGCGCCGCCATGGTCCGGGCGGTGGCTCCGTGGCGGGCCAGGTAGTCGGAGCTCTGGCCGATCGTGTCGGGCGTCGCCCCGTAGCCGCACACATGGGTCAGAGCATCTGCGGGCGTGACGGGTTCGAAGTACCGTGTTTCCGCTGCCCGTTCGAGGATCGCGGCAGCCGTCGCCTTGGGCAGAAGCCCTTCCGAGGCGCCGACGACCCGCTCGATCATCTTCGCGGCGACGGCGGAAGGGCGGACGCCGACCGTCCCGTGGTTCGCCTTGGGGTCGAAGATGAGCACGCTGCGTACGTCCTCGAGGAACCAGTTGGCGTTCTCGCGCATCAGCTCGCCCTCGGCCGGTACAGCCGCTTCGAGCAGTACGCGGGTGATCGCCCGGTCGTGCAGGGCCTCCAGGACTGCTTCTCCCTGGGGGCGGACGACCACGTCACGGTGTTCGGGCCAGACGTCCAGCCAGCCGTGGTAGCCGCGCATCCGGCCGACGTGCAGCACGAAGTAGCTGGGGTAGCGGTAGAAGTCGTCCGCTCGCTCAGCACGCAGCTGCTCGTAGTAGCTCCCGACCGCCGCGAGGAGCAACGGCGCGGCGGCGAGTGCGCCGCCGGGCGAGTGCGTGACCACGGCGACGCGGTCCTCGGTCGTCAGCTCGGGCAGGACGTCGTCGAGCGTGGCCGGTTCCCCACCGGACGTTATGCCGAACTCGCGGGTGTGCATGGTGCGGCTGGTGTGCACGATCCATCCCTTCGTCATCCTTCTGCGTGTGCCGATCCTGCCTCACTGCCGCACTCGTGGGGGAAGAAATTTTGCGGAGTTATCAGCCGCCCCGGGCCGGAATCGTCCCATTTCTGGACCCACAGCCCGGCTCCGACTGTGTGGGTGACGTAAGGTGCGTTTCCCCATGAGTGACCTTCGTCGGTGGTGGCGTGTCCGAGGTGGTGTCCTCTTCGTTGCGGTATCTGGCTGATCAGCCGGTTCGAGCGGGCGCGGAGAGGGACGCGGATGGGGTGCGAGGAGGTCCAACGGCTGCTGGAGGAGCGGGTCTGGCTTGTCGTGGTGAGGTGGAGCGGTTGCGGATCGAGGCGGAACGGATCGCGGAGTTGATCGGGGCCCGGGAAGCGGAGCTGCTCCGTCTGGACACGGCTCGGCAGGTGGTCGGGGAACTTCCGGCCGCTCACGTCGTCGCCACGTCGAACGGCGGCGTTCCGGCTCAGCGGCCCGGTCCGTGGACGGCCGGGGCGGTCACGGCGCGGGCGGCGAAGACGGAGGAGTTCACGGCCAAGGTGCGGCACGTGGTGGAGGCGTTCGCCGTCAACGACGGCACGGCGGTGCGGTGCAAGGACGTGGTTGAGGCGCTGGGCGAGGAAGTGGTGCCGCGCCGGGTGGAGAAGGTCCGTCATCACCTCAAGCGCCTGGTCGTCGCGGGCGCGCTCGCCGAGGTGGGGCCGGGATTGTTCACTCCGGCGGGTGGGGCGGCCGTGGCACGGGAGTGAACAGCCGTACGCCAAGGGGCTTCTCCTGTGTGCGCGGCTAGTCCCGTACTTCGCGGGTCGTTGATTCGTATGGTGTGACCGGCCCGGGGGTGTCTCGGGCCGGGGGTGTGGCGTTGGGCCG
>NZ_JACTVI010000147.1 GCF_014495685.1 Streptomyces sp. TRM68367 | reverse complement strand
GCTCCAGGCGCATCAGCACACCGACAAGCCATTCCCGCTCGGCCCGGCCCTTCGGGCGAAACTCGACCTCCTGCTTGACGGCCTGGCGGCACCTCAGAGCTGAGAGGCGGGGCACCTAGACCCTGGGGCCGCCCACAAGAACCATCGCCCACATTTTACTGCACCTTTAGTGCATTGATGCACTGATGATGCATACAATTTTCATGGTCGCCGACATGGCTGACCGATGACCACTTGCCGACCCCGCCCGGCGGAACCCGCCGGTTTTCCCTTCACGAACTGTTCAGCCTGGGAAGGTTCCAAGACGTGATCAACGATGCGACCGAAGCCACCGTCCGTCCCGCAGCCGAAAGCGGCGTCTTCCGGATCGGCGGCGACCTGCCGGTCAACCGCCTCGGCTTCGGCACCATGCGCCTGACCGGCCCCGGAGTCTGGGGGGAGCCCGCCGACCGTGCCGAGGCCGTGCGCGTGCTGCGCCGTGCGGTCGAGCTGGGCGTCACCTTCATCGACACCGCCGACTCCTACGGCCCGTTCACCGCCGAGCAGCTCATCCGCGAGGCGCTGCACCCCTACGCGGACGACCTGGTCATCGCCACCAAGGGCGGCCTGACCCGGCAGGGCCCCGGCGAGTGGCTGCCGGTGGGCCGCCCGGAGTACCTGCGCCAGCAGGTCGAGCTGAGCCTGCGTCACCTCGGCCTGGAGCGGATCGACCTCTACCAGCTGCACCGCATCGACCCGCAGGTGCCACTCGCCGACCAGCTCGGCGCGCTGGCCGAGCTGCGGGACGCCGGCAAAATCCGGCACATCGGCCTGTCGGAGGTCTCCGTGGCCGAACTGGAGGAGGCCCGGGCGATCACCGAGATCGTGTCGGTGCAGAACATGTACAACCTCGCCGAGCGCAAGTCCGAAGACGTCCTGGAGTACGCGGAGGCCAACGGTATCGGCTTCATCCCGTGGTTCCCCATGGCCACCGGGCAGCTGGCCAGGCCGGGCGGCCCCCTCGACGCCGTTGCGAAGGAGTACGACGCGACGCCGTCCCAGCTCGCGCTGGCCTGGCTGCTGCGCCGCTCCCCGGCGCTGCTGCCGATCCCTGGCACGTCCTCGGTGGCCCACGTGGAGGAGAACATCGGCGCGGCTCGGATCCAGCTCTCCGACAGCGCCTATCAGTCCCTCGTCGACGCCGTCTGAGCCTGTCGGGCGCTGTCACGGTCCTGCGGGCCGGAGAGCCGGGCCCTTGCGGTACCAGAACGGGCGGCCGCCGGGCGCAGGGCCGGACACCCGTGCACGCCTTTGCAGGATCCAGCGGTGTCCGGCGGCGCGCTGCCCAGTGCCTTGTTCGAGCTCAGTGCCCGAGGCGGCGGACACGGCCGCACCACCATGCAACGGCCGATAGGCGACCAGCCGTTCGAGCCACTCGCCACACAACGGCGGCTGACGGCCAGGACATCGCCGGTCTTCAGCGCTTCGCCGTGCACCTCACCCGCCGACACCACAACGCCACCCACTGCAGGCCTGGTGACGGCCCCCGGCCACCGACCGAACAAGACACGGCAAAGCGGCTGCCCTGGCCGGATTGCCGCTCTCTGCGAACGCCCCCGGGACTAACCAGACCCTGCCTACCGCTGGCCAAGTCACTGTCCACGCCACCTGCCGCGCCACCCCCGGAGAGGGGGGCCCGTAGCGCCACGCGCACCGGTCCCTTCGTGGCCGTTCTGGCATCACCGGCATCGTGGTCTCCTTCATGCAGACGCTGCTGGTGCCGATCGTCGGCGAGCTGCGGCCAACGAGGACCCACGCCATCACCTGGGCCGACTCAGCCCCGAAAACCCGCCAGCCCCCAGTTCTTCAAGAGCCGTCCGTGCGACTGCGATCAGACACCCCTCACCGGAGACACGATGACCAACGCCCTTGAACTCGCCGGAATATCGCACCGCCGTGTCAACCTCGGCGAGATAGAGATGCATGTCGCCGAGCTCGGCACCGGCCCGGCCGTGCTCTTCCTGCACGGCCATCCGGCGCTGTGGCTCACCTGGCGGCGCCAGATGGCCGCCATGGCCGAGGCCGGCTACCAGGCCATAGCCCCGGACCAGCGCGGCTACGGCGACACCACCATCCCGAGCGATGTCCAGGCGTACGACATCGAACACCTGTCGGGCGACGTGGTACGACTGCTGGACGCGCTCGACCTGGAGCAGGCGGTCGTGGTCGGACACGACTGGGGTGCGCTGGTCGCCTGGTACACAGCGCTCATCCACCCGGGCCGGGTCCGGGCCGTCGCCGGGCTGTCGGTCCCCTTCGTCCCACGCACTCCCGTACCGCCCACCCAGTACTGGCGCGAGACGATCGGCGAGGACTTCTACATGCTCTGGCTCCAGGAACCCGGAGTCGCCGACGCACTTTTCAACGCCGACGTCGAGCGCGCACTCAACGGCCGCTGGACCCTGGACCGCGAGGGGTGGCGCAACGGGCCGGCCACGAACAGCCTCACCTTCCGCTCCCCCGAGGACCACCAGGTAGTGATCGCCGCGCTGAAGCGGAACGGCTGGACCGGGCCGCTGAACTGGTACCGCAACTTCGACCGCAACTGGGAGCTGCTGGCCCCCTACGACGGGCGCACCGTCGACCAGCCCGCCCTGTTCATCGGCGGCGAGAATGACCAGGTGCTGCGGTTCATGCCACCGTCGCTGATGGACGGCCACGTGACCGACCTGCGCGGCGCCGACATCCTGCCCGGGGTGGCGCACTGGATGCAGGAGGAGGCCCCTGATCAGGTCAACCGACGCCTGCTCGGCTTCCTGGCGGGGCTCTCGGGCGAGACCCGCGAGTGACGGGCGTCGGACCGCGAGGGGTCACGGCAGGAAGACTCCCCGGACAGCCGCGGGCTCGGGCCGATCTCGTCGACCAGGCCGTGTCAGCCGTCGGGCAGCGCCGCGGCGTCTTGAATCGGATGTGGGCGGGGCTTCGCCGCCTCACGGCCTCTCACACAGGTCTCACCGACTGCGCGGACTCCTCCGGAGTGTGCGGACCTGAGCCGGGCTTATGCGCCTGCCCTGCTTCTCGGCCCGCTCGCTCCTGCGTACCCGCCGGTCTCTCGGCCCTGCTCAGAAGACGCTGTCGGTTGACGTCACGGCGCCACCACACTTACAGTCGCGGTTTCCGATCTCCGAAGCATAATTTCCGCAATGCGGATAAACGCCAGAAGGTGCCATGCAGCATCTCGAAGCTCTGGACCCGATCGCCGCGTCCACGGACCGGTTCGTCGCCACCGTCGCCTCCCTCACCGACACCCAGGTCGCCGGAGGCACGCTGGTGCCGCCGTGGACCCGCGGCCATGTCATCACCCATGTCGCGCGCGCCGCAGACAGCCTCTGCCGCCTGCTCACCTGGGCGCGTACCGATGTGGAGACACCGCAGTACGCGAGCATGGAGGCCCGGGCCGCCGAGATCGAGGCCGGGGCCGGACGGCAGGTCGCCGACCTGGTCGCGGACGTCCTCGACACCGCCGCCCGCTTCGAGGAGGCGGTACGTGCCCTGCCCCCGGCGGCCTGGCACGCCGAGGTCCGGATGCGCACCGGTGAGCTGCGCACGCCCGCGGCCCTGGTCCCCACCTGGCTGCGCGAACTGGAGATCCACCACGCCGACCTGGACGCCGGCTACGGCTTCTCCGACATACCGGCCGACGCCGCACGCTGGATCATCGAGGACATCGCCGAGGCACTCGCCCGACGGCGCGACACCCCGCCACTGCGTCTGGAGGCGACCGACACCGGCCTCGTCCACGCCCTGGGGACCGGCGGCCCCACGGTCAGTGGACGGCAGGCCCACCTCCTCGCCTGGCTCAGCGGCCGCTCCCCCGGCACGGGGCTCACCGCCGGGGCCGACAAGGTCCCCGCGGCGCCCTTCTGGATTTGAACGGGGTCCCGCAACCCCGCCCGTGTCCCGACCCAATCCGCTGCATAGCGGACCGATAACCGGCATGGTTGCTGCCGGTGAGGACCTCCGGCCCGTCAGGCCCGCCTGCTGCACGAGTTCCTGCTGGCGGGAGCCGCGCTGGTGCACGACCGGACCGCCGTTCTGGAGATGGTGGAGGGCGGCGAGCCGCAGGCGGTCAGCTACCGCGAACCGGATAGGCGCGTCCACACCCTATGCGGACCGGCTCGCGCCGCTCGGCCTCGACGTGGGCGATCGCGTCGTGCTGTAGGCCGACACCGCCGCGCACGCCATCGCCCTGCTGCTCGCATGCTCCCGGTTCGGCCTGACCTTCGTGCCCGTCAGCCCCGAGACGCCGGTCCGGCGGGTCGAGACCATCGGGGAACTCGCCGAGCCCGCGCTGTTCCTGACCACGGACGAGACCTGCCGGATCCGGGCCGCGTCGGACGCTCACCGCAGGATGAGGTGCGCGGGCGGCGGAGCCTGATCCTTACCGCTTTCATGCCAAGGAAGTGAAGAAATAATGACCATTCCACAATAACCTGCGTGCGTTCAGCGACCGTTGTCGGCTTTTGTAGGTGCTTGTCGGCGCTGTGAGAGGACCCGCCCTGCCCACGTACGCCCGGGCGCCGCGACGACACCGCACTCGCCGCCGCGCCGACATGCCGCTCGTAGGTGGCGTCCGCCCGCCCGTCGCCATCCTGATGGTGCTTCTGCTCTCGGTCGCCGGACTCACCGTCTACGCCCTCGGCTCCATCCCCAGCGAGCAGGTGCCGCTTGCGGTGCGGGACGCCGAGCAGCAGATCGCCGCGGACGCTGCCGTGTCCGTCCGGGGCTCCATCAGCGCGGAGGCGAGCACGCTGCGCCGTGCTGCCGAGGCATACACCCCGACCAGTACGACCGCGCCCGCGACGGCCCTCAAGGCGGTCGTCGCCGGCCGCCGACCGGTGCGCGGCGCCGCCCTGGTCGATCCGGCCACCGGTCACCTGCTGGCCGCGAGCGGCGGGACTGTGCCGCTCGCCGGGATCGGCGTGGGGGGCCTGGCCGCAGACGCGGAGCGCACCGTCGTCCCGCCGCGACTCGTGACCGCCGCCTCCGGCGCCCACATCCTCTACTTCGCCCGGCTCACGGTCCCCGAGCACAGCCAGGACACCAACGCCGACCAGAGCCAGGACCAGACACAGCAGCAGACCAAGCACTGGCTGGTGGTGGTCCTCGAACCTCTGCCGACGCCCGCGGCGCACGGAGACGGCCGCGGCACTTGGCTGGTGGGAGGAGACGGCACCGTCCTGGCGACCGCTACCGGCGGGCGGGCCCCCTCCGGCGCCGACCGGACGCTCCCCCGAGCCGCAGCCCGGGCCGCCGAGGTCTCCGGATGGCGGAGTGACGCCTCCGCCAGCCTGCTCGGCGCCGCCGCCTCCGGCACGCGAACCGTGGCCGGTTGGGCGGTGGTCGCACCGCAGCGGACCGCCGCCGGCAACACCGGCACGGACAACACCAGCGGCCTTCACCTGACGGTCGTGACCGCGCAGTCCGTCGCGCTCACCGCCCAGTCCACCGACTATCTGCGGATCGCCCTGCTGACGGGCGGCGCGCTCGCCGCCATCGCCGTGGTGAACTGGCTGTTGCTGGTCTTCGCCGTGCAGCGCCCGCTGCTGCGGCTGCACCTGTCCGCCGCCCGCCTCGCCCGGGGCGCCGTCGGTCGGCACCCGCTCGACTCCGAGGACCTGTCGCGGCCCGTACCGGTGCCCGCATACGGCGAACCGCGCCGCACAGGCCGAGCGTTGGAGGCCCTGCGGCGGCAACTGCTCGGTACGGACACGCCGGAGGAGATCCCCGCCCCAAGGGGGCCGGGGACCCGGGCGCTGGTGGCCTGTTGCGCTCTGCTGGTCACCGCCTGGGCCGCCCCGATGCTCTTCGTCGTCGACCAGGTGGACACGCCCGCCTCCGTGCCCGCGAGCGTGGTCGCCGGGCAGCAGACGCGCACCCAGTACGCGGCCGACCGGGTGCGGCAGGCGCTCGACCAGTCGTACACCGACCTGGTCGACGTCGCCGTGTCGCTGAAAGGCAAGAGCACGGCCCAGCAGCGCCGGGTGCTGCGGAAGACGCTGGCCGACCACGGCCAGTACCGCTCGCTCTACCTGCTCGACGGTGCCGGCGCCATCGTGCTGCGGGTCGGCCAGACGCCGCTGCGCACCATCGTCCATGTTCCGGACGGCAGCGGCATCACCGGCGTCAACACGTACGGAAAGATCCCGGCCATCGCCGCGTACGCGCACATCCCGGCGGAGCGGGCCGGGACGAAGGCCCCGGGTGTGGTGGTCTTCGGCGAGATCGACGTGAAGGTGCTCGACGGTCTGCTCACCGAGCCCGGCCTGGGCAGTGTGTGGCTGGCGGACAGCCACGACAGGGTACTGGCCGCCGGCGTGGGCTTCCGGGCGTTCCAGCCGCTGTCCGGCCCAGGGCTCGCGCGGCTCGCCGACCGTACCCGGGCGCCCGGCACCGCCGGCACCCCGACCAGCGCGGTGCTGACCTCCTCGGGCGTCCCCCGGGCGATGTCCGTGGCCGCCGCCGCGCCACTGGCCCAGGCCGGCCCGGCCGCGGGGCTGGGCTGGCGGGTCGTCACCTCCAAGCCGGCCGCCTCGCTGCGGCTGCCGGTCTTCCGGGCCGAGCGGATGACCATGCTGGCCGGGCTGCTGGGGCTGGCTGTGGGGGTGGCCTGCCTGAGCTGGGTGCACATCGTGGTGGTACGGCCGCTGCGCGCCCTGGCGCGACTCGCCGAACGGTTGGCGGGCGGCGACCGCCGCACCGTGCTGTACCCGGTGAACCACGACGAGGCCGGCTCCGTCACCCGCAGTCTGGAGCTGATCCGGCAGGCGCTTGCCGACCGGGCCCGGTCGGGGACGGCATTGCCTGCCGCAACCCGCGCGGCAGCCTCGTCGCCGGTCACGGCCGAGTACACACCACAGCAGTGAACACGAAGGCGGACTGAAGTGCTCTTCCTCTACATCATGGTGCTGCTGAGCAGCGCCGTGCTGCTGACAGCCGGTGTCATCGAGCAGCGGCGGCACTACGCGGCGCTGGATCAGATCCCGGTGCGGGTCCTGGTGAACGGCATCCGCGGCAAGTCCTCCATCACCCGGCTGTGCGCAGGGGCGTTGCGCGGAGGCGAGCTGGTGACGGTGGCCAAGACCACCGGCACGGCCGCCCGCTTCATCCACCCGGACGCCACCGAGGAGCCGGTCTACCGCAAGTTCGGTCTGCCCAACATCGTGGAGCAGATCGGCATCGTGCGACGGGCGGCGGCGTACACGCCGGACGCGCTGGTGATCGAGTGCATGGCCGTGCTGCCCGCGCTGCAGGAGGTCAATCAGGAGAAGCTGATCCGCTCCACCATCGGCGTGCTGTGCAACGTCCGCGAGGACCACCTGGCCGAGATGGGCCCCACACTGGACGACGTCGCCCGTTCGCTGTCCCGCTCGATGCCGGTCGGCGGGGTGTGCGTCACCGCGGAGAAGGAGCGGCTGCACATCCTGCGCGAGGAGGCCGCAAAGCGGAACTGCCGCCTCATCGCGGTGGATCCGGAGACGGTCAGCGACGCGGAACTGCGGGGCTTCAGCTGGTTCACGTTCAAGGAGAACGTGGCCATCGCGCTGGCCATCGCCGAACTGCTGGGCGTGGAACGGGAGACGGCGCTCAGGGGCATGTGGGACGCGCCGCCGGACCCGGGCGTGCTCTCCGTGGAGCGCTACCGCACGCACGAGGGCAAACGACTGCGGTTCGCCAACGTCTTCGCCGCCAACGACCCGGAGTCGACGCTGATGAACGTCCGTCAGCTGTTGGATCTCGGTGCGATCCGCCGCCCGCTCAACGTGGTCGTCAACTGCCGCCCGGATCGGGTGGAGCGCAACGGTCAGATGGGCGCGATCATCCCCGACCTCGGCCCCGACGCGGTCTTCCTCATCGGCCATCCGACCAAGAGCGCCAAGGACGCCATCCCGTCCTCGTTCGCCGGCCGGGTGATCGACCTGGGCGGCGACCGCCGTGACCCGCGGGAGCTGACCGAGGCCGTCCTGGCCGAGCTCGGCCCGGCCTCCTCGCTGGTGGCGGTGGGCAACATCCACGGTCAGGGCGAGCTGTTGCTGGAAAATCTTGCCGAGCTGCCGCTGGACGACTCGGACGAGCCGCTCACCCCGGCGCCGTACCCCGGGCCTCTGGGCGAGGACACCCTGCAGATCGCGGTGGCCGGCCCGCCCGAGCCCGAGCCCTTCAGCTGGGTGGCGCCGCTGGAGACCCCGGCGCACGGCATCCACATCCCCGGCCGCCGTGGACTGACCCGCCCGCACACGCACCGGGACACCCACCGAACCGGAGCCGGACGGCTCCCCGACCCGTACCAGCCGATGAGGAACCAGCAGTGATATCCGCCAACCTCACACCGCAGGTCGCCGCGCTGGGAATCGCGCTGGGCCTGGTCTTCTCTCTCGTGTGTTACCTGACCACCAACCTCTCACCCGGCGGGATGATCACCCCAGGCTGGGTGGCGCTGACACTTGTCACCCATGTGCAGCTGGCGGCGATGATGGTCGGCGTGGCCGCGCTCACCTACGGCGCGACCCGGCTGCTGCAGCGCAACGTGATCCTCTACGGCAAGCGGCTTTTCGCCGCGGTGGTCGTGTGCGCAGTGGTCATGCAGACCACCGTGATGCTTGCGCTCAACCATCAGTTCCCGCTGCTGTACACCTCGCAGACGCTGGGCTTCATCGTGCCCGGCCTGATCTCGTACCAGCTCGTCCGCCAGCCGTTCGGGGCGACCGTGCTCTCCACCACGGCCGTCACCCTGGCCACCTACGTGATCATCGCCGCCGGGCTGCTGCTCGGCGCTGTGCCCACCACCTGACCCACCGCCTCGCACACCCCAAGAGGACGAGATGTATCCCGACTCCCGGTCCAGTCACCCCAGGGACGGCGGCCTGACCCGCCGCCAGGTCCTTGGCTCCCTCGCCGGCCTGGCTGCGGCTGGCGCGGGCGGTGCCTACGCCTGGCAGCGCCTCGGACACCGCCCCGGCGCGAACATCCCCACGGTGGACGGCTCCGTGCCCAAGGCAAGGCCCGCAGGCGGCCACCGGTTCGAGCGGCTCGGCAACCCGGCCCGCACCGTGGTACGGGACGCCGACGGCAGTGCCGTGGCGACCTTCACCGACGGGGCCCGCACGGCCGTGCTCACCGGCCCGTCCCGCACCTTCAGCGAACCCCGCACCACCACAGCCACCGTCACCACGGACGCCTGGGTGCGCGTCCTGCCCGGCGAGTGGCGGCAGGGCAGGGAGGAGAGCTCCTGGTTCAAGCGGTGGTTCCCCAAGGCGCTCGGCGACACCAGCCCCGACGTCTTCGCAGTCGCGTTCCAGTACAGCAGCGCCGGCGCGCCGGACAAGCGCAACTCCGCCGGGCTGCGCTACGCCGGCACGGCCCACTTCGGGCCCCGCAATCCAGGTGTCGGTTCCTCGCTGGACTTCGGTTACCACGACGAGCAGTCCGATTTCTACGACTACCTCGGCATTCCGTGGACCTTCCCGGACGGCAGCCGCGTCGAGCCGGAGAAGGCCCGCTACGGCGACGTGGACTGCTCCGGCTTCCAACGCCTGGTGTGGGGCTACCGGCTGGGCATACCCATGCACAACACCAACACCGCGGGCGTCGGCCTGCCCCGCCGCGCCTACGCCATCGCCGCCTACGGCCCCGGGAAACTGCTCATCCCCGACAAGGGCCGGCAGCCCACCGACCTCGGCGGCCTGCAACCCGGCGATCTGGTCTTCTTCGCCATCATCAAGAACGAGCCGAACCTCATCGACCACTGCGGGATGTACCTGGGCCTCGACAACGAGGGCCGCCCGCGCTTCTACTCGAGCCGCTCCGCCGCCAACGGCCCCACCATGGGCGACCTCGCCGGCCACGCCCTGCTCGACGGCACCGACTTCTACGCCCGCGGCTTCCGCGCCGCCCGCCGCCTGTAGCGGTGTCCACCCGCACCGAGCCCGACCAGCACCGCACGAAGGACCCGTCATGGCCACCGCTTCCCGCGCCCGGAACTCCGGCGCGCACCGCCGCAGGGCCGGCCACAACCGCACCGGTGGCGCCCCCGACGGGGGGTGGGGCGCCCCCGCGCGCTGGGAGCGCGCGAGCCTGCTCGGCGTGCTCGCCGTCGCCGCGCTGCTCTACGGCTGGGGCCTGAACCATGCCGCCGTGCACCCTTACTACGGCGCGGCCATCCGCTCCATGGCCACCAGCCGGCGGGCGTTCCTCTTCGGCGGGCTCGACCCCAGCGGCACGATCAGCATCGACAAGACGCCCGGCGGCCTCTGGCCCGACGCGGCCTCGGTGCGGCTCTTCGGCCCGCACACCTGGGCGGTGGCGCTGCCGCACGTGATGGAGGGCGTGCTCACCGTCTACGTGCTGCACCGGACGGTGCGCGCCTGGGCCGGGCCGCTGGCCGCCCTGATCGCGGCACTGGCGCTCACCGCCACTCCCGTGACCGCGGTGCTCGACCGGGCCACCATCCCGGACGAGTTGCTCACCCTGCTGCTGGTGCTGGCCGCCGGGGCGCTGCTGACGGCGGCGCGCAGCGGACGGTTGCTGCCGCTGCTGGCCTGCGGCATGTGGGTCGGCCTGGCCTTCCAGGCGAAGATGCTGCAGGCCTGGCTGCTGCTGCCGGTCTTCGTGGCGGTCTACCTGCTGGCGGCCCCGGGCGGGGCGGCACGCCGCGTCGGGCGGGCGGTCCTGCTGGGCGCCACCGCGCTGGCCGTCTCCTCTTCGTGGCTGCTGCTGGTGCTGGCGACGCGCCCGGCCGACCGCCCCTACCTGGACGGCACCACCAACAACAACCCCTTCACCCTGGTCTTCGGCTACAACGGCTTCAGCCGCTTCGGCGGTGACCCCGGCGCGCTGGGCGCCGTCCCGGGCACGTCCGCCAGCCGCACCACTGGCAATACCGGGTGGGGGATGCTGGTCAACCACACCGTCGGCCCACAGGTCGCCTGGCTGCTGCCGCTGGCCGTGCTGGCGGCGCTGCTGGGGGTGCTGTGGCGGGCCGGGCAGCCGCGCGGCGATCTGGCGCGGGCCGGTTTCCTGCTCTGGGGCGGCTGGCTGGCCCTGCACGTGGCCGTCTTCAGCGCCTCCAACGGAAACCACGCTTACTACACCGCCGTCATCGCCCCCGCGCTCGCCGCGCTGAGCGGCGGCGGCCTGGCCGCCTTCTGGCGGGAGTACCGGGCACCTCAGTCCGCCTGGCATCGCGCGGTACTGCCCGCGGCGATAGCGCTGACCTCGGGCTGGGCCCTACTGCTGGACGCACACACCCTCTTCGCCGCCTGGCTGCTGCCCGTGGTGGTGATGCTCGCCCTGTGCAGCGTCGCCGCGCTGTGGCAGCGCGGGCCGCGCACGGGCTCCCGGCAGCGAGCCTGGGCACTGGCCGCCGGCGTCGCCGCCGTGCTCGTCCTCCCCACGGCCTGGGCGGTGTCCAGCATCGACCCGCTCTACGCGGGGGCCGCCACCTCCCCGCTGGCCGGCCCGGTCGGTGGCAACTACGCCGACCTGCACGGCCACGAGCCCACGATCAGCACCGGCCTGTCCACGCCGAGCGCCCGCGACAAGGCCCTGCTCGCCTACCTGACGGCCCATCGGAGCGGCGAGAAGTACCTGTTGGCCGCTCAGGCCGCGTACACCGCCGAGCCGTTGTTGCGGGCCGCGTCCGATCCGCTGCTGGTCATGGGCGGTTTCACCGGGCTGACGCCCTTCCCGACCGCGGCGCAGCTGAGCACGATGGTGGGCGAGCACCAGGTCCGCTACGCAATGCTGACGACCCGGCGTCCGAACACCCAGGCGGCCACCTGGGTCACGGGCCACTGCTCACGCGTGTCCCCACGCGCGTACGAAGAGCGTCGGACGGATGGGAGTTTCACCCTCTATGACTGCCGTCCGACGGCCGGCTGACCGGCGCGGTTTTCACATCTTTGGTGTGGCGAAACCTCCGACACTGGTTTCGCGGGTCCCGCCACGAGTGCTGAGCGAGGACGAGACGCGGTTCGTGCGCACCAAGGTCAAGTGGGCCAACCCGTCTGCCGCCTTCCCGCCGTATCGGCGGGTGCACGCCTTCGCCCGCCGCCTGCATCGCACAGCGGGAACTGCACGCCACACCACAACCGGTTCGGCAAGGGCCATTCTTTGATCATTGTTGACAGGACAAGTGTGTCGGGCTGACAGCCGCGAGGGCTAGCCTCGCCACGTCCGCATCCCCTGTACCCACCCCCCCACCTGAGGTGGCGGACACGCAAGTCCCCTTTCGAACTCGAGGAAGGACTCTGATGGCACGCACCATCAGACGGTGGCTACTCTCGGGGGTGGGCGCCCTCAGCCTCGCGGCGGCGGGCGCCGTGCCCGCGACGGGCGCGGCCTACCAGCCCGCCTATCCGCGAGTACGGCCTACCGTGGCCGACTACACGCAGGTGACCACCAGCCAGACCCCACCCACCCAGTCGCAGTGTGCGTCAGCAGGACGCCGCTGCTTCACCCCACAGGCCATCCAGGCCGCCTACAACGTGGGCCCGCTGCACTCAGCCGGGGACGACGGACGCGGTCAGACGATCGCCATCTTCGACTCCTACGGCAGCGATACCATGGCCCACGACCTGCATGTCTTCGACCGTGCATTCGGCATTGCGCCCATGTGCGGGGAAGAGGGCGTCAGCTGTGCGTCCGGCATGCCGACCTTCAGCGAGCTTCATCTGCAGGGCTCGCCCGCCACCAAAGCGCCGCCGTCCACGAGCAACAGCCCCGGGCAGGAGGACAAAAGCGCGTGGGCGCTGGAGGTGGCTCTTGACGTCGAGACCGCCCATGCCATGGCACCCGGCGCCAACATCCTGCTGGTGACCACCCCCACCGCCGAGACCCTCGGGGTACAGGGCTTCCCTCAGATGATGGCCGCCGAGCAGTACGTCGTCGAGCATCACCTCGCAACCGTCATCTCGCAGTCGTTCGCCTCCGCGGAAGGTGCCTTCGGCAGCGCCCGGTCGCTTCAGAACCTGCGCTACGCCTTCAAGTCGGCGGCACAGAACGGCGTCACCGTTCTCGGCTCGTCGGGTGACGACGGAAGCGCCGGCTCGGCCAAGACACCGGTGGGCCAGGGCGGGTCGACGCTCTCCGGTCCCGCTGTCGAGTGGCCGGCGTCCGACCCGCTGGTCACCGGAGTGGGCGGCACGAACCTGTGCACCGACCCGGGTGCCGGCAGCGACCGGGGCGTCGACAGCGTCTCCCCGCCAGGGGCCTGCCAGAACGCCTCCGGCCAGTCGGAGACCGGCTGGACCGGCTCCGGCGGCGGCTACAGCAGCGTCTTCGCCAAGCCGGACTACCAGTCGGGCGTGCTGCCGGCCGGCAGCACGGCCATCGGCGCCATGCGCGGCGTTCCGGACATCTCCCTGCAGGCGAGTCCGTCGACGGGAGCACTGGTGTACCTGTCCCTCCCGCCCGACGGTCAGAGCGGGCTGAAGTGCGGCAGCACACCGTGCAGCACGGGCTGGTACGACATCGGCGGCACGTCACTGGCGTGTCCTCAGTGGGCGGGCCTGGTCTCCATCGCCGCCCAGATCAACCACGGTGGACTCGGACGGATCAACCCGGCTCTGTACAAGCTCGCGTCCGACCCGGCCACCTACGCGGCCGACTTCAACGACGTCACCGTGGGCAACAACACCGCCGAGACGTCGGTCCCGGGCTATTCGGCCGGCACAGGATGGGACCCCGTCACCGGACTGGGGACGCCGAACGCGGCGAAGCTCCTGCCCGACCTCGTCCGCGCCGTGCACGGCGGCTGACCTTCCGGGCCCCAGCCGGGCATCGCGCCGCCGGCCGGCGGCGCGATGCCCGTTGCCACGCCTGCCGCGGAAATCCGTGTCCGTTCCGGACCTCTTCAACCAGCGCGTCGGCCCAGTGCGGCGGCCGGCGCATTCCGGCGGGGCTTCGTCTTCTCACGCGCTCTCACGAGCGTCGTCGAGCCGGGCGGGCCTGTCGATGAATTAGTGGGGCGTGTCGTGCTCGGCGGCCTGGGATGTCGCGTGCATGACGTAGCTGGCGAGGTCGCTGGGGT
>NZ_JACTVI010000146.1 GCF_014495685.1 Streptomyces sp. TRM68367 | reverse complement strand
GTCTACCGGGCACTGACCAGCACACCGACCGAACGAATCACTCATACCGACCTGGCTCCAGCGGCTTGACAGCCATAGGAGCATCCCGTCCCGGCAGGCATCGGCTGGGGCCATCCGGGGGACTCGTACGGCGGGTACGCCGGAAACAGCGCGTACACCGTTGCGCCGAAACAGGATCGCCGGTCAGGAGGTGGCAGAGCCATGGTCCGCACCGTTGTCGCCGGCCTCGACGGCTCCCCGGAGAGCCGGGCCGCGGCCGAGTGGGCGGCCCGCGAGGCGAAGCTGCGCGGCCTTTCTATGAAGCTCGTGCACGTCTGGGAGCCCGTCCCGACACCTGGGAGCCAGGCCCCGCTGCTAGGCGGCGAAACGCGTCCGCACTGGGCCGAACGCGTCCCCCGCGAGGAGGTGGAGGGTCTTGAACTGCGTCACCCGGGACTGGATATCACCATGGAGGCGCTGAGCGGCCGGCCCGCCGACGTCCTGGCCGACGTGGCGAAGGACGCCGAGCTGCTCGCCCTCGGCTCCCGCGGCCTGAGCGGGCTGCGCGGTTTCCTCGTCGGCTCCGTCGGGCTTGCCGTGGTGTCGCGCGTCGAGCGGCCCGTGGTGCTGGTGCGCGCCGGGGAACAGGCCGTCGACGAGCACGAGCCGGATCCGACGGGCATCCCGTCGGCCAGCACGCGGTACCGCCCCGTCGTCGTGGGCGTCGACACCGCCGAACCCGACGACTCCGTGATCGGGTTCGCGTTCGAGGCCGCCGCCCGCCGGGGCACCGGCGTGTGGGCGCTGCACAGCTGGAGCCCGTCGCCGTACTACGTGCACGACCTGTCCGTCGACCGGAGCCTGCGTGACGAGATCTCCGGGCGGCACACCGAAGCGCTCGCGGAGGCGCTCGCCCCCTGGCGGCAGAAGTACCCGTCCACCGACGTCGTCGAGCACGCCCGCTCCGGCAGCGCGGCCGACCAGCTGATCGAGGCCTCCACCGACGCGTCGCTGGTCGTCGTCGGCCGCCGCGTCCGCCGCAACCCGCTCGGCGCGCACATCGGCCCGGTCACGCACGCCGTCCTGCACCACGCCACCGCCCCCGTCGCCGTCGTTTCCCACGACTGACACCGTCGGCGGGACGGGTGACTGACGCCTGACCACCGGGTACCTGGCCGCGCATGGCCGTGGACAGGAGGACGCAGCGACCGCGCCCGGCAGGGGCCCCGCCGCGCCCGCGCACAGGCCGGGGCCCCGCCGCGCCCGCGCACAGGCCGGGGCCGGGCCGTGCTGCGCTGGGCCACCACGACCGACCACGTCGACCACAAGGTCACTGTTCGGCGGGCTGATGGTGGTGGCCGGTACAGGGCGATCTCGCCCAGTCCTCGGCAGCACGGCGCACCCGCACCCGTGCCGGAAACCCTAGATGCGGTCACCCTTGGGCTTGCCGCGCTGGTCGGGCGTGCCGTGCGGCGGCGGGCTGAACGGCTGCGGCGAGGTGGCCGTCGACACGGGGGAGCCCGTACGGCGCTCGCCCTGCTCCGGCCGCACCGCGTCCGGGTCGCCGGACGTCGGCTCGGCGCCCGCGCGCAGTTGGTCGAGCCGGGACGCCAGCAACTCGGTCACCGGGAGCCGGTCCGCGTGCGACCGCTCGTACGCCAGCAGCTGCTCCACCTCGTCGGCGCTCAGCGACCGCACCCTGCTCTCCAGGCCGCCGAGCGGCAGATGGTCGTAGTCGGGCAGCGGCAGGGCGTTGCGGGCGGAATCGGCCATGGTCCTCACTTCTCGACGTACGGTGTACGGCGGCCGCTACGTACCACGGCCTCGGCGCACGCTCGGGCGACCGCGGCCCCGGACGGTGCCCGCGCTCAGCGGGCGCCGGGCCCGCCGCTGCCGAACGAACCGCTGCTGCCCTTGTCCCAGCGGCGCCGCTCCTTCGACGCGCCGGACCGGGTGCCGACGTTCCCGTGGCCCTTCAGCTGGTGCGGCGTCAGGCGGTGCCGGCCCTGGGGGACCTCGTCCGCCTCCCGGTTCTCCAGGACCTCGCGGACCGGCCCCTCGTCCGGTATCCGGGGCTGCTCCCCGGGGTCAGGCGGAGGCGGCTCCCGGCGTTTGACGCGCATGCCCAGCGCGAAGGCGCCGAGCAGCATCGCCACGACCACCAGGCCCGCCACGAGCAGCCCGATACCGAGGGCGCCCCGCCCCGCGGCCATCTCCATCCATACGGTGTCCATGGCGCGCGAGTACCCCTGGCACCCCGGCTCACCCCTGTCACCGGGCGTTCCGGCGCGGCCGGTCAGCCGGACCGCGCCTCGCGCGTCTTTTGAGCGGTTCGCAAGTTCATCGACGCCCTCGCCCCTGCGGCCGCCGTACTGGCGGGGCCGGCCCGACTGCGGTCCCGAGGACCCCTTGCGGCCGGCCTCCTTGCGCTGCCAGCGGTCGCCGGCCTTTGCGCTGGTCGTCACGGCCAGAGCGTTCCAGGGTCGACGGAAGCTCCTGTCGTCCGGGCACGTCGCCCACCTCCGTCCGTAGTCGCTTCCAGGCATCACGGGTGCCCGGCACCGGGGCCGGAAAACCGGCCGCCACCGCGGGCGGCGCGGGGTTTGACGCGGGCGGCCGGGGCTACCCGCGCGGTGTGACATCGACGACATCCCAGCAGGAGCTGTTCCGGTTCCTGGAGGACCGCTTCGCCTGCGCGCAGGCGTGCACGGAGTGCGCGCGGGTGTGCGCGCTGTGCGCGAGCCTCGTGGATCCCGACGGGACCGAGAACCAGGAACTCGTACGACGCAAGGGCATCATGTGCGCGGAGGTGTGCGACTCCACCTGCCGCGTGCTGTCCGAGCAGAACCAGGTGGACGAGGCGAGCCTGCGCATGCAGGCGGAGTGGTGCCGGGCGGTGTGCCTGGAGAGCGCGCGTGTCTTCGACGGCAGCCCGGGCACCGAGGAGACCGCCGCCGCATGCCGCGCCTGCGCCCGGGCCTGTACGGACTTCCTCGCCACGCTGCGCTGACCGCCGGGCGAGACGACGCCCCCCACGGACAGCTTTCGGGCCGTCCGCCATTCCCAATTTCTGCAACACGTTCTACGGTGTGCGCCGTCAGGACCGGCCTTGGGAGCCTGGAGGCGCCGTGCACCTCGAAAACACGCCCGAGCAGCGGCGGCTGCGCACCGATCTGCGCGCCTACTTCGCCGAACTGGTGCCGGATGACGCCCCCACCCGGCACACCGACCCGGCCGCCCGGAAGCGGTTCTACCGCGCGACCATCCGGCGGCTCGGCACGGACGGCTGGCTCGGCGTCGGCTGGCCGAAGGAGTACGGCGGGCGCGGCCTGACGGCGATGGAGCAGTTCATCTTCTTCGACGAGGCCGCCCAGGCCGGCGTCCCGCTGCCGCTGATGGCGCTGAACACGGTCGGGCCGACGATCATGCAGTACGGCACGGAGGAGCAGAAGGCGTACTTCCTGCCCCGGATCCTCTCCGGCGAGATCGACTTCGCGATCGGCTACAGCGAGCCCGACGCGGGCACGGACCTGGCGTCGCTGCGCACACGCGCAGTGCGGGACGGCGACGCGTACGTCGTCAACGGCCAGAAGATCTGGACGAGCAACGGCGACACGGCCGACTGGGTGTGGCTGGCCACCCGCACCGACCCGGACGCCCCGCCGCACAAGGGCATCACCATGCTGCTGGTGCCGACCACGGACCCCGGCTACTCGTGCACCGTCATCCGCACCCTCGCCGGGCACGACACCACCGCGAGCTACTACGAGAACGTCCGCGTCCCCGTCTCCCGCAGGGTCGGCGAGGAGAACCAGGGCTGGCGGCTGATCACCAACCAGCTCAACCACGAACGCGTCACCCTCGCCGCCCACGGCACCATGGCGATCCGCGCCCTGCACGACGTGCAGCGCTGGGCGATGGAGACCAAGCTCGCCGACGGCCGCCGCGTCGTCGACCTGCCGTGGGTACGCCGCCGCCTGGCCCAGACCCACACCCGCCTCGAGGCGCTCAAGCTCCTCAACTGGCAGATGGTCAGCGCCGTCCAGGACGGCACGCTCACCCCGCAGGACGCCTCCGCGGTGAAGGTCTACGGCTCCGAGGCCCGCCGGGACGCCTACGCCTGGCTGATGGAGATCGTCGCCGCGCCGGGCGCGCTGAAGGAGGGCTCGGTGGGCACGGTCCTGCGCGGCGAGCTGGAACGCGGCTACCGCTCGGCGGTGATCTTCACCTTCGGCGGCGGCAACAACGAGATCCAGCGCGAGATCATCTCGTGGATCGGGCTGGGGATGCCGCGGGTACGACGCTGACCCGTCGCGGAGACGACCTGTGACGAAGGACGATCAGCCCGCACCCTCGCCCGGGGTCGTGTGTGCCCACCGGTTCGCCGTCCGGATCAGCGCAGCGAGAACGTCGACAATCTCTGGCCCTCGCTCAGCACGAGGTACACGTCCTGGCGCCCCTTCGCGGCGGCGGACAGAGAGGCGTTCACCGTCTCGTACGTGTACACCGACCCCGTTCCGGACGCCTTCGCCGTGCCGATGAGCGTGCCGGTCGGCGAGCCGAGCCGTATCTCGACCTTCCCGGCTGCTCCGGCCACCCGCGCACTGAACTTCGCCGCGCCGGAGCCAAGTTGGGCATCGGCGAACTCGAGCCAGGCCCCGTCGGCCGAAGCCCCCACCGCGGTTCCGCGGACCCTGGACTCGTCGACCAGTCGCACACCCTCGTAGTCGTCGAAGTTCTCGGCCCGGGTCGGCCGTGAGAGATCCCGGGCCGGGATCGTCTCGCCGCGCACCTTCAGGGACGTACGGGAGCGGATGTCCTCGGAGGACGCGCCCACGAGGACGTCGTACGTGCCGCTCTCGACCACCCACTTGGAGCGGGTGACGTCCCAGTGCGCGAGGTCCTTCGTCGTGAGCTTCAGCTTGACGGTTTTCGTCTGGCCCGGCTTGAGCGAGACCCGCTGGAACGCCTCCAGCTGTTTCAACGGCTGTTTGTCGCGTGAGACACGCTGGTGGGTGTAGAGCTGCACGACCTCGTCCCCGGCACGCCTGCCGGTGTTGGTGACGGCGACCTCGTATCCGCCGTCGAAGCGCTTCAACTCCCCGTAGCGGAAGGAGGAGTACGAGAGTCCGTAGCCGAACTCGTAGAGCGGCTCGCCCTTGAAGTACTGGTACGTGCGGTCGTGCTTGATGTTGTCGTACTCCAGGATGGAGGGGAGGCCGGCCTCCGACTCGTACCAGGTCTGGGTGAGCCGTCCGGCCGGGTTCACGTCGCCGAAGAGGACGTCGGCGAGGGCGTTGCCGGTCTCCTGGCCCGCGTGGGTGGTCCAGAGGAGGGCCGGGACCTCCTTCTGGAGGGCGCCGAGGGTGGTCGGGTAGCTGTTCTCGACGACCACGACCGTCTTCGGGTTGGCCGCGCGCACCGCCTTGACCAGGGCTTCCTGGGACGGGGCGAGGCTCATGTCCTCACGGTCGTCGTTCTCGCGGCCGTTGATCGCCGGCATGGACCCGACCACCACGACCGCCGCGTCCTTGTCCTTCACCGCCGCCACGGCCTCCTCCGTGCCGCTGCGGACGACGTCCTTGGTGTAGTGCGCGGCCTCGGCCTTGGTGACCAGGCCGAGGGTGCCGTCGGGGCCGGTCGGGCCGAGGTAGACCGGGCTGGACCACCAGGGCTCCCGGGTCTCGTAGCCCGCGTACCGCAGCAGGTGCGTGCCGTCGGCCTGCTCCTCCAGCGCGAACTGCTGCTGCACGAACCATCCGTTCGGCTGAACTTGGTCGTTGACGAAGTTCGACCAGTTGTAGCCGACGTACTTGCCGTTCGCGGCCGACCGCAGGGTCACGATGCCGGCGCCCCAGTCGAACACGTCGAACTGGGCCTCGGCCCCACTGGAGGCGCTCTCCTTCAGCGCCTCGCCGTCGGCGTCCGTCCCCGCCGTCACGTACGTCCCGCTCTCCGCGTTCTTCAGCGTGATCCGGTCCACGCCTTCACTGCTCGTGACCGACGTGCCGAGTTTCCCGGCGATGCCCTCCTTGGGCGTCACGGCGTACGGCAGGGTGCCCGAGTACCAGTCGGTGTAGAGGGTGTCGGCGAGCGGGCCCACGACCGCCACGTCCTGGGACGCGGAGGCATTCAGGGGCAGGGTGGCGCCCGAGTTCTTCAGCAGCACCGCCGCATCGGCCGCCGCCTTCCGCGCGAGCTTCTGATGGGCCGGGCTGTTGATGACGGACTTGTCGATGGAGCCGTATTTCCCGCCGCCCGGGTCGAATTCACCGAGCCGGATGCGGATGTTCAGAATGTGCCCGGCGGCCGTATCGACGTCCGACTCCTTCAACAGGCCTGTGGACACTGCCGACTTGATTGCCGTCGTGGTCCGCACGGAGTTCGTGTCGTCCGTCGTGAAGCTGTCGATGCCCGCCTTCAGCGTGGCCGCGTTGCCCTCGGTCAGGGTGCCGTAGTACTTCTGACTGCCGGTTCCGACCAGGTTGTTGGGCGCGTAGGCGTCGGTGACGTTCAGGAGGTCGTGGGAGGTCCAGCTGCGTACGTCGTCGTCGAGTGCCGGATTGACTGTCGCCGGACGGCCGTTGACGAGGTTGTACGAGGACATCACACCGGTCGCCGCGTCCGCCTCGATCGCCGGTCTGAAGGCCTGCTCCTCGTACTCCTTCAGCACGCGTGGGCGCAGGTCGGACGAGGTGGTGGTGCGGTTGCCCTCGTTGTTGTTGCCGAGGAAGTGCTTGAGCGTGGGCGCCGTCTTGAGGTGGTCTGGGTCGCCGCCGGTGAGGCCGGTGCCGTACGCGGTCGCCATCGCGCTCGTCAGGTACGGGTCCTCGGAGTAGCCCTCCTCGTTGCGGCCCCAGCGCGGGTCGCGCAGCGGATTGACCACCGGGGCCCACAGGTTGAGGCCCCAGCCGGGCGGGCGCTCCTGCTGGAAGCCGCGTGCTTCGTCGCCCACCGCCGAGCCGACCTTCTTCATCAGCGCCGGGTCCCAGGTCGACGCGAGGCCCACGGCCTGCGGGAAGACGGTGGTCTCGCCGAGCCAGGCGACGCCGTGCAGGGCCTCTGTGCCGGTCTTGAACGACTGGATGCCGAGGCGGGGGATCGCGGGCTGCCACTGGTGGAGCAGAGAGATCTTCTCGTCGAGGGTGAGGCGGGAGAGGAGGTCGTCGACACGGCGGTCGACGGAGAGCTTCGGGTTGCGGAAGGCGTACGCGGGGTCGTCCGCCGCGGCCGTTCCCGTTGCCGTGACGCCGACTCCCGCGACCAGGGTCAGGCCCAGGGCCAGGGCGGGGACGCCCCGTCCCACGGTGGTTCTCCGTCTTCTCTTGCCTTTCATGGCACGGCTCCTTCAACTAGGGCTTGACATTCGGAGCTTGGACAGGATTGCCCCCGTGGGGGGAGTGGGGTGGGGGGGGGTCAGGGGCGGGGCCTGGTGCTGGCCCGCACGGTCAGCCGCGGGGACAGCAGAGTCGCCTCCGGTGCGGTACCGCCGCCGAGTTTCCTCATCAGCAGGTCCACCGCCCCAGCGCCCACCTCGGAGGCCGGTATGGCGATCGAGGTGACGGGGACGCGGGCGCGCTCGGCCAGTTCGTCAGGGCAGATCGCCGTGACCGACAGATCCCTCGGGACCCGTAGGCCGAGTCCCTCGAACGCGTCGATCAGCGGCTCCAGGACTGGCTCGTTGTGCACCACGACGGCCGTCAACGCGGGCCGCTCCCGCAGGAGTTGCTCGGCGATCTGGCGGGCCGCCGCGGGCGTCGACTCGCACGGGTGGACCGAGGAGGACAGCCGGTTCCGGTCGGCCGCGGCGGTGAAGCCCTGGACCACGCGCTGGGCGAACCCCGTCTCCCGTACGTACACCTCGGGCGGCGACCCCACGAGCCCGATCACCCGGTGCCCGAGCCCGGCCAGATGCTCGACGCACAGCTCGCCCGCCGCCCTGAAGTCCAGGTCGATGCAGGTAAGCCCCTTCGGTTCCTGAGGGAACCCGATCAGCACCGAAGGCCGGTCCAGGGCGCGCAGCAACGGTTGCCGGGGATCGTGGAGTTGGACGTCCATCACGATCAGCGCGTCGACCAGCGCGGTGTCCGCGACGCGCCGCAGCCCCGCCTCGCCCTCCTCCTGCGTCAGCAGCAGCACGTCGTGGTCGTACTGACGGGCGGCGGTGACCACCGACACCGCGAACTGCATCAACACCGGCACGTGGATGCCGGCCCGTAAGGGAATGACCAGCGCCAGCACGTTCGACCTGCTGCTCGCCAGTGCCCGGGCCCCGGCGTGCGGACTGTAGCCGAGCTGGTGGATGGACGCCTCGATGCGCCGCCGGGTCTCCTCGGAGATCGGGCGCTTGCCGCTCAGGGCGTACGAGACGGTGCTGGGGGAGACCCCGGCGTGCCGCGCCACATCGGAGATCTTGACCATCAGCCCAGCTCCACCGTCAGAAACCCGGTACCGGCCTTCGCCCGCACCTCGCGTCCGCCCGAGGCCAGCCCCCAGGGCGCCGCGGGATCGCTGCACGAAGCCCGCAGCACGTCCCCTTCGCGGACGACGGTGAAGGTCACGTCCCCGACGGGCACCGTCACCTGGGCGCCGCGCCCGAGCCCGTACGCGTGCAGAGTGACCCCGTCGGCGTAGTCGTAGTCGGGACGGTCGTCCACGGCCCCCACCGGGATCACCGCGCCCGGCCTGACCAGCAGCGGCACGCTCAGGAAGCCGTGCCGCTCGCGCACCCAGCGCGGTCCGGTGACCGGCTGTCCGCTGAGGAAGTGGGTCCATGTGCCCTCGGGGACGTAGTACGAGACGTCTCCCTCGTCGGAGAACACGGGGGCGACCAGCAGGTCGGGGCCGAGCATGTACTGCCGTTCCAGATGCGCGCACCCGGGGTCGTCCGGGAACTCCAGGACCATCGCGCGCATCATCGGCACGCCCTCGGTGTGCGCGGCGCGGGCGGCTTCGTACAGGTAGGGCATGAGGCGCAGCTTCAGGCGGGTGAAGAGGCGCAGCACGTCCACGGCCTCTTCGTCGAAGAGCCAGGGGACGCGGTAGGAGGAGCTGCCGTGCAGCCGGCTGTGCGAGGACAGCAGCCCGAAGGCGATCCACCGTTTGAAAAGGGCGGGCGTCGGCGTGCCCTCGAAGCCGCCGATGTCATGGCTCCAGAAGCCGAACCCGGACAGACCGAGGGAGAGCCCGCCGCGCAGCGACTCGGCCATCGACTCGTATGTCGCCTCGCAGTCGCCGCCCCAGTGCACGGGGAACTTCTGGCTGCCGGCGGTCGCCGAGCGCGCGAAGACGACGGCCTCCTCCTCGCCGCGGTGCTTGCGCAGTACGTCGAAGACGGTGCGGTTGTAGAGGTACGTGTAGTAGTTGTGCATCCGCTCGGGGTCGCCGCCGTCCGCGTACGCGACGTCGACCGGGACCCGCTCCCCGAAGTCGGTCTTGAAGCAGTCGACGCCCTGGGCGAGCAGGGCCTCCAGCTTCGACGCATACCACGCGCGGGCGGCCTCGCTGGTGAAGTCGACGAGCGCCATCCCCGGCTGCCACAGGTCCCACTGCCAGACGCCACCGTCCCGCCTCTTCAGCAGGTACCCGAGGGCCTTGCCCTCCGTGAAGAGCGGCGAGCGCTGTGCAATGTACGGGTTGATCCACACGCTGATGTGGAGTCCGCGCTTCTTGAGGCGGGCCAGCATCCCCTCCGGGTCCGGGAAGACCCGCGGATCCCACTCGAAGTCGCACCAGTTGAACTCGCGCATCCAGAAGCAGTCGAAGTGGAAGACGGAGAGCGGGAGTTCACGCTCCTTCATGCCGTCGATGAAGGAGCTGACAGTGGTCTCGTCGTACGAGGTCGTGAACGACGTCGACAGCCACAGCCCGAACGACCAGGCGGGCGGCAGGGCCGGGCGCCCTGTGAGGGACGTGTACTTGCGGAGGATGTCCTTCGGGGTCGGGCCGTAGATGACGTAGTACGTCAACTGCTGTGTCTCGGCGCTGAATTGAACCCGGGACACCGCCTCCGAGCCGACCTCGAACGACACCCGGCCCGGATGGTCGACGAAGACGCCGTAGCCCGCGTCCGTCAGATAGAACGGCACGTTCTTGTACGCCTGTTCCGTGGCCGTGCCCCCGTCGGCGTTCCACATGTCGACGACCTGGCCGTTCTTGACCAGCGGCCCGAAGCGCTCGCCGAGCCCGAAGACCTGTGTGCCCACGCCGAGGTTCAGCTGCTCGCGCAGATAGTGGCCGCCGGTGCCGGCGTCCCGCATGATGCCCATGCCCTTGGGGCCGCTGGAGGTGAGGGTGCGGCCGTCCGCGAGAAAGTCGACGTGCCAGGGGCCGGTGCGGCTCACTTTTATGGACAGGGCGCCCGCGGTGAGGGTCGCGGACTCCTCGTCGTACTCGGTGTGAGCCGTGCTGTGCCTTTCTGGGGGACATCCCCCAGACCCCCGGACCTCTTTGGCCAGCTCGAATTGGGGGCCGTGCGGCTCCTCGCCCTCGAAGTGCGTGAACGTGACGCCGATGACGTCCGGCATGGGCGCGTGCGCGCTGATCGTCACGACCGGTCCCTTCAGCAGGTCGCCGCGGTGGCGGATGGGCTGGGTCGGCGCGTGGATCTCCAGGGCGCCGGCCCCGTCGGTCACATCGAGGACCTCGACCGGATGGGCCGCGGTCACACCCTCGCGCAGCAGCCAGTAGCCATCGGTGAACTTCAAAGGCCACACTCCTTCATTTGACCGCACCCACGGCGATCCCGCGGGTGAGTGTCCGCTGGAAGACGAGGAAGAAGACGATCGCGGGCAGGACGCCCAGCAGCGCGGCGGCGTTCGTCATCGTGGCGTCCATCAGACGCTGGCCCTGGAGCACGCCGAGCGCCACCGACACGGTCTGGTTGTCGTTGGAGATCAACATGACCAGGGGCAGCAGGAACTCGTTCCAGGTCCAGATGAAGAAGAGGACCAGCAGCACGCCGATGGTGGGCCGGCTGACGGGGACCACGATCCGCCACAGCACCTGCCACTTGTTGGCCCCGTCGATCTTGGCGGCCTCGATGATCTCGCGCGGGAACTGGCCGAGCACGGCGGAGAGGAGATACGTACCGAACGCGGCCTGGACCACGGTGAAGACTATGATCACGCTCAACCGGGTGTCGTACAGGCCGGCTTCCTTGCTCAGGTAGTAGACCGGGTAGACCAGCGCCTCCTGCGGCAGCATGTTCGCCAGGACGAAGAAGGCGAGCACCCAGGTGCGGCCCTTGATGCGGCCGATGCCGATCGCGTACGCGTTGAGCACGGACAGGACGACGGCCAGGAGAGCCACGCTGCCGCTGATCAGTACGGAGTTGACGAGCTTCTGCCCGAAGTCGACGCGCTCCCAGAAGTCCTTCAGGTCGTCGAGGTAGAGGCCCTCGGGGAGGCTGAGCGGGCCGTTCGACGAGTACTCGGCGGGCGACTTCACCGCGTTGAGCGCGACGATCAGGAACGGCAGGACCATGAACAGGGCGCCGATGAACAGGGCGACGAGGACGGGATAGCGGCCTACGACGGAGCGGACGGGCCGGCGGGCATCGGTGCGTACGGCTGTCATGTGCGGAGCCCTTCCTCGGCGTCCTCGGCGCGGGTCTGGAGCTTGAGGCCGATCAGCGCCAGCACGAGGATGACCACGGTCAGCACGGTCGAGATCGCGGCGCCGTAACCGACCTGGGTCTTCTCGAAGAAGGTGGTGAAGGAGAAGTAGGAGGGGACGTTGGTCGCACCGCCGGGCCCGCCCTTCGTGAGGACGTACACCGCGCCGAAGACCTTGAGCGCGGCGATCGTGCACCAGACGAGAACGACGTAGATCTCGGGCCGGATCTGGGGGAGGGTGACGTGCCAGAACCTTCGCCACCAGCCGGCGCCGTCCAGCTCGGCGGCCTCGTACAGCTGCGGGTCGACGCGTTGCAGCCCCGCCATGAAGATGACCAGCGGGAAGCCGATCTGCACCCACACCATCACGCCCATCACGCTGTAGAGCGCGAAGTCGGGGTCGCCGAGCCAGTCCTGCTGGAGGCTGCCGAGTCCGATGGCCTTCAGGAGTTCGTTCAGGGAGCCGTTCTCCGGCGCGAGGATCCAGCTCCACACGATGCCCGCGACCGCGATTGGCAGGACCTGCGGGAGGTAGAAGCAGGCGCGGAGCACGGCGACCGTCTTCGTACCGAAGTGCTTGCCGACGAAGTCGAACAGGGCGGCCGCGAGGACCAGCCCGACCACCGTCGGCACCGCCGCCATCGCCACGACCATGAAGAGGCTGTGCCGGAAGGACGCCCAGAACTCCGAATCGTCCATCAGCTCCCGGTAGTTGGCGAGCCCGGTCCACTTCGGGGCGCCGACGCCCTGCCAGTCGGTGAAACTCACGCCCGTGTTCATCAGGAACGGCACGATGATGATCGCGATGAAGGCGAGGATGCCCGGGAGAAGGAACAGGGTGTACGAGTCCCGGGGGCGGCGCGGGCTCTTCGCGTGCTGCTGCTTCTTGGTGACCCGGCCGCCCCGTTCTCCCCGCTTGACGGTGACCGTCATGTCTTCGGTACGCCCTTGTCGTATGCCTCCTGCAGCGCGTCCAGGTAGGCGTCCGGTTTCGCGCTCCCCGTGATCAGCTTCTGCGTCTCGGAGACGAGGACGTCGTAGAAGCCGGGAACGGGCCAGTCCGGGTAGAAGGCCAGGCCGTCCCTCTCGGAGAGGGTGTTGAAGTTGGCGATGAGCGCCTTGGCCTGTGGGTCGGTGATGGCTGCGGGGTCGGCCGCCACCGGGACGCCGCCCTCGTTGCCGAGCAGGTTCTGGATCTTCTTCGACATGGTGATGTCGATGAAGTCGTACGCCAGCTCCTTGTTCTTGGCGCCCTTGGGGACGACCCAGAGGTTGCCGCCGGAGCCGGCGGTCATGTCCGAGTCCGGCCAGAGGAAGGTGCCCCAGTCGAACTTGTTCTCCGCGGCGAAGCGGCCGTACCACCAGCTGCCGGAGAACAGGATGGGACTCTTGCCCTGGATGAAGGAGACCCCGGCGTCCTCAGCCTTCGTACCGCTGGACTTCTTGCTGATGTAGCCCTTCTTCACCCAGTCCGCGAAGGTCTCGGCACCGTAAGTCCAGGCGGCGTCGTGGAAGTCGGTCTTGCCCTTGTAGAGCTGGTACGAGTCGACCCACGCGCGGTCGGCCTTCGACAGGGCGAGCTGGTAGAGGTACTGGCCGGCCATGTACTCGGCGCCCGCGTTGGCCAGTGGGGTGACGCCCTCGTCGACGAACTTGTCCATGGCGGCGGTGAATTCGCCGAACGTGGTGGGTTCCTGGATCCCGTACTTTTTGAAGAGGTCCTTGTTGTAGAACACCATCGTGTACTCGGCGTAGTTGGGGATTCCGTACCAGTTCCCGGAACCCATCACGCCGTTGGTGTCGTACTGACTGGTGGTGCGCACACCGGCGCTGATCTTCTTGTCCCAGCCGCGCCTGGTGGCCTCGGCGGTGAGATCGGTCAGGAGCCCCTGCTTGGAGAGGAGTCCCGCCGTCGCGTTGCCCTTGTTGTACTCCATGAGGTCGGGTGCGTCGCCCGAGTTGAGGACCATCGGGGCCGTCTTCTGGATCTGTTCGAAGCCCTTCTCCTCGAACTTCACCTTGACGCCCGGATGCGTCTTCTCGAACTCCTTGATGGCCGCGTTCCAGGCCACGCCCATCGCGCTGTCCGGACCCTCGTAGTGCCACAGCTTCAGCGTTTTGCCGTCTGATCCACCACTGTCCGAGTCGCCGCAGGAGGCCAGGAGCAGAGCCCCGCTCAGAACCGCCGCAGCGGTCGCCACCACACGCCTTCGTGCCGTCAACATCCAGTGCCTCCAGAGTCGGATGGCTCGCTGCCCTGGTGAGTCGTGCATGTCACGCTCACCGGCTGTCCTCGTCACGCTCGTCGTGGGAGTGCGTCACGCAGGGTTCATCGAATCGCTTCGATGTGCGACGTCGAAGCGCTTCGACGAGGGGAAGGTATGTGGGGGCTGGGGGCGCGTCAATGGGGCGCGTCGGAATTGGGACGGGTGTTCGGTGGGTCGGACGCGGTGTCCGTCAGCTGCGTATGACCGTCGCCAGCGGGATCGGGCGTAGGGGTTTGTGACGTCTGCAGGGGAGGGGCCAGATGGAGGGGGTGGTCGGGAGGATTGAAGCCGTCGCCGCTGCGTGCGGTGTCCTGGAGCTGGCTGTGTAGCGGCCGTCCGTCGGCAGACGTGATCCAGCACGTGAACGCCACGGGCGTCGTGGCCCGCCTCTGCTCCAGGCGCCCGCGCAGCGGCAGTTCGTCAAACCGGGCGGTAGAGATCAAGGCAGTGGCCGGCTGCGACCGCGTCGAGCAGGGCCTGGAGTTCGGGTGGCGGGTCTCTGTCTGTCCAGGCTCGCCACGGGAAGTATGCTTCACTCAGCGTCCGACCGGGCATCGAATTGTTATTCAACTAGGTCAGTCAGGTGATGTTCGGGTGTGCCGTATTCGACGCGTCGGAGCAGACCTTGGCGAATCTGTCCCACCTGGATGAGATCTTCTCCGGCGACGGCACCAGGCCGATGCGGTTGCCGCGCTGGCAGGCCGGCGGTTCACCAGCGGGCCTGGCGGTCACCTTGATCGCTGACTACACGTTTCCGGCCCGGGCCTGGT
>NZ_JACTVI010000145.1 GCF_014495685.1 Streptomyces sp. TRM68367 | reverse complement strand
ACCCCGCCATCCACCAGGCCAACAGCAAGATCAACGCGCCCGCCGACACGCCCCAGGCGGCATAGAGGTTGACTCAGGAAACTCACGCGGCGCCTCCTTCCTGTGAGTCGTCGTGCGGGTCGGCGGGGCGGGCGGGGTGAGCGGTGAGCTGGTCGACCAGGGCCAGGAACTCGGTGCCGAGGTCCGGGTCGGCCAGGACCACGCGCAGGATCGAGGCGAGGCCGTCGCGTTCGATCCGGTTGAGGCGGTCCCACACGGTGTGGGCGTCGTGGTGAGCGCCCACGACCTGGAGGTAGGCGGCCTCGGTGGTGACCGTGCGTTTGGCACCGCACCGGCCGCAGCTGAAGGTCGCCTGGTCCCATCCCTGCTTTGCTGTGTTGTGAGTCGCGCTCACCTGTTACCTCCGTCCTGCGAGTCGGGGCGGGACGGGAGTTGGGAAAGCAGCAGCCGGAGGGTCTGTGCCATCACCACTGCGGGCTCGGTGAGATTGCCGCAGGACAGCCAGTGGGCGAGGTCGCGGTGCCCTGAGATGTCCGCGGTGTAGATCGCGGTCGGCGTGACCCCGTCGCCGCCGTCGATCCACGCCTGGAGGGTGATGCGGCACGTCTCCGGGTCGGGGTCGGCGCCGACGGACCGGCCCGCGCTGGCGTTCGTGAGGATCGCGGCCGGAGCACTGGGGCCCATGGTCGGCTCCCACGCCTCCCCGAGCCCCGCGCGCACGGCGGCGGCGAGGCGTTCGACCGGATCCAGGGTCGGTTCGATGGAGGGCGTGTTCACGGCCGTACCGCCTCCGCGTACTGCGCCTGCAGGTCGGCGCGGCCCTCGGGGTCGTCGCCCTGATCGGCTCCGGCCTCCCAGTCGGCGGTCTCGTGGTCGATCTCGCTCTCGTAGCCGCAGCCCTCGCAGACCAGGCCGTCGCCGATCTCATGCTGGCCCTCGTAGGCGCGCAGCAGGTCGGTGGCGCTGTAGGCGGGCAGCCAGGCCGGGCCGCCGCACCGCTCGTCTTCGTCGACGGCGTCGGTGGGGCAGGGCACCAGGATGTCGAAGCCGTAGTTGCCCTCGCCGTCGGCGTCGCGCCGGAAGGCCAGGGTGCGGTAGTCGCCGGCGACTTCCAGGACTACGACGCGGTCCTCGCCGGTGACGAGGCCCGAGCCGTCTTTCCAGGTGGCCAAGCGGGCGATCTCGGGGCCGAAGAAGCGGCGCAGGAGGCGTTCGTCGTTGTCCACGCCGTCGCCGCCGTCCAGGCCGAGCTCCCGCCTGCGTGCGTCGCTGACGCGGCGCAGCAGCACACCGAGCCGGTTCAGGCGCTGGAGGCTAGGGGCGAATTCGGCGTAGTCGAAGCCCTCGTGCCGCAGGCGGGCGGGGGAGGCGGTGGCAACCATCGCCTGGTGCTGGGCGCGGACGGTGTCCTCGGGAACGTGGCGGTCGCCGGTGCGTGCGGCGTTGCGCTCGAGGCACACGTCCAGCGGCGTGGGCACGATCACGGCGGCGGTGGGGACGCCGTAGCGGCGGGCCGTGGCCAGGAGCGTGGCCCGGTCGTCGGGGTTGGTGGAGGTGGCGTCGATGACGGAGGTCAGCCCGCGGCGTAGACGGGCCTCGAGGACGCGGAGGAGGGCGAAGACGGCGTCGCCGGTGGCGGACTGGTCGCCGGCCGAGTCCGAGACCAGGGCCCTGTAGTGGTCGAGGCCGAGGACCTGGGTGGGCTCCCAGGTGCTGGCCAGGGTGGACTTGCCCGAGCCGGCCGGGCCGATGAGGACGACGACGCAGGGGAACCCCGGGGAATTGCATTGGATGCATCCCATGCTGGGCGATTCGCCCCTGACCTGCGGTTCACAATAACAGCCCTCCGTGTTGTCCGTGATGGGCCCTGACCTGCCAAGATGACAAGCATCATTCATCTGTTGCATGATTCGGCCTCCTGATGCAAGGGGGTTGGTGTGGTTCGGCGCGACCAGGAGTCACCTGGATCGGCTCGGCTGGAGTTGGTCGACGGGGTGTTCCTGCTGCACGCGGAAGACGCCGTGCTGGACGGGATGCTCGTCGGGTGGGAGAAGCAGCAGCGCGGACGCCGCCTGGACCCCGAGACGATCGAGGAGCGTCGTCGGCTCGTACGGCGATTCGTCGACTTCAGCGGCGAGTACCCGTGGAACTGGACTGCCGCGCACATGGACGAGTGGTCGTTCTCGCTGATCGCGGAACAGGGACGGGCGAGGTCAACGATCCGCTCTTACCAGGGGGCGATCCGCCTGTTCTGCGACTTCATCACCTCGCCCCACTACGGGTGGGCTGAGGAGTGCATCAAGCGGTTCGGGACGCATCCCATCCAGATCTGCCACGAGTGGAACACTGCGGCTCACCTGGAGGATTACGAAGGCGACGTCGAACGCCGGCCGCTGACGAGGGAAGAGTGCCAGGCTCTCTTCGACTACGCAGATGACCAGGTCGAGAAGGCGATCCGCCTCGGCCGGAAGGGCGCCCTGACGGCCTACCGGGACGCCACCGTCTTCAAGACGATCTATGGCTGGGGCCTGCGGGCCCGCGAGGTGTCCCGCCTGGACCTCACCGATTTCTACCGCAACGCGAAGGCACCCGAGCTGGGCAAGTTCGGGATGATGAACGTCCGTTGGGGCAAGGCGACGAAGGGCTCGGGTCCTCGTCGCCGGATGGTGGCCAGCGTTATGCCCTGGGCGGTGGAGTCCCTGGAGGACTACCTCCTCAACATCCGTCCGCGGTTTCGGCATCACGCCGGCAGCAAGGCCGTGTGGCTGACCGAGCGGGGCGGCCGCCTCCAACCCCGGGAGATCGAGACGCGGTTCGCCGCCTACCGTGATGCCCTCGGCTTCGACAAAGAGCTGGTCCCTCATTGCCTTCGCCACAGCCACGTCACGCACCAGATCGAGGACGGCGTCGACCCGAAGTTCGTACAGGAACAGGTCGGCCACCGCTTCGCATCGACCACCGCCATCTACACCGGGGTCAGCACGGACTTCATGAACACGATGATGCGCAACGCCCTCGACCGGGCCTTCGCGGCCGAAGAACTGGAGACGGTATGACCGCCAAGCTGGACTACCAGTGGCACCTGCGGGAACTCATGGCCACCCGCGGCATGTTCTCCACCACCGACCTCCGGCCGCTGCTGGCCGAGCGGGGCATCAGTCTCTCCGCCAGCCAGGTCTTCCGGCTGGTCACCGAGAAGCCCGAGCGGCTGAGCATGAAGACGCTGATGGCCCTGCTGGACATCCTGGGCTGCCGGATGGACGAGCTCATCGAACCCGTTCGCGCCACCGGACAGCAACGCAAGGCCGCCTCCGGCGAGACAACTGCCACCGCGGCCGCCGAAGTCCCCGAGCCCGGCGTCGGCTCGTTCCGGCCCAAGCGCGCCCGCATCCTCTGACCGACGTGATATCCAGCGCCACCAGCGATGCCCCGCGGTTCCTGACGGAACCGCGGGCGGTGATCCTTGAAGTGCTCATCGCCACCGAGCCCGACCTGCCCCTCAATCTCCTTGAACACAGCGTCGACCAGATAGCCGACACCCGCGCCAAGCTCCGCCGGCTGGCCCAGGCACTGACGGCCGCGCCCGACCTCCTCACCACCGGGAGGCCCGAGGGGCCCCGGCTCATCGAACTGCTGATACGGGCTCTGCAGCCGCACGGCGCCTCCCGTCTGGTCCTGCCTCGGTGCGCCCGCTGCGGGAAGGACCACCCGCTGCGCCGGGTCGAGGGGAACAAGCGGTTCTGCGCTCACTGCGGTGACCCCCGGCGGGCTCTGAACCGCCTTCCCTGCGCCGTCTGCGGGAAGACGCTGCGGGTCGTCGCCTGGGACCAGGATGGCCGTCCTCGCTGCCAACAGCACCTGCCGGCCGAAGACGGAGCCGAGGCGATCATCGCCGTGCTGCAGACCCTGAACACCGGACTGGATGATCAGGAACTGGCCCGGGCGGTGGAGATATCAGCGCCTCAGCCCTTCCAGCGCCGCAAGGTCGCGGACGAACTCACCCGCCGCCCGGAACTGCTCTCAGGACAGGGAGCCTACGGATCAACCCGGGTGATCGCGCTCATCGAGACCCTGATCGAGAACGGCGCCCGCGGCATCGCCCTGCCGGCCTGTCCCTTCTGCCGTCGCACAGTCGCGTTGCGATTCCGGCGCAACGACGCACGGTGCTGCCGCCGCTGTTACGACGAAACGCTGCTCCTGCCCTGCTCACGCTGTCACCAGCCATCCGGCACCGCCGTCCGCACGCCCCAGGGCGAGCCACTCTGCTCGCGCTGCATGCGCCGTGATCCGGTCAACCACGAGACCTGCGCCGGATGCGGACGCCTGGCTCTGCTCACCCGCGGCGAGGACGGCGCCCTCTGCAAGCGATGCTGGCGGCCTCCTCTGGCGACGTGTTCGAGTTGCGGTGACTACAAACCCTGCCACCACGCCGACACCGACTCACCACGCTGTCCGACCTGCACCGCCCGCCTCAATAAGGAACCCTGCATCCGCTGCGGCACGATCCGTCACGTCTGGGTCCGCGCCGATGACGGGTCCGCTCTCTGCGAGACCTGCGCCCGACGCAAGGAACCCTGTCTGACCTGCGGCCATGTCCGTCGAGTCCATGGCCGGACACTCGACGGGCCACTCTGCAAGAGCTGTTACGCCAACGACCCCGTCTCCTTCTCCGACTGCGTCGAATGCGGCGTCGTCGAACGCCTCCACCACTACGGCCTCTGCGCGCAATGCGCCGCCACCCGCCAGCTGCGCGGTTCTCTTGCGGACCCCACTGGGAGCATGCGTCTGCACCTGGAGCCCGTCGTCTCCACCTTGACCCGCAGCGAGCCTTCCTCCCTGCTGCTCTGGCTGGGCCGACCAGGACCGCGGCGTCTGCTCTCCGACCTCGCCTCCGGATCCGGCCCCGTCACGCACGAAACCCTCGACAACATGCCGCCGTCGAAGGCAGTCCGTTTCCTGCGCGCCGCCTTGGTCGCCAACGGCGTACTTCCGGAACGAGACGAGTTCCTCATCCGCTTCGAGCAATGGCTCGAGGAGACCCTTCAAAGGATCGAAGTACCCGAAGAGCAACGCGACTTGCGGAACTTCTCGGTCTGGTTCCACATGCGCCGCCTGCGCCGGCGAGCCGCCTGGCGCCCGCTCAACCACAACCAGATCGTCACCGTCCAGAGCGACATCAAGGCAGCCATCCGGCTCCTCAGCTGGCTCCGTGAACAGGGCACATCCCTGTCCGCCTGCACCCAGCGGGACATCGACGAGTGGCTCGTCTCGAACGAGACCATCGCTCTCGGCGCCCGCAACTTCCTCGTCTGGAGCCTGGCCCGCGGCCACGCACACGGCGTCGTCATACCCACTCGCCGCAGCACACGCGGCCAGCAGTCGCTTCCGGAACCCGATCAACGATGGAGCCTGAGCCGCCGCCTCCTGCACGACACGGAACTTTCCACCGTCGACCGCGTCGCCGGGTGCCTGGTCCTGCTCTACGGCCAGCCTTGCACGCGCATCACGAACCTCACCACGGCCCAGGTCACGGACACAGGCAAGATGCTCCACCTCATCCTGGGAACACGTCCGGTCGAGATTCCCGAACCCCTGAGCACTCTGATCCGCGATCTCGTCCGCACCCGCAAGGGGTATGCAGCCGTCGGGCACACCGACGCCCACCCCTGGCTCTTCCCTGGCGGATTCCCCGGACGCCCGATGAGCCCTGAACACCTCAAAAAGCGCCTCAACCGACTCGGTATCCCAACCCGAGCCGGCCGGAACACCGCTCTCATGGAGCTGGCGGGGCAGCTTCCCGCCGTGGTCCTCAGCCGACTTCTCGGCCTCCACATCAACACCGCCACCCTGTGGTCCCAGGACGCAGGGAACACTCGTCCCGGCTACGCGGCAGAGGTCGCCCGCAGAGCACTCCGCAAGGACTGATAGCCGGGGTTACCAATATCGGGGAAGTCGAGGTCGAGGTGCTTCATGTGCGGGCTCCCTGCAGGAACGAGGCGCTGGGTGGGCGCGGGACGGTCGGCGGGGCTCACTTGGAGGCCGCGATGGCAGCCGCGACGGTTTCCACGGCGTGGTGGAAGGCCTGGTCCAGGGCGTAGTTGCCGCCCAGCGGGCCGCCCAGGGTGTAGAAGTTGCCCTTTCCGGTGGTGGACTGTCCCTCGTTCTCGTCGTGCTGGCCCTTGGTGACGGCCTGGTGGTCGGACTGGATCCAGTGGTCACCCAGATCCGCAGCCATGCGCAGCAGGGCGTACGCGGCGGCGAAACGGGTGGCTCGGGTGCTGTGATCGGTCATGCTGGAGGTGCTCCTCATCTCGATGTTCGGGCTGCGGGAGAACCGGGGGCGGCCGTGAGCGTTCTGGTCGGATGCGGCGGCCGCCCCCAGGCAGTTACTTCTGGGCGGGGGCGTGCGGGTCGGGGACGCTGGCGCAGTCGTCGTCGTGCTGGTGCGGGACGCGGCCGCCGGTGCGGCGCAGATCGGTGAGGATCTCCAGCAGGTCTTCCTCGTTCTCCAGCTGGAAGCAGATGTAGCCGGAGCCGCAGGCGCAGGGCGCGATCAGGGTGAGGACGTCGCGGGCGCCGTCGTCCTCGCTGATGTCGAGGGTGTCTTGCAGCCACAGGCCGCCCTCCAGCCAGGCGACCGCGCTCGCCTCCAACCGGTTGTCCTTCACCGCGACCTTGCCGCTCCAGTCGTCGTCGCCGTCCAGGACCTGGCCGATGGTGGCGCCGTACTGGTTGTAGACGTGGTGGGCGGCGGCGATCTCGGCGTCGTCGCGCTGCTCGGCCTCGGTGTAGGTGTCGAGTTCACTGACCATCGCGAACAGGCGGGCCAGCGGGGAGGCGTCGTCCAGCGCGGGAACGACGGCCGCTTCGAGGATGTCGGTCACAAGAATCTCCTTGGTGCGTCCGGGATCGGGCCGGCTGCCCGGTCCTCCGCACCGCCCCAGCCCCGCTGCGGTGGGGTTGGGGCGGCACGGGGAGCCGTCAGAACGTGAGGGTCACCTCGGTGATCCGAGGACGTGCCGGTCTCAGGCCGCAGGCGGGGTGACGGCCGTGGATCCCGGGTCGGCCACGCTCGCGTCCAGGTCCTCGTCGGCGGCGCTGCCGGACGCGAGGCGGACCCTGCGCTGGTACAGGCGCTCGTTGATGAGGTCGACGGCCTCGGTGTGCGTGACCTCGGCCATGCCGAACTCGGCAGCACGCTCCTGGATGACCTCGCCGCACCGCCTCAGCCCCGGTTGGGGGTGAGGCAGCACAGGGGGCCGTCAGACGGCTCAGGCGCACGCGAGGGCGGGGGCGTTCGTGTCGAGAGCGGTGCCGAGCAGAAGCGCGCGGATGCTCTTCTCGTAGTCGCCGCGGCAGATGCGGTCGTGCATCAGTTGGCCGGCGGTGAGGCACCAGGCGCGGAGGCTGATCGCGTCGACGGCGTCCTTGTCGGCGCCCATGGCGGTGACGGCCTGCTCGGCGGCAGCCCGGGAGAGCTTCTGCGCCACCTCCTTTGCCGCCTCCCGCCGGGAGTAGCGCGCCTTGAAGTGCACCCAGTCGCTCAGTGCGCGGGTGTCGTCCAAGCGCTCGGACCAGGCGTCGTACCGCCGGCGCGTGCCGTCCGGGTCAGCCGTCCACTCCTCGGCCCACTGCCGGGCGAGGTCGGGCAACTGACGGTCGATGAGGTCCATGACCTTCTTGCCGCGGTGGCCGAAGGCCCGCCAGATCTCGGTCTCCTCGACGACCTTCAGCTGGTGGCACAGCACCCAGTACGGGTAGTACTTGGTGTCCCAGTTGCCCGTCTGTCCGAGCGGTTCGACGACCCACAGCCGGACAGGCCACTCGACAGGCCACTCGACGCGACGGTCCAGGACCTCGCCGACGCCGCGCTGGGTGTAGGTACGGAAGTAGGAGAAGGGGCCTTCGTCGTACCAGGGGCGCCCCGGGGTGGGGTGGTCGACGGCCTGGCCGACGTGCTCAGTGAGGTTGATCGTCGTGAAGGGTGCGGTGGACGAGCTGGTGGGCGGGACAGTGCCGTCGGGCATCGTCACCATGTAGTGGATCGGCTGCTTGCTCAAGTTGGCCTCCGAGAGGGTCTGTGGTGCCGGGCCGGACTGTCCGGTCCTCCGCATCGCCCCAGCCCAGCGGGCCGGGTTGGGGTGGCACGGGGAGCCGTCAGGCTGCGGCGTGTTCGACGACGGGACGGTGCAGGTCGCGGTGGTGGAGGGCGACCCGGTGACCCCGGCGGCGCAGGCGCCGGGCCAGCAGGTAGGCCGTGACACCGGCGTGGTGCCTCTCGCCTGCACAGCCGACCGCGATGTGCAGCGGGTGCTGTCCGGCGCCGGGGCCGCGGGCGTACGCCTGGGCCTGGGCGACGGTGGCGGCGAGCAGCTGCTCGATGCCAGGGGTGCGCTTCACGGCCCGGATGACCTTGCGGTCGCGGGCGGTCAGGGTGCGCAGGCTCGGGTCGAGGTGCGGGTCGCGGAACCGACGCAGGTCGAGGGTGATGTGCGCGCCGACGGGGGCGGGCCCGTGCAGGTGCCCGAACGAGGTGATGCGGATGTCCATGGGAATGGTCTCCAGGCTCAGAACGGGCTGGTGGCCCACGGGTCGTCAGGGGCAGCCGCTTGGCGGCGCTTCGCCTGGATGCGTTCGGATGCGCGAAGCGGCGGCTCGCCCTCGCCGTCGCTCCAGGGGGTGTCGGCGAGCTTGCACAGGACGGTGCAGTAGTCGCCGGTGCCGGAGAACGGGGCGCGGCACAGCGTGCACTCGTTGGGGGAGTCGTCGGACTCCGTGGACCGGTGGACCGGCGGGTCGTCGGCGTCGGACCAGTCAGCTCGGTCGCATGCCTCGGAGCAGTAGTCGCCCGCGTGGTAGAAGGGGGCACCGCACAGGGCGCACTCCTTCTCTTCTGGCTCCTTCGACCAGTCGATGATCACGCTGGGGTCGATGCAGGCGGCGCAGCGCCCGTCGGCCTGGTCCAGGACGCCGGAGCAGCCGTCGCCGCAGACCTGCCAGTCGATGGCGGTGCAGCCGCACTCCCGGCACACAACCTTCGGGGCGGGGGACGGAGCGGCGGGCCGCGGCGCGGCGGCGAGCGTGTCCCACAGGAGGATGCTGGGGCCGAACTGCGGGTCGGCGAGGGTGATCTGGAGGGCGGGCGCGACAGCGCCCACGGCGTACGGGAGGCTCGGCCACATCGCCTTCAGGTCCGCCAGGCCGAGGGCCTGGCCGAAGACGACGTCGCGACCGTCGCCGGTGGTGACGGTGATGCCGGTGCCGGGCCCGTCGTACTCGAAGTCGAGCCAGTCGTTGAGGACGATCTCGAGCCCAGCCTTCTCGGCAGCGTCGACCAGGCGGCGGACGAGGGCCGGTTCGGAGACGAAGCCCTGCACCGCGGCGCGCTGCTGCACCGCGTGGTCGGTGAGGCCGGCCTGCGCGGCCGGGATGAGGAATCCCGCTCGGTTGGCGGTCGCGAGGACGGCGGTGTGCGCGGTGAGGGTGGGATGCGGGCGGTAGTTCGCGCGTTGATCAGGGAGCCTGCGCACGGTGCCCTCCCACCAGGCGGCGGTGAGCTGCCCGAGGTCGGTCAGGGTTCGGGCGGTCTTCCACCGTTTGCGGTCCGAGTGGCTCATCCAGGGCAGGTGCAGCACGGCTTCTCCTCACAGGAGTTGGGGCGGGTCAGGGGTGGCGCCTGATTCCGGTCGGCCACCACCGGCCCCGGGCGCGTGGCTCGGGGCCGACAGAAGCGGGCCGGGTCAGCGGATGAGGCCGACGGGGGCGTCGATCAGCGAGGCGAACAGGTCGCCCAGCCAGGACCGGTCGCGGCCGTGGCGGGCTCGCCGCGTGCGGCGGCTCACTTGGCGCACCTCGGGTCGTCCTTGACGACACGGGCACGCCCGGGCCGGGCGGTGCTGGCCGGTCGGCCACCGCCGGCCCCGGCGCGCCCTCACCTGGGCGGCCGGGACCGACCGAAGCGGGCCGGGTCAGATCTTGTGGACGCTGCCGTTGTGGGTGCTGGTGCGGACGTCCAGGTCCTGCCGTCCGCGTACGCCGCGCAGGGTGATCGAGCCGTTGTGGGTGCGGGCCACGATCGGGCCGGTGGCATGGGGGGTGGCGGCGAGGTTCAGGGTGCCGTTGTGGGTGGTCACGCGGGCGTCGCTGCCGTGGTAGCTGCCGATCGTGGTGTGGCCGTTGTGGGAGTCGATGTCGACCGACTCCTGGATGGCCTCGAAGGTGTAGTTGCCGTTGTGGCCGTCGATCCTCGCGCGGCCGACGACGCCGGCGCGGACGTGCCCGTTGTGGGTGTCCATGCGCAGGGCGGCCAGCGGGCCGTCGACCTCGAGGTGGGCGTTGTGCGAGTCCACCTTGACGCCGGACCCGGCCGGGAGGGTCACGAGGACCTCGATCGGGCTGGAGGCGACGCCGCCGGAGACGCCGCCGATGGTCATGTTGCCGTTCCCGTCGATCGTGACGCCGGTGACGGAGCCATAGACGACGCCGGCGCTCTGGTAGATCCGCGTGCCGCGGCCGGTGTTGATGATCTGGGTGACGCCGCCCACGCCCTCGATCTCCGGGACGCGGACGGTGAGCCGGTCGCCGTCGAGGGAGACGGTGCTGCGTCGCACGGCGTCCGCGGAGGGGCCGGTCTTGTCGTCGGTGCGCACCCTGGCGCTGGGGACCGTGACGGTCGGGTCGACGGTCACCTTGACCGTGCCGGATGGGCAGGTGACGTCGGCGAGGTACGGCCGCCCGGCGGGCGCCTCCTGCCGGTTCTGCTCGTCGGCGGGCTTGGTGGTCGCGACGCCGGTCTCGCTCTTGAGCAGGGTGACGAGCTCGGCCGCGGCCGCGGCGGGCATCGCGTGCTCGCGCACCAGCTGGGCGGCGGGGTCCTGGCCGGCGGTGATGGCGCGCTGGTAGGTGGCGCGGAAGCCCGGCAGCCGCTTGTTGAACATCGCCTGGATGAACTCCTGTGCCCACGACTCGCCCTGCGCGCCCTGCGCGAGCATCTGCGTGACGGCCCGCTGGAACTCCTCCTGCGCCTGGTCCTCGGGCATGGCGGACGCGATGGTGATGAACAGGTTGGTCGCCATGGCGGCTGTGGGCTCGCTGACGCCGTACTCGGTCATGAAGTCGCGGATGAGTTCGTCACGGTCGGCGTCGGTGAGGCTGGCGAGCTGGTCCTTGCTGAACACGGGTTCTCCCCCCAGTTGGGTGTGTTGGGTGTCGTCGTCGCGCAGAGCGGTCAGGCGGCCTTCGTGGAGGCCGGCGGGATGTAGGAGCCGGGGTCGGCGGGAGTGCCGTCGAAGCACTCCTCGCAGCTGCCGACCGTCCGTAGGCGGAGGCAGTGGAAGTAGCGGCGGCGGCACTTCGGGCAGGTCTGCCTCGCAGCCATCGCCTTGTCCAGCGCCCATTCCTGGGCCAGGGTCGGGGTCCGTTTCGGGACCGCCAGCTCGATGCGGTAGAACCAGGCCTTTCGCAGTCCGCCGCGCCACGTGAGTGCCGCGATGGGCTCCTGACGGCCGGGGCTCAGGCCCAGCGCGCGTAGCTGGCGGCGGGTCGCGAACCCGGTCTCCGGTACGGGCCCCTCACCCCGTACCGCTGCGAGCACGGCCGCAGCGTTGGGGGCCTGGAGGAAGCCGTACTCGGGGAAGGAGCCGTCGTCGTACAGGTCCACGTCGACCAGGTCGTCGCTCGCTTGCGGGTCGAAGTCGTCCGTACGCACGGGCTGCCTCCTTCGCCGGGTCATCGATCCGCCGTTGCGATACAAAGTAGCGATACAGAGGAGCGATACGCAAGTGTGTAGCGATACTCTGTTGCGCATGGATGTTGAGCAGGCACTGGATCAGGCCGCGCAGCGGTACAGAGAGACCGGGGAAGCCCACGACAGGGCACGAAAGGCAGCCGTCGCAGCTGTCGTTGCGGCGCTGAAGAGCGGGATGCGCCCCACGGACGTCACGAACCGATCGCCGTTCACTGCGGCGTACGTACGGCGTATCGCTCGAGAGAACGGCATCAACGCAGACCCCAAGTACCAGCGGTAGATAGGGCAGACGTGGACGACCCGAACGGAAGGACCGCGCTCTACCGGCTCTACGACGCCAAGGAGGTACTGCTCTACGTCGGCATCAGCCGACGCCCGCAGGCGCGCTGAAGCAGCATGAGGCCGACAAGACGTGGTGGCCGCAGGTCTCACGGGTGGAGATGACCTGGTACGACACCCGCGTGGAGGCCGGGGCTGCAGAACAGGCAGCCATCGCCGATGAGCATCCTCGGTACAACTCCCAACGGGACGAGCGGCGAGTCTCCCTCATATCGCAGCGATTCCCCCGCCAGAGCAGCACCATCACCGTGGAACCTCCCGATCCATCGGGTGACCCACGGGAGGAGATCCGTCGGGCGAAGACCGCCTACGACGAGGCTCGCAAGAAGCTGTTCGCCACCATCAAGGCGGCCCTGGCCGAAGGGATCGGCCCGTCGACCATCGCGCGGGACAGCGGCTTCACCCGCGAGTACATCACCAAGATCCGCGACGGCAAGGGGCCCAGGGACATCTGACGTCGCGTCAACTGGGAGGGAAGCCGTGGTCAACAGGCCGACAGCCGTCTAACGCTTAATCGCGGGGCGTCACGTACGAGGTGCGCCGCACGGAGATTCCGCGCGGCGCCCCGGTGTTTCTTGCGGGAAACTCCGTACGGTTCAGGCGCCGTGCCACACGGCCTCCGAACGGCAACGAGGGTTCAGGCCGTGGCGGCGGGCACGGCCAGGAGCAGCGTGTCGACCGGCATGGGGTCGCAGAAGCCTGAGCCTCGGTAGTCGGTGGTGAGCACGACGATCGGCCTCTCCTCTTCTTCGACTTGACAGCACACACCGCACTCACACTCCGGATCGAACGGCTGCGGGTGGGCGGTGTACTCCTCGAGGAAGTAGTCGCAGCCCCTCTCATCCACGACCGCGAGGATCACGTCACCGTCGGCCACGTCCCCGGCCAGGACAAGGCGGGCCGTCGCCGGGTCGGAGAGCAGCGGCGCGTGATCCTGGTCCTGCGGGTAGCGGGAGACGACCACCGGGTAAAGCTCCATGGTCTCCATCTGAACCTCCAAGAGGAACTGGTCGGGGTGATGTCGGACAGCACTCATATCTGGGTCCTGACTGTTCTCCGCCCGGTCCGCGCGCGGGGGCGCGGGCCGGACAGGCAGCGGTCAGGTCAGTTCGGGGACGGCGGCTGATGGGTGGGGTCGTACGGCTTGTACGAAGAGGGCTGGCGCGGCAGGTGGATCTCCGCGCGGACTTCGGGGGCGGGCGGAGCCTGGTTATGGACGTCGACGTGGACGAAGGCGGCCGGGGTGAGGCTGATGCCGCGCAGGGCCAGGAGGGACAGGGTCGTCCAGGCGAGGACGGCGATGCCGGCGGCGACCTGGCGGCCGGATTCGGGGGTGCCGATCCACACCATGGCGACGGTGGCCGCGCCCCACGCGGTCCAGGTGAGGCGGGCTCCGCCGTTGCGGAGGTAGCCGAGGATGAATGCGACGACGCCGACGGCCTGCCAGGTGCTGTAGGCGGTGGTGGCGCTGATCGGCAGTGTCTGGGTGTGGGTGGCGAGGTAGGAGCGGATCGGCTGGTCGATGGTGGCGAGCAGGCCGGTGTGGTCGTCGCCGGTCGGGGCGGACCAGGGAAGGGCGCGTGCCGCGTCGATCACGGTGGTCCCGATGCCGTACAGCGAGAAGAGCGCGGCCGCGGCGACGCCGATGATGATGACGGTCTTGATCCATCCGGCCATGAGCCGCCAGCCGTAGGTGGGGGCCATCTGGATGTCGTGGAGGCGGCGGCCGAGCCAGCCGTGTTCTGCGCTGACCTGATTCCACCAGCTGTAGGCCCGGGCCTGGGTGGTGGGCTCCTGCTTGTGGTCGGCGCGGGAGTGGGGGAACGGGGTGACGCTCATGGTGGTGTCGCCTCTCGTGGTCAGCGGGACGGGCTTGAGCCGGTGCTGGGGTCGGCGGGCGCGGTGTGCGCCGGCCGGGGCTGGTCGGTTTTGGGCGTGGCGTCGCTACTGTGGGTGCCGATGTAGAAGCCGCAGATCAGGCCGAGGATGAGGAAGACCTTGTGCCGGTTGGCCTTCCACCAGGTGGGCGGGGCGGGCTCGGTGAGGACACCTATGACGGCGGGCGCTTTCGCCAAAGCGACTGCTCTCCTTGTGAGTTGTCCACAGCGGTTGCTGCGGCGGGGACGGGGTGCTGGGGAGGCCGGTCGGCCTGTCCGGCCCCCGGAGCCGCCACGCGGGGCGGGGCGCCGGGAGCCGGGCGGGTCGGCGGGTCAGGTCGCCGGCGCGGGGGTGCGTGCGGCGGCGCAGTCGCGGCACAGGTACTGCCGGTTGGGGCTCAGCGCGTCGGTGAGGACGCTCGTGCCGATGGGGGTGAGGGCGTCGCAGCCGTCGCAGCGGGGGCCGAGCAGTTCGCGCAGCTGGTCCAGTTGCTGGGCGAGCTGGGCGCGTTCGCCGGGCAGCATGTCGCCGACGATGCGGCGGGCGTCCGGCAGGTCCTCGTTCATGACGGCGTACAGGGCGGCGGTCTCCGCGAAGGCGGTGACGGCAGGAGGGTTCATGCGCTGCTCCCGATGGCGATGGTCGCGACGGTGCCGACGGGCCAGCAGGGTCCGGCGCACGGGGTGCGGTCGGGCAGGTGGTGGGGGTGGAGGATCGGGGCGCCGCCGGCGGCGTGCATGCCGCGGTAGCGCCACACGATGCCGGGGCGGCGGCGGTCGTCGGCGGCGGGCAGGTAGTCGGCGGTCAGGTCCCAGGTGCGGCCGGTGGCCGGGTCGGTCCAGGTGCTGGGCAGGTCGGTGAACTGGCTGATGAGGCCGCTGCCGGGGTCGGTGTAGCGGGTGACCAGGGCGTCCAGGCTGGCGCGGATCCTGTCGGCGTTGGCGCGGATCCAGTCGGGGACCAGGTGCTCCTGGCCGCGGGGCGCGTAGTAGGCGGCGCTGTCGCGGGGGTCGGTCTCCAGCGCCTGGTCCAGGTGTGCCATGGCGGCGACCAGCTCGGTGACGACGGGTGCTTCGATGCGGGTGACCCGGGCGGCGTGCTGGCAGTAGCGGATCTCGGTGGGGTGGGCGGGGGCGGTGGTCAACGAGGGCTCCTTGCACGCAGGTTGGGGGGGGGGGG
>NZ_JACTVI010000144.1 GCF_014495685.1 Streptomyces sp. TRM68367 | reverse complement strand
AAGCTGAATCATCGCAGGTCGGAAGCACCCTTCCTCCATGAAGTGACTGGCTGTCACTGAAGCTCCTGGTGCCGTGAATTCGTGAGGTTGGCGCAGGCCCCGGCCCCGACGAACCCCACACCTTCGTCCTGCACTCCGACGGGGCTCCGGTGAACGCCGGCAGCCAGGGTCTGGCGGGCACAGGAGATATGGCGCTCTCGCCGGACGGATCGCTGGTGGCCTACACGCGGGCCGCGACGGGCCGCGCTCCCGACACGAATGTCGTGGTGGTCGCCGACGCGGCCACCGGCGTCGAGCGCCACACCTTCTCGCGCCCTGGCCATCAGTACTACCGCCTGGCGTTCACCGCCGATGGCTCGGCGTTGGTCTGCCAGCGCCAGCGAGAGGAGACCTACGACACGGAGTGGCGCGTCACGCTGGTCGAGTTCGACATGACTTCGGGTGAAGGGACCGACCTCCTGCCGGAGTTCGACAACTGGCCGTGGCCGGGACGGGCGGTTCTCTCGCCGATCCGTGGGGACGCCACGCTGTGGTTCACCGGTGACGAGCGGGGCCACCGCCCGGTCTTCCGCCGCGACGCGGACGGCACGATCACCCGCCTGACCGCCTCCGGCGCCTACGCCTCGCTCTGCGTGTCGCCCGACGGGACCACCCTGTACGCACTGCGCAGCACGATCGACAGCCCGCCTCGAGTGGTTCGGCTGGACGCCGTCACAGCCGATCAACACCCCGCCTTCCTCCACGCTCCCGGCGAGCTCGACTCGCTTCCCGGCACGCTGACCGAAGTGCACGTCGAGGCGGACGACGGTTTCCCGTTGCGCGCCTGGCTCGCGCTGCCCGAGGGTGCCTCGGCCGAACGCCCAGCGCCGCTGATCATCGCCCCGCACGGTGGCCCGCAGATGTCCTGGAGCGCCTGGACGTGGTTGTGGAACCCATGGCCGTTCGCGGCCCGCGGCTATGCGGTGCTGCTACCGGATCCGGCGCTGTCCACCGGCTACGGGCAACGCATGCAGGAGCGCGGCCGGGGCCGGTACGGCGGTCAGCCCTACCGTGATCTCATCGCGCTGACGGACGCGGCAGTGGCACGCGACGACCTCGACGCGACCCGGACCGGCCTCGCCGGCTGGTCCTACGGCGGCTACCTGGCCAACCGGGCCGCGACCCTCACCGAGCGCTTCAAGGCGATCGTCACCCACTCCGGGATGTGGAACCTCGAAGCATTCCAGATCGACACGGACCTGCACGCATACTTCCGGAAGATCTTCGGCGACCCGCGGACGCAGCGGGAACGGTACGAGGCCAACTCGCCCCATTTCCATGCGGCGAAGGTGACGACGCCGATGCTGATCGTGCACGGCGGCAAGGACCACCGCGTCCCGATGGGCCAGGCACTGAGCCTGCACAGCGATCTGCAGCGGCTCGGTGCGCCCGTCAGATTCCTTTACTTCCCGGACGAAGGCCACGCCATCGGGGCGCCGAACCACATTCGCATCATGTACGAGACGGCGCTGAACTTCCTCGACCACCATGTCCTCGGACAGGAGTGGCGGCGCCCCGCCATGCTTTAACTGATGATCTTGTGCCTGACGCGCGGTCAACCGGGGGCGCGCCGGACCTGTGCCCGAGGGATTGAACGAAGGGAGCGTTCCGCTGTGACGCATGCTCACGAGGAAGAAGTCCTGGCCCGCATCGCCAAGGGGCTCGTCTACACCGAGTCCGAAGCGGCCTTCCAGACCCCTCGGCGCCGCACCGAGCAGATCTTCGAGTACAACCACACACCACCGAGCGAAACGGAGAAGCGTCGGTCGCTGCTCGTCGCGATCTTCGGCTCGGTCGGTGAACGCACGGTGCTGCTGCCGCCGTTTCACGCCGGGTTCGGCAGCAACGTCCACATCGGCGACGACTTCTTCGGGAACGTGAACCTCACGTTCGTCGACGACGTGGACATCCGCATAGGCAACGGTGTCATGATCGCGCCCAGCGTGACACTGACCACGACGGGGCACCCGGTGCATCCCTCACGACGCGCTGACTTCGGACGGTTCTCGGAGCCGATCGTGATCGAGGACAAGGTGTGGATCGGCAGCAACGCGGTGGTCCTGCCCGGCGTCCGTATCGGATACGGGTCGGTCATCGGTGCCGGCAGCGTCGTCAGCCGTAGCATTCCCCCGATGACCGTCGCGGTCGGAACCCCTTGCCGGGTGGTCCGCCCCATCACGGACGAGGACCTCACCACACGTACCGCCCATTAGTGCCGGTGGCGGAGGACCACGACCACCAGCAACGTCACTCGGGACGGGCAAGCACCTTGGGCCCTGACGGCAGGTCAGTAGCGCCGGTCACCAGGTGGTGCCGAGGGGCTCCTCGATGGTGGTGCGGATGCGGTTGAAGCAGTTGGTGAGGCTGATCACGGAGAGCTGCTCCTCGCTCTGTCCGCGCTCGACGAGCACGTGATGGAGCCATGGGAGCCGGGCGGGCGGTCCACCAGAGACAGGCGGGCACACCACCGTCATCACGGCCGTCCGAACTGGCGCATCGTCCGCTACGCGGACGGCCTGGCGGCCGGCGGTCAGGCGGCGCCATCGGGTGCCGAGAGCGCGGCGGTGTTCCCGCAGGCGGGCGGACAGGAAGCGAAGGGCGGAGCTGGACACGTCGACGCACGACGGGTAAACAGCACGCGAAGCCTCTGGCGGAGAAGGTTCTCTTGGTCGAAAACCCATCTACCAGGGGATTCACCTATCTGTCAGGCCAACTACCCAGCCCACACACCATGTGGGAAACCGCTCATTGTCAGACCCGTGCGCCACGCTTGATCTATGCGAACACTCTTCAGCGGCGAAGCGCGCGTGGCCTACGGGCAGATCTATGTCTGCAGCGACGACGGCCACTCCCTCGAAGATTCTTTCGCCGGGCAGCGGGCCGGGCTGTGCGGCGGGGCGGTGCCAGGCGACCTCTTTCTGCTGACCGGAATGCACACCGGCTCCGTCCCGTTCACCGTCGAGCTGCACGAGACGGAGCCGCCCCTGGACGCCGACGTCTGGGAGGACATCGTCGAGGTGTCGTTCCGGCCCGTATCGGACGAGATCGAGCTCGTGGAGTGGGACAGCGGCCGGTATCCGCTCCCCCTCTCCGAGACCTCGTACCGGGTCCGGTACCACTGCCGGGGCATGGACGAGGCGCACAACGCCGTACGCAACGCGGGCGAACCCGTGCTGGATGAGTATCTGCTGCGATTCTGGCCGAGCCCGCCAGCCCCGGACCGCGTGGTCAAGGAGACCAGCCAAGCCGCCACCTACTGGCACGAGTTCGCGCGCAAGCAGCCCCCGGGCCCCACCCCCGAGGAGCGAGCCGAGGCCGAGCGCCAGGCCCGCGAGGAGGAGGAGCGCACCAAGCTGCAACAGGAGATGGACGCGTGGGGCGGGCGCCTGCCCAGCGACCGGCTGCGGGATGTCCGGAACAAGCTCCGGGGGGTCCAGGGCTATCCGAAGGGCCTCGTGGGCCTTGATGCCGCACTCGTGCACGCGATCGACGCCGCAGGTCCCGAGGAACAGCGCGCGCTCGCCCGCTGGGCAGCGCACCGCGCCTGTGCGACAGCAGGGCTCAGCGAAATCGACTGGGTAGCGCGTGGCCTCGCGGAGCTCGCCCGGGGCGTGCCCTACTCGCCGCCGCTGGACGACCCACGACGGCTGCGCGATGCCGCACTCTCCGACGCACGCGTTCCACGGCCGCACGACGGAACCCCCGGCTTGCCCCAGGCCGCCGCCTTCGCCGCTCTCTTCGATGCTGCCGCACCCGACCCCCTCAAGGCGGCGCTGGACGCCCTCCTCGCCGCGGCGGTCACCCATGAAACCGACTTCCCCCACCTCTTCGCGGAGGTCCGCCGCACCTTCCCAGCGACGGCCATCGCGCCAGATATCGCGCCCCGAGCGCAGCACCGTGCCCGGCTGGCCAGCTCAGACTGAGGATGGAGAAGCTCACTGAGCCGGAACTGCGGTTGCGAGCGACAGAACCGACGAACGAGCGAGGAGAAAGGCGGGACAACCCATGCGGGCATTGACCGTACAGCCTGGCCAGAGGCACTCCCTCCGAGTACGGCAGCTACCCACCCCGTCCCCGATGGCCGGCGAGATGCTGGTGCGAGGCTTGGCGATGGGTGTCTGCGGGACGGACCGGGAGATCGCGAACGGCCAGTACGGATGGGCGCCACCCGGCCGCGACTGGCACATCCTCGGGCACGAGTCACTGGGCCGTGTGGAGCAAGCGCCGCCGGACAGCGGGTTCTCGGCCGGCGACCTCGTGGCCGGGGTGGTCCGCCGGCCGGACCCCGTGCCCTGCGGTGCCTGCCGTCACGGAGAGTTCGACATGTGCCGCAACGGCCGCTACACCGAGCGCGGCATCAAGGAACTCGACGGCTACGGCGCCCAAGCCTGGTGCGTAGAGCCCGGCTTTGCGGTGAGGCTGCAACCCCACCTTGAGCGGGTCGGCGTACTCATGGAACCCGCCTCCGTGGTCGCCAAAGCGTGGGAGCAGGTCGAGCGTGTCGGTGCGCGCTCTTGGTTCGCACCGCGGCGCGTCCTGGTTACCGGTGCGGGCCCGATCGGCCTGCTGGCCGCCCTGCTCGCGACCCAGCGCGGGCTGCAGGTGCATGTACTGGACCGCGTCAGCGGCGGCCCCAAGCCCCAGCTGGTCCAGGACCTCGGTGCCACGTACCACGCCGGAGACGCCCAGCAAGTGATCGAAAAGGTATGCCCGGACGTCATCATCGAAGCCACCGGAGCGAGCGGCCTGGTCTTCGCTTCGATCACTGGCACCGCCGCGTACGGGGTGGTGTGCCTGACAGGCGTCTCGCCCGCCGGTCGCCGCGTCACCGTGGACGCCGGCACCTTCAACAGGGACATCGTGCTGCAGAACGACGCCGTCTTGGGATCCGTCAACGCGAACCTGCGTCACTACCAGCAAGCCGCCAGCGCGCTGGCGAAGGCCGACATGACCTGGCTGGAACGCCTGATCACCCGGCGGGTACCGCTCGAACGCGCCAAGGAGGCATTCCAGCGGCAGCCAGACGACATCAAGGTAGTCATCGAGCTGCAGGCATAGCCATTCAACTGCAAACTGCCGTGCAGACAGGATTCCGGCTGCTCATTCGTGATCCGCCCTGATGCGCTGCGCGGGCATGCGCAGGCTCCTTCTCGGGTCCGTGAGCGCAGAAGTCCTGCACATGACCGAATGCACCCCTTCTATAGCTTCATCCGCGAACCGCGACTGAATCGATACCCGGAGCCCATCGCCGGGAAGATGCGTGAGCGTGGCCAACGCGGCCCAAACTGCACCGCCGTTCTCGCCGTGGTCGGCGGCGCCGTGTGGGTCGTGGCGGCTCTGTGCCGCCGGCCGTGGGTTGGGCGGGGCACACGGGCGGCGCGGGCCGCGGACGGCAGAGAGTACCGGGAGTCCCTGTCGTGTGCTCCCTCGCTCGGGCTGTCTGTCGGCCTGCGGCTGGAATCCCTGTCCTGCTGACGCTGTGGTTCGTCGCCGTGGGTGCCGTGATGCTGCTGTACTGCCAGTACTGCGTCGAGCGGGATGCAGTCGCCCTGCTGCCGGCCTTCGCCCGGAGGCGGCGTCGGCAAAGGCGACCGCCGCAGCACCGATACTGAAGGGAGGACCGGTGCTGGACATCAGCGCACTCACCTGGGCCGTCACCATCGGCCTGATCCTCGTCCTACTCGCTGTCGACCTGATCCTGGCCGCCGCACGCCCGCACCGGGTCGGCTACGGCGAGGCCACCGCCTGGTCGGTGTTCTACATCCTCGTCGCGATCGGCTTCGGCGTCTGGTTCGCCGCGCGATACGGCGGAGAGTTCGGCACCGAGTACTTCGCCGGTTACATCGTCGAGAAGAGCCTCTCGGTCGACAATCTGTTCGTCTTCGTCATCATCATGACGACCTTCGCCGTGCCGGCGGAACACCAGCACAAGGTGCTCACCTTCGGCATCGTTCTCGCCCTGGCCATGCGCGCGGTTTTCATCGCGCTCGGCGCCACCCTGCTGGCGCTGTTCTCGTTCATGTTCCTGCTGTTCGGCCTGCTGCTGATCTACACGGCCGTGCAGTTGTTCCGGCACCGCGACGAGGATCCCGACATCGAGGACAACGTCATGGTCAAGGCCGCCCGCCGGGTCCTGCCGATCACCGCCGACTACGTCGGCGGCAGACTCGCCACCCGCGTCGACGGGCGCCGGATGGTCACCCCGCTGTTCATCGTCCTGCTCGCCATCGGCAGCATCGACCTGCTCTTCGCGCTCGACTCCATCCCCGCGGTGTTCGGGGTCACCCAGGAGCCCTACATCGTCTTCACCGCCAACGCCTTCGCCCTGCTCGGCCTGCGCGCTCTTTTCTTCCTCGTCAAGGGACTGCTGGACCGGCTGGTGTATCTGGCCGCCGGGCTCTCGCTGATCCTCGCGTTCATCGGCGTCAAGCTCATCCTGCACTGGGCGCATGTCGACCTGTACGACGGAGTCCCCGAGATTCCCACCCCGGTCAGCCTCGCCGTGATCGCCCTCGTGCTCGCGGTCGTCACCGTGGCAAGCCTGATCAAGACCAGGCGCGACCCGACCGCCAAAGCCCACCCCGGCTCACTGCGCGCGCATCCCCCAAAGCCCGCGGAATCCGGCCAGGAAGCGGGACCCTACTGAACTGCTCCTCCTTGTGGCGAGGGGCGGGCAGGGGTGCCCGGCGCCGAACATGGGTGCTTGAGGCGAGGTACGCGAATGCGGGCACGCCGACCTAGGCATACACGGCCGAGGCACCCTTCGGCATGTCCGGCCCTTGACCCGTGACCGCGTCGGCGCCGGTTGCACTGGCCGGGCGCCATAGAGGGGAGGAGACGCGTGGCCTGCGGCAGCCGTCGCTGCCCGAGTGGACCCACAGACGGCGAGGCCGAGTACGGGCAGGCAGACTGGACTGCGACAACACCCCCTTTGTGGTTCTCATGCGTCCGCGGTGTTCCCTCGCGGGCCACCATCGCCGAGCCGACGCTGCGCCGCCTCGGCCACCGCCGTGAGCGTGAGGCGCTCACGGCCGTCAGCGCCCGAGTCGTGAACCCGGCCATCGAGCCAGCACGCCTTGCCCCGGGGCGACAGCTGACGATGACCACGACTACCCGTACAGAATCCGCGCAGCGCGTACCGTGCCGACCGGTTTGCCGTGTCCGAGGACGGGGGCGGTGGCGAGTTCGGTGAGGGTTTCGTCGGCGTCTGTGTCAACGCCGAGCCGCCGCAGTGCGGCGATCATGACGACGGGGCGGGCCCGGGTGGAGCCGTCGGCGATCTTCAGGGAGATCGATGAGCCGTCGGGGAGTGCCATCGCGTAGACGCCTTCTGCGCCCTCCTTGGCGACCGATCCGGGAAGTGCGCTCATGAGCCGGGTCACGTCCCGGCCGGTTCCGCCGACGTATTCGGGGTGCATGTTCATCGCGAGGGCGACTCGCCGTTCCAGCGATCCGGGCCGGCTCGTCGCCAGCCTGGCGAACGCCCGAGCCAGGGCCTGGTAGCCGATGGCGAACAGCGGTGCTCCGCAGCCGTCGACACCGGTCGCGGCGACCTTTTCGCCGGCCAGGTCCTCGATCGTCTCGCGCAGCGCGCGCTGCAGCGGGTGGTGCGGATCCAGGTACGTTGCCGTGTCCCAACCGCCTGCGACGCAGGTGGCGAGCATCGCGGCGTGTTTGCCCGAGCAGTTCATCGTCAATGGGGTCGGTCCTCCGCCCTCGGCAAGGTAGGCACGGAGAGCGTCTTCGCCGATGGGCAGGGCGGCCGTGCACTGCAGTGCCCCGGTGCCGAGCCCGGCGTCTTTGAGGATCCTGCGCACACCGTCGAGGTGGAAGGCTTCGCCGGAGTGGCTTGCACAGGCCAGCGCCAGCAGCTCGCCGTCCAGGTCGAGTCCGGCGCGCAGCATGCCGAGCACCTGAAGGGGCTTGTTGGCCGACCTGGGGTACATGGGGCGGTCCGCCTCACCGACGCTCAGCACGGTCTGCCCGTCGGGCCCGGCAGCGTGGACCGTCCCGTGGTGCACCGATTCGAGGAAGTCTCCTCGCCAGACCTCCGCCACCACCGCGTGCATAGCCCGCTCCTCCCTCTTCGGCCGTACCGGCCGAGCGACTCGAACTGTTAACAGTTATCACTTTCCGCCGCCCGCGTCGATGCCGCACAGGGGGTGTTGACAGACGCTGTCCGTCCCCTATCAACTGTCATCTGTCGACACTTTGCCGCTGTAGTCGGCGGTGCGGGACCTACCCGTGCCCGTGACGATTTCGCCAGCGGCAGCCCTGCACGGACGGGAGGCACGCATGCCTGAAACCCTTGAGCGCGGCCTCGCAGTCCAGCTCGTCGAGACGCTTCGCGAACGCCTGCTCAGCGGCCAGATCGCCTCCGGTACCCGGATCAACGAGGCCGTGATCGCCCGCGAGCTGAGCATTAGCAGGGGGCCTCTGCGCGAGGCGATCCGGCAGCTCGTCAGTGAGGGCCTCCTGGTGCACCGCCCCAACAAGGGCGCTGTCGCGTTCGAGGCCCAGCCGGACGAGGTCGAGGCGCTCTTTGAGTTGCGCTCAGCACTGGAGACCGCCGCTGCGCGCCTGGCCGCCGCACGGCGCGACCGCAAGAACATCGTCGCGCTGCGCCGCGCCTGCGAACGGTCGAGGAAACTCCTCGCCACGGGCCGCGAGTTCGCGCACCGCATGGATCTCGACTTCCATCGCGCGCTGCTCGACGCGGCCCGCAGCCCCCGCATCACCGAGCAGGTGTGGCGGGTGCATCAGCAGATCATCGTGGTGCGCAGCCGGCACGACGTGGCCGCGTCACACACAGACGCCTCGCTCACCGACCACGACCAGATCGCGGAGGCCATCGCCGAAGGTCAGGTCGAGCGTGCCGGCGAACTGATGGAGCTCCACCTTGACCGTGTACGACTGCAGATGATCACGAGCATGACGGGCAACGACGCCCCCCGCGACTGACGATCCTCTTCCCGGCGCCGCTGCTCTCCCTTACCGCTCCCCGCCCTTTCCCTTTCCACGCCCTCGCTTCACTTCTCATGCCATCGCACCCGTCTGCTGGCATGTCCGACTCTGAGGAGCACCGTCCCCATGTCCGAAACGCCCATCGTCGACGTCGCCAAGGCGTCGCCACGCCGCCGCCCGCGCCGCACACCGACGCTGTTCCAGGCGGCCCTGCCCTTCGTGCTCATGCTGGCGATCGTCATCCCCGGTTCGATCTGGCTCAGGCTCAACCCGGTCGTCCTGCTCATAGTCGCCGCCTCGTGTGCGGGGATCATTGCCTGGCGATTGGGGGTGACGTGGGAGGAGATGCTCCACGGCATCCGCGAGAAGATCGACTCGGCGATGCCGGCGTTGCTCATCCTCGTCGCCATCGGCATGCTCATCGGCACGTGGACGCTCTGCGGCACCATTCCGATGATCGTGGACTTCGGGCTGCGGGTCATCCAGCCGTCCTGGATCGTCCTGCTGGCGTTCCTGATCACCATGGTGGTCTCCACCATGACCGGTACCTCGTGGGGTTCGGTCGGCACGGTCGGTGTCGCGCTCATGGGCGTCGCCGCGGGGTTGGGGGCCTCCCTTCCGATGACCGCGGGCGCGGTCGTGAGCGGTGCCTACTTCGGGGACAAGATGTCACCGCTGTCCGACACCACCAACCTCGCGCCGGCGGTGGCCGGCTCCACGCTCTTCGAGCACATCCGCCACCTCTTCTACACCACCCTCCCGGCGGCCGGAGTCTCGGCGGTCCTCTACTTCGTCCTCGGCCTGACCCAGCACACCGACGCGCACGCCGCCGCCCGTTCGGACGCCCTGGTGACGGTGCTCAACCACGCCTTCGACTTCAACGTCCTACTCTTGCTGCCGCCCCTGGTGGTGCTCGCGGGCGCGATGACGAAGAAGCCCCCGGTGCCGACGATCGTGCTGTCCTCGGTGGTTGCGGCTGTCCTGGGCATGGCCGTTCAGGGCTTCACGATCCACGACGTCAGCGACGCCGCGGCGACGGGCTTCAACGTGACGATGCTGGCCGGGCACGGCGTCGACCCCTCCCAGCTGCCCGATGCCGCCGGCATCCTGCTCAACCGTGGCGGGATGACCTCCATGGCGCAGACCATCCTCATCGGCCTGGTCGGCTTCGCGCTCGCCGGGATCCTCACCGAGGCGGGCTGCATAGACGTACTGATGCACCGCCTGGTGGGGCGGGTGCGCAGCACCGGCGGCATCATCCTGGCCACCGCGGTCTCCTCGCTCGGTACGGCGATGGCCATGGGCGTGTCCTATCTGACGATCCTGATCCCCGGCCAGGCGTTCAAGGACGTCTACCGAGAGCGCGGGCTCGCCGCCAAGAACCTCTCGCGGACGCTGGAGGACTCCGGCACGGTGTTGGTCCCGCTGGTGCCGTGGACCGAGGCGGGAATGTACATGTCGGCGACGCTGGGCGTGGCGACGGTCGCCTACGCACCATATGCGTTCCTCAACTACCTGGGCGTGGTGTTCGCGATCATCTGCGGCTTCACCGGATTCGGCATCGCCCGGATCAAGACGCCGGACAACGCCACGCAACAGACTCCCAAGGCCCTCGTCTGACCAGCTCCGCTGACGACACGTCGTCCAGGACATCGTCCGGCTCCTGTGCCAGTCGGTTGAAGAGCATCCTTCCTGTCATCGCAACGGCCGCGGTGGTGGTCACGGCGATCGCCGTGCCACAGGGCGGGGGGGGTCGGCCTCCGCTGCCGAAATATCCCTGCCCGCTGCCCAACACGCGGAGCAGAAGGCCGGCGGAAAGGCCAAGCCGGATGCGAAGGGCGTCGTGCTCGCGGTACACGGCGGCGCCGGGACGGCGCTGGACCGCGCCACGACCTCACCAGAGCTCGAGAAGGCGTACCCGGACGGGCTCAGCGAGGCCCTGCGAACGGGGCAGAAGCTGCCTTCGCTGTCGGATGCGCTGATCGCCGAGCGTGACCGGGGGGCACGCGTTGAGCCTCTACTACATGGACACCTGCGCTCTGCTGAAGTTTGTACAGCAGGAGGCAGAGACCCAGGCGCTTCGCAGCTGGCGGGCAGGACTGGGCGTCGACGGTCGCCTCGTGACCTCCCAGCTGGCGGGGGTTGAGATCTCGCGCACGTTCCGGCGAGCTGGGGTCGATCGGCAGCGAGTGCCGTTCCTGGTCGGCAATACGCTCACCGGGACAGACCAGATCATCCTCAGTGACGACGTCCTGGCCCGCGCTGCCGGCTTCGAGGTGCAAAGACTCGGCACTCTGGACGCCATTCACCTGGCAACAGCCGCCCCTCTGCACCGAGAGCTGGACGGTTTCGTCACCTATGACAAGGAGCTGACGGACGCTCTCACAGCACTCGGACTGCCGCATCTTGCACCTGCATGACGGAGCCGCTGGAGAAGATCCGGTGGCGGGTGCCCAAGCCGTCGGTCTCGGTGGACCCGCGGGTGGTGGCCAAACCCCTACCAGGCACGGGAACTGCTGAGATGACTGCCCAGCTCACCCCGCTCGACGGCGTAGTGGAGCGCGTGCACCAGCACTTTGCGGCTTGCGCCGCATCGTCTCCACGGCCGCCTCGCCGCCGTCCAGCCTGCGGCGCAGCGACTTCAGCACATCACGCGCCAGGACCGAATCATGCAGGTGGACCAATTGCCGGGATGCGTTGGCCACCCACTGCAGTACCAGCCGGTCCTCCGCCGGCAGCTCTCGCTGCTCCGGCCCGGGGACGACAAAGGCCCAGCGCCGCAGGGCACGGCGCAGCAACTGCCCGTTCGGCCGGCCAGGAAGATCCCAGCACATCGCCAGAGTGATCGCCGTGAGCGCGTCGCTGACCTCGTCCCGGGTCTTCGCCGCACGGCCGGCCAGTGCGCCCGCGCGTCCTCGGTCGCGAAGACATACCAGCTCAGATTGGACGGGCCCTGGCCGCACCCAGGGCTGGCGCGCTGGGCCAGGCCCGCGCGGATGGCCCGCACCAGCTCCGCACCGAACTCGTCGGCCATCGAAGGTCGAAGAACCCACATCCCTGTGGATCTGCTGTTCAGGGCTCTACTGGGCGGCTTGGATGACTCCTTGGATGACCTGCCTGATGCGGTCAGCGGCGTGGCCGGGCTCGGGCTGGCCGGTGTCGAGCCACATGATGACCGCTTCGAGGGTGAGGGTGGGCACGAGCTGCGCTGCCCAGGTCCGCCAGGGGCTGTCCGGGATCGCGTCGGCGAGGTGGCGGGCGGCGATCTCCATCGAGGCGGACCGGATGCTGTCGATGACATCGCGGAACTCGGGTTCGCGGGCGGCGTGGCGGAAGAGCAGCCGGAAACCGTCTGGATCCGCCGCGGCGGCGCACAGCAACGCGGCGACGCTGTCCTCGTCGTAGTCGTCGGTGCCGACGGTCTTGGCGAGCCGGGTGCAGGCGCGGTCGAGTACGGCGCGGTAGAGGTCGCTCTTCGAGGCGAAGTGCCGGTAGAGGATCACGTGGGTCACGCCTGCCTCCGCGGCCACGTCCTCCAGGCCGGTGGCGGCGAAGCCGGTGCGGGCGAAGGCGCGGGTAGCCGCGTCGAGGATCTGCTCACGCCGCTCCGCCCGGGGCATGCGCCGAACACGCTCAGGCTGCCCTGCTGACGTCGATCGAGCGGGCTGTCGACCGGCTGCGGCCACACCACACCTCCTCTTGTTTAAACCAGACTATACAAGTAGCTTGTTTAAGAGAACTTGTACAAAGACGAATAAATCTCATGGGGGTTGCCATGGCCATCGCGGCGCAGTTGCCGTTCGAGCAGACGGATCCGTTGCGGATCGCACCCCGGCTGCGTGAGTTGCAGTCCCGGGGCACGGTGCACCGGGTACGCACCGCGGTGGGCGACGAGGCGTGGCTGGTCACCGGCCACGGGCAGGTGCGGCAGCTGCTGGACGACAACCGGCTCGGCCGGTCCCACCCGGCCCCTCAGACCGCGGCGCGCACCGGGGAATCGGCCCTGTTCGGCGGGCCGCTGGGCAACTTCGCCACCGAGGCAGCCGACCACGCACGTATGCGGTCGCTGCTGCAACCGCACTTCTCACCCAAACACATGCGGGCCCTGCACCCGCGCGTCGAGACCCTGACGGCACGACTGCTGGACGGGCTGACCGCCCAGAGGCCACCGGCGGACCTCCACGCCGCGGTAGCGGTGCCGCTGCCGATACTGGTGATCTGCGAACTGCTCGGTGTGCCGTACGAGGACCGCGAGCAGTTCCGCGCCTGGACCGCTGACGCCGCCAACATCCGCGACGGCGCCTGTTCGGAACGAGGGCTGGCCGAGCTGTTCGGCTACGGCCAGAAGCTGGTCAAGTGCAAGCGGGCCGAGCCCGGTGACGATGTGATCTCCCGGCTGTGCGCGACCGAGGGTGTTTCCGACGACGAAGCCGCCGGGCTGTCGATGGCGTTGCTGTTCGCCGGTCACGAGACCACGGTGGTCCAGATCGGCCTGGGCGCACTGCTGTTGCTGACCCATCCCGAGCAGTGGCAGGCCCTGGTGGACGACCCCGGTCTGGTCCCGAACGCGGTCGAGGAGATCCTGCGCGCGCCGGGCAAGGGCGGCGGCGGGATCCCCCGGTACGCGCGGACCGACCTGGAGATCGACGGCGTCACCGTCCGGGCCGGAGAGCTGGTACTGCTGGACAACGGCGCCGCCAACCACGACCCCGCCGTATTCCCCGACCCCGACCGGGCGGACATCACCCGCTCGGCCGCGGCCCATCTCACCTTCGGGCACGGCGCCCGCTACTGCCTCGGCGCACCCCTGGCCCGCGTTGAACTGCAGGCGGTGTTCACCCAACTGGTTACACGGCTGCCGACGCTGCGACTTGCCGTCGCCGTGGAAGAGTTGACCATGCGGCGCGACACCCTCACCGGCGGCCTGGCCGAGCTTCCGGTGCGGTGGTGACCGGCATGGGAAGCGGCACCTGCGTGCATCATCCGCTCTTCGCGCGGCTCTACCCGCTGATGGGCAAGGCCATGGAGCGGGGCGGCATGGCCGAACACCGCCAGGCCCTGATCGCCCGGCTCACCGGCGAGGTGATCGAGGTGGGTGCCGGCGACGGGCTCAACTTCCCGCACTACCCGACCACCGTCACCCGCGTCCTGGCCGTGGAACCGGAGCCGCACCTGCGAAGCCTCGCCCATGACGCCGCCGGCCAGGCGCCTGTGCCGGTCGAGGTAGTCGACGGCCTCGCCGAGCAGCTCCCCGTCGAGGACGCCACCGCGAATGCGGTCGTCGTGTCGCTGGTGCTGTGCTCGGTACACGACCAGGACGCGGCACTGCGGGAGTTCCACCGGGTCCTCAAACCGGGCGGGCAGTTGCGCTTCCTCGAACACGTCCAGGCCGACACCCCTGGTCTGGCCCGCTTCCAGCGCGTGCTCGACGCGACCATCTGGCCGCGACTGGCCGGAGGATGTCACACCGGCCGCGACACGGCCGCGTCGATCGAGCGGTCCGGGTTCACCATCGAACGGCTCGACCACTTCATGTTTCCTGACGCCCGCACGCCTGCCTCATTTCACCTCCTCGGCACCGCCGTACGGCCCGGTTCCCGCTGACCAGACCGCGGCGTGCCTCCAGCCCGTGAGGCCGGCCAGAGATCGGACTTAGCGGGCCACCCCAGAGGCCAGCCGCTTGGCCATGGGCGGCCTCGGCGAGCTCGTTTGCGGGGGCCTGCTGGCGCTGGCCTGGGTGGTGCTCAAGGTCGGCGCGCCGTCCCGCCAACGTCACCGGATGCGTCGCCTCCATGAAAGAGCGGCGAGCGACCGCCACGCTCAGCCCTCGAAGAAGGCCTGCGCTCAGCCACGGGTCCGTCCGGCCCGTCGGGCCGTCCGGGTGCCACGGCGGGTCGGGCCGCGTGGGCTGTGCGTCGGCCGTCAGACGGAGCGCGTACACGTCCCGGTCTGGGGCGGGTACGGGGACGGGGCCGAGGTAGGTGTGGCCTGTCATGTGGCACCAGGCGGGGTCTGTAAAGCGAGCGGTGTAACTGGGGTTGGTGTGGCTAGAGTTGGCCTGCGGTGAGGCGGCCGTCGAAGGCCAGGTCGAAGGCGTTCATGGCGCCCTTCCAGCGCATGGTCCAGCGTTTGCGGCCGGCGCCGGT
>NZ_JACTVI010000143.1 GCF_014495685.1 Streptomyces sp. TRM68367 | reverse complement strand
TCAGGTCCGGCCTCCCGCGCGGCAGTCACGCTCCGCAGTCAGCGGCACGGCCAGCGAGGACCCCTCCCCGCCTAAATTCGAAGACCCGGATACACGAGGTGTCCCACCAAATAGCATTCCGCACCCTAGGAGATGCCATGGCACAATCAGCGGAGCACGACTTCCTATCAGCTACGGCGCTGCACATCATGGAGAGCGCCGCCAAATCAGGACTGTTCGGTTACACGGAAGGAAAGCGCAAGTTATTTGACTTCTCGTGCGACCTTAAGAAGGACTGGTCAAAGGTAGTTTCCGGACAAACCCTGTGGAAGCATGGCGGGGATGGAATAGACAAGGACGTCAGGACACTCCTCAACGAGAAAGATATTGCTGCCGCCGTCTACATTGCACGCCACGAGAGCCGGAACCGCGCTCGCTTCGCCGAGGTAACCCAGTCCTACCTTGACACTCCCATGCGGGATCGCCTATCCCGCTTGCGCGTCTTCTGGGTGCCGGCGGACTTTGACGCAGACGACGAGGAAGCCCGAGCGTCTACCTACAGCTTCTTACGGGAGGAGATCGCGAAGGATCTCCTCATGCAGGTTGCCCTGGGAGGGCTCACTCCTCAGGATGTGACCCGTTTCGCTTCCTCAAAGCGCCCCGGCGTACCCATTGCTCTCCTATCGCACGTCAAAGAGCACGGTTATCGAAACAACCGAGCAACGGCTGAAGCGCTGAACGTTAGCCTCGCAACTCTCCGATACGAGGTGGACCGACTGTTCATCATCGGCTTCCTAGGAAGCGAGAGCCTACAAGGCGGCATATATCACGTAACGGACAGCGGAAACGCCATGCTCGACATAAGCTCACGTCTCCGGGACTACCTTCACGGGAACCTTGGCGATGGAAACGAGAACGAGGAATTCGAGCACATATGCAGACTACTCGGAATCCATTACCTCTCGATACCCAGCACGACTCCGCTGCTAGGCAAGGAAACTGAGATTGACATACAAAGCCCGACAGCTCTTCTGTTGCAGCATGTAGCTCAAGCCGACACAGACGGCTCCGTCGACTGGCCCGAGCCCTACTTCGAGTTACCCTCGCTCTCAGAAATCTCCGCCTCGAAGTGAGTCTGAGCGCGATCAAGCGCCGTATCAGCGTCGCACCCATGAGCCCTGAGCCAATGGAGCACATCCGCAATCAGGTCGACCGCTGCGTGCTCCGCTGCAACCACGGCTAGGACTCCGCCAGTTGCCGACTGCGCCAAACTCGCCCCACCACCCGGGTACTCGATCAGCAGCGCCTCGACCCGGGTGACGCGAGGTCCTCCGCAAGGCCCATCAGCGGAGGACAATCCAGTCGCCAGCTCACACCAGGTCACCTTCTTCTCCGGCGTGAGCTGGACACCCCATTGGACAGCGACCGCGTCGATGAGGGCGATCCCACGGCCAGCTTCGGAACCGGCGCCGGCGGCAACGAGTACGGGCAAGGCCCGGGCATCGGGATCGTGCACCTCGATCCTCAATCGGGTGTCGCTCATAGAGACAGCAAGCGTCGCCGGAGTCCCAGCGCCAACATGTGTGATGACGTTGGCCACGAGTTCGCTCACGCAGAGTTGGGCATCGTCGATGACGTCGTACAAGCCCCAAAGCCCCAAGTGGAGGCGCATGACACGACGGAGCGCGGCTACCTCTTCAGGCCGAGCGATGAAGGGAAGATCCCAGGGCTTCCTCAGCACACCCGCCATGCAACCCATCCGTCAACTCCTCCTGCTCTGCGCGCAGTTGCATCGTGCGACTGCCAACACACTTAGAGTTGCATTGGAACTCTCAAAATGGAACTCTCATTGCGAGCATGTGAGAGCGCACGTCGACTCCGCGCGCCCCCGGCGCACACCACTTTGCTGTCCTGCTCAGGCAGCCAGGACGATCTGAGGGATCGACGAGAAGGGCCGAAGACATGGCAGTTGGACCGACCACCCGTAGGCGTCAGCTGGGCGCTGACCTCCGGCGCCTTCGGGAGGCCAAAGGGCTGACCCTTGAAGAGGCAGGAGCACGGGTCGGTATCTCGAAGGCAACTCTCAGTCGGTATGAGACGAAAGAGGGCACGGTCAAGTGGCCTGCCGTGGACGCCCTTTGCCGTGAGTACGGCGCCTCGGACGAGGAGCGCCTGGCCCTCATCGAGCTCGCCAAAGGGTCCAAGATCCAGGGCTGGTGGCGTTCACTCGCAGACCCAATCCCCGAGTCCATGAACCTCATGCTCACGCTTGAGGACGAAGTGGTACGCGAGGACCACTACGCCTGCATGTACGTCCCCGGACTGCTCCAGACGCGTGCCTACGCCGAGGCTGTTCACCGCGCCTCAGAAGTGCAGTGCCCGGAACGGGAAGTCCAGCACATGGTCGATATTCGTATGAAGCGGCAAGAGTTGCTTGAGCGCGAGGAGCCACCGCACATCTGGTGCGTCATCGATGAGGCAGCGCTCCGCCGCAGGGTGGGAGGCGCCGATGTCATGCGAGAGCAGCTCCGGCAGCTCCTGACCATGTCTGAACGCCGACACGTCACCGTGCAGATTCTGCCGTTCTCAAAGGGAGCGCACGCAGCAGCGGTTGGCAGCTTCGCTGTGCTACGCGGTCCGTCCCGGGAACTGGACGTGGTGTACGTCGATCTGCTCGGGGGCGGTCTCTTCATGGAGAAGCCGAAAGAACTGGATCGCTATAGATTGGCGTTCGAGTATCTCAGTGCACAGGCACTCGATCTGGAGTCCTCGGCGGACATCATCCATCGCATAAGCAAGGAGCTCTGATGACGGCGCCCTCGACGCACCAGTGGTTCAAGTCCTCCTACAGCGGCGGCAGTGGGACCGAGTGCGTGGAGTGCGCGCACATGGGAGATAGCACACTCGTACGTGACTCCAAGCGGGACGGTGGGTCCGTTGTGACAGTCCGGACACAGGCATGGCGTGCCTTTATACGAGCACTTGGAGCATCGCCGACGCTCGAAGAGGCGCGGTGGGCGACGCCGGTCCAGAGCTGCCAGTAGCTGACGGACTACCGCCGCGTTCGACGACGCCATCACCGCCTGGCGCGAGTTCCGGCCTGGGTTTGACCTCCACGCGGAGCGAGAGAAGCTGGCTACCGTGGGGGCGGAGAAGTTCGGCCATGACCACCACGCTCGATAAACACCCTAGGTAACAGCCCCCCGCCGCCGCCCCCGTCCTGCAGTCGTCCCCCCAACGCGCAATGTCGGCGGCGAGATCAGGGGGCCGGGGCGCAGCGTCACCGGCCGGCGGCCAGGCTTCGCGCGGGACCCGCCACATCACCTCGAAGTCGTTGCCGTCCGGGTCCTTGACGTAGTGGACTTCGACATCCCGTGGTCGGACGCTCCGCCCAGCGCCCCGTGCTCGGTGAGCCGTCGTGCCGTTTCGGCGAGTTCGCCGAGTGAGCCGACTTCCCAGGCGAGGTGGTAGAGCCCGACCCCGCCCTGCTGCGGTCCCGGCGCCTGCGGGCCGAGTGCGAACAGGCCGAGGTCGTGGTCGTGGGCGCTGCCCGGGGCGCGTAGGAAGGCGGCCCTGCCGGGGATCTGGTAGCCGACGTCTGGCTCCGCGTTGGCGGCGGGCGTCGGATGATCGGAGCTGGCTGTCGCGCTCCTTGCGGACGCACAGGACCTAGTTACGGACGAGCAGGACAACACCGGCCGTCACGGCACCCAGGACGAGCGCAGCGATGCCGTACGCGGCCCGGTGAGTGCGCAGGACGGGCAGGAAGCGGTCGGCGGCGAAGCGGCCGGGGCCGGCCAAGGCGAGGGCGGCGGCGCCGGCGGCCACCAGGATGTCGAGCTCCATGCCCCCGTCCTGGTCCAACATGAAGAAGCCGCCGGCCGAGTTCACGGCCATGGCGTTGAGCATCGTCCCGAAGACCGCGGCCCCGGCCAGCGGAGTGAGCAGGCCGAGGGCCAGGCCGAGCCCGCCCAGGGTCTCGGTGAGGCCGGCGACGAGGGCCATGGTATTGGCGGCCGGGTAGCCGCTCATCTGGAAGAACTGGCCGGTGCCCTCGATGCCGCCGCCCCCGAACCAGCCGAACAGCTTCTGCGTGCCGTGCCCGACCAGGAGGAACCCCAGCGCGAGGCGCAGGACGAGCAGCCCCAGGTCGTGATTCGTCGAGGCGTTCGTTCCGGCGGCGGAGGAGGAGTTACGGGACGTGGCGACGGAGGTGTCGAGGAGGGAGGTCATGGGGTCTGGCCTTCCGATAGTCGTTCCGATAGTCGTTTGAGCGTTTACTTGGAGCCGTTTACTTGAAGCTTCAAGTGAGTGCCACGACTCTAACCGATGCTCCAAATCTTTAACAAGTCCATACCTTGGGCGCCCCCTGGCGACAGGCGTGGGCCCCTCCCCGTATGACAGAACCGCGCGACGGCGAGACGGTGGAGGCATGCGGGAACTGGTGATCGTCGAGGCGCCGTCCGTGCTCGGGCTGTGGCCGTCCGGGGTGGAGGGACTGCCGGAGGCGCTGCGCGCGGCCGGGCTGCATGACCGTTCCGGGGCGGGGTGGGGCGGGCGGGTCGAGGCGCCCGCGTACGACCCGGCGCGGGACGGCGACACCGGAGTGCTCAATCCCGTCGGTATCGCGCAGCACTCCGTGCGGCTGGCCGATACCGTCGGTGGCCTCCTCGACGGTGGGCGTTTTCCTCTGGTCCTCGGCGGAGACTGCAGCATCCTGCTCGGCAACCTGCTGGCGCTGCGCCGGCGCGGTCGGTACGGGCTGCTGTTCCTCGACGGGCACACCGACTTCTACCAGCCGTCGGCCGAGCCGAACGGTGAAGTCGCCTCGATGGAACTCGCGTTGGCCACCGGTCGCGGGCCCCGGCAGCTCGCCGACCTTGAGGGGCGCAGGCTGCTGGTGCGGGACGAGGACGTCGTCGCCCTCGGGTTCCGGGACGCCGGTGAGTCCGCCGAGGCCGGGATGCAGCCGTTGCCGGACGGGCTCCACGCGGTCGACCTGGACGGCGTGCGCGCGGTCGGGGCTGCCGCTGCGGCGCAGAGGGAGATCGGCCGGCTCAACGGGGGCGGGTGTGCCGGGTACTGGGTGCATCTCGACGTAGATGTCCTCGACGACGCGGTCATGCCGGCCGTCGACTACCGGCAGCCCGGCGGGCTGTCGTGGGCCGAGTTGGAGGGCGTGCTGCGGGTCGCGCTGGGCGATGCGCGAGCCGTCGGGTTCGATGTCACGATCTTCAATCCCCGCCTCGATGCGGACGGTTCGATCGCGGCCCGGCTGACCGAATGTCTGCTTCGGGGGTTGTCCGCACGGGACGGGGCGGGGGACACCGAGTCCGAGCCATAGTTCCAGCCGGTACGGGGACGGGCGGCTGGTGCCCCAACTCCAGTGCCCCAGCTGTCGTCCACCGCGCGGCCGCGACGCCGTGACCGGTGAGTGGCCCGGATGGCCCGGATGGCCCGGATGGCCCGGATGGCCCGGATGGCCCGGATGGCCCGTGACACCCATACAGTGCTCGTCGCCCGGACACGGGACGCGATCACCGGCACGAGGAGGCGCTGCGGATCGCGCGGGAGGCGGGTGCCCGGCCGGGCCGCCCATCGGCACCGAGGTCGGCGACTACGAGTCGACCACCTTCCGGATCGATCCCGGCACGGTGCTGCTGCTCTACACCGACGGTCTCGTGGAGCAGCGCGACACCGGCATCGACGACGCGGTGCGGGCGCTCACCGGGATGGCGTTGCCGGCCGACGGACCGCCGGAGAATCTGCTCGACATCGTGCTGACCCGGCTGACGAACGGGATGTGCGAGGACGGCATCGCGCTGCTCGCCGCCCGCCGGTGGACCGGTCTGACCGGCGCCGGTCAGTCCGGTCCACCAGTTGCGGTAGGCCTCAAGGGCGTCCCTTCCACGGGTCCGCGCGGCGGGCCAGTGAGCGGGCCTGGGTGCGCAGGGAGGGGGGCAGGCGGCCGATGAGGGTGCGGGCCGTACGGCGGACCTCGGGGAAGGTGGTGGTGCGCAGGATGATGCGGTGCGGGAGGGCCGTGTTGCCCGCGGGGCCCACGGCCAGGCGGAATTGGGCCTCGCGCACGGTCCAGGTCGGGATGACCAGGCGGGCCGGAGTGCCGACGGTCACCGGGGGCAGTTGGGGGTGCGGTGTGGGCCGGGTGAGGCGGGTACGGCGGCCCACGCCCAGGAGTTGGGTGTAGGCGAAGATCTGGTGCGTGCCGGGCGGCATCGGGCGGCCGCCGGCCAGGGTCAGGGGGTCGATGACGGTCGTACCGGAGACGACCACCTGGTGGCGGCTGTTGCCGAGGGAGCGGGTGCGGGGGGTCAGGTCGGTGTCGGGGAACCACCACTGGTTGCGGGCGGTGTCGTGGACGAGGAGTTCTCCGCGGGCGAGATTGAGCGGGTCGGGGACCTCCCAGTACTGGGCGCCCTTGATGCCGTCGAGCAGGTCGGGGTCCAGGAGCAGGCGGCCGTCGAGTTCGTGGAGGGTGAGGGGTTTGCCACCGGGGCGGAGCATGGTGGTGGTCGTGGTGACGTGGAGCCGGCCGTCGTGCCAGCGCATGGCGTCGATGGTGGTGCGGGCCTTGATGTGCCGGACGCGGCGGGCCAGTTCGACCAGGGAGTCGAGGTTGCCGTCCTCCAGCAGGGTGCCGCGCAGGCGGCTGATCGCGGGCAGGCCGTCGCGCACGCCGGGCGGGAAGCATTCGAGGGCCATGTCGCGTACGAGCGTGTAGTACCGGTCGAGGGCCTTGCCGGTGCGCTGCAGGACGCGGGGCTCGCTGACCGGGCGGAGGAGTTCCACGCGGTAGGAGCGGCGCAGCAGTTGGTCCTGGTACGGGCCCGGCTCCGTGCCCTCCTTGATGGCGTCGACCACGGCCCGCAGGTGGCCGTAGTAGATCTCGGGGGTGGTCGCGCTGGCGCTGGTGTTGCCGCCCTCCTCGCGGCGGTTCCAGACGTAGCAGGGGTAGTCGCCGAGGATGGAGACCGTCTTGGCGCGGACGTAGGCGCGGGCCATGAACAGCTGGTCCTCCAGGCGCACCCGGCCCTCGGGGAACTCGATGCCGTGGTCGAGGAGGAAGCGGCGGCGGAACATCTTGTGCGGGGTCAGGCTCTCGAAGAGAGGCGTGTCGGCGGCGGTGCAGCGCTCGACGGTGCGCCGGAAGAGGACGCTGGGGCCCTGCATGGTGCCGGTCACCTTGCCGAGCACGATGTCGGAGCCGTTGCGGGCGGCGAGGCGGTGGAGGCGTTCGAGCGCCTCGGGGGTGAGTTCGTCGTCCTGGTCGACGAACTGGACGTACTCGCCGCGGGCCGCACGCACGCCGACGTTGCGGGGCTTGCCCGGCCAGCCGGAGTTCTCCTGGTGGATGACCCGGACGTGCGGGTGCCGGGCGGCGAGGGCGTCGAGGCGCCCGGGGGTGTCGTCGGTCGAGCCGTCGTCGACGTAGAGGATCTCGTACGCGTCTCTGCCGAGGCTCTGGTTGAGGAGGGAAGGTGAGCATCGGTCGATGTAGGGGCCCGCGTTGTAGACGGGCACCACAATACTGACTTTGAGCATCCTTACCCCCGATGGTGGATTCTCGGACAGGGTGACTGTTTTCGGTTTCTTTGCTGTCCGTTTCCACGCTATTGGAGGTTTGGTGGTGAAGCGAGCATTCCGGGGACTTCATGGGTTATGTGGCCGTGAATGGGGCCGTCTGGCGTAAATGGGGATTACGGGTCTGGTGACGCCAGGAAGTCGGCGATCGCCTCGTGCAGGAGGGCCGGTTGGTCCAGGTGGACGTCGTGGGCCGCGTGCGGGACGAGCGTGTGGTGGGTGTCCGGGCGGAGGGCCAGCATGCGGGTGGCGTCCGCGTCCGGGACGGTGCCGTGTTCGCCGCGGACGAGGAGGGTGGGGCAGGTCGTGCGTGACCACTGCGGCCAGTAGGTGGTGGTGGCCAGTTCCGCGACGGAATCGACGATCGTGGTGCGGTCGAACGCCGGGTACCAGCCGTCGCGGCGATTCTCCAAGGTTCTCGTCCAGGCCTCGTGGCCCAGGAACGCCCGCGCCTGAGCGAGTGACGCGAAGGGCGTCGGCCAGCTGTCCAGCCAGGCCGCGATCTCGGCGGGGAGACCGGGGTTGGGGCCGCCGGCGCCCGCCTCGACGAGGATCAGGGCGCCGGCCAGGTCCGGGTGGGCCGCCGCCAGCAGCATGGCCGTGTGGCCGCCCAGGGACTGGCCGATCAGGGTCACGGGGGCCAGGGAGAGTTCATCGACCAGGGCTACGGCGTCCCGGACATGGGCCGCGCGGGTGGTGTCCGCGGGGCGGAGGGTGCTGGCGCCGTGGCCGCGGGCGTCGTACGTCACCACGCGGTGGCCGTCCGCGAGGAACAGGGGGATCAGGGCGTCCCACTCGCCCTGGTGGCCGGCGAGGCCGTGCAGGAGGAGGAGCGGTGGGGCGAGGGTGGCGCGCGGCCCCGGCGGCGTGTGGTCGCGGTAGGCGATGCGGGTGCCGTCAGGGGCGGTCAGCAGGCCCTCGCGTCCTGGTGCGGTGGTCAACTGGCCCCTGCCTTCCGGTGTTCCGCCTCGGTCCGGGTCAGCTTCCCGTCCGGCGACCGCCACCGCCGGCGTTTCCGCGCGGGCGGCGGGCGGTGGCCGGTCACGGGTGTCGTACGGCGTGTCGTACGGGACTCAGTGAGGCGCCGTACGGAACTCAGTGGGGGGCCGTACGGGCGTCACGGCGCCGGGCTCAGGTCCGCCCGGCCGAACAACAGGGCGTAGCCCGGCGGAAGCCGGTCCAGGATGCGGGTGACCAGGTCGTCGCCGATCAGGGGCGGCAGGACGCTCAGGACCGAGCTGACGTCCCAGCGGGCCGTCGCGGGGGTCGCCCCCTCGATGCGGGCCGCGACCGAGTCGACGAACTCGGGTGCCGTGAGGCTGCGGGTCGCCGGGATCTGGGCGGCGATCACCCGGGCCGCCTGTTCGGGGAGGGCGCGGGCGAGGTCGACGCGTTCGTCGCCGACCACATGGCCGCCGAGGGTGGACAGGACGATACGGGTGACGCGCTCCGCCTCCGCTCTCGTCGGGTACTGGCCCGACTCCCGCACCGCTTCGAGCAGCTCGGTCCAGCGGCCACCGTCCTCACCGGTCCGCCCCCGGCCGTGCGGCTCCCCGGGAATCGGGCGGCTGGGGATCACGGTCCGCGCGGGCGCCACCGTCGTCCCGCTCTTCGCGGCACTCGTCGTACTCATCTGCGGGCTCCTCCTCAGGTCCGGTGCACCGCCAGGGCGGGCGGGCACGGGTGAACGCGTCCCGCGGCGGGAGGCCGCGGGACGCTCCTCGGGGTTCTGTCAGCTCCTCAGCTGCTTACGGCTGTCGCCGCCGCTGATCTGGATGCGGCGCGGCTTGGCCTGCTCGGCCACCGGGACGCGCAGGGTCAGGACGCCGGCGTCGTACGAGGCGTCGATGCGGTCCGTGTCCAGCGTGTCGCCCAGGAAGAGCTGGCGCGTGAAGGTGCCGGTGGGGCGTTCGGAGACCACCATCTCCGCACCCTCGGGGGCCGGCGACCTGCGCTCGCCACGGACGTTCAGGACGTTGCGTTCGACATCCAGCTCGATCGTCTCGGGGTCGACACCGGGAAGGTCGAAGTGGACCAGGAAGTCGTCCCCGGAACGGTAGGCGTCCATCGCCATCACGCTGGCCGTCGAACGGCTCGCATCACTGGCCATGCACCCACCGAGACCGAGAGGTCACAACCCTACTCGTGAGGGCTGCAGAAGGGATGGTCCTCTAATGAGCATCACTGTTCACTCCTCTCTTCAGGCGCTCTCCGTGCGATGCCCCTACGGCTCTCTTCTCTTATATAACCTCGGGGAGAAAACTTGACAAGCCCCGACTCAGGTCCGGCAACACCCCAACAGGTGTGTCACGCCTGGTGGGTCAGTACGTTCACCACCCGCCCGCTCGGGTCCCGTGCAAAGAAGCGCCGTACGCCCCACTCCTCGTCCCGCAGCTCCCGTACGATCTCCGCGCCCGACGCCACCACCTGCGCGTACACGGCGTCCACGTCCTCAACCTCCACGCTCAGGTCGGGGACGACGGGCCCCGTGCGCTCCTCGGTGAAGAAGCTGATCTGGGCGGTGGGGTTGGCGGGGGACGCCAGGGTCGCCACCCAGCCCATGTCCATCACCTCCTCGAGTCCGAGCAGGCCGTAGAAGTCCCGGCCGGCTCTCATCTGCTCCTCGGATCCGGCCTGGATGTTGGGGACGATCCTGCGGATGGTCATCTCGTACGGCTCCTCACAGGCGGCAAGCGCGGTCGGTTCGGTCGACGAGTACGGGCGTCGGTTTCTGTTATCGGCGGCCACACTCTCACGTCTCCCGTGCGTCCCCCAGCCGCGACGATGAGGAACGCGCACGTGAACGTGACACCGCACATCAGCCGCCGGAGCATGCTGGAGGCCACGGGCACGGCAGTCGGGGCCGCCGCCATCGGTGCGACGCGGCCCTCGCCCCGACCCCCGCCGGTGCGGCGGGCGCCGCCACCTTCGCCCATCCGGGGCTGCTGCACACCCGTGCCGACCTGGACCGTATGGCCGCCAAGGTGAAGGCGGGCGCCGCGCCCTACACCGCGGGCTACGCCAAGCTCACCGCCAACCGCCATGCGCAGAGCGGCTGGTCGGCCAACCCGCAGGCCGCCGTGTACCGGGGCTCCGGCTTCCCGCAGAACTACCGGGCCCTGTACAACGACGTTCACGCCGCCTACCAGAACGCCCTGCGCTACCACGTCGGCGGCGACACCGCGCATGCCGACACCGCCGTCGCCATCCTCAACGCCTGGTCGGGCAAGCTGAGCCGGCTGGAAGGCAGCGCCGACCGGTTCCTGGCCGCCGGGCTGTACGGCTACCAGTTCGCCAACGCCGCCGAACTCGTCCGCGACCACGGCGACTTCGACCTCGACCGCTTCCAGAAGATGCTGCTGGACGTCTTCCCCCCGTTGAGCGAGAGCTTCCTGGCCGACCACAACGGCGCCGTCGTCACCAACTACTGGCCCAACTGGGACCTCTGCGCCCTCGCCTGCGTCATGGCCACCGGCATCTTCTGCGACGACCGGGCGCAGGCCGACCAGGCCGTGGAGTACTTCGAGAACGGCGACGGGATGGGGTCGGTCGAGCACGCCATTCCGGTCATGCACGACGACGGGCTCGCCGAGTGGGTGGAGGCCGGGCGCGACCAGGGACATGCGCTGCTCGGGGTCGGGCTGATGGGCACGGTGTGCGAGATGGCCTGGAACCAGGGGATCGACCTGTACGGCTACGCCGACAGCCGCTTCCTCAAGGGGGCACAGTACGTGGCCAAGTGGAGCCTGGGCGGTGATGTGCCGTACACCCCGAACACGCGGGAGAAGGGGGCGGTCCACGGCTGGTCGGGGCAGGAGACGGCGGCTGAGGTCGCGTCCGCCGATCCGGCGATGACGCGGCCGATCTGGGCCATGATCGCCAACCACTACACCAAGCGGCGGGGGTTGTCCGCGTCGTATCTCACGCGGGCGGCGGCCAAGGCCGCGCCCGAGGGTGGGGGCGGGAACTACGGGCCCAACAGTGGGGGGTACGACCAGCTCGGGTTCGGGACGTTGGCTTATACGCGGGATCGGGTGGCCGGTGGTGCGGGGGCTGCGGGAGGTGCCGGTGCGACGCCGGGGGCCGAGCCGAGTGCGTCGGCTTCCGGGGGCGGTGCGGGTGGGTCCGAGCCCCGGCCGCAGGGGGCGGCGGCCACGCAGTCGGCGGCGGCCTCGACTGCCGTGGGGAGTGATCTTGCTGCGACCGGGTCCGAGGAGGCCGTCGGGTGGGCTGCGGCCGCCGGGGTTACGGCCGTGGCGGGTGGGCTGCTGATGCTGCGGCGGCGGGGGCGCGGTACGCAGTAGGCGCCGGGCGCTGCGTGGACGCCGCCGGCTGGGCCGTGCCTGCCAGGCGCCCGGCGTTGCGGTGGGCCGGGGGGTGGGTGCGCTCACCCGCGCCGGCGGGTGCCGCTGCGCCCACCCGTGCCCGCAAGGACCCTTAAGTGACCTGGCCGGACCGCGCTACGCCCCCAGCCCCCGCGCCACCGTATGGATCAGCAACCCGGCCAGCGACCCCACCACCGTGCCGTTGATCCGGATGAACTGCAGGTCACGCCCGATGTGCGCCTCGATCTTCCGCGTCGTGTGCTCGGCGTCCCAGCTCGCCACGGTGTCGGTGATGAGGGAGGTGATCTCCTTGCGGTAGGTCGTGACAACGTGCACCGCCGCGCCCTCGACCCAGCTGTCGACCTTGCCCTGCACCTTGGGCTCGGTGGCCATCCGGGCGCCCAGCGACAGCAGCGAGGCCCGTACCCGCAGGCGCAGTTCGCTGCGCTCGTCCTCCGCTGCGGAGACGATCATGGATCGTACGGCGGTCCAGGCGGAGGCGATCAGGTCCTGGACCTCGCCGCGGCCCAGCACCTCGCCCTTGAGCCGCTCCACGCGCGCGCGGGTGTCCGTGTCGGACTGGAGGTCGGAGGCGAAGTCGGTGAGGAAGCGGTCGAGGGCGCCGCGCGCGGGGTGGGCGGGCATGTCGCGCATCTCGGTGACGAAGCGCAGCAGTTCACGGTAGACGCGCTCGCCGACCTTGCGGTCCACGAACCGGGGGGTCCAGCCGGGCGCCCCGCCCTGCACGGCGTCCATCACGTCGTCGCCGTGCAGCACCAGCCAGTCGTGCGCGCGGGTGACGACGAGGTCGACGACCCGCTTGTGGCCGCCGTCGGCGACGACCTTCTCCAGCATCTTGCCGATGCCGGGCGCGATCTCCTGGGCGTCGGCGCGCCGCGTGATGGCCTCGCCGACCACCGCCTGCACGTCGGAGTCGCGCAGCACGGTGAGCGCACCCCGCAGAGCCGTCGCCAGCTCGGCCGTGACCCGGTCGGCGTTCTCCGGTACCGCGAGCCAGGCGCCGAGGCGGCTGCCTATGCCCACGGCGCGCAGCCGCTGTCGTACGACGGCCTCGGAGAGGAAGTTCTCGCCGACGAACTCGCCGAGGGAGACGCCGAGCTGGTCCTTCTTGTTGGGGATGATCGCGGTGTGCGGGATGGGGATGCCGAGGGGATGGCGGAAGAGGGCGGTGACCGCGAACCAGTCGGCGAGCGCGCCGACCATGCCGGCCTCGGCGGCCGCCGCTACATAGCCCGCCCACGCACCGGCGCCGGCGTGGGAGGCCCACTCGGCAAGGACGTACACCAGCGCCACGAACAACAGCAGGCCGGTCGCGGTGAGTTTCATCCGCCGTACCCCGCGGCGTTTCTCCTCATCCGCCGGGCTGAACGTGGTCATCGCGCGGTTCGTGGCGGCATCGGGGCGGGCCTGCTGCACCCCGGGGCCGCCCGTACCCGTTTCTGCCGCTTTGGTCGGTTCCATCAGCTCCACCCGTTCGGTGATCCCGCACACATTGTCCCTTGCTGACCGACTCCCGGAACGAATCAGGAGTTCCCGGCGTCTGTCCGGTCGGGGGAACACCACGGAGTCCTGCCGGACTCACCCGGGCCCGTGACGCATCATGGGCTCATCAGATCGGAGCCTCGGGCTCCCATCGCCCGAGGAGAACAGCACAGCATGACCCGGGGTCGTGACGGGGTCGGGGGGCCCGCTGCGGAGCAGCACGTGTCAGCGGACCACAGCGAGCAGCAGCACGGATCGGCAGACCACACCCGGCAGCGCGGACCGTCGGCCCGTACGAGGCAGCGGGCCCTCCTCGCCGCGGTCCTGGCGGCGATCGTGGTCTTCTCCACCGCCATCTACGTCGGGGTCGCCTCCGACGACGGCAGGAACAGCCGCAGCGCCCTGTCCGAGGGCCGGATCCAGCGCAACTCCGCCGCGCCCGCCTCCACCGGCACCTGGGTCGGCGCCTGGTCCGCGTCCCCTGCCGGGGGCGAGCCCGGCACCGAGATCACCGGCATGGCGGGCCGCTCGGTGCGCAACGTCGTGCACGCCAACGTGGGCGGCACCAGCGCCCGCGTCACGCTGTCCAACCTGCACGGCCAGTCCCCGCTGACCATCACGCACGCCTCGATCGCCCTCGCCGCCGGCAGCGACACGCCGGCCGCCGAAGCGGAGACGATGCGGCGGCTCACCTTCGACGGCGGCCCCACGGCCGTCATCCCGCCCGGACAGCAGATCCTCAGCGACGCCGTACGCATCGCCGTCCCGCACGACAGCGACGTGCTGATCACCACCTACTCCCCCGCGGGCTCGGGCCCGGTCACCTACCACCCGCACGCCCGCCAGATGTCGTACGTCGCGCAGGGCGACCGCACCGAGGACGTGAGCCCGGCCGCGTACACCGAGCGGGCCGAGGCCTGGCGCTATCTGACCGCGCTGGACGTGCTCAGCCGCGAGTCCGACGGCACGGTCGTCGTCTTCGGCGACTCGCTCACCGACGGCAACCGCTCCACCGTGGGCGCCAACGCCCGCTGGACCGACGTCCTCGCCGACCGGCTGCGCGGCGCGATCGAGTCCGGCCGGGACGTGCCCCGCTACAGCGTCGTCAACCAGGGCATCAGCGGCAACCGGATCCTCTCCGACGGCCGGGGCCTCCCCCACGCTCGAATTCGCTCGCGCGGGGGCACCCCCGTCGCCGACAACCCCAGCGGCCTGAGCCGCTTCCCCCGGGACGTCCTGGACCGTGCGAACGTCAAGGTCGTCGTCATCGCCCTCGGCGTCAACGACATCCTGCGCACCCCGAGCATCACCGGCCCCGACCGCATCCTCACCGGCCTGCGCACCCTCGTCGACCAGGCCCACGCCCGCGGCCTGAAGGTCGTTGGCGCCACCCTGATGCCCTTCCACGGCCGCCGCGGCTACACCGACGTCCGCGAGTCCGTACGGCAGCGGATCAACGCCGAGATCCGCGCGGGCCGCGTCTTCGACGCGGTGGCCGACTTCGACAAGGCTCTGCGCGACCCGTACGCCCCCCGCCGCCTGCGCGCCGACCACGACTCGGGCGACCATCTCCACCCCAGCGACAAGGGCTACGCACAGATGGCGAACTCCTTCGGCCTGGACACTCTGAAAGGGGCGGCACCGGCAGAGCTGTAGGGGGCACGGCCAGCCGCAACGCCGCTCAGCGCCGATCCAGCTGGGCGTGCCGGGCGTCGCGACGGGGCGAACGTTGCCTGTCGGGGCACTAGTCCCAATGCCGTGTAGTTAGGGCTTGCCGGGAAACAAGCCGTGGCTTCGGGCCTTGGTCCTCGTTGTTGTGGTATGGGGAGACC
>NZ_JACTVI010000142.1 GCF_014495685.1 Streptomyces sp. TRM68367 | reverse complement strand
CCGCCATCCACCAGGCCAACAGCAAGATCAACGCGCCCGCCGACACGCCCCAGGCGGCATAGAGGTTGACTCAGGAAACTCATGCGGCGAGCTCTCCTTCGTGGGCGTGGCCCGCCTTCACGAGCCGCGCGTACAGGCCGCCGTCGGCGACCAGGTCGGCGTGGCTGCCGACGGCGTCCACGCGGCCGCCGTCCAGCACCACGATGCGGTCGGCGTGCCGGGCGGCGGCGAGCCGGTGGGCGACCACCAGGACCGTCCGGCCACCGGCCGCGCCCAGCAGCTCGCGGACGATGTCCGCCTCCCGGCGCTCGTCGACCGCGCTGGTCGCCTCGTCGAGGACCAGCACCGGCGCGTCGGCCAGCAGGGCGCGCGCGAGGGCGAGCCGCTGCCGCTGACCACCGGACAGCGTGGCGCCCCGCTCGCCGAGCACCGTGCCGTAGCCGTCGGGCAGGGCGGCGATCTCGTCGTGCACGCCGGCGGCCCGGGCCGCGCGGACCAGCTCGTCGTCCGGGGCGTCCGGCCGGGCCAGGCGCAGGTTGTCGGCGATGGAGGCGTGGAACAGGTACGTGTCCTGGGAGACGACGGCGATGCCCTGCCGCAGCGAGGCGAGCGTGTACGCGGCCACGTCACGGCCGCCGGCGGCGATCCGGCCGCGCTGCGGGTCGCGGTGGCGCAGCAGCAGGGCGAGCAGCGTGGACTTGCCGGCGCCCGACGGGCCGACGAGGGCGGTGGTGCGGCCCGCCTCGGCGGTGAAGGTGACACCGTGCAGCGCGGGCGCCTCGGCGCCGTCGTAGGTGAACTCCACGCCTTCGAAGCGCAGTTGGGGCGGTCCCGGCCACTGCGCCTGCTCTGTTCCGGTGTCGGGGACCGAGGGCCGGGCGATGCGCAGCGTCGCCAGCCCGTCCGCGGCCGAGACGCCCAGATACCCGGCGTGCCACTCGCGGGACAGGTCACGGACCGGCCGGAAACACTCCGAGGCCAGCAGGAGCACCAGGTAGGTGCCGGTCGCCGCGGTGGAGCCGGTGACGGCCGACCAGCAGGCCAGCAGCGCGGCGGCCGCGGTGCCGCCCTGGATGGCCAGGTCGGTGAGCCCGGTGTCGACCAGCGACGCCCGCAGCTTGGCCACGGTCGCCCGGTGCAGTGCCGCCGACCGCTCCTGAAGCCGCTCCCGGGTACGCCCGACGGCACCCGCGGCCCGCAGCGCCGGCATCCCCTGCAGCGCCTCCAGATAGTCGGCGCCCAGACCCTCGTACGTGTCCCAGTGCTCCTTGCCACGCCGGGCCAGCAGCCGGTCCCAGGCGCGCGGCCCGAACAGGGCGAGCAGCAGGGCCGGTACGAGACCGAGGAGCGCCCGCGGCTCCACCACGGCCAGGGCGGCGAGCAGCAGCGGCGGCACGGTGAGGGTGATGAGGAGCTGCGGCAGATAGCGGGTGACGTAGGCGTCGACGCCCTCGACACCGTCGACGAGCGTGGTGCGTACGGCGCCGGCGCGTGCGGAGGTCAGGTGGGCTGGACCCAACTGCCCGAGGTGCGCGAGGAGTTCGTCCCGCAGTCGGACCCTGACGCGGGCCCCGGCGCGGGTGGCGGTGTGCCGCTGCCAGGTGCCGAGCCCGGCGCGCGCGGCCACGATGCCGAGCACCGCTCCGAGCAGCGGCGGGAGCCGGCCGGTGTCGCCCCGGGCAACGTCGGCGAGGGCGACGGCCAGCAGGACGGCCTGCGCGAGATGGGTGACGGCGACGGCGCCCTGGAGCAGGGTGGCTGCGAGCAGGGCGCGCCGCGCGTGCCGTGCGGCGCGGCGCAGCTCGGGGTGGACGATCACGAGGTCCCCTCCTCGTCGCGGTGGGTGGTACCGAGGGCCAGGGCGTGCACGATCCAGTCCTTTCCGGGTGCGGAACCGAGCGCGGCGCCCAGATCCGCCTGCTGCCAGGAGCCGAGGGGGCGGGCGGCCAGCCCGTGCCGTACGGCGGCCACCTGGGCGAGCTGCACGGCGAAACCGGCGCGCAGGTGGGCCCGCCGGATCTGCGGGGCGCCGGCATCGGCCGGGCAGCCGTACCCGAGCAGGACGGCACCCGCCTCGGCGACCCACCCCTGTCCCGCCGCCCACGCCGCGAGCGTCGGCCGCGCCTCGCCCGCCGCGAGCCGGCGCAGCGCGCCGTCGGACGCCGCCTCGACGAGCTCGGGCTCCGGTTCGCCGACGGCCACGCACCAGGACAGCCCCCCGGCACCCGCCTCGACGGCGGTGGCGAGCACGGCCCGCACGAGGTCCCGGGGCGGGGTGCCGCGCAGGGGCGGCGTGGAACTGCGGCGGACCGGCAGCTCCCCGGGCACGAGCGGTTCCGACCGGGGCGCCCAGCCGTCCGCCGTGCTCCGGGACGCCCAGCCGTCCGCTGAACTGCGGGATGCCTGGCCTTGCCCCGCGTGCCGGGACGTCCGGCCGTCTCCCTGGCGCGAGGACCCCCGGCCTTCGACCTCGCGCTGGGACGCCGGGCCGGTAGGGGCCGCCGAGGACCGTCGGCCCGCCTCTTCATCCCGGGCTCCCCCGTCCGCCCCCTGCGGCGGCGCGAAATGCACTACGGCCAGCGGTTCTTCGGCCACCCCGGCCACCCGCAGTACGGGCTCGGCGATCCCCAGCGCCCCGGCGGCCAGCCACAAAGCCCCCACCGCATGCCCCGCGTCCAGCAGGATCAACGGCCAGGCGCGATGGCCGTAGTGGGCGACGGTGCGCTGCGGTGTCACGGAGAGCTCCACTCTCACCCCGGGCAGCGTGCCGTTGCCTTCCGGGCCGAGGCGGTGCACGCGGTGGCGCAGCGGGTCGTAGCCGTAGCGGCCGGCCGGCAGCGGGCAGCCGGTGCCGACGACCAGCTGGGCGTCCACCGGGTGCAGCGCTCCCGCGGACGCGGCGGGCCGCAGCCGTCCGGAACGGTCCGAGGCCGCCAGGGACAGGCGGAGCAGCGCACGCAGGTCCAGCTCACCGCGGCCGGCCTCCGGCAGCGGGCGCGGCGGGCCGGGCCAGGCGCGGACGGCGGGACCGGCGGGCGTGTCCGGGCCGGGCTGCTCGGCGGAGCGGGCGCGGGCGAGGGCGGCGACGAGATCCACGGGACGGGCCCTTCACATGTGGGGCGGGGGAGCCAGCGTGAAGTCCGCCGGTCCGCTCGGCGCGGTCGTACGCCACCCCCGGGTGACGGCGGCCTCGGCGAGGCGCGGGCATCCGAAGTACCCGAAGGCGGCGGGCGAGTTGGGGATCAGCCCGGACACGAGCACCCGGGCGACCCGCAGCGCCGTCTCGGCCACGTCCTCGGTGGTGACGTCGAACGTCATGATCCGGTGGCCGCCGTCGTGCAGCGCGCCCTCCAGCCGCTCCCGGCTGCCGGGCTCGACCTCCTCGACGGACACGGTCCCGTGCGCGGGCTTCGTGAACCGCCGGGCCTCGGACGCCATCCGCTCGTCCAGCCACACCTGCACGTGCGCGCCCAGGTCCCGTACCTGCTCGAACTGCTCGCCGCACACGTCGAGATAGCGGCCGTCGGCGCGGTGGTCCAGATACAGCCCACGGGCGAGCAGCCCGGCCTCGACGGCCTGGAACACCCAGCCGTCCGGGTCGGTGAGGCCCTGGGTGAACACCCACGTGTGGACGGCCTCCAGGACCGCCTTGCGGGCGGCCTCGGCCGGGTCGTACTTGCAGGCGAACCCGGCGGCGAACAGGCGCAGCCGCGGATCGTGGACGAGCGCGGCCATGCAGGGCGCGAACTCCGACGGCATCTCGGTCAGCCACACGTCGAGCCCGCAGCCGGCGAGGTCGTCGCCGAGGCCGGGCACGGAGGCCGGGTCGATACCGCGGGCCGGGCCGTCCAGGTGCCACCACAGTTCGAGCGCGTCCCGCTCGACGACCTCCAGCATGCCGCGCTCGACCGCGTCGTCGAAGCCCTGCCCGGTGGCGATCCCCGCGTAGTTGAGGTGATGGGTGCGCGGCAGCGAACGCAGCTCGCCCTGCCGCCAGTTGAGGTGGGTGAGCGCGACGGGCGCCCAGACCTCGGCCCGCTCCCCGCCCGGGAGCCGTTCCTCGCCGCGCGTCCACAGGGCGGGCGTGCCGGGTCTGAGGGGTCGGTAGGGGAACTTCTCGCGGGCATACTGCCAGTCGGCGTACGCGGGCAGCTCGCCCGGCCCGTACAGGCGCAGCCCCTGCGCGGCCAGCTCGGTGGCGCCGGCGCGCAACGGGGCGTCCCGGTGGCCGGGCGGCGGGACGCGGTTGCCGCAGTACCGCTCGATGCCCTCCGCGATCGCGGCGATGCGGGCGCCCTCCGGGTCGCCGAACGTGGTGCCGAGCGACACCCGGTCGGCGGGCCACAGGCCCAGCTTGCGGGCGTCGGATATCTCGGCGGTCAGGGCGGTGTAGCGGGGCGGTGCGCCCGCGGGGTGCTCGACGAGCTTGATCTTGCGGACGATGCCGCAGACGGGGTCGACCAGGGCTTCCAGCGGCAGCGCCGTCATCGCAGGACCTCCTGTACGGGATCGGTGGGGGCAGGACGGGAGCGGAGCACGGGCAGCCGGAGCGCCACGCCCGCGGGATCGACCTCGCGCCGGGAGGCGACCAGCCGGGTGGCGGTGACCGGGTCGTCGCCGGTGTGCGGGTTGCGGGCGTGGGCCGGGAAGTGGTGCCCGGCCAGCTCCAGACGGAGCCGGGTGCCCGCGGCCAGCCGCCGCGCGAGCCGGCCCAGCGGTACGGCGAACTCGGCGGGCCGCCCGACGGGATCCGCCCGCCGGACGATCCCGACGGCCAGCCGCTCGGCGGCCCCTTCGGGGCTCACGGCGACGAGCCGGGCCGCCCAGTCGGCGGACGGAGTCTCGGCGGTGGCCCGCAGCCGCACCTCCGCGTCACCGACGATATCCAGCGGTCGCGGCAGGGGAGGGGTGAGGAACAGGCATCGGTCGGGCGTGCCGTCGGTGGGGACAGTCAACTCGTCTGAGCGCACGGGCCGTTGAGGATCGGCCGAGAAGGAGATGCCGTGCATCGGCCGCAGCACCGGCGCGTACGGCGCACCCTCCAGGCCGGCGCCCACCCACAGGCGGCTGCCACCCAGCCCGACCGCGCCGCGCCGCCCGCGCGCGAGGTCCCCGGCGAGGGCGCGGCGCGCCCAGCGGGCGTAGAGGTCGCCGAGGCTCACCCGGTGTCCGGGCTCGGCGTCGGGCCCGGGTCCGGCGACGAGCCCGTGTCCCCACGGTCCCGTGAGCAGGCGCGCCGACGGGCCGCCCCAGCGGCGCCACAGCGCGACGGTGTCCTCGGTGAAGTGGTCGTGGTGGCCGCCCACCGCGAGCAGCGGCATCCCCGCCTCCTGCGCCCGCGCGACGAGCCGCCCGCGCTCGCGCTGCCGCCACAGTCCGGGCCAGGAGGGCAGGTCCCGGCCCAGCCGCCCCGGAAGACCATCGACCGGCAGGTGGGTGAGCAGTCCGGGATCCCGGGCGAGGGCCTTGGCCAGGGCCTCCTCGTCGGAGTCCGGCCGGTCGCCGTGGGCCGCCCACCAGCCGGCGCGGGACGCCAGCCGCTCCACCCCCGAGGACTCGCGGGCCGTCTCGGCGCTGCCCAGCGCCGGTACGGCGGCGATGACGGCGTCCGGGCGCGCGCCCTCGGGCGCGTCCAGCGCGAGGACGAGGGCGCAGTGGGCCGCGTAGGAGCCGCCCGATGCCACCAACACCCCGTCGCTCCACGGCTGTTGACGAATCCAGTGCGCGGTCGCCGCACCGTCGGCGGCCTCGTTCTCGTACGGCCGCCAGTCACCCGGCGAGCCGTGCCGGCCGCGCACGTCCTGGGCCACGGCGGCGAACCCGCGCCGCGCCCAGCCGCGCAGTTCGGCGCGGTGCCGCTGCCGGTCGTAGGGCGTACGGACGAGCACGGCCGGGAACGGCCCGTCGCCGTCCGGGAGTTGTACGTCGGTGGCGAGACCGTCGACGGCCGCGGTGAACGGCGTCATCCGGCCTGCTTCGGCATCGGGGCGGCGTCCGGGACGGGCAGCACGGGGTGCTCGGTAATGGTCAGCGTGCGCAGGTCGATACGGCGCAGGCGGCGCCGGGCGGGCAGTGTGCCGGTGTCGGGGGCCCCGGTGGCCCACCGGGTGAGGTCGTCGGCCAGCAGGGCGGCGAGCAGACCGGCCGTGTGAGCGGCAAGTCGGACGGGGGCGCCGGTGGCGCGGGGGCCGCTCCAGTAGGCGCCGAGTTCGCGGTGCGCGGGCGTGGCGGCGAGCCGGCGGGCGCGGACGTGGGCCGAGGTGACGTCCCCCGGGGTGGCGGCGAGGGGCTCGACGTAGGCGTGCCAGCCCTCGCGGTGGCAGCGCAGCCAGGCGATGCCCCGCTCCGGCAGTCGGTCGGCGGCGTCCCACAGCCCCTCGGTCACGGGACCGTCGAGACACCACACGACAGCGGCGGGCCGCCCCTCGGCCAGGTCGTCGCCGGGCGCCGCCCCCCGCGGTTCGGCGCCCGCCGCCTTCAGGTACATGGCCAGCGGCCCGGTCAGCGCGGGATCGCCCAGCAGCCGGACGTCCCGGCGCCCGGCCGGCCACTCGGCCTGCCCGGACTCCTCCGCCAGGTATCCGGCGTCCTCGAAGGCCCGGGTGAGCCGGTCCAGTTCGGCGTCCGCCGCACCGGCCGCCGAACCGGAGAGCCGGGCGAGCAGCGCGCCCCCGTCCGCGTCACCGGTGCGGACACTGAGGAACTCCCCGTCGGCCGTGCGGACTGCCAGACCCCGCCCAGGAACCGCGACGACCTCGACACCGGGGGCGAGCTGACTGCGGGACACGTCGGTCCTCCTGTGGGAAGCGGCTGGTCATCGGCGTGGGCCCGCCCAGTGAGGCGACGGGCGGGCGGGCCCACGATCGAGGAGGTTTACGCCTCGCTCACTCCTCGGTGTCGTCGAAGGGGTTCTCGACGAGCGCGTTGGAGTGGGAGGCCGAGTCGTGGGCCAGCTGACCCGGGTCGGCGATGGGCGCGAAGACCTGCTCGTTGTCCATGAACTCTCCTTATCCATAAGGGAGGTACGGCGTTCTGGTGAGCGCCGCACAGCGACCTTAATGAATATGATTTTCATATGCCATACCTGGGAGAGGGTGATCTGGGTAACACACCGGCCAGCCGCCCTCGGGATCCTGGCCGACCCGGCCCGCCACCCCCAGGACATCCGCGAGCAGCGCGGGCGTGACGACCTCCTTCGGTGTCCCGTCGGCCGCCACGCAGCCGTCCCGCAGCGCGACGATCCGCTCGGCGAACCGGGCGGCGTGCGCGAGGTCGTGCAGCACCATCACCACGGTCAGGCCGCGCTCCTCGCGCAGCCGCACCGCGGTCTGCAGCACGTCGAGCTGGTGGTGCAGGTCGAGATAGGTGGTCGGCTCGTCCAGCAGCAGCACGCGCGTGTCCTGGGCGAGCGCCATCGCGAGCCGCACCCGCTGCCGCTCACCGCCGGACAGCGCGTCGACGGGACGGTCGGCCCACTGCTCCACACCGACATCGCGCAGCGCCCGCCGTACGACCGGATCGTCGCCCTCGCGCAGCATGCCGAGCGGGCCACGGGCCGCGTACCGCCCCTGCCGCACGAGCTGCCGCACCGTCATGCCCGGGACCGCCGGGGCCGCCTGGTGCAGCAGGGCGACCCGGCGGGCGGTGGCGCGCCGGGAGAGCCGGTCGAGGTCGTCCCCGCCGAGCAGTACGCGGCCCTCCGCCGGCCGCAGCAGTCCGGCGGCCAGCCGCAACAGGGTCGACTTGCCACAGCCGTTGAGGCCGATGAGCGCGGTCAGCTCGCCCGGCTCGACGGTCATGTCGACGCCGCGCAGCACGGGGCGGCCGGGGTAGCCGAAATGGACCCCCTCGACGCGGATCCCCACGGATTCGGTCATGTTCTGTCCTTCGTCGACATCAGAACGTACGGCTCGGCGCGCGGCGCACGACGACCAGCAGCAGGGCGGCCCCGACGCACGTGGTGAGCGCCCCGACCGGCAGCGTGAGCCGGTCGCTGTCGAGGGCGAACGCCAGGGCCTGCGAGGCAAGTTGGGCTCCGGCATCGGCCCCGCCCACCACGGCCGCGCCCACCAGCGCGGCGCCGGGCAGCGCCGTCCGCAGGTCCGCGCCGAACACGGCGACCGCCACATGCGGCACGAGCAGCCCGACGAAGCCGAGCGCTCCCACGGCGGCCACCGCACCCGCCGTCAGCGCCACGGCGCACAGCAGGGCGAGGGTGCGGGCCCGCGCGGTGGCCAGGCCCGCGGCGGCGGCCAGCTCGTCCCCGCAGCGCAACAGCGTCAGCGGCCCGGTCAGCAGCCAGGCCGCGACGCCCCAGGCCAGCGCCCACGGCCACAGCAGATGCCAGTGCTCCCACACCCGGCCCTCCGTCGTCCCGACGAGCCATTGCACGACACTGCCGAGCTCACCCGGCGCGACGAGCAGCACCATCGCGGTGAGCCCGCCGAGCACCGCCGACACGAGCACCCCGTGCACGGCGATCTGCGCCGGGTCGCCCCGGCCGCGCCCGGCGAGCAGCCACAGCAGCGCGGCCCCGGTACAGCCGCCCACACACGCGGCGACCACCACGGCCAGCGGCGACTGCCACCCGGCGAGCCCGAGCCCGGTCGCGGTGACGGCCCCGAGCACCGCACCCGGCGTCACCCCCGTGACCTCGGGACCGGCGAGCGGATTGCGCAGCGCCGACTGCAGCACCAGACCCGCCACACCCAGGCACGCGCCCGCACCCAGGGCCACCAGCAGCCGGGGCAGTCGCAGTTGGAACAGGATGTGCCGTTCCGTCGCGTCGCCGCCTCCGCCGAGCACGTCCCAGGCCACGGCGGGGGACATGCCGCGTCCGGCGATCAGCTCGGCGCCGGCACAGACGGCGACGAGCGCGACGAGCACGCCCAGGCGTCGGATCACGGGGCGTCTCCTGTTCGGGCCGCCGCATCGGAGGCGGGGGCGGCGTGGGGTGGGCCGGCGTTCTCGGGTGCTGGGGCCGCCTCACCGGAGGCGGGGGCGGCGTGGTGCGGGCGGTCGTGCTCGGGCGCGTCGGAGGTGGGTGGCGGGTGGTCGCCCTCGGGGGTTCCGGTCGTCTCGCCCGAGGTGGGGGCGGCTTGAGGTGGGCGGTCGTGCTCGGGCTCAGCGGAGGTGGGTACGGCGTGTGGTGAGCGCTCGCGCTCGGGCTCACCGGGGGTGCGTACGGCGTGCGGTGGGCCGCCGTCCTCGGCCGGTTTCGATCGCCCGCCCTCAGAAGCCGCCGCCCGTCTCCGCTTCCCCGTCCGCAGCAGCGCCACCCCGGCAGGCACGCCGAGGAGGGCCGTCCACGCGCCGGCCGGCGTCTCCGCGGGCGCGAGCGCGAGCCGGGCCGGGAGGTCGGCGAGGGCCACCACGACCGCGCCCCACGCCGCCGACCACGGCAGCCAACGCACCGCGTCCGCAGCCGGGTTGAGCCGCCGTGCCAGGTGTGGAGCGAGGAACCCGACCCACGCCACAGGGCCGCACACGGCCGTCACCGGCGCGATCAGCACCACGGCGATGGCCAGCGCGGCGAACCGGGCCCGCTGCGCGCGCACGCCCAGCGCCTCGGCGTCCTCGTCCCCGAGCCGCAGCACCGACAGCACCGGCGCGCACAGCACGAGCGCGGGCAGCGCGACGAACAGCCAGGGCCACAGGCCCGTCACGTCCTCCCAGGTGCGGGCGGACAGCGAGCCGAGCAGATAGCGGTAGATCAGCTGGAGGTCGAGCTGGTCGGCCATCACCATGAGCACGAGCAGCGCGGCCTGCAACGCGGCGGCGACCGCGGCCCCGGTCAGCAGCACGGCGGACGGGCTGCGCCCCAGCCCGGCGGCGAGCAGCGTGAGCGCGCCGCCGAGCGCGGCCCCGCCGATGGCCAGCAGCGGCTGGACGGCGGCGGGAAGGGACACCGACAGCACCAGCGGCGCGGCGACCCCGAGCGCGGCCCCGGACGAGATGCCCAGCATCTCCGGGACGGCCAGCGGGTTGCGCAGCGACTCCTGCAACACCAGCCCCGCGGCGCCCAGACAGGCCCCGGCGATCAGCGCCAACGTCAGCCGGGGCAGCCGCAGTTCGGTGACGACAACTCCCGCGAGGCTGCTCTCCCCGTCCAGCAGGGCACCCGGCAGCCGGTGCAGCGGGACGTACGGCGTGCCCAGGGTCAGCGCACAGCCGGACGCCACCGCCAACAGCACCACCAGCACGGTCAGTTGCCACCGCGGCCGGGAGCTTCGAGCCCCCGGCACAGCCGCTGCCGCTTCTGTCGTGGCCGCAGCGGGCGCGGTCACCGCAGCGCGGCCGTGGCCTCGTCGAGGATGATGCCCAGCGAGCGGGTGCCGCGCCCCTTGGCCCACACCTCGGAGTCGACCTCGTGGACGTCCCCGTTCCGCACCGCCGGGATCTTCCCCCACAGCGGGTTCCTGGCCAGCTTCTGCGACAGCTTGCCGTCCGGCTCCCCGAAGCTGATCGTCTCGACGAACAGCACGTCGACGCCCTGCGCGAGGATCTCTTCGATGCTGTAACTGCCCTCCACACCACGCGACTTCCACGGGTAGTTCGCCAGCTTCGGGAACAGGCTGGCGCCGACGTCCGTCTCCGGGGTCGCGACGCCGAAGTTCTCGTCGCTGCCGTAGATGACGAGCGCGGTCTTGTCGCTGCGGGACTGCTCGGCCTTGGCCAGCTTGGTGCGGAAGGTCTTCTCGGCCTTCTCGCCCTCGGCCGTACGACCGGTGAGCGCTGCGGTGTCGCGCAGATACCCCACGCTGTCCTGCCACGTCTCGGGCTGCATCGGCCAGAACGTGGTGGCGTGCTTCAGCGCCGGGGCGAGCTTGCCGTGCGTGTCCTCGAGGCCGATGACGAGATCGGGCTTGTGGGAGAGGATCGCCTCCACCTCCGGGGCGATGAAGCCGCCGGGTATGACGTCGACCTGCTTCGCCTTCTCCTTCCCCAGGAAGTCCGGGTGGGACAGGAGTGCGTTGTTCGTGGCCGTCGGGACGATGCCCAGCTCGGTCAGGATGTCGTCGCACAGCCCGAACAGGCAGACGATGCGCTGGGGTTCCTTCTTCAAGGAGACCGTGACGCCGTTCGCGTCCGTCACCTTCAGGCTCTTCTTGACGGGTTCGACGGTGACGTCGGTCTTCGGCCCGGCTGCGTTCTGCTCGCTCGCGGGTTCGGCCGGTGCACCGCATCCGACCAGCACGGAACCCACCAGTGCGGCGGTGATCCAGCTTCGGACGAATCTCGACGGTGAGCGCAGCATGGATGCCCTCGCTTCTTCTCAGGGTCCCGGAACGCACCGAAGATACATGATAATCGTTTTCAACCAACCCATCTTTTGGTCCGCGCTTGCGGATTCCTTTGCCGACGGAGGCCCAGATGACCGCCGACCCGCTGCTGCTCGTCTCCGACCATGTGGCGGGCTGCGTCCATGTGCTGACCGCACCGGACGGCACCGAGGCGGGCCGCCTCGCCGGCCGCCATCTCTCCGAGCACGCCGGGTTCCTGGCGCTGCCGGGCGGGCGGGTGGCCTGTGTCGACGAGCGCAGGGGTGAGCTGCTGGTACTCGACCCGTTCGGCAGCGACCTGGTCGAGGCCGCGATACCGGTCGCCCTACCCGCCGAACACCTCGCCTGCGACCCGTCCGGCCGGTGGCTGGTCCTGACCACGGGCCTCGGCAGGAACGGCACGCCGTGGTCGGACCTGCTCACCGTCGTCGACCTGGTCACGGGCGACGCGGCACGGGTGCGCACGCGCGCGGGGGAACCGGGGGTGACCGTCCTCGGCCACGACGACCCCCTCGTCGTCGTACGGCACCGGGAACCCGGCGCGCTGGCCGCGCACCGGTTCGCCGACCTGCTCGCCGCAGCGCCCGGCTGCCCGCCGGTCAGACCGCACGCGCAGCTCCCGCTCCCGGACGACGGGCACGGAGACGCCCACGACCCGCGCCACGACCGCGTGTTCGCGGCCACGGGCGAGGGCGTGCACCGGGCGCGCCGCGACGGCGACGCACTCACCCCGGAACCGGTGATCCCGTGGGGCTCGCCCGCCCGCGGCTGGTACCTGCGGCTCGACCCACGGCGGCGCACCCTGTGGTCGACCCTGCGGGGCGGCCCCGCGGACCCGATGCGCTGGCCGGAGTGGACCAACGAGGCCTGGTGCCACGACCTGGGCACCGACCGCACGACGCGCACCGACCTCGGTCCGGGACTGGTCTTCCGGCTGGCCCTCGCCCGTGACCACACCGCGTTCACCCGCATCCACCCGGACGGCGACGAACTGATCCTGCTGGACGCCGCCCGCACCGCCCGCCGCGTCCCCCTCCCCGCCATGGACGGCGCTCCGCGCCGCGGAGGCACCCCCTGGGAAGGCGTCCAGCGCCGCGCGGTGGCCGCTTCACCGGGCGCAGCCTGGGTCGCCGTCACCCGCGGCGGCCACGGCGAGGTGCACATAGTCGACGCTCGCACGGGCGACGAGGCGGCCCGGCTGAAGCTGGACACGCCCTTGAACCACGGCGGCCACGCGATGCTGCGCACCCGGACCGACGGCGCGGAAGGGGACCCGGTGGGCCGCTAGCCGAGCTACCGGTGGCGGTCGCTCAGAACCGGGCCCCGACGCCGCGCCCCGGAAGCGGCACGCCCCAGCCGGTGACGGCGCGTCAACGCCACCCGCGGCGGCTCAACCCGCACCACGAGCCGCGCGCCGGATCAGTCCGCCCAGTCCAGCTGATCCGCGGGCGTGCCCGCCGACCGCCCGTACGCGATCGCCGCCGCACGCCCCGCCGCGTCGCCGCGCCGGTAGCGGAAGACCTTCCCGGCGAAGACGACGACGCGTTCGTCACCGGCGACGAAGTCGGCGTACCAGCCGTTCTCCGGCTCCAGCGCCTCGGCGAGCGCGTCCGCCAGTGCGGCGACATCGTCGCTGTCGGTCTCCCACTCCACGAACGTCCAGGCCCCCGGCTGCCCGTCGGCCGTGGTCTCCGAGAGGTCGTACCGGCCGATCTTGCGCAGCCAGAGCCGCACCCCGCGCGGCGCGAACTCCGCGCCGGGCCGCAGGCTTTCCCCGATGACGTAACCGCTGATCACGTGCTGTCTCCCGGATGCCGACGATCCATGCCCGGCCGACCCTACGGCCTGCCACCGACATGGCGTGGCCGAGGAACGTCACCCTCCCCCGAAGGCGACGTTCCTCGGCCGTTCCCCCGGCGCCGGACAGTGGTCCTGGTGCCCGGGTCCGGGCGGCCTGTGCCGTTACCAGCACATGACCGCCGTCTCGCCCGACCCCCACGCACAGCATCCCGAGCGCGTGCCCGATCTCGTGCAGGGCCGTCGCACGCTCCCCGGGCGCGGTCAGGTCCCAGCCGAAGTTCATGGTGCGTTCGTTCAGACCGGCCTGGAGCGCGTCCCTGCCCACGGCGGACCAGGAGCCGTCACCGAGCTGGAACCCGATGCGCAGCTCGGCCTCCGAGCGGTCGTCGACCTCGGCGAAGTCGAGCCCGATACCGAGGCCCTGCCACTCCTGGAAGCATCCGCGCACCACTTCCCGCTGCCCGTCGCCCCCCGCCCACGACACCCGCCGCGTCTGCCCGGCCCCCGGTACCGCAATGACCGACGCGTCGCTGTCACCGTCGAAGAAGTAGTAGTGCAGAACCGTGCCGTTGACCCACATCCGCCGCCCCGCCACGAGCGCGCTGTGGCGCTCGGCGGCCAGCCCCGGCGGAAAAGCGGGGGCCGGCTGCTGCGGAAGGGAGCAGTAGCGGGCGGTCATGGGCCCCAGGTTGCCGCCGGACGCCATGGCGCGCCTGAGTCGGGGGCTACTCAAGTCCCCCTGTATCAGGAGTGAGTATCCGCGCTCTTGATGCCGTGATGACTTTCCAACGGGATACGAAGACGCTGGAGCTGCCCTGGCCGTTCACCGGGCGGGAGGACGAACTCGACCTGGTCCGCCGGTCCCTGGCCGCCGGACGCCACGGCATCGTCGTGACCGGTCCGGCGGGCTGCGGCAAGACCCGGCTCGTCACCGAGGCCGTACGCGGCACCGACTGCGCCCGCGCGGCCGGCACACCCGAGACCCGGCACCTGCCCTTCGCCGCGTTCGCGCACCTGCTGCCGGAGTCCGTCACCCTGCACCGCGCGGTCCACCTGCTGTCCGGCCTGCGGCTGCTGCTGGTCGACGACGCCCATCTGCTGGACGACGCCTCCGCCGCCCTGGTCCATCACCTCGCCGTGCACGCCCGCACCCGCCTGCTGGTCGGCGCCACCGACGGCGCCCCGGTGCCCGGTGCGATCTCCCGGCTGTGGACCGGCGAGCTGCTGCCGCGCCTCACCCTGGAGCCACTGTCCCGCGAGGAGACCGCACAGCTGCTCACGGCGGGCGTCGGCGTGCTGGAGCCCCTCACCGTCAACCGGCTGCACCACCTTTCCCGGGGCGACCTGCGGCTGCTGCGCGAACTGCTCGGCGCGGTGCGGGAGAAGCTCGCGCCCGTCCCGGACACCGACGAGCGGGCCTGGCGCGGCCCGGTGCCCCTGACCACGGCCGTCCGCGAACGCACCGGGCATGTCCTGGACCGCGCCTGCCCCGAGGAGCGCGAGACCCTCGGCGGCCTCGCCTTCGCCGAACCCCTGCCCGTGGACGTGGACGACCTCGACATCCGGCCCCTGGAAAGCCTGGAGGCCGACGGCCTGGTCCACGTCGACGACCACGGCGCCGTCCGCCTCGCCCACCCAATGCACGGGCCGGTGCTGCGCGCCGCGGCCGGCCGGCTGCGCGCCCGGCGGGTGGCCCGCACCCGCGAGGCGTACGATCCCGCCCTCGCCGCCGAAGCGGACGGGCTGACGCGCCGCATCGAGCGGGCCGACGTACGGCCGGTCCTGGCGCCGGTGGGGGAGTGGCTGGTGGCGGAGGGGACACCGGTGCCGGCCGGGTACGCGGCCGTACGGGCCCGGTTCGCGCGGCTCGGCGGACAACTGCGGGAGGCCGCGGCCTGGGCGCGGGAGGGTGGTGACGATCCGGACTGCCGGACCGAACTCACCCTCGCGACCGCCCAGCTGGGAGACGGCACGAGCGCGCACGAGATCCTCGTGGACCGCCCCTACGGGGGTGGGGCGGCCACGTGGTCGGCGGCGGCGCGCGGAGACGTCGACGAGGCGCTGAAGGCGGTGACGGACGAGCCGTACGACGCCGTCCGCCTCGGCGCCCCCGAGCCGCCCGCCGGCCGGCTGACCGGCGTCTTCGCCGCCCATGCCGACGCGCTCGCCCGCGCCGACGGCCCGGCCCTGGACCGGGCCGCGGCGGAGCTGGAGGGGCGCGGCTTCCTGCTGTTCGCGGCCGAGGCGCACGCGCAGGCCGTGGGCGCGCACCGCGACCCGCGCGCCGCCCGCACCTCCCGGACCCGCGCCGTCGCCCTGGCCCGGCGCTGCCAGGGCGCCCGCACCCCCGCGCTGTCCGGCCTGATCCTGGGCGAACTCACCGCCCGCCAGCGGCAGATCGTCCAGCTCGCCGCCGCGGGCCTGAGCAACCGGCAGATCGCGGAGCGCCTCACCCTGTCCGTCCGCACCGTCGGCAACCACCTGTACAGCGCCTACGCCCGCCTCGGCGCCGGCGACCGCGGATCCCTGCCGTGGCTGGTGGAGCTGCCGGACGCCCAGTCGGCCTGAGACTTCGGGGCGGCCTGACCCGCGCGGGGGGCGGGTCAG
>NZ_JACTVI010000141.1 GCF_014495685.1 Streptomyces sp. TRM68367 | reverse complement strand
AGGTGGACTGGCAGTTCACCACCCACGATGCACGCATCAAACTGCGTCACCTTTATCCCAAATATTAGCCGCGACAGTCTACTAGGCCGCCAACGGCGCCCGGTCCGGCACCTACGCCCCCGGTCCGGCACCTACGTCCTCGCCCTCCCCGCCTGCGCCAGCCGCTTCTCGAACCAGTGCCCGCCGTAGACGTGGTCGCTGTACGCCGGGATCTCCGTGTAGCCGCACGCCCGGTACATCGCCTGCGCCTCGGTGAGCGCGGAGTGCGTGTCGAGGCGTACGACGGTGAAGTGCCGTTCGGCGGCCTCGCGTTCCAGGGCGGCGAGCAGGCGGCGGGCGAGGCCGAGGCGGCGGGCGTCCGGGTGCACCCACACGTGCCTGATCTCGCCGACGCCGGGTGCGAGCCGGCGCAGCGCGCCGCAGCCCGCGGGGCGGCCCTCCTTGTACGCCACGAAGAACGCGCCGGCGTTACCCGACAGCTCGTCGGGGTGGACGAGGTCGGACCTGTCGAAGCCCTCGGGGAAGCGGGCGTCGATGTCGGCGGCGTACGCGTCCAGGCAGGCGCGGGCGTCCGGGGCGTGGCCGTCGAGCCGCTCGATCGTGATGCCGGCCAGCTGCAGCAGGCGCTGCGCGGTGCCCATCGCGTCGGTGAGCTGCTCGCGCTGGGCCGCGGTCAGCCCGCCCAGCAGCCCGGACGCGACCGCGTCGGCCCGGCGGTTCTGCTCCCTGACCTCGGTCCGCCCGGCCGGGGTCAGCTCGATCACACGGCGCCGGCTGTCCTGCGGGTGCACGCTTGTGCGGACCATGCCCTGCGCCTCCAGGGCCTTCGCCATCCGGCTGAGATAACCGGCGTCGAGGCCGAGCACGCCGCGCAGCTCGCGCAGCGACACGCCCCCGCGATGCCCGGCGATCTCGAACAGCAGCCGGGCCTCGCCGAGGGGCCGGTCCTGGCCGAGGTAGTGGTCGTCGAGGACGCCGATACGGCGCGTGAAGTACCGGTTGAACCGGCGGAAGGCCGTCACATGCTGCGTCGACACGGGGCTCATATTTCTTTGACTTTAGTCAAAGGATGCCGGGAGGTCCATGTCCGGGGTCACAAGCTCTGCAGTTCCTCCTGGAGCCTGCCGACGTCCACCGACTCGTCCGCCGAGGGGGTCTCGGACGGGACCGGCCTGTCGTAGTCCTTGAAGGACAGGGCCAGGTCGGTGCCGTCGCCCTTCTCGGTCGCGCGGACGATGCGGTGCGGGGCGTCCGAGGTGACGTACATCGTGGCCTGCTTGCCGTCCTCCTTGCCCCTGAGGGGGATGACCTTCGTGTCGTCGAGCGTGGTCTCCTCGCCCTTCTGCAGGGACCTGTCGTCGGGTGCCTGGGTCCCGACGTCGCGCTGGAAGGAGGTCAGGCTGCACGTCTCGGCCATGCCCTTGAGTATGGCGTCCCTGGTGGAGCCGTGGATGTAGCGATTCTTGAACAGCTGGGCCACCGCGTCGCCCTGGCTGCCGGGCACCTGCGCCTTCCAGAACGCGGTGTCGGGCTTCATCCACACCTGCTCACCCCGCGTGACGATCTCCACGCTGCCGCCGCCCCGGCCCATCCTCATCGTGCCGGCGCAGTTGCCGTCCCGGTCCATCGACAGCTTCATCGAGGTCGGCTGCGTCTTGCTGTCGACAGCGCCCCTGCTCCTGTCCGTCAGCTCCATATGGACCGACTTCGCGTCGAGGAGGTTGTCCTTCGCCTGCTCGGCGAGCTCCCGCGCGGTGAGGTCGTCCGCGTCGCTCGCGGTCGCGACCGGCGCCGCGAGGACCCCGAGAAGCAGAGTCGCGCTCGCCGCCACGGAGATCAGTGCTGTCCTGCGCATGGCGTCACCTCCATGAGCAGCGTACTTTTCGCCCCTTTTGCCCGCATGTTCAGTGACACAGCGCACTTTCGGCCACGGATTCTGCATGCAATCGTCTACCCAGGGCATGCGCACTCGGTCCCGAGTCACACCTGTGTGACACAGGGGCACTGAACAGGAACGGAAGGCAAGACGGAGCATGGCGGACATAGAACGACAGGTGCGCAGGACCATTCACGCGGGAGGCGAGTGGCTGGAAGCAGTCTCCGGAGCCACGCGCGAGATCCTCGACCCCGCGGACGGCCTGCCGTTCGCCGTGGTCGCGGAGGGCGACGAGAAGGACACGGACCGGGCGGTCACGGCCGCGCGGCAGGCCTTCGACCACGGCGACTGGCCGCACACGCCCGTCGCCGAGCGCGCCGCGCTGCTGCGCCGGGTCGCCGACCTGCTCGTGCGAGACCGCGAGAAGATCGGCCTGCTGGAGAGTCGCGACGCGGGCAAGACCGTCGAGGAGGGCCGGGTCGACGTCGACTGCGTCGCCGACGCCTTCCGCTACTTCGCCGACCTGGTCGCCGCGGAGGTGCCCGGCCGGGTCGTCGACGCGGGCTCGCCCGACATCCACAGCGTCGTCGTCCACGAACCGGTCGGGGTGTGCGCAATGAACACGCCCTGGAACTACCCGCTGCTCCAGGCCAGCTGGAAGATCGCCCCCGCGCTCGCCGCCGGGAACACCTTCGTGATCAAGCCCAGTGAGATCACCCCGCTGACGACGGTCGCGCTGATCGAGCTGCTGGCCGAGGCCGGGCTGCCCGTCGGGGTCGCCAACATCGTCACGGGCCCCGGTCACACCGTCGGCGCCCGGCTCGCCGAGCACCCCGACGTCGACCTGATCTCCTTCACCGGCGGCCTGGTCAGCGGCACGAAGGTGGCCCAGGCCGCCGCCCCGAGCGTCAAGAAGGTCGCCCTCGAACTCGGCGGCAAGAACCCCAACATCGTCTTCGCCGACGCCTGCGCCACCGACGAGGCCTTCGACACCGCCGTCGACCAGGCCCTCAACGCGGCCTTCATCCACAGCGGCCAGGTCTGCTCGGCGGGCGGTCGCCTCATCATCGAGGAGTCCGTCCGGGACCGGTTCGTCGCCGAACTCGCCCGCCGCGCCGAGCGCATCCGTCTGGGCCGCGGCACCGAGGACGGCGTCGAGTGCGGTCCGCTGGTCTCCGCGCAGCAGCGCGAGAAGACCGAGGCGTATGTCGCCTCCGCGCTCGCCGAGGGCGCGGTGCTGCGCTGCGGCGGCAAGCGGCCCGAGCTGTCACCGCAGCGCCCGCAGGGCGGCTACTTCTACGAGCCGACGGTCCTCGACCGCTGCCACCGCGAGATGAAGGTCGTACGGGAGGAGGTCTTCGGGCCGGTCCTCACCGTGGAGACCTTCCGTACCGAGGACGAGGCCGTCGCCCTCGGCAACGACACCGAGTACGGCCTCGCGGGCGCCGTGTGGACCGCCGACGCGGGCCGCGCCCGCCGGGTGGCCGGCCGGTTGCGGCACGGCACCGTCTGGATCAACGACTTCCACCCCTACCTCCCGCAGGCGGAGTGGGGCGGCTTCGGCAAGAGCGGAGTGGGCCGTGAGCTCGGCCCGGCCGGACTCGCCGAGTACCGCGAGAGCAAGCACGTCTACCAGAACCTCGCGCCGAAGCCGGTGCGGTGGTTCGCGGGCTGAGCCCCACCCTTCGAGCCCCCGATCACGTCACCCCCCTGGAGCAAGTACCCCATGCCCGAGACCACCCACGAGTACGACTATGTCGTCATCGGCGGCGGCACCGCAGGCTCCGTCATCGCCTCCCGCCTGACCGAGAACCCGGACGTCACCGTCGCCGTCATCGAGGGCGGCCCCAGCGACGTCGGCCGCGAGGACGTGCTGACGCTGCGCCGCTGGATGGGCCTGCTCGGCGGCGAGCTGGACTACGACTACCCGACCACCGAGCAGCCCCGCGGCAACTCCCACATCCGGCACAGCCGCGCCCGCGTCCTGGGCGGCTGCTCCTCGCACAACACGCTCATCGCCTTCAAGCCGCTGCCGTCCGACTGGGACGAGTGGGAGCAAGCGGGCGCCAAGGGCTGGGGCGCGGTCCAGATGGAGGCGTACTACGCCCGGCTGAAGAACAACGTCGTCCCGGTCGACGAGAAGGACCGGAACGCCATCGCCCGCGACTTCGTCGACGCCGCCCAGCAGGCCCTGGGCGTGCCGCGCGTCGAGGGCTTCAACAAGAAGCCGTTCGCCGAGGGCGTCGGCTTCTTCGACCTGGCCTACCACCCGGAGAACAACAAGCGCTCGTCGGCGTCCGTGGCCTACCTGCACCCGGTGATGGACGAGCGGCCCAACCTGACGATCCTTCTGGAGACCTGGGCGCACAAGCTGGAGCTGGACGGCACCCGCGCCGAGGGCGTCCACGTGCGCACCAAGGACGGCGAGGAACTTCTCGTGCGGGCCCGCCGCGAGGTCCTGCTGTGCGCGGGCGCGGTGGACTCGCCCCGGCTGCTGCTGCACTCCGGCATCGGACCGCGGGCCGACCTCGAGGCGCTCGGTATCCCGATCGTGCACGACCTGCCGGGCGTCGGCGAGAACCTGCTCGACCACCCCGAGTCGGTGATCGTCTGGGAGACCAACGGCCCCATCCCGGAGAACTCCGCGATGGACTCCGACGCGGGCCTGTTCGTCCGCCGCGACCCCGGACACGCGGGCCCCGACCTGATGTTCCACTTCTACCAGATCCCGTTCACGGACAACCCGGAGCGACTGGGCTACGAGCGGCCGGAGTTCGGCGTCTCGATGACCCCGAACATCCCCAAGCCGAAGAGCCGGGGACGGCTGTACCTGAAGAGCGCGGACCCCGCCGAGAAGCCCGCCCTGGACTTCCGCTACTTCACCGACGAGGACGACTACGACGGCCGCACCCTCGTCGACGGCATCCGCATCGCCCGCGAGATCGCGAAGACCGAGCCGCTGGCCGGCTGGCTGGGGCGCGAGGTGTGCCCTGGACCGGACATCACCGGCGACGAGGAGCTCAGCGAGTACGCCCGCAAGGTCGCGCACACCGTGTACCACCCGGCGGGCACCTGCCGCATGGGCGCCGCCGACGACCAACTGGCCGTTGTGGACCCGCAGTTGCGGATCCGGGGCCTGGACGGTATCCGTATCGCGGACGCCTCCGTCTTCCCGACCATGACCGCCGTGAACCCGATGATCGGGGTCCTCATGGTCGGGGAACGAGCCGTCGACCTCATCGGGGGTGGTGTGTGATGAGCACGATCACGGACACGGAGACGGTCACCGAGACCGCCGTGAGCACACCGGTCTTCTCCGTCGACGGCCTGTGGAAGGTCTTCGGGCCCAAGGCCGACCGGATACCCGGCGCCCCCGGCCTCACCGCGCTCGACGCCGCCGAGCTGCGCGCCCGCACCGGCTGCACGGCCGCCGTCCGGGACGTCAGCTTCGACGTGCGCAAGGGCGAGGTCTTCGTCGTCATGGGCCTGTCCGGCTCCGGCAAGTCCACGCTGGTGCGCTGTCTGACCCGGCTGATCGAGCCGACGGCGGGCACCATCGCCATCGACGGCGAGGACGTACGCGCCATGGACAAGGCGCGGCTGCGCGAGCTGCGCCGGCACCGGGCCGCGATGGTCTTCCAGCACTTCGGGCTCCTGCCGCACCGCACGGTCCTCGACAACGTGGCCTACGGCCTGGAGATCCAGGGCATGGGCAAGGCCGAGCGGCGTGCGCGGGCGGCCGAGGTCGTCGCCAAGGTCGGCCTGGAGGGCATGGAGCAGCGCAGGCCGGCCCAGCTGTCCGGCGGTCAGCAGCAGCGGGTCGGGCTGGCCCGCGCACTCGCCGCCGACCCCGAGGTCCTCCTCTTCGACGAGCCGTTCAGCGCGCTCGACCCGCTGATCCGGCGGGACATGCAGGAGGAGGTGATCCGGCTGCACCGTGAGGAGGGCCGCACGATGGTCTTCATCACCCACGACCTGAGCGAGGCGCTCAAGCTCGGGGACCGCATCGCCCTGATGCGCGACGGCCGGATCGTGCAGCTCGGCACGCCCGAGGAGATCGTCGGCTCGCCCGCCGACGACTACGTCCGCGAGTTCGTCCGCGACGTCCCGCGCGAACAGGTCATGACAGTCCGCACCGCCATGCGCGCCTCCTCCGCCGACGAGGCCGCCGACGGCCCGGCGGTCGCCCCCGACGCCACGGTCTCCGAGGCCATCGAGGCAGTGGCCCGCGCCGGCGCCCCGGCCCGCGTGATGTCCGACGGCCGCTGCCTGGGCGTGGTCGATCCGGAAAACCTGCTGGGCGTGGTGGCGGGCGTGGCAACGACTTCTGCGGACGCGGACGCTGACGCAGCGCCGGACTCCGAAGCCGCCGTAACCGAGGACGCAGCCGACGCCGCAGCCGCGGGCGCCGATGCCGACGCAGCCGCGGGCAGTCGTGCCGCCGGGGCGGCACGGGTGGGCGATGCGGGTGCCTTCGCGCGAGCTCGTTCGAGCGTGGGGGAGGCACCCCGAGAGCGCGGGGAAGCGACCCACCCCTCCGGCGACACCCGCGAGGAGCAGGCCTGATGGCAACGGCCACCGCGTCAGCCCCCCGCACAGCTCTCCCCGGCCTACTCAGGAAGCGCGCCGTGGGCAAGCTCGCCCTGCTCGCCCTGGCCGCAGCGATCCTCGTACCGCTCGCCAACGCCCGCTGGGCCAGCGGCGCATGGCCCGACGCCCTGACCGTCAACCTCTCCGAGCCGCTCGCCAAGACCAGCGACTGGATCATCAACAACAGGGACAGCCACCCCCTGTTCCTGTACTTCCTCGGCTACATCAGCAACGCGGTCGTCATCTCCGTCCGTGCCGTCTACCTGCTGCTCCTCGCCGCAGGCTGGGCCGGCGTCACCGCAGTCGGCGCCCTCATCGCCTGGCGCGTCGCCGGAATCCGCCTCGCCCTCGGCACGGCCGCCGCCTTCCTGGCCTGCGGCCTGCTCGGCATGTGGGTGCCGACCATGCAGACGCTCGCCCTGATGGTCGTAGCCGTCCTCGCATCGGTCGTCGTAGGCGCCGTGCTGGGCCTGGGCGCCGGGCTCTCCGACCGCCTGGACCGCGCCCTGCGCCCGATTCTGGACACCATGCAGGTGCTCCCGGCGTTCGCCTACCTCCTGCCCGTCGCCCTGATCTTCGGCATGGGCGTCCCGGCCGCCGCCCTCGCCACCGTCATCTACGCCGCCCCGCCCATGGCCCGGCTCACCGCCCTCGGCCTGCGCGGCGCCGACACGGAGGTCCTGGAGGCCGTCGATTCCCTCGGCGCCACCGGACGCCAGCGCCTGCTGACCGCCCGGATCCCGCTGGCCCGCAAGGAACTCCTGCTCGGCCTCAACCAGACGATCATGATGGCGCTGTCCATGGCGGTCATCGCGTCGGTCATCGGCGGCGCCGGCCTCGGTGACCGCGTCTACCAGGCGCTGGGCTCGGTCGACGTCGGTGCCGCGCTCGCCGCCGGTATCCCGATCGTGCTGCTCGCCGTCGTACTCGACCGGGTGACCGGCGCGGCGGGCGAGCGGCTCGGGGACACCGCCCCGAAGGCGCCCGTCAGCCAGTGGGCGTACGTCCTCGGCGGCGCCGCCGTCGTGGCCGTCGCCGGACGCCTCGCGGGCCGGCTGGAGTGGCCCGACTCCTGGGTCGTGAACATCGCCGAGCCGGTCAACCGCGCCGTCGACTGGATGACCGCGCACCTCCTCACCGGCATCCCGGTCATCGGCGGCACCGCCGACTGGGCGGCCCATTTCACCACCTGGGTGCTCGACCCGATCCGCGACGGCCTCCAGTGGCTGCCCTGGTGGTCGCTGCTGCTGATCGTCGCCGCCCTGGCCTGGCTGATCGGCACCTGGCGCACCGCGCTCACCGCGGTCCTCGCGATGGCCGCCATCGGCGCCCTGGGCGTGTGGGACAAGTCCCTCGACACGCTCTCGCAGGTGCTGGCGGCCGTCGCCGTCACCCTGGTCGTGGGCTTCGCGACCGGTATCGCGGCGGCCCGCAGCAGCCGCCTGGAGCGACTGCTGCGCCCCGTCCTGGACGTGTTCCAGACGATGCCGCAGTTCGTCTACCTGATCCCGGTCGTCGCCCTGTTCGGCATCGGCCGCGCCCCGGCCGTGGCCGCCGCGATCGTCTACGCGCTCCCGGCCGTCATCCGCATCACCACGCAGGGCCTGCGCCAGGTCGACCCGGCCGCGCTGGAGTCCTCCAGTTCGCTCGGCGCGACCAGCTGGCAGCAGCTGCGGCAGGTGCAGCTCCCGCTCGCCCGCCCGGCGCTGCTGCTCGCCCTCAACCAGGGCCTCGTCCTGGTCCTCGCCGTCGTCGTCATCGGCGGCCTGGTCGGCGGTGGCGCGCTCGGCTACGACGTCGTCTTCGGCCTCGCCCAGGGCGACCTGGCGACCGGTCTGGTGGCCGGCGCGGCGATCGTCTGCCTGGGCCTGATGCTGGACCGGGTGACGCAGCCGACGGAACGCCGCGCGAGGAAGGGAGCCTGACATGCGACTCCGTACGACCGCCGCGGTGGGCGCCCTGTTGCTGCTGACCGGCTGCGGCGCAGCCGACATGACCAAGCAGGCGTCCCCCTTCGCCAACGCCCAGGGAGCCAAGACGGTGACCCTGTCCGTGCAGTCCTGGGTCGGCGCCCAGGCCAACGTGGCCGTCGCCCAGTACCTGCTGGAGCACGAGCTGGGCTACCGCGTCGACACCGTCCAGGTGGACGAGGTGCCCGCGTGGGACGCGCTAAGCCAGGGCCGGGTCGACGCGATCCTGGAGGACTGGGGCCACCCCGAGCAGGAGCAGCGGTACGTCAAGGACAAGAAGACGATCGCGCCCGGCGGCGACCTCGGCGTCACCGGGCACATCGGCTGGTTCGTCCCGACGTACCTGGCGAAGCAGCACCCCGACATCACGAACTGGAAGAACCTCAACAAGTACTCCTCGCTGTTCCGCACCGCCGAGAGCGGCAGCAAGGGCCAGCTGATGGACGGCTCCCCGTCCTACGTCACCAACGACAAGTCGCTGGTGAAGAACCTGAAGCTGGACTACCAGGTGGTGTTCGCCGGTTCGGAGGCGGCGCAGATCACCCAGATCAGGCAGTTCGCCAAGGAGAAGAAGCCCTTCCTCACCTACTGGTACACACCCCAGTGGCTGTTCGAGAAGGTGCCGATGACCGAGGTGAAGCTGCCGCCGTACAAGGAGGGCTGCGACGCCGACCCGGCGAAGGTCGCCTGCGCCTACCCGCACACCCCGCTGCAGAAGTACCTCAACGCGGACTTCGCGAAGGACGGCGGCAAGGCGGCGGCCTTCCTGAAGAAGTTCAAGTGGACGACCGAGGACCAGAACGAGGTCTCCCTGATGATCGCCGAGCAGAAGCTCTCCCCGCAGGAGGCGGCGAAGAAGTGGGTGGACCGCCACGCGTCCACGTGGCAGGCGTGGCTGCCCTGACCGTCACTTCGTTCTGACCGTCACTTCGTTCTGACCGTCACTGCGTCGTGACGGTCACTTCACGAGGCCGGCCGCGATGTCCCGCAGGGCCTGCGCTGCCCTGCGCTGGAGTCCCGGTCCGAAAGTGATCCGGGTGGCCCCGAGTGCGCCGAGTTCGGCGGGCGAGGGGCCCCCGGCGACCTTCGCGCCCACGTTGACGGGCCCCTGGATGCCCGCCCGCAACTGCGGCAGGACGTCCGGCGGGGCGCCGATCGGGTACACGCAGTCGGCGCCCGCGGCGACGTACAGCGCGGCCCGCTCGACGGCCCGTCCGGGATCGGCGACCCCGCAGGCGAACGTGTCGACGCGCGCGTTGACGAACAGGCGGTCGCCGGCCGCGGCCCGCACCTCGGCGAGCCAGTCGGCGTGCCGGTGCGGGTCCTTGAGGACGTCGTTCTCGGAGTCCTCGAGGTTGCAGCCCACGGCCCCCGCCTCCAGCAGCCGCTCCACCAGCTCCCTGGGCGCGAGCCCGTACCCGCCCTCCACGTCCGCCGACACCGGCACGTCGACGGCCCGGGTGATGCGCGCGACCGCCGCGAACATCTCGTCGGCCGGGGTCTGCCCGTCCTCGTGGCCGAGCGAGGCGGCGACCCCGGCGCTGGGCGTCGCGAGCGCCGGGAAACCGGCCTCGGCGAAGACGCGGGCACTGGCCGCGTCCCACGGCCCGGGCAGCACCAGGGGGTCGCCCGGCGGTCTGTCGTGGTGCAGGGCGCGGAACGTGTCGACCTTGCTCACGGCGTGTAGCCCCCCGGCGGGATCCGGCGGCTGACCATCACCCGGTTCCAGTTGTTGATGGCGGCGATCAGGCCGACCAGGTGGGCGAGCTGAGCGTCGTCGAAGTGCTTGGCGGCCCTCTCGTAGACCTCGTCCGGCACGAAATCTTCCCCAGACTTCGTCCGGGAGGTGCCCCCGGTCAGGACCGTCACCGCCTCGGTCAGGGCGAGGGCGGACCGCTCGCGGTCGTCGTAGACGTCCTCGGCCTCCTCCCAGGCGGCCAGGAGGTCCAGCTTCTGCTGACGCACGCCGTGTTCGCGGGCCAGGGTGAGGTGCATGTCGAGGCAGAACGCGCAGTGGTTGAGCTGCGAGGCCCGGATCATCACCAGCTCGGCAAGCTCCGGGGCGCCGAGGCCCCGCTTCGCGGCGGCGCTGAGGGCCGACATGGCCCGGGCGACGCCGCGGTCGAGGAGCTGCGTACGGGCCGTCACTTGCGGCGCCCCCGGTCGTAGTGGCCCGGCGCCATGCGGAAGGTCACGCCGAACCGGTTCCACGCGTTGATCGTCGCGATCGCCGAGATCAGCTGCGCCAGCTCGGCCTCCTCGAAGTGCTTGGCGGCCTTCTCGTACACCTCGTCCGGCACGAAACCGTCCGTAAGGACGGTCACCGCCTCGGTCAGCTCCAGCGCCGCCAGCTCCTTCTCGGTGTAGAAGTGCCGCGACTCCTCCCAGGCGCTGAGCTGGATGATCCGCTCGACGCTCTCGCCCTGCGCGAGCGCGTCCCTGGAGTGCAGGTCGACGCACAGGGCGCAGTGGTTGATCTGGGAGGCGCGGATCTTCACCAGCTCGTACAGCTTTTGGTCGAGGCCCTGCTTGGCGGCCGTGTCGAGCTGGATCATCGCCTTGTAGACCTCGGGGGCGAGCCGGGCCCAGTCCAGGCGCTGGGGGATCTCGGGGGCGTACTCCGCGGTCGTCTTCTCTTCGTGGGTCGTCGTCATGTCCTCGACCCTAGGAGTCAGGCAGCCCAGGGGTATGGTCCATTTCCATGGCGAAACCCTGGGCCACTTTGGGCGTAGACCTGCATGTGGAGCCGACCGGACCGGGCCTGCGGCGCGGGCTGACCGACGCCCTGCGCGAGGCGGTGCGCTCCGGCCGGCTGGCCCCCGGCACCCGGCTGCCCTCCTCCCGCACGCTCGCCGCCGACCTGGGCATCGCCCGCAACACGGTCGCCGACGCCTACGCCGACCTGGTCGCGGAGGGCTGGCTGACCGCACGGCAGGGCTCGGGTACGCGAGTGGGCGATCGCACCGTCGTCCCGCCGTCAGGGGCGGCGCCCCGCCCCCGCCGGGAGACCGGCCCCGCCTACGACCTGTGCCCCGGCAACCCCGACCTCGCCTCCTTCCCGCGCACCGAGTGGCTCAAGGCAGCCCGCCGAGCTCTGGCCGTCGCCCCGAACGACGCCCTCGGCTACGGCGACCCCCGCGGCCGCCCCGAACTGCGCACCGCGCTCGCCGGATATCTGTCCCGCGCCCGGGGCGTGCGCGCCGACCCCGAACGGATCGTGGTGTGCTCCGGGTTCGGGCACGGCCTGAGGCTGCTCGGGCGCGTCCTGCGGGCACGCGGCGTACGGACGGCCGGCGTCGAGTCGTACGGGCTCGATCTGCACTGGAACCTGCTGACCGACACCGGTCTGCGCACCGCCGTGCTGCCCTTCGACGAGCTCGGCACGGACCCCGCCGGCCTGGCGGACACGGACGCCGGTGCCGTCCTGCTCACACCCGCCCACCAGTTCCCGATGGGCGTGCCCCTGCACCGCGACCGTCGGGCGGCCGTCGTGGACTGGGCGCGCCGCAGCGGCGGGCTGGTCCTGGAGGACGACTACGACGGCGAGTTCCGCTACGACCGGCGCCAGCCCGTCGGCGCGCTCCAGGGCCTGGACCCCGACCGTGTGGTCTACCTGGGCACCGCCAGCAAGTCCCTCGCCCCCGGCCTGCGGCTGGCGTGGATGGTGCTGCCGCCGGACCTCGCGGAGGAGGCCGCGCGGGCCAAGGGCGACAGCGACACGTGCGGGGCGCTGGACCAGCTGACACTGGCCGAGTTCCTCACCTCCGGCGCCTACGACCGGCACGTACGGTCCGCCCGGCTGCGGTACCGGCGCCGCCGGGACGCCCTGGTCGCGGCGCTCACCGCCCGCGCGGCCCCCCGGTCAGCGGTTCGGGCCACCGGCATCGCGGCCGGACTGCACGCCGTACTCCAACTCCCGCCCGGCACCGAGCAGTCGGTGGTCCAGGGAGCCGCCTGGCAGGGCCTGGCGCTGCACGGCCTCACCCGCTACCGCCACCCCGACGCGACCGGTGACGCGCCGGACGCCCTGGTCGTCGGGTACGGGACACCGCCCGACCACGCGTGGTCGGGAGCGCTGGACGCGTTGTGCGCCGTACTGCCCGGGTAATCGGCCGGTTTTCCGTTCGGAAATAGGGTTGATTGGATGGAGTCGCCGGATGAGCAAAAGCGATTCCATATCCCGTGTCGCCCTGAAGAAGGTTGCCCCCGACGTCTCCGCCGCAATGGGCTCCCTGCACGCCGCCGCCGTTTCCGCGGCACAGGACGCCAAGCTTGGACCGGAACTGCTGGAACTGGTCAGGATCCGCGCCTCGCAGCTCAACGGCTGCGCGTTCTGCCTCGACATGCACACCAGGGACGCGCGCGCCCAGGCGAGACCGAGCAGCGCATCTACGCCCTGAATGCCTGGCGGGAGACGCCGTTCTTCACCGAACGGGAGCGCGCCGCACTGGCGTTGACCGAAGCCGTGACCCTGGTCCACGACGGCAGCGTCCCGGACGCGGTGTACGCCGAGGCCGCGTCCGTCTTCGACGAGTCCCAGACCGCGGCGCTGATCTGGGCGGCCACCGTCATCAACGCGTACAACCGGATCGCGATCGCGACACGTATGGTGCCGAAGAGCTGAATTCCGGCAGGAGGAATTACGCCGGGGCGAATTCGGTTCGGCCCGACGGAATCCCCTGGAATTCAGGCGGCGGAATTCAGGCGACCGGCAATGGCTCCATCTCCCAGGCCAGGGCGGCGCCCTCGCTCGCGAAGCGATAGATCACATGCCACTCCGCCTCACCGTCGACAAGTACGCCACCTCCGCCCACAGTGGGACGCATCCGCCATTCGTTTCGGACTTCTTATGGCAAGTAAAAAAGACTTGCCAAGCCGCCCGAAAAACGGGCATGCTCATTATTCGGACCGCTGCGAAATCGGCCGCTGGTAAATCGGCGAGAAACGCGCGGAATCACTATTCGCGTGAACCTCGTCACCGGAGGCAACCGGCGCCTCCCCGAACCGCGTCAGTGCCAGCGCGCCCGCCACCGCCACGGCGAAGCCGAGCACCGCGAGCCAGGCCAGCCCCGGACGCGTACGGTCCCCCAGCCAGACGACGCCCACCAGCGCGGGCCCCACCGTCTCTCCGAGCACCATCCCGGCGGTGGCCACCGTCACCGACCCCCGCCCGAGCGCGGAGGTCAGCAGTAGAAACGCCGCCCCGCCGCCCAACGGCAGCGCATACACGGCCGGGTTGGCCACCAGCGCCCCGACGTTAGGGTCGTCGACGAGCCGGACCGCAACCTCGACCACCCCGAATCCGAAACCGGCGCCCAGCCCGAGAACGAGCGCCCGCGCCCGCCCCGAAAGCCGGGGCAGCCGGCCGCCCGCGAACCCGAGCAGCAGCACAGCGACGGCCGTACCCAGTACCGCGTACTCCAGCGCTGCCGACCCGCCCCGCTGCCCTTCCGCCCCGGACGCGAGCCCCAGCATCGCGAGCCCCGCGCACACCACCCCCACCGCACCCCACTCGACCCGGCTCAGCTGAACCCGCAGCAGCCGCGCCGCGACCACCGCCGTCACCGCCAGGCTGGCCGCCAGCGCCGCCCCCACCGCATAGATCGGAACCGACCGCAGCGCGGCGATCTGCAGCAGGAACCCGACCCCGTCCAGCCCCAGCCCAGCGACGTACCGCCACTGCCGCAGCGCCCGCAGCAGCAGCGCCGCCTCCCCGCCCCGGCCGGTGTCCGCCACCCGCGCGGCCATCGCCTGCAACACCGTCGCCGTACCGAAGCAGACCGCCGCACCAAGGGCGCACACCATTCCAAAGAGCACGAAGCGACAGTAGGGGAGGGCCCGCCGGCCGGGGGTTCCTGTGCGCGCACTCTCACCGATCTCTAGGCTGTCCGTCACACGCAGACAGCATGAGCAGGACAACGGGGGAGACACCGGCATGGCAAAAACACGGCGACGGCTGCGCTCGAGCACGGTGGTGCTCGGTGGCCTCGGAGTCATCGCGGCGGCCCTGACCTCGTGCGGGTCCGAGCCCGACCGCCGCTGTGTGGACCGCGACAGCTACGACACCCTCAACGGCTACAAGATCATCGCCGACAAGAACTGCAGGTCGGGCTCTTCGGGCGCCTCCAGTGCCGGCCGCAAGAAAACCGGCGCAGGCAAGCGCGGCTCCGACGCCGCCTGGTACTACGACGCCGACGTCAGCGGCGGCTGGGCCGACTACGGCACCTTCAGCCGCAGCGAGGCCGTCGACCGCGGCGGCTTCGGCTGCTCGGGCTCCGGCAGCGGCGGCGGCTGAGCGGGGACCGCGACCCATGGAGCGCCGCACCATCGAACCCCGCCCCGGCTGGCAGCAGACCGTCGAGGAACAGGGGCTCATCTACCCCCTCACCCGCTACCCCGACGGCTCCCTGCGCCCGTACTGGGACGAGAGCGCCTACTACGTCTTCTCGTTGGAGGAGGTCGAGGCCCTGGAGGAGGTCGTCGAGGAACTCCACCGCATGTGCCTGGCCGCCGCCGACCACATCGTCACCGCGGACCGCTTCGCCGACCTCGGCATCACCGACCCGCGCCTGGCGCGGGCGGTCGCCGAGGCCTGGCACCGGCGCACCGAACTCCCCTCCGTCTACGGCCGCTTCGATCTCCGCTACGACGGCACCGGCCCGGCGAAACTCCTGGAGTACAACGCCGACACCCCCACCTCCCTGGTGGAGGCCGCGAGCCCCCAGTGGTTCTGGATGGAGGACCGCTTCCCCGGCGCCGACCAGTGGAACTCCCTCCACGAACGCCTCGTCGACGCCTGGAAGAAACAGGCCGCCCTCCTCCCGCCCGGCAGCCCCCTGTACTTCGCGCACTCCACCGCCGACGAACTCGGCGAGGACCTCATGACGGTCGTCTACCTCAAGGAGACCGCCGAACAGGCCGGCCTGGACACCGCCTGGATCACCATGGAGGACATCGGCTGGGACCGCCTCTCCACCCGCTTCGTCGACCGGAACCTCCGCTTCATCCGCAGCTGCTTCAAGCTCTACCCCTGGGAATGGCTCACCACCGACCGCTTCGCCGGCCAGGTCCTGGACACCCTCGACAACGGCGGCGGCACCGGCAGCACCCTGTGGATCGAACCGGCCTGGAAGATGCTGCTGAGCAACAAGGCCCTGCTGGCCATCCTCTGGGAGCTGTATCCGGGCCACCCGAACCTCCTCCCCGCGTACTTGGACGGCCCCCGCGACCTGGCTTCCGGCCCCGGCTACGTCGCCAAACCCCTGCTCGGCCGCGAGGGTGCAGGCGTCACGATCCACGAGCCGGGCACCGCCCCCGCCCCCGCCATCCGCGACGAACCCTGCTGCTACCAGCAACTGGCCCCCCTGCCGTCCTTCGACGGCAACCACGTCGTCCTGGGCACCTGGGTCGTCGAGAACGAGTCCGCAGGCCTCGGCATCCGCGAATCCGCGGGCCTGATCACCGACGAGTACGCCCGCTTCCTGCCGCACGTGATTCTCTAGTGTCCTGCGCCTGAAATTGCAGTCGTAAGTCTGTAGGCTGTTTTCATGTCGCATCGGGGTCCGCGTGCTGTCGAGGTTGTGCTGTCCGAGGAGGAGCGCGCCGAGTTGGCGCGGATCGTCCTGTCTTGTGCGGATGGTGCGTCAAGTTCCCAGGTGGCGGTCGATTTGGGCGTGAACGTGGCGACGGTGCGCAAGNGGCGCGGATCGTCCTGTCTTGTGCGGATGGTGCGTCAAGTTCCCAGGTGGCGGTCGATTTGGGCGTGAACGTGGCGACGGTGCGCAAGTGGCGCTCCCGGTTCGCGGTTCACCGGCTGGCGGGCCTGGCCGACGAGCCACGGCCGGGCCGGCGCAAGCCGGACCTGGTCCTCACCGAGGCCGAGCATGCGCAGTTGACGCGCTGGGCGCGGCGGGCGAAGACTGCGCAGTTCCTGGCGCTGCGCGCGAAGATCGTGCTGCGCTGCGCGGAGGGTGGGACGAACAAACAGGTCGCCGCCGAACTCGGCATCGCGCAGGCGACGGTCAACCGCTGGCGGTCGCGGTTCATTGCGGCTCGCCTGGATGGGCTCGCGGACGAGCCGCGCCCGGGCCGGCCGCCCTCGATCCTGCTTGACCAGGTCGAGGACGTGGTCGTCGCGACGCTGGAGTCCACTCCGGGCGAGGACACCCACTGGTCGCGCGCCTCGATGGCGAAGCGCACCGGATTGTCGAAGTCCACCATCGGGCGGATCTGGAAGAAGTTCGACCTCAAACCGCACCTGCAGGATGCGTTCAAGCTGTCCACCGACCCGCAGTTCGTCGATAAGGTCGTCGACGTCGTCGGCCTGTACCACAACCCACCCGAGAAGGCGGTGGTGCTGTGTGTCGATGAGAAGAGCCAAATACAGGCGCTGGATCGGTCCCAGCCAGTGCTGCCGATGATGCCGGGCATGCCCGAACGTCGCACTCACGACTACCTGCGACACGGCATCACCAGCCTGTTCGCCGCGTTCAACATCGCCGACGGCACCGTCATCGGCGAACTCCACCGCCGCCACCGGGCCATCGAGTTCAAGAAGTTTCTGGTCACGATAGACAAGGCCGTACCGCGTGAACTCGACGTGCACCTGGTGTGCGACAACTACGCCACCCACAACACGCCCGAGATCAAGGCATGGCTGGGTCGGCACCCGCGCTTTCACGTCCACTTCACCCCTACCGGCTCCTCCTGGATCAACCAGGTCGAGCGGTGGTTCGGCCTGTTGACCGACAAGCTGATCCGACGCGGCGTCCACACCTCGGTGAAGGCCCTGGAGGACGACATCAGGGCATGGATCGCCACCTGGAATGAGAACCCGCGGCCCTTCACCTGGACCAAGACCGCAGACGAGATCCTCAATTCACTCGCCGACTACCTCGCTAAACTCGCCCTCCGACCGCAAAACAAGCCAGTTACTTAAGATCGTAATTTTCGGCGCAGGANCTCAATTCACTCGCCGACTACCTCGCTAAACTCGCCCTCCGACCGCAAAACAAGCCAGTTACTTAAGATCGTAATTTTCGGCGCAGGACACTAGTGGTACCGTCCCTGCGCGTCACACGGCGCTGACCTGCCGTTTCCCCTGGAGGGGAACGATGTACGCACTGGGCGCCCGCCGCTCGGGGCAGACGAATGTGCCCCCGCTGCGCATTCCTGTGCGGCAGGGGCACATTTCACGGTCGGGCATCACCCGGGGGTGATAGCGGGCGGCGTCAGCCGACAGCGCGGACAGCCCGGAGCGGCTGGCTCTGGCGCTTGGGCGGTGCGGTTTCGTACAGCGGGACGGTGATCTCCGGCAGCTCGCCGACCTCGATGCGCTCGGAAGCGTCCTCGATCGCTTCCTCCAGCTCTTCCTGGGAGGCGTAGGAGGCGATGTAGGGGTGGAGGTAGTAGGTCCGGTACTTGCGGTCCTTCGGCCTCAGCACGAGGTTCCGGCTCTCCAGCAGTCCCATCGCGGTGTTCGCGGAGTTCCGCGACAGGCCCACGCGCGCGCCCAGCTCGGCCTGGGAGGCGTTCACCTCGCCGCCGGGCTCCTGGCGCTCGATGAGGACGCTCAGCAGTTCCATCGCGGCCTTGGTGAGGTCCAGCCGGTACAGCATTCCGAAACCGGCGCTCGCCTGGATCAGCATGCCCGCCCCTCCTCGTCGACCACTTCATCTTCCTCGTCTTCGACACCGAGCTCCAGCTGGACGCTGCGCGGTGGCTGCGGGGCGTTCAGGGCTGGGAAGACCTCCTCGGGCAGCTTCCCGTCCTTGTCACGCAAGGCGTTCAGGATCTCGCGCTGCACGTCTCCGTTGCCCTCGAACCCGAGCATCGGGTTCACGAAGATCAGCCCAGTGTCCACGCGCTGGATCATGTGCCATTCCTCAAGGCGGCCGATCGCCCGGGTCACGTTCGCCCGCTCCACACCCAGCTTGTCGGCGATCTTCTTGTGCGTGGCGCGCAGCCAGCCTTCGCGCTGCCGGCCGATGCACCACAGCAGGACCGCGGACTGGATCGGAGACATGCCGTGCTGGGCGATGAGCACGGCCAGGACGTCGGCGAGGAAGTCGTTGGACACCACGCTGTAGCCGGATCCCCCGTACATCTCGTGAGGCGCGCGGTAGGTGTACCGGACGTTGACGTCCATCTGCTGCACCGGCCGCTTACGCGTCGGCGGCTTGATGTCCTTGCCCAGCCGGGAGGACAGGGTCTCGCGGAAGGCGCTGTCACCACCGGGAGGCACAGCGGTGATCCGGCTCTTGCCGCGGCCCGCGGTGGGGCGCTTGGGCTGGCGGGGCATCGACGGTGGTCCTGTCCTCGATCTTGGGGGGTCGCGCCGGACACTAGCAGTTGTTCAAGCTCGGTTGGCAGATTTGTACATGCTGGCGTGTCCCTTTGGTGTCGACGCCGACACAGTGGATTCGAGGGGTGTTTCCTAGAAACCGGCCCCCACCAGCAACGTTCAACAGTTGTACAAGCAGGGTTGGCGAATACGGGTGTCGATGTGGCACCACGGACACATTTTCGCAGGTCAATGTGTCAGCGCCGACACATCCCCTTCCGTAAAAGCCCAGGTCAGAGCCGGTTTTTCCCGAGGGCCCTCTTTTCCTTAAGACGCACGCGCGCGCGAGGGCGGGACCAAGGCGTCACGCACGCACGCAGGCCCGCCACCGACGGCACCAACCACCACAGCCGGCGGTGCGCAGCTCCTGGGGCGTACCAGCCCGCAGCCGCCACCCGGCCCGCCCGACCACCGCACCCGCGAAGGCCCCCAGGCGCCCCGGAGGCGGCTGCTCCGGGGCGCCGCCTCCATCGGGAGGCGCAGGTCCACCGTGGACCCGCAGGCGGCCTCCTGCGGCGCCGGCGGTGGGATGGAACCGGTGCGGACCATAGGCGGCACCAGCGTTGCTGCGTCTCGGGTGGTGCCGACCGTGACGCTTCCAAAGCATCGAGGCGTGGCCGGTACCGGTGGGCAGTTCCGCCGCCCGGCCCTGGGGGGCCGTTCGGCTCCGGTACCTCCGCACGTCGAATTCCAGCGCTCCCATATCGGGCTCCCGTTCTGTGGCTGAGCAATTCACGGCCACGCAATCCCGAATTCTGCCGGTAGTTTTTTCGCCGGGCGGGGTGGTGCGGCCAGAACCCAAACGCTACACAGCGAGCCGTCTTGATGCATCACTCTCGCTGTACGTTCGCGCCATCGGGTGATGCGTCGGCGCATTCTGCCTCACCCTGGCGGGTTGGCGTGTATGCTGGCTGGGTATTGGTGAACGCGAGCGGATGGTTTCGGGAGTTCGGGAGGGGTTCGGGTGGAGCGCAGCGGAGCCCGTCACTGCGGTGGGGCCGGCACCCCGTCAGGCCGATGGTCCGTCACTTCCGTTGCGGGGGTGGTGGCTGGGATTCCCAGGAGCTACACAGGCCCGCGCGTGATGCACCTCCCCCTACTGTCAGCCCCGGCGACCGCGCTTGCGCGGGTGCCCCAATTCGCGCTTGCGCGAATTGCATTCCGTTCCGGAATTCCGTTTACGGAATTCCATTCCCGCGTTTACGCGGGAATCCGAATTGCGCTTGCGCAATTCGCGCTCTATGCCCCGGCTTGCCGGGGCATATCCCGCTCCGCGGG
>NZ_JACTVI010000140.1 GCF_014495685.1 Streptomyces sp. TRM68367 | reverse complement strand
CAGCCCTGTCTGGCAAAGGGGAAGGAATCTGCCAGACACCAACCTCCCAACCAGACACACCGTAATTAAGCAGCGACACACCACTAGGGGCATCACTGGGCCGAGGCACAGTAAAGCTCCCCGACTGGCAGTCCCTCATGAACGCCGTGCGCAGTAGCGCCCCCTAGCTTGACTCTGTCGGGGATCTTGGCGTTTCCCGGTGCCGCCTGAGCATGATCAACGGGCATGCTCGGGGCTGTTCCGAAGGCCGATGTAGTTGTTGGGGTGTCGGTTGTCCCTCCGTCCCGGTTCCGGTGAGCAAGTCCCTTCTCTGACCGCGCAGATCGCGCGGGCGAGCAACCCGGACGGCACGACGGCGATATGGGTGCGGGACCGTTGGACACGCTGTGGCACGACGAGGACTTCGCCGGCTGGTACCCGCGCGACGGCCGTCCCGGGCTCTCGCCCGCCCAGCTGGCGAGGGGGTCAAGAAGGCCGGCTACCGGGTCCGCTACGCGAAATGAGGTGGCGTTGGTGATGCCCTGTTTGCATTGCTGGACCGGCTCGAGGAGTACTACGACGCGGTCCCGCGCCACGGCGCCCGTGTCGAGGACTACGGGCCGCTCACCTTGTTCGTGCGGGAAGGCCAGGGCTGGCCGTTCTATGCACGTCCTGCACGGGGATGGTCCGAACCGCTGGAAGCCACCGACGTGCAGAAGGTCCGTGCCCGCCAGCGGGAGCTGGGGATCCCGGAGAGATCGTCGGAGTCGGAACGCTCCCCGCCGCCCGCCGCCGCGGTCTCGCACTCGCGGTCCACGATGACGCCGGCGGCCGTCACACCGATCCTGTTGGCACAGGCCGCCACTTCGTCGAACTCGCCGCTACTACTTGATCCACTTCCGACACACGCCCTAAGGGGCTCGGGGCTGTATCGATATGCGGCTCCGCCGCGTGGGCGCGAGCAACCACACACCACCCGCACCCGAGACGAATCAGCAACACCCCCGAAATCAACAAACTGTTCAAGACGACCTACGGTCTGGGACATGCACCCCGTAGACGAAGTCCCACCCGCACGCCACCTCCTCGCCTTCGGCCTCCAACACGTACTCGCCATGTACGCCGGCGCCGTGGCCGTCCCCCTGATCGTCGGCGGCGCCATGAAGCTCCCACCCGCAGACCTGGCCTACCTGATCACCGCCGACCTGCTGGTGTGCGGCATAGCCACCCTCATCCAGTGCATCGGCTTCTGGCGCTTCGGCGTACGGCTGCCGATCATGCAGGGCTGCACCTTCGCCGCCGTATCCCCGATGGTGCTCATCGGCACGACAGGCGGCGGCCTCCCTGCGATCTACGGCTCCGTGATCGTCGCCGGCCTCGCCATCGTCCTGCTCGCCCCGGTCTTCGGAAAACTGCTCCGCTTCTTCCCACCCCTCGTCACCGGCACGGTGATCCTGATCATCGGCGTCTCGCTGCTCCCGGTGGCGGGCAACTGGGCGGCAGGCGGCGCGGGTTCACCGGACTTCGGCGAGCCGAAGAACCTCGCACTGGCGGCCTTCGTCCTGGCGGTCGTGCTGGCCGTTCAACGCTTCGCCCCGCCCTTCCTCGGCCGCGTCGCCGTACTGACCGGCATGGCCGTCGGACTCGCGGTCGCCGTCCCCTTCGGCTTCACGGACTTCGCCGGAGTCGGCGACGCCGACTGGCTGGGGATCAGCACGCCGTTCCACTTCGGGGCACCGACGTTCGAGGCCTCGGCGATCATCTCCATGCTCGTGGTGGCGCTGGTGACCATGACCGAGACGACCGGTGACTTCATCGCGGTCGGCGAGATGACCGGGCGCAAGGTCGAGCCGCGTTCCCTCTCGGACGGCCTGCGCGCCGACGGCCTGTCCACCGTCCTCGGCGGCGTGTTCAACACCTTCCCGTACACGGCGTTCGCCCAGAACGTGGGCCTGGTCGGGATGACCCGGGTGCGCAGCCGCTGGGTGGTCGCCGCCGCGGGCGGCATCCTCGTCCTGCTCGGTCTGCTGCCCAAGCTGGGCGCGGTGGTGGCGACGATCCCGGCGCCCGTGCTGGGCGGTGCGGGTCTGGTGATGTTCGGGACGGTCGCCGCGAGCGGTCTGCGGACACTGGCCGAGGTCGACTTCAGGGGCAACCACAACCTGACGGTCGTGGCTGTCTCGGTGGCGGTCGGCGTGCTGCCGGTCGGGGTGCCGACGGTCTACGAGAAGTTCCCGGACTGGTTCCAGACGGTGATGAACAGCGGCATCAGCGCGGGGTGCCTGACGGCGATCGTGCTGAACCTGCTCTTCAACCACCTGCCCGCACGGGGCGGTTCAGCCGCCGAGCCGGGCGGCCTGCCGGGCGGCGGCGTCGAGGAGAGTGTCGAGAAGTCCCGGGAAGAGGCCGTCTAGGTCGTCGCGGCGCAGGCCGTTCATCTTGGCCGTGCCCCGGTACACCTGCCGGATCACGCCGCTCTCGCGCAGCACCCGGAAGTGGTGCGTGGTGGTGGACTTGGTGACCGGCAGGTCGAAGTGCGAACAGGACAGCTCGGCACTCTCGGCGGCCAGCTCGCGCACGATCCGCAGCCGCATGGGGTCGGACAGCGCGTGCAGCACGGTCTCCAGCCGGATCTCCTCCCGCGCCGGGTGCGGCAGGTCGCGGCTGCTGGGGGCGGGGGCGGCGGTCGTCACGGCGGCTCCACATTCGTCCGGGAGCCCCCATTGTACGAGGGCTCTCGTATTTCTCGACTCTCTTGTACGAGACCTCTCGTAGTTTGACGGATGGCGTACTACGATGCCTATCGTATGAGTCGACCACCGGTCCCGTGACGAATGGAGTCCGCCGTGAGTGCGCTCTTCGAGCCCTACACCCTGCGCGATGTGACGATCCCCAACCGGGTGTGGATGCCGCCCATGTGCCAGTACTCGGCCGCGCCCGCGGGCCCGGAGGCGGGCGCGCCCACCGACTGGCACTTCGCGCACTACGCGGCCCGCGCGACCGGCGGCACGGGCCTGATCATCGTCGAGGCCACCGCCGTCGGCCCCGAGGGCCGGATCTCCCCGTACGACCTCGGCATCTGGAACGACACCCAGGTCGAGGCGCTGCACCGGATCACCCGCTTCCTCGCGGCGCAGGGCACAGTGCCGGCCATCCAGCTCGCGCACGCCGGCCGCAAGGCGTCGACCGACCAGCCCTGGAAGGGCGGCGCGCCGGTGGGTCCGCAGGCGTACGGATGGCAGCCGTACGCCCCCAGCGCGCTCGCGTTCGACGAGCGGCACCCCGTGCCGGACGAGCTGACAGTGGATCAGATCCGGGAGATCGTCGGCCAGTTCGGGGACGCGGCCCGCCGTGCGCTCGCCGCCGGGTTCGAGATCGCCGAGATCCACGGCGCCCACGGCTACCTGATCAACGAGTTCCTCTCCCCGCACTCCAACCACCGCACCGACGCCTACGGCGGCTCGTACGGGAACCGCACCCGGTTCGCCCTCGAGGTGGTCGACGCCGTACGGGAGGTGTGGCCGGACGACAAGCCGCTGATCTTCCGGATCTCCGCGACCGAGTGGCTGGACGAGGGCGGCTGGACGGCGGACGACACCGTCCGCTTCGCCGCCGGTCTGCGGGCCCACGGCGTCGACCTGCTCGACGTCTCCACCGGCGGCAACGCCTCCGGCGTCCGTATCCCCGTCGGCCCCGGCTACCAGGTGCCCTTCGCCGCGCGGGTGCGCAGCGAGTCGGGGCTGCCGGTGGCCGCGGTGGGGTTGATCACCGAGGTCGAACAGGCCGAGAAGATCGTGGCCAACGGCGAGGCGGACGCCGTCCTGCTGGGCCGCGAACTGCTCCGCAACCCGTCGTGGGCACGGCACGCCGCCCGGGAACTCGGCGGCGAGGTGCGGGTGCCGGACCAGTACCACCGGTCCGTCTGAGCCGGGGGCTCGCGGCCGGGCCAAGTAGGCGGTGAGGCTGGTCAGCAGAACTGAGGAGGGCGCCATGAGCGTACTGATCCGCCCACCGGGTGGCCGGAAGCCCGCCTCCGGCCACCGGCACCGTCAAGCAGCGGTGCACGCCGTCCCGTTGAGGGTGAAGCCGCCCGCGGTCGCACGGTTTCCGCCATGGCTCGCCTGGTAGCCGATGCTCACGCTCGCGCCCGGCGCGATCGTCCCGTTGTACGACATGTTGGCGGCCGTCACCGCGCCGGAGGCCGGCGTGTACGTCGCGCCCCAGCCACCGGTGATCGTCTGGCCGGCGGGCAGGGTGAAGACGAGTTTCCAGCCGTTGATCGCCGTCGTGCCGGTGTTGGTGAGGGTCAGCGAGGCCGTCAGACCGTGTTCCAGGCGTTGGTGGTGGCCGTCACCTTGCAGGTGCCCGGCTGCGGCTGGGGCGCCGGCCCGAGCTGTCGAGGCCGAAGAACGTGAGCACCCGGGACGCCATGCCCTGGGCGTACAGGTTGTGCCCGACGCCCTGGAGGCTGATGGCCTCCACCGGGGCCCGGTCACCCGTGCCGCCGTAGCGCGTGCGGTTCCAGCCGGGCTGCGGCGAGTCGGTGCCGGACGGGGTCCGGGAGACGCCGTGCACGTTCGTCCACTGCTTGATCTCCTCCCCGAAGTTGGGGTAGCGCAGCACGTCGTCCTGGGTACCGTGCCACAGCTGCATGCGCGGCCGCGGGCCGGTGTATCCGGGGTACGCGCCGCGGACCAGGTCCCCCCAGGCCTGCGGGGTGCGGGTCACGGTCCCGTTCGCGCACGCGCTGTTCCACTCGGAGCCGTCGGTGGTAGCGAAGCAGCCGAACGGGACGCCCGAGAACGCGGCGCCCGCCGCGAACACGTCGGGGTAGTCGCCGAGCAGGACGTTGGTCATCATCGCGCCGGAGGAGATACCGGTGGCGAACACCCGGCTCGTGTCCGCGTCGTAGGTGCGCGTGACCCAGTCGATCATGGACTTGATGCCGACCGGGTCGCTTCCGCCGCCGCGGCGCAGCGCCCGCGGCGAGGAGACGTCGAAGCACTTGCTGCTGCGGGTGACGGACGGGTACAGGACGATGAACCCGTACCGGTCGGCCAGCGTGTCGTACTCGGTGCCGTTGAACATGTCCGGCCCGGATCCCGTACACCAGTGCACCGCGGCCACGACCGCCGGGTTGGGGGTGACGTTGTCCGGCACGTACAGGTACATCCGCAGGTTGCTGGGGTTGGCGCCGAAGTCCGTGACCTCGGTGAGGGTCGCGGTGGGCACGGCCGCGGCGCCGTCCCGGGCGGCGGCAGCGGGCGCGGTGAGCACGGTCGCCGCGAGCAGCGGCACCAGGGCCGCGAGGAGCGCCAGCAGGGTCCGGCGCAGGGGTCTGCGCGCCGTAGCGCGGGGGGTGGTGGACATCGTTGTCCCTTTCTGAGGCGACTCGGGGACTAACGGGAGAGCAATCGTGGCATGGGCATGGATGCCATGGAAGCGCTCCCACAACTCTTCATGGCCATGACCAGGACTGTCCGAATAAGTTCTACGAGAGGCGTTGACTAGAAAGCGCTTGCCACCTACGTTCCGTTCAGAAGTGTGACCGGCCTGACCTAGCCGGGCCCACAAATAGCCACGCCGCTTCTGCGTGTGTTCAATATGACACACACAGGTCACATATATGCACAACCAGCCCCCTGACGGAAGCGCGAGCCGGCACCTTCGCAGGGAGGCTCTGACACCTCGTCACCGCACAACAACCCCTCACATCACGACAGAAGGAACGGGACATGACTTCTGCGACACGTCCGCGCACCCGCGGGCGCGCACTGACCGGCGTGCTGGCCGCGCTCGGCGTCTCGATTGGCATGATCATGACGACCAGTGCCGGCACGGCGAGCGCGGCCAACTGGCCCACCCCCAACGGCAGCGAGGGCGTCTCGAAGACCATCCCGGTCTCGGGCATCAAGGACTACGGGATGAAGCGCCTCTACGGCACGGGGGACCTGGCCGGGGACGGCCAGGAGGAGGGCCAGGACCCGATCCTCAAGCTCTCGGACGGCGCGGTGGTGAAGAACCTCATCATCGGCAAGCCCGGCGCCGACGGCATCCACTGCTCGGGCAGCTGCACGCTGCAGAACGTCTGGTGGGAGGACGTCGGCGAGGACGCCGCCACCTTCCGGGGCGGCTCCACCTACACCGTGACCGGCGGCGGCGCCAAGAAGGCCGCCGACAAGGTTTTCCAGCACAACGGGCCCGGCACCGTGAACATCTCCAACTTCGCCGTCAGCGAGTTCAAGACGCTGTACCGCTCCTGCGGCGACTGCTCCACGCAGCACACACGCAAGGTGAACCTCAACAACATCGAGGTGACCGGAACGGGCTCCACCGCACGGCTCGTCGGCATCAACGTCAACCGCAACGACGTGGCAACGCTGCGCAAGATCACGATCCTGAACGACAGCGGCCGGAAGGTCGTCCCCTGCCAGAAGTACAACAACAACGACGCCGTCGGGTCCGGCCCCGACGGCAAGAACTGCCTGTACTCCAACTCGGACATCACCTACAGGTAGTCCCCCACGGTGAAGGCGGCCGTACGAAGCGTCCCTGCACGGCTCTTCGTACGGCCGCCGCCTCACGTCCCGCGCTCCTGCGCCCGCACCGAACGCATCATCTCCCGCTGGTAGTCGGTGTAACTGCTGCGCAGAGCGGCACCGGGCCAGTCGGCGGACAGCAACTGCGGGGGCAGCACGGGGCCGGTGAGCAGGTGGCGTACGACGGCCGCGAAGGCGGTGAGGCGGTCGGCCGGGCGCGGTGATCACGACCCACGCGCGCGTGGGACGGCGACTGGCAGGCCGGTTCGCGCTCTGTCGCCGGGCGATTCCGCTTCGTTGTCAGTGCCGTGGTGCAGACTCCCTGGGCAGGTGCCACTTCACCCGGGGAGGACAGCTTGTGCACGGGGATCGACGAGGTCGACTGGGCCTCGCTGCGGCATGCGTACGGCAGCGCGGAGGACGTGCCCGGACTGCTCAAGGGCCTGGTCTCCGCCGACCCGGCCGAGCGGGGGAGAGCGCTGGACGGGATGTACGGCGCCGTGCACCACCAGGGGGACGTGTACGACTCGACGCTCGCCTGCGTTCCGTTTCTCTTCGCGCTCGCCGCCCGTGAAGAGGTGCGGGACCGGGGCGGCATCGTGGTCGGCGGGGACGGCGAGAGCACGACCTGCTCCGCGCGGAACTCGCCGCGCCACGACGGCACCTGGCAGGCCCCGGCGGGTACCGCAGCCATGACGTGTACGAGAGCGGCTGTTGCGAGTGGGCCGGGAGGTACCGGTGAGCGGGTAGGCGCAGGTACCGCCGGCGGTGGCCGTCAGCCCGTCATCCGCCCCCACAGCGGACCGAAGCGGGCCCACTCCGCGTCCCACTGGTCCATGCGGCGGCGTTCCAGGCGGCCCCGCAGGAGATGGCCGCCGAAGAGGGGCACGGACGCGGCGCTCACGCCGCCCACGATGCCGATCAGCACGGCCCGCACGTTGGCCTGGGACGCGGTGGCGGGCCTGGTCACCAGGCGGCCCTGCGGGTCGGTCCAGACGGTGACCGGGGTGCCTTGCTCGCTGCCGGCCGGGACCCGGACCTGGCCGGAGTGCGAGGAGCCGTCCACGGCGGTCCACCGCGCCTTCGCCCACACGTGCGTGGCCTCGGACCGGGATCCGTTCGCCGGGGTGCCCGGCGCCGGCTCGGCGAGCCGTGCCACGGTGGGACGCCACTCGACGCGTTCCCGGGCCAGCCCGTGCTCGACGGACCGGCTCACTGCCAGACCGGCCAGCACCCCGGCGAGGACCGTGAGCACACCGGCACCGAGCACCACCCAGGCCTCCACCTTGTCGGCGCGGCGTTTGAGCGGATTGCACCGCCAGCGCCACAGCCACACCTTCGGACCACGTAGCGTCATCGAAGGCTTCCTCCTCATGACCGCACGACCATCCCGGACCGTCCTCCCATACGGCGGCAGGCGCCTGGATGCTCACGGCACGTACCTCATTCCGACGGTGCCATGCGTCACTCGCCCGCGCAGCCGCTTGCCGGAACAGCTCCCCGGGATCCCCGCCCAGGATCGCCGACACCATCTTTGACCTGCGGCGGAGCCTGCTCCAGAGGTGACTGTCAGTGCCGGGGTGCAGACTGGCCGATGACCGAGAGAAAGGCGTCGACGAGGACGCCGCGGAGGTGATCGGCATGACCGAGGTACTGCTCGCCGTGGGCACCCGCAAGGGCCTGTTCATCGGGCGCCGGCGAGGCGGTGGCACGTGGGAGTTCGACGAGAGTCCCTACTTCAACGCACAGGCCGTCTATTCGTTCGCCATCGACACCCGCGGCGCCACCCCGCGGCTGCTGGCCGGCGGCGACAGCGCGCACTGGGGCCCGTCCGTGTTCCACTCCGACGACCTGGGCCGGACCTGGACGGAGCCGTCCCGGCCGGCCGTGAAGTTCCCCCAGGACACCGGGGCTTCGCTGGAGCGGGTGTGGCAGTTGCACCCGGCCGCGGCGGAACGGGACGTGGTGTACGCGGGCACGGAGCCGGCCGCGCTGTACCGCTCGGAGGACCGCGGGGAGACCTTCGAGCTGATCCGGCCTCTGTGGGAGCACCCGACGCGGTCGAAGTGGGTGCCGGGCGGCGGCGGTGAGGGCCTGCACACGGTGCTCACCGACCAGCGCGACGCGCGCGCGGTGACGGTGGCCGTCTCGACGGCCGGAGTGTTCCGCACGTCCGACGGCGGGGCGAGCTGGGCCCCGTCCAACTCCGGTGTCTCCGCGGTGTTCCTGCCGGATCCGAACCCGGAGTTCGGGCAGTGCGTGCACAAGGTCGCACGGGACTCGGCGAACCCGGACCGGCTGTACCTGCAGAACCACTGGGGCGTGTACAGAAGCGACGACGCGGGCGGGCACTGGACGGACATCGGCGAGGGACTGCCGTCCACGTTCGGCTTCGCGGCGGCGGCGCATCCGCACCGCGGGGACACGGCGTACGTGTTCCCGATCAACGCCGACTCGGACCGGGTGCCGGCCGGCCGGCGCTGCCGGGTCTTCCGCACGGCGGACGCGGGCAGGACCTGGGAGCCGCTCACGGCGGGGCTGCCGCAGGAGGACCACTACGGCACGGTGCTGCGGGACGCGATGAGCACGGACGACGCGGACCCGGCGGGCGTGTACTTCGGCAACCGCAACGGCGAGGTGTACGCCTCGGCCGACGACGGCGACAGCTGGCAGCTGCTCGCCTCGCACCTGCCGGACGTGCTGTGCGTGCGGGCGGCTGTCGTCGGATGAGGGGCGGGTGAGGGTGCGTCAGGTCCCGGCCGTGGATTGCGCCGGGGCCTTGGCCTCCCGTTGCGTCAGGGCCTTGGCCACCGGTTGTCGGCCGCTGCCGTTACGGCAGTAGGGTGACGCCCGTGGCATCACGACCCTTGCATGAAATCGTCGAAGCGGGCTGGGCGAAGGCTCTGGAACCGGTGGCCGACCGGATCGCCGCGATGGGGGACTTCCTGCGCGCGGAGATCACCGCGGGACGCACCTATCTGCCGGCCGGGCCGAACGTCCTGCGGGCCTTCCAGCAACCCTTCGACGACGTCCGCGTCCTGATCGTCGGACAGGATCCGTACCCGACCCCGGGACATGCGGTGGGGCTGTCCTTCTCGGTCGCGCCGGACGTGCGTCCGCTGCCGGGCAGCCTCATCAACATCTTCCGGGAGCTGAACACGGACCTGGGGCTGCCCCAGCCGTCCAACGGTGACCTGACACCGTGGACGCAGCAGGGCGTGCTGCTGCTCAACAGGGCGCTCACCACCGCCCCGCGCAGCCCCGCCGCTCATCGGGGCAAGGGCTGGGAGGAGGTCACCGAGCAGGCCATCCGGGCCCTGGCGGGGCGCGGCAAGCCTCTCGTCTCCATCCTGTGGGGCCGTGACGCCCGGAACCTGCGCCCGCTGCTGGGCAGCCTGCCCTCGGTGGAATCCGCCCACCCATCCCCCATGTCCGCCGACCGCGGCTTCTTCGGGTCGCGCCCGTTCAGCCGCGCCAACGACCTGCTGATGCAGCAGGGCGGCCAACCGGTGGACTGGCGCCTGCCGTGACCGGCTCCGCGGGCTACCTCGCCGTCGACTCGGGAGGCTCCGGTCTGCGGGTCGTGGCCGGGTCGGCGGATCGTGGCGCGGCGGCCCGGCGGGAGTCACGCGAGCCCGTGCGCACCGGAGAGCGCGGCCTCGACCCCGGGCATCTGCTGGAGCAACTGGTGCCGATGGCACGGGCGCTGACCGCCGAGGCCGGGGTGGCGCGGCTCGACACGGTCGCCGTCGGGGCGGCGGGGATGGCCTCGCTGGGCGATGCCCTGAGCGCCGAACTGCCCGGCGCGCTGGCCCGCGAGCTGGGCGTGCGGACGGTTGCGCTGGCCGCCGACGCCGTCACCGCCTATGCGGGCGCGCTCGGGGCGCGGCCGGGCGCGGTGATCGCCGCCGGTACGGGTCTGATCGCGGTGGGCACGGATCTGACCGGCTGGCGTCGCGCGGACGGCTGGGGTCATCTGCTCGGCGACTGCGGCGGCGGTGCCTGGATCGGGCAGGCCGGTCTGGAGGCCGCGCTGCGCGCCCACGACGGGCGGGAGGGCGGCTCCGCACGGCTACTGGCCTGCGCCGAGGAGATGTTCGGGCCGGCGGCGGGCCTGCCCGGTGCCGTGTACCCCCGCGCGGACCGGCCCGCCGTGCTCGCCTCCTTCGCGCCGCGGGTGGCCGCCTGCGCGGACGGCGACCCGGTCGCCGCCGGCATCCTGCGTGCCGCCGCCGCGCACATGGCCGACTCCGCCGCCGCCGTGTGCCCGGCCACGGGCGAGCCCGCGGTCGCCTTCACCGGCGGCCTGTTCGGGCTGGGGGACCCGCTGCTCGTACCGCTGGAGGAGGAGGTGGCCAAGCGGCTGCCGCACGTTCGGCGGGTGCCCGCCGAGGGCGATCCGCTGCACGGCTCGGTCCGCATCGCGGCCGGTCTGGCGGCCGGTGCGCTCACTCTGCCGAGTGACGAAAGGCTGCTGAGCGTGACGACCACGGAAGTGGTCGCGGGCGGCCGGGCGCGCGCCTGATACCAGTCACAAGCCGCCTCGACTGTGCAGAAAAGGTGACGATCACTTCCGATCCGCGCGTAACTCAACAGACATATCCGGACGGATACCGCTCACCTGCACCCTCCCCGAACAGGGGAGCCCAAGAAGCCAGTAACATGCGGCGCCATGAGTTCCCCCACTGGGCCCGCGTCCGGCCTGCCAGTACGAATGCCGCGCCCCCGCCAGCCCGGACGGCACCGCCGTCCCGAGCCGCTGGCGGCTCCCGATGGCGCGCCCGCGCTCGTCCTCGCGGTGCCGGGCCCGCCGAGCAGCACCACGCGCAGCCTGGTCGAGGAGGTCGTGAGCATCGCCCGCTCCGAGCTGCCCGGCCTCGATGCCCGGATCGGGTACCTCGACGGGGACGACGCCGAACTCTCGGAGTATCCGACGCTCCAGTCGGTGCTGGTGCACGCCGCCGAGGAGCGCGCGGCCCGTTACGAGCAGGCGCGCGCGGCCGGTGTGGAGGTGAAGGAGCCCGACGGTCCCGTGGCCGTCGTCGTGCCGCTGCTCGCCGGCCCGGACAGCGCGCTGATGCGCGTCATCCGCCAGGCCGTGATGGACAGCCGGGTCGCGGCCGACCTGACCGATGTACTGGGCCCGCACCCGCTGCTCGCCGAGGCGCTGCACGTGCGACTGTCCGAGGCCGGTCTGGCCCGCGCCGACCGCGCCCGCCTGTTCACCGTGGCGACCGCGGCGGACGGCATCATCCTGGCGTCCGTCGGCGGTGACGAGGCGGTGCAGGCGGCCGGGATCACCGGCATGCTGCTCGCCGCGCGCCTCGCCGTGCCGGTGATGGCGGCGGCCCTGGACCAGGAGGGCTCGATCTCGTCCGTGGCCGACCAGCTGCGGAACTCGGGCTCGCAGCAGCTGGCGCTCGCGCCGTACCTGATCGGGCCGGAGATCGACCAGGCGCTGATCGAGGAGGCCGCCAAGGAGGCGGGCTGCTCGGCCGCCGAGGCGCTCGGCCCGTACCCGGCGATCGGCAAGCTGGCCCTGGCCAAGTACACGACCGCGCTGGGGATCACCCCGCAGCAGCCGCAGGGCATGCCGGTGCGCTGACGCGCGCACGGCGGACGCAGCCGTACGACCGAAAGGGCCCGCTCCGGGACGGGAGCGGGCCCTTCGTCGTGCCGGGCGGAGGTCCGGCTCAGCCGAGGATCACGCAGGACGCCGCAGGCACCCTGACCGAGCCGCCGCGCCGGGGCACGCCGGTGTGCGGGTCGACGGCGAACCAGGTCACGTCGCCGGAGCGCTCGTTCGCCACGTAGAGGAAGCCGCCCGCCTCGGCGAGCGCCCGGGGCCAGTGGCCGCCGCAGGGCACCGTCGTGACCAGCCGCAGGGCCTCGCCCTCGACGGCGAACACGGAGAGCACGTCCTCGCCGCGCGTGGCGGTCCACACGAAGCGGCCGTCGGGCGAGGCGGCGATGCCCGACGGGTAGGCGTCCCCGGCCGGCGCGGCGGGCAGGACCGGCGTCTCGGCCAGCGGCTTGAGCGAGCCGTCGGCACCGTCCCAACGGCAGACGGTGACGGTGGGCGTCAGTTCGTTGAGGACGTAAGCCCCCTGGCCGTCCGGGTGGAAGACCAGGTGGCGGGGCCCCGAGCCGGGCCGCAGCGCGATCTCCTGGTGCAGCCCCGGGACGCCGTCGGCCAGCATGCACACCCGCACCGAGTCCGTGCCGAGGTCGACGCTGACCGCCCACCGGCCGCTCGGGTCGGGCTGCACCTGGTGCGCGTGCGGCCCCTGCTGGCGCGGGCTGTGCGGGCCGGAGCCGGTGTGCTGGAGGACGCCGGACGCGGACCGGGCGAGCGTGCCGTCGGGGCGGACGGGGACGGCGGTGACGCTGCCGGAGCCGTAGTTGGCGGTCAGGACGTGTCCGGCGAACACGCTGAGATGGGTCGGCCCGTCCCCGCCGACCGGCACCAGCGGGCCGGCCGGCTCCGGCGTGTCCCCGGTGACGCGATACGCGGCCACCGCGCCGTCGGCCGTCTCACTGACCGAGTAGAGCGTGTCCCCGTCGGGCGACAGGGCCAGGTACGCGGGGTCGGGTACGGCGTCCACGCTGCTCAGGACGGTCAGCGCGCCGCTGTCCGGGGCGACGGCCGCCGTCACGATGCCTGGGCCGCCGGCCGCCGTGAACGACCCGATGAACGCCCGCCGCTGCCGCCTGCCGCTGTCTGCCACCGCTGGCCCCTCTCGTCGTGTGCCGTCCGGGGTGACGGTAGCAGTCGATCACGGAAGGTCTAGACCAAGTGTGCGTCGGCGCGCCTTCTCAGGAAGTCCCCACCAACGGCGACCGCGGCGATGTCCGCAGCGGCATCGCGAGTTCCGTCAGGGCCCGTTCCAGGCCGTGCAGATGGGCCAGTGCGGGTTCCGTCGCCGACGGGCCGTCCGCGTGAGCCGGGACGTCCCGGCCGCCGGTGAGCGCCTCGACCGCGGTCTCCACGCGCCAGCAGGCAGCGGCCAGACGGGCGTCGTGCGACGCGACAGGATCGCCGGCAACGGACACCAGACCCCGCACTTCGCGAGCGCAGTCGTCGAGCAGCTCAATGACCCGGCGGGCACGGGCTTTCCGAGCACGGAAGGGAGTCAAAGGGTGCATCAACGGGGCAAGTGCCATCCGTACCCGGCCGAGCAGCAATGCCAGTTCGGCAGCGTGCGGGGCCGGGTCTCCCTTCGGGTCTCCAGCGAGGCGAGCGGTCGCTTCGGCGGTGGTCGCGTGGACGCAGTGCAGTGCCCGCTGGATCCAGGCATCGGTCGTGGCGTGCGTGGTGACCGGCAGGACGAGGGCCACGGCCAGCGCGGCACACAGCGCGCCCACACCGGTCTCTGCAAGACGGAGCCCGAGCAGGCCGGGGTCCAGCACGCCCAGCAGGCCGTATAGCAAGCTGACCATAACCGTCACTGCCAGCATCATCCAGGAATACGAGACGGCGGCGGTGTAGAAGATGCCGAAGACACAGACGGCAACCAGGGCGGCCGTCGGCGCGGGCGCGCCATGCAGCGGGATGGCGACGAGCAGACCGACGGCGATACCGATCACAGTTCCGACGACCCGGCGGAAACCGCGGATCAGGGTTTCGCCGCGAGAAGCCGTGTTGACGAAGATCCACCAGACAGTACCGACGGCCCAGTACCAGCGCTCTTCGGAGAGCAGCTGCCCGACCAGAAGCGCGAGAGTCGAGGCGGCAGTGGCCTGGAAGGCTTGCCGGGTGGTGGGCCGCGCCAATCCGATGCCGGGCAGGGCCGGCGGGGCTGCCGCAGGTGGGGTGTGACGCTCGATGGGCCAGAGCACGAAGCGCGTGGCGCCGGCCACGGAGAGGGCAAGGCCCACGGCGGTGTACAGCTCGGGCAGCTGAGCGGGAACCGCGTGCAGGAACTGCGCGATGAAGAAGTTCATGAACGCGAAGATCCCGAGCGCGTGGCCTCGCGGGCCCCAGCGGCGGGCATAGGCCCCACAGAAGACGACGGCCAGGAACGCGGCGTCACGGGCCGGGGTGATGCCGTGCAGTGTGGTGGCAAGCGCCAGAACGGGGAAGCCGGCGATCGGAAGCAGGGCGGTGGTGATCCGCTGGTCACGGACGGTCGCATCGGTGACCGTGAAGAGGGCGAGCAGTGCCGCGAGCCCTCCGGTGATCGATGCGGTGAGCGATAGCCCGCAGAGTTCGGAAACGGCGACGGCGGCAGCGACACCGACGACAGCGCGGGTCGCGTTCCCCAGCCTCAAGCGCCCCGGGTCCGGAGCCACGAACGTCCTCTTCACGGCGGTGCGCCGCCCCCTCGCGGTGGTATGCGCCCTGCCCACGGTCATCCCGGGTGGCGGACAACGAGCAGGCACGACGAAGGCACCGCGGTCCGGACCCGGCCTCGTCGCCGTCCGGCGCTACGCGGCGCCGAAGTACATGGATAGGACAAAGATAACCACCTCGGGACCCAATGGCTCAACTGTCGTCCCATTGACTGTGCCAACGGCACAGCCGATCAGCCTCGACGTCGACCGATGGGAGGCCAATGGATCAGACTTCACCCAGGCCCTGGGCAGCACCTGACCTACTCCACCGGACTCTGGCAGCCACGCACCACGCCCATCTGCAATCTCACGGCGACTTCCGCCGCCTCTCACTCGGCCGGCTCCCCGACGATTGCGAAGACGCACCCGATTCCGGCTCACAGCGAGCCAATCTGTCCAGCGCCCGTGAACCGACCGCCCATGGACACCGAACCTGTGGCGGACCGACCGTATATAGCAGCGGACTGTCGGCCCTCGTCATCGAGGGTGTGACGGACGAGGGCGAGGTCATCCGGGTGTCGGGCTCGGATCCGGGACGATCCGGTGTCGGGCTCGGATCCGGGACGATCCGGTGCCGTGCCCGGGTTGCGGGCAGCCGACGGGGCGGGTGCATGGCTTCCACGGGCGGGTGGTCGCGGACGTGCCAGTGGACGGACGGCGGGTCGTGGCGTCGGTGCGGGTCCAGCGCCTGGTCTGCCCGGTGCTCGGCTGTCCGCGGCAGACGTTCCGCGAGCAGGTTCCCAGTGTCGTGGAGCGCTACCAGCTCCGCACCAACCGCCTGGCCACGGCTCCGGCTCCTACGGCGAGGCGATCCGTCAGGCCCTCCCCGAAGCGGTGCAGGTCAGCGACAGGTGGCACCTGTGGAGCAGCCTGTGCGGCAAGGCCCTGGCCGAGGTCCGCTCCCACGCCGCCTGCTGGGCCACCGCCGTGAACCCCGCCCGGCCCGGGGGCGTACGCGAGCAGACCACCCGCGAGCGCTGGCAGCGGGTTCACCATCTGCTCGACCAAGGCGTCGGCCTCCTCGAATGCGCCCGCCGCCTCGATGTCGCCCTGAACACCGTCAAGCGGTACGCCCGCATGAAGGAGCCCACCGCAGAGCGCCGCGCACCCCGCTACAAGCCCACGCTCGTCGACCCCTACCGCGACCACCTGCGCACCCGCCGCGCGCAAGACCCGGCCGTCCCCGTCCTCCAACTCTTCCGGGAGATCAAGGAGCTGGGATACACCGGCAGCCTCAACCTGCTCTACCGCTACATCACCCAGGGCCGCGCCGAGGGCGACAAGCCGGTCACCACCCCGCAGCGCTTCGCCCGGCTCCTGCTCACCCGCCCCAAGAACCTGCGCGACAAGGACACCGCACTCCTGCGGGAACTCACCAAAGCCTGCCCCGAGATGGCCGAACTCGCCCGCCTCACCGGCGA